>CAYNTW010000075.1:0-14525 GCA_964400085.1 uncultured Steroidobacteraceae bacterium | reverse complement strand
CAGGTGGTGGCGGCTGCCGGAGCGCGTCGATTTTCCGCTTCACGAAATCGCGATTGTATTTGCTATCGGCATCATCACCGCGCAACTGCAACGCCGTATCGTATGCCTTCACCGCGTCGGTCCACTTTTCGAGGGCCTCCTGCGGCGCGGACTTTTCGAGCTGTTGGCCCGCGCGATAGAGCGCATTGCCCAGGTTGTAGTAAGCATCCTCCTGGTCTGCCAAACGCCGGGCGTCGCTCGCGGGCGCGCTTTTGATCGATTTTTGGAAGGCCTGGGTTGCTTGGCGAAATTGTCCCGCCCGATACGCGGAGGTGCCCGCGTTGTATTCCAGCAGCGGCGCCTTGGTATCGGCGGTTTTGCCGGGAGCACCTGTCTGATCGGCGTTCCCGGAGCGCGGTGGCATCAAAAGGAGAGCCGTCACGGCTGATATGACGGCGACGCGAGACACCGCCGCCGTCCGTCGGCGGCTCGAGCGGCGCGTCCCCATCAACAGGCTAGCCAACAACATGACCAGGGATGCCGCCAATGGCCATTGATAGCGCTCCGTGTAGACCTTTCTCTGTCTATAAACCAAGTCATGTTTCGAAACCGTCCCGAATACGGTTCGCAAAAACGCTTCGAAATCCTCACCCTGCCCGAGGAGATGCACGTAGGCGCCACCCGTGGCGGAGGCGATCGCCTTCAAACCGCCTTCGTCGAGATGAGATTTTACCAAGGCCCCCGTCTCATCCTTGACGAAGCCACCCCCCTGATCCGCGGGAAGGGCGATGAGATCGCCTTCCGCGGTGCCAATGCCGACGGTGAATATCTTGAGGCCATCCTGCTTGGCCGCCTCTCGTGCCGCTGTTAAAGCATTTCCTTCGAGGTTCTCGCCATCTGTGACCAATATCAGGATCTGGTCGCTTCCAGGGCGGTGGCGAAGCGCTGCGCGGGCGGCCTGTATGGCGCTCGGAATATTGGTCCCCCCGAGAGGAATGGTGTGAACATCGATGGCATCCAGCGACTCGTGAAAAGCGGCATAGTCGAGCGTGAGCGGACAGACGAGAAAGGCGCTGCCGGCGAATGCCACGATGCCGATCCCGTCACCCTCCAATTGCCTGGCCATGTCATCGATCGCGAGCTTTGCTCGCGTCAAGCGGTTCGGTTTGACATCAGCAGTCAACATACTGCGCGACGTGTCGATCGCGAAGACGACCTCGTTGCCGCGCCGGCTGATTTGCTCCCAATGAAACCCGAGCGTCGGACCCGCGAGGGCCGCGAAAAGGCAGACGACCGCGGCTAAGAACAGTCCTCGCTGCAGAAAGCGGCGCCAGCCCGACACGGAGCCGGTGAGCTTGCCTCGCAGGTGTGGCGCCAGGAATTCGGCAAGGGCCGTGTGCTGTCTGAGGTCATGCCAACGCCACATGCCCAGGAGCACGAGCGCCGCCAGCAAGCCCGCCAACAACCAGACTGGATGGGTGAATCTCACGGTAACCTGCGATACCTCGTGAGCTGCAAAAGGGCCCCGAGCGCCAGCAGGCCTAGCGCCGGGTACAGAGCCCAGCGATAAAGTTCCTCCACGTGCTCGAATTTCCGCACGGTCTGGGCCGATGTTTCGTAGCGATTGATCTGCTCGTAGATTTTCCGCAGGGAATCGGTATCCGTGGCGCGATAGAACAGTCCACCCGTTTCGCTGGCGACCGTCTGCAGTGTCTTTTCGTCGACGTCCACAGTCGCCATGATCACTTGAATCTTGCCGGCTTCGTTTCTGACGGGGATGGGCGCCTTCCCGCGTACACCGACACCAATGGTGTATACCTTGACGCCCAGTGCTCGGGCCGCTTCCGCCGCGGCGAGCGGGGAAATCTTGCCGCTGTTGTTGACACCATCCGTCAGCAGAATGACCACTTTCGATTTTGCCGTGGTCGTGCGCAGATGATTCACGGCGGCGGCAATGGCTGAGCCGATTGCCGTGCCGTCGTCCCCGAGGCCGACATCGATGCGCTCGAGATTTTGGAGCAGCCAGTCGTGATCGAGCGTAAGCGGACTCACGATGAACGGCGACCCTGCGAAAGCAATGAGACCGATGCGGTCATTGGGACGCTCTTCAATGAATCTGGAGACGACCGACTTCACTACCGCGATGCGATTGACGCGATAGTTGTTGACCGTGAAATCCAACGCCTGCATCGAGCCTGACACGTCCAGTCCCAGAACGATGTCAATTCCCTTCGCCGTGACTTCCGTGCGACTGTGCGTGCGCTGCGGCCGGGCCAACCCGACGATCATGAAAGCCGCAGCGATGAGCGAGAGCAACCAGACGATGCCACCGATCCGGCTCTTGGTGCGACGCGCGACCTCTCGAGCAAGACTCACATCGGAATATTCGACGGCGGCGACCGGTCCCCGCCGGCCCCGCCACAGAACGACGAGGGGCAGCACGGCCAACGCCCAAAACCATTCGGGCTGCAGAAACCGAATCATGCGACGGGCGGCGCTCCGGTCGCCAGCACGAAACCGCGAGCGCTTTGGAACAATGACTCCAGGTCCGCTGTAGCCAATGAAGCCCCGGCGAATTTGACCAGATCGCATTGTTGCAGGAACTCCGCAAGCAACGAGCGGTGACGCACCAGCGCTTCATTCGAGCTCTGCAGCAGCGTTTGCAGAAACTCCTCAGTGGTTCGTTGTGTCGCAATGACCTCGAAACGCTTCTCGATGTAGTTTCGGATCACCTCGGATACCGCGATTGCGAACTCCCGGGCCGTGGCGGGACGCATCAGAGGTCTGATCTCTTCGAGGCGCTCGAGGACTTGCTCCGATAACGTCAGATTGCGGCGGGGAGCCGTGCGAGGGCGCCGACGCCAGAGGATGTAGGCGCAAAGCACCATGAGAATCGCGGCCGCGAGCACAGCGGGCATGACCCAGGGTGCCGGCGGAACAGCCTTAGGCCCCCGAATGTCCCGGATATCCTCCGCAGCTGCGGCCAAAGCCGCTCCTGGCAGTAATGCAAGCCACTCGCAGCCGCTTAGGGCGCGGCGGATGCAAACAGTCGCGATCATACACGTGCGCGGCCGCGCGACTTGAAGAATCGCTGTAGTGGAGGAATGTAAGGCTTATCTGTCCGCAGTTGCACCGTGTCGACCCCTTCCGCCCGCAGGTCGCTCCGCAAACGCTGCGCCCGCTCCGCTGAAATCTCGTTGAAACGTTTCCTGACCGCGGCGCGCGCCGTGTCGAGCTCAACGATCTCGCCGGTTTCCGCATCTTCCAACGCGATGATTCCGATGTTGGGAAGCTCATTCTCGCGTGGATCCTCGATGTGGAGTGCAATCAGATCATGTCGACGGTTGGTTTGCCGGACTGCCCGGCGTAGCTCCGCGCGGGCCGTGGTGGGGTTGCCGCTCGCCTGGAAATCCGAAATGAGGAACACCACCGCGCGTCGGTGCAGCAGGTTATTCACGGCGTCGAGTGTCTTCACCGTGTCGGTACCGATGTCTTGCGGCTCGTGGTAAAGAATGTCCCGGACGACGCGCAGTACGTGTCGGCGACCTTTCTTTGGCGGCAGATACCGCTCGATGCGGTCCGTGTACAAAATCAAACCGACTTTGTCGCTGTTGCGAATGGCGGAGAAGGCCAGCACGCTGGCCACCTCGGCGGCGAGATCGCGCTTGGCCAGGGCGCCGGAGCCGAAATTTCCCGACGCGCTGATGTCAACCACGAGAAAAATGGTGAGCTCACGCTCCTCCGTGAATTTCTTGACGAAAGCCCGTCCGGCGCGCGCCGTAACATTCCAGTCAATGGTCCGGACCTCGTCCCCCGGGCTGTATTCGCGCACCTCGTCGAAATCCATTCCCCGGCCCTTGAACACCGAGTGGTAGGCGCCCGCCATGCTGTCATCGACCATGCGACGAGTGCGGATTTCCAGCTCCCGCATACCGCTGCGCATCGCCTTGGTCGATTTCCTGTCATTCACCATCAGAAGGCTTCCGCGCTCTAAGGCACCGGCAGTGTGTTCAAGATCTTCTCAATCACATTCTGCGAAGTGACGTTCTCAGCCTCCGCCTCGTAAGTCAGCGATACCCGGTGACGCAGCACATCCATCGCCACCGTTTTGACATCCTGCGGCGTGACGAAGTGCCGACCGTTGAGAAAGGCCATGGCGCGCGCGGCCAGCGTGAGGGCGATGGTCGCACGCGGCGAGGCGCCGGTCTGGACATAACCGTTCAAGTTGAGCCCTGTCGCAATGGGAGGTCGCGTCGCGAGCACGATATCGACGATGTAATCGCGCACTTTGTCGTCGATGAATACCGTATTGACGACGTGGCGCGCAGCGATGATTTGCGAAGCGCTTACCACCGTGCGCGGCACGATCATGGGCTCGGTGGTCGCCATGGAATCGAGAATCGCTCGCTCCTCACTGCGCGTCGGATAATCGACGATCACCTTCATCATGAACCGGTCGATCTGTGCCTCCGGAAGAGGATAGGTGCCTTCCTGTTCCAAGGGGTTCTGGGTGGCGAGGACCAGGAACGGGGCTGGCAAGGGATAGGTCTCATCGCCGAGGGTGACCTGGCGCTCCTGCATGGCCTCCAGGAGCGCGCTTTGGACCTTCGCGGGCGCGCGATTGATCTCGTCCGCCAGGATGAGGTTGCTGAATATCGGCCCCTGTTTGGTGCGAAACACGCCGTCCTGGGGGTTGTAAATCATAGTGCCGACGATGTCGGCGGGCAGCATGTCCGGGGTAAATTGTAGACGCTTGAAATGTAAGGAAATGCAATTGGCCAGCGTCTTCAAGGCCAAGGTTTTCGCAAGTCCCGGCACGCCCTCCAGGAGCACGTGACCGTTGGTCAGTAATGCGATCAATAGCCGCTCGAGCAGATGGGTTTGACCGACGATCACCCGCCCCATCTCCGCGCGCAGCGGCTTGATCCAAGTTGAGTTTTCCAGCACGACTTCGCGCGAAGCCCGCGTCTGGTCGCGGATCTGCTCGCCCACGGACGGGGCAGCTTCTTGATTCATGTACCCGAGCCTTTTTGGATCGAATTCGCACCACCGGATTATGCCGGAGCGTGCTCTGCGAAGAGGAACGCGGCAGTTTAGTCTGCCCGGACTCGGGATGGTTCTCGTAATCTTTTGTATTTGAACGAGAACCCGGCAGGGGACGGTGCCCTCAATTCAGATTGAACTTGTAATCCACGGCTAGACCGACCGTTCGGGGTTGCAGGACGGTGCCTTCGTTCTGCACCACATTGGCGCCGCTGAGATCGGCAAAACTGAACGCGGAGAGGTACGCACGCTCGTCAGTCACGTTCTTGGCGAACAACCTGACAGTGAGGCCGCCTTCGCCAAGATCGGCGTCCAGGTCGAGGGCATCGTAAGCATCCGTTGGAATGCCATCGAGTGACAGCAGCCCGACACTATAGCGCTTGCCCACGTGGCGCAGCCCGGCTCCCACATGGAAGATCCAGCTCCCGAATGCGGCGTGTTGATAATCGGCGCGCAGGGATGCCGCGAATTGCGGCACCATTGGCAAGCGGTCGCCATTGGCGCCGTTAGCCGTCGGCGCATCCTGGGTCAGGCGTGCGTCGATATATGCGGCGGTGCCCCGAAACTCGAGCCCTGCCATGGGGTTGACGGAGGACTCGAGCTGCAGGCCGCGACTGCGAGCCGTCCCGCCGTTGGCGACATAGGTGATGCCGCTCGGGAGTGAGCCGGGAACCTGTATCTTGCGCCAGTTCAGTTGGAATACCGCCAGATTCACGACGGCGCGACGCTCCCAGAACGAATTCTTGAATCCGACTTCGTAGTTGGTGAGCCTGGAGGAACCTACCGCGGGGGGTACTCCGGGCAACGAGGTATTGGGCCCGCCCGCTTGATAGCCCGTCGATACCAACGCATAGGCCATGTTGTCGGCCGTGAAGTTGAACGTAGCGCGTGTGCTCCACGTCAACACGCCTTCGGCGGAGTTGCCCGGGACGTCCGCAGCCGGAAGCACCGGTGAGCCGGGTTCCACGATCTCGCTGAAGTCCTGCAGGTTGCGCGCGTACCGCAGGCCGGCGCCGAATTTGAGGCGCCTGGTCGCGTGCAGGGTGGCGTTTGCGAAGCCGGCGTACTCGCGGTAAAGGGTGGGGAGGGCGGCCACAAACAATGGATCCAGCCCGAGGGCGGCCAGGCTCGCGCCCTTGGCGTCGTAGCTGCGCAGATACTGCCGGTTCGTGCCCTTCTCGTAGTCGTAGTAGAGCCCTGCGAGCCATTCCAGGCGCTCGGCGGCGGGCGAAGACAGGCGCAATTCCTGGGTGAAGCGCCTCGAGGAGAGGTACAAAGGGAAATCCACGATCCCATCACTCGGGCCGCCGACCAGCGGCAGCAGGGCTTGATAGGTGTACGTCTCATCCTGCACGACTTCATCGGTCTTCTTCGACCAGCTGCTGGCCGACACGAAATCCGCCCAGGGCAAGTGCCAGTTGACCGTTGCCGACAGATAATAGAGAGCGTTGTGATAGGTGTTCGCTCTCAAGTTGTTGTCGGTTAGATCGCCCGTCAAGGGTTGCATCGTCACCGGATCGAGCGCAACCGTCGCAACACCGTCCGCTTGCACCTTGGCATACAACCCGTTGAGATTCAACTTGGCGGCGTCGCTGATTTGCCACAGCAACCCCAGGCGCGCGCTTTGTTGTACGTCCGCATTCTGTCCCCTCAGGTGAGTGGCCGAGTTGTCGATGAAGCCGGGCGTGCGCTCCTGGGCGATGCTGGCAATCAATCCCAGCTCGTCGGCAGCGAGCGCGGTATTGACGTAGGCGCGAAACCCGCCGCCCGCGCCCGACCCGTGATCGACGTTGAAGACATCGCCCCCAAGGCGCAATTCGCTGCCCTGCAGATTTGGGGTGGTGAGCTCGTACTTGACCAAGCCGCCCAGGGCGTTGGCTCCATAGAGAGTTCCTTGCGGACCCGACAGGACTTCGATTTGTTTGACGTCGTAGGGAAGCAAGTCAAGCGCGTAGTTGCCGCCGCGATCGTGAAAACCGGTCGAGCCGATCGGAGTCTCATCGATGTATGAAGCGACCGTGGCATTCGCGCTCAAAGGCGAAATACCACGGAGCGACAACGTAGTCTGACCCGGAGCGCCGGCGCTGTCGACCTGAAGACCCGCGACATAGGCGCCGATATCCGTGAGTTGCGTCGCGTGCAAGGCGTTGATTGCATCGCTGCCGACGACACTGACGGTAGCCGGCACATTCTGCAGGCTCTCCGTACGCTTTTCCGCTGTGACAACCACCTCTTCCAAGGTTGTGTTGTCCGACGCGGCGGCTATTGCTGGCCGTACGCCGAAGATCATGGCGCACGCAATCCCTAGTGCCACCCGGATGCGCAAGTGCGTCGAGTCGCGGGGCATAGCCTTCTCCCCAGTTGGTTTTTCGCCCATCTGGGCTATTGTTGTCCTTAATGTAAATTTATTGCCTTAAATAGTCAAATATTTCAGAAACGGAAACCAGGATGTGGCTGTAGCCGGAGGTGCCGGGGACGTGAGACTGCGTGGATGAATTCCGCGCCAGCAAGGGATTTCGTCCCGATGAGCGGCACATTCGAACCAGCCAATGCGCCGTTATGACCGCTCACCCCATAACTCGGTCGGGGAGCATTCGGATCCTTATCCTGGCGGCGGTGCTGGAAAGTCAGTTTGACAGGAGGTTTCCAATTGGGACACTATTTTTCTGAACGGGAAATGTCCCGGCCAGGCCCTCCCAGTATGAGTCTCCATCTACCTGCCCCCTATTTGTTGTTCCTGGGCGATATCACTGAGCCCCAGTACGCCAAAACCGCCTTTGGCTTACGCGACTGGGCGGCGGATAAGTGCGTAGGGGAGTGCGCGTGCGCCGGGGCCACTGTCACGACTGGATTGACCCGCTTGTCTGCGGCGCAAGCGCGCGAGCGAGGTGCGCGCGCGATGGTCATCGGTGTGGCCAACATCGGAGGCGTGATCAATCCGTCCTGGAAGCCGCTGTTGTTCGAGGCGATGGCGGCTGGTTTGGATCTGATCGGCGGCTTGCATACCCGACTGAGCCAACAGCCCGATCTGCAGTCCGCCGCCGCGCGGCTCGGGCGAAGGCTGATCGATGTCAGGGTGCCGCCGCCGAATATACCGGTGGCGAGCGGCCGCAAGCGCACGGGGAAACGCTTGTTGACCGTTGGAACCGATTGCGCGGTGGGCAAAAAGTACACCGCTCTCTCGTTGACCAGAGCCTTCGCTCAGCGTGGTGTGGCGGCAGACTTTCGCGCTACTGGCCAGACGGGCATTCTCATCGCGGGCACGGGTATGCCCATGGATGCGGTCGTCAGTGACTTCGAAGCCGGAGCGGCGGAGATGTTGAGTCCTGATGCTGATCCCGACCATTGGGATATCATCGAAGGGCAGGGCTCTCTGTCACACCCTTCCTACGCGGCCGTTTCACTCGGTCTGCTGCATGGCAGTCAACCTGATGTCATCGTGGTCTGCCACGAAGCCGGCCGCAAGACCATGCTGGGCGCTTCCGGCTATTCCCTGCCGGGGTTGGCGGAAATCATCGATCTCAACCTCACCTTGGCTAGACGCACCAACCCCGCGGTCCGCTGCGCGGGCGTAAGCATCAACACGGCCAACATGAGGGCTGATGAGTCCGAGCACTACCTCACCCAGGTGGCCGCGGATTTGGGATTGCCGGCAGCCGATCCCATTCGCTCAGGCCCGCGGTTCGATCAACTCATCGACGCCTGCCTCGAATGAGGACTGTGATATGAGTCGTGAATCGCTGGCGGCGATCGTTCTCGCCGTTGTCGTGAGTGGGATCGCGGGCGTATCGCAGGCGGCGGAGGACCCTTCCAAGCACATCCCGGCTACCCCGGACAATCCTGTTCCGGCTCCCCCGGAAGTGTCAGGCGAGCGAAGCCCCACGGCGCACGATCTGAACGCCGCTGATGTGGAAGCTTGGCTCGATGGCCTCGTGAATTACGGGCTGAAGAACGGTGACATCGCAGGCGCCGTGGTCGCCGTTGTGAAAGACGGCAAGGTCCTTTTCCAGTCCGGTTACGGCTACGCCGATGTCGAGAAGAAGACCCCGATGGACCCCGAGCGAGTCATGACCCGGATTGGCTCCACGTCCAAGCTGTTTACCTGGACGGCCGTGATGCAACTGGTCGAGCAGGGCAAGCTCGACCTCGATCGCAATGTCGATGACTACCTCGATTTCAAGGTGTCACCGCCGAGCGGCAAGCCGATCACTCTGCTGGATCTGATGAATCACAAAGGCGGCTTCGAGGAGGGCCTCAAGGACATTCTGACTCTGGATCCGCAGGGCTTGGAGTCGACGGAGACGTATCTGAAGCAACACCCTCGGCCGCTGATGTTTCCGCCCGGCACGGTTCCAGCGTACTCAAACTATGGAACGGCCCTTGCCGGCTACATCGTCCAACGCGTCTCCGGGGAGCCCTACGAGCGCTACATCGAGCGGCACATCTTGCTGCCGCTTGGGATGCAACATTCTACGTTTGACCAACCGCTACCCGATCGTTTCAAGGGTCTGGCCTCGCAAGGTTATCGATCCGCTTCGCAGCCTCCACAGCCGTATGAGCTCATCATGACCGCGCCGGCCGGTAGCGCGGCGACCACCGCGGCGGACATGGCGCGCTTCATGCTCGCACATCTGCAGAACGGGCGCCTAGGCACCTACCAGATGCTCAGCAGCGAGACGGCGCGGTTGATGCATACCCCATCGGAGCCCGCGTTGCCGGGCTTTGCCGCGATGGCGCACGGCTTTTTCCACGAAACCCACAACGGCCGGCTCCTCATTGGACACGGCGGCGACACCGTCTTTTTCCATACGGAGCTCGACTTGCTGCCGCAGGAGGGCGTCGGGCTTTTCTACAGCTTCAACAGCAGAGGGCGCGATCAGGCGGTATACGGGTTGCGCAAGGCTGTGCTCGACCAATTCATGAACCGATATTTTCCGCAGGCCCCGGGATCAATAAAGCCTGCAACCCTGCCTTCCGCCGCGGCCGACGCCCAGAGGATCGCGGGGCGCTATGAATCTTCCCGTCGGATCGAGCACGGCTTCCTGAGTGTCTTCTATCTTTTGCAACAGAGTGTGATCGGCGCGAATCCGGACGGGACCGTCACCGCACCCAACGCTTTCGAGCCCGGCGAGGCGCGATTTCACGAAGTCGCCGCGGACGTCTGGCGGGAAATTGGGGGCACGCGCCAGCTCGCGCTTCGCAACGTCAACGGCGTCAAAACAGTCATTGACAGTGAGGACCCAACCTCGGTCCTGCAGGAAGTGCCCGGCCAGAGGTCAGCCGCGTTGAATGTGACGCTACTGGTGGGATCGTTGCTCGTACTGGCATCGACTGTCATTCTGTGGCCGGTTTCCTACCTGGTGAGGCGGCACTATTCGCCTCTACCCGTTCAGTCGACCGAGGCGCGACGCTCGCGGACACTGCTGCGCATAGGCGCTACCTTCGGTCTGGTCTGGCTCGTGTGCTGGAGCCTCGTACTGCTTCCGGTGCTCGGCCTGCAGTTGGAATTCTACAGCACCGCACATGATCCACTCATTTTTGCCTTGCAGGTCGCAGGTCTCATCGTGATTGCATTCGCTGCGGTGGGTCTGTGGAGTCTGTGGCGCCTGTCCAGGTTGCCCGTCTCCTGGCCCTCCCGGATCGGCAATGGCTTGATCGCGGCCGCTTTGCTGGGCCTGGTTTGGATCGGGTTTGTCGGGGGACTGATTGGGTTCAATCTCAACTACTAGGAACACTCTGAAAAACCTCGACCACAAAATGGGAATAATATCCATTGTTCGCCAGTCATTTAGGGAATGTCAGGCTGCTGAGAGGTCGCGCCGCAAATGCTGTACATGGTCATCGAACATTTCCAGAACGGCGATGCAATGCCGGTGTACCGTCGTTTTCGGGAACACGGCCGCATGGCGCCTGAGGGATTGATCTATGTCGCGAGCTGGATCGACCAAAATCTCACGACGGGCTATGAAGTCATGGAAACGGCTGATCGCGCTTTGCTGGATCAGTGGATTGCGAACTGGAAAGACGTCATCGACTTCGAGGTTCATCCCGTGATGACATCGAACGAGGCGGCGGAGCGAGTCATACCGCGACTGTGAGGGCTAGTCCATTGAGAGCGCCATCCAGACTCCCGCGGCGATACAGACAGCACCGGCAATGCGTGCGATCCACCGCCCCCATGGCGTAAGCCTCTCCAAAAGGACAAGCAGCGCCAGGAGCGCGATCCAGAGCACATTCATTACGCCAACTACGAACAACAGCGCCATCAGCACCCAGCAGCAACCGACACAATAGGCTCCGTGGAGAAGGCCCAAGTGCAAGCAGCCCAGGACATTGCTGCGGAATCCGCCGTGGCTCATCAGGAACGTCAACGGTGTCTGGCACTGAACGAGACAGGCGCTCTTGATGGGTGTCCATTGGTAGATGCCCGCCGTAATCAGGACGACCGCTCCAAGCAACCTGTTGGCGCTCGCCATGCGGGCATTGAGCAGAGCCTCGCGCTCCAACACCCATTGGGCAACAGTTGCCGCGAGAGAAAACCCGGCCCAGGCCAGCAAATAGCCGGTGGCGAACCAACCGGTCGCAGCGAGCGGCTTGCCTGCGATCTTCCGCTGTCGACCCGCACGGGCATACATGAGGATCATCGGAGCCGCCGAGGGCGCCATCATGCCGACCATCATCACCGCCCACATCACGAACACGAAGGCGAACTCGACGGCGCTCCACGGCGCGGCGGCCGGTGTCATCATCTGCACGCCAGCAGCGGGAACCATGCGGAACGCGCTGGGCCATGGACCCTCCGGGCTCATGTTCATCCCGCTCATGTTCATATCGGCGGCGAGCCAGAGCGTATAGGCCCATGCCAACGCAGCAATCACGCCCAGGGCGCCGGCAACTATGAGGCGGTCCCGCCGTAGCACTGCTTCGAGGGTGCCGTCGGCCATCAGGTGACGCTTTCAGAGGCCTGGTGGTTGGACCGCCCCGCGAGGTGCATTACGCCTGGTTCGACCAGCGGATGGACGCATAGAGACCTTGCTTGCCGGAATTATCCCAGCGCATGCCATGATCGCTGAAGGTGTTGCCTGGGGACCCAACTGCCAACACCATCTTGTCGGGGCTCACCGGATGGCCGAGGTTCGCCGACATTTCCCCGCTCGGATGCATGGTCTGCAACGGATCGACGGACATGTGCAGAACATGCGGGATTTCCGCGGACCGCTTCTTGCCTTCGATCCGGAATGTGATGGGGACCTTGCTCACCCCCAGGCTCTTACTGATCAGCGGCGCAAACGCTGCCATAGGACCACCGGCGGTGCCGGAGAAGATTGCCGTCAGCGCCTCGGTCTGCTCATCATTGGCGCGCTCATCGATGTAGGTGGCCACCTCCCATCCTCCATCTGCCATGACGCCAGGTGCGTGGAGAATGACGAAAACATTGAGTCCATCGAGCGCAATGGCGCCATAACGGCCACTGTCGATGTGAAAGACCAGCGGCACGTTGCAAAAGCCCTCGGTCGGTCGCGTGGTCAGCGGGGCGGCTGCCGAAAAGAAGCACGGACACGCGATGTTGCAACTGCAATTCTCGAAATAGTCACCGGAAAGGTGCCATGGGACCTGGTCCGTCATCGCTCTCTCCCGTTGGGTGCGAACCCGACCGATTGCTTTCGGATGAGCTATGTGTCGGGGAATTTTACACCCGGCGGCGAGGAACCGGAAGCCGACTCCACTGTGGGGAACGTTTGCTTACCGCACACGAATCACTATTTTGCCGAGCAGATGCCCCGCGGCGAGGCGCTTGTGCGCTTGCGCCGCATCGGCGAGCGGATATTCGGCCGCGACGGGCACCCGGAGTTGGGTTGCTTCGACCGCTTTGTTCAGGCGTGCGAATTCATCATGGCCGGCAATGTAACTGTAGAGGCTCATGCGAATTCCATAACGCGGATGAGGGAGGGGTTCCATACCATAGAGATAAGCGACCCGGCCTCTATTGTCGTGCCGAAGCGCGTCGATGCAGTGCTCGAGCGCGTCACCCCCAGCGAGTCCCAACACGGCATCGACACCGTCCGGCGCAAAGCGGCGGGCCGCGGCCGCAATATCTTCGGTTCGGCCGTTGACGACCAGGTCGGCTCCCAACCGAGTCGCAAGGGCGGCACCAGCGTCATCTGACACAGTCGCCAGCACTTTCACACCGCGAAGTTTGGCGAACTGGACCGCGAGTGTTCCGACTCCACCGGTGGCACCGTGAATGATCAGCTTTTCGCCGGCTTTCAGGTTCAGAACATCGTCGATGCCCTGGAGCGCGGACAACCCACTGATTGCAAGAATGCCCGCCTCAGTCGGGTTGATTCCCTTTGGGACATGGGCGACGTCCTCTGCTCGAACGGTCACGTATTCGGCGTAGAAGGCGCCGTTCGTGCCGTACACCTGATCCCCGACTTTGAAGCCACGCACCCCAGGGCCAACCGCAGCGATGGTCCCCGCGCCATCGGAGCCCAGGATCACGGGGAAGTGAGTGTCTTGTGAGTCGCGCGGCCGGTATTTTGCCTGCCAGACCCCTACACCAGCAGCGTTTACAGCAATCAGCACTTCGCCGGCATCGGGTTTGCGGACCGGAAGTTGGTGTATCGAGAGCGTCTCGGCATCACCGCCGCGGTCGATGGCCGCGGCGCGCATGGTATCTGGCACCGCGGGGCTCTCAGCGACGACCCAAGGCGAGGTGGTGACAGTCAAAGCGGCTACGATTGCGAGCTGGGTGTGGGCTTTCATGCAGACTCGGTGTTCAGGGGACGACGGCTGACTACAGTACGCGGCGGATGGTCTATCCAGTAGGGCCAAGATGTGACGAACGTAGTGGTCCATGTCGCATGTCGCGCCGATCACGCGTCCTTGGGGTGAGCTACGCAACACAAAACCTTTCTCAAGGAGTATGTCATGAGTTTGAGACTGAGCATCGCAGCAGCTGTTCTACTGATCGGATCGTCCGTTACGGCGTCGTCCGCTCCCTCGCCCCCGGCCGCAACGTTCGCGGTACACGATTTCATGCCGGATTTCTGGCGGTTTTGGGACGCCGCCCAGAATCAGCCTGTCGAGCGGCAAGAGCAGCTATGGCACCAACTTTACGTCGCCCCGCATCAGGCGGTCTTCGATGATCTCGCAGGACCGTGCAAGGACGAATACGATCCGGCCTGGGCGCGGGCCCACTACTTCGCGAGCCTGCCGCAGGTGGTGCCCAAGATTCGCACCATGGTTGCCGGGCTCGGGCAGCAGCTCGAGGAGGCGAACGGGCGTTTTCTCAAAACTTTTCCAGACATGCGCTGGTCGGGGGATATCTACATCATGGCGTCCGGCTATTGTTTCAACGGGCGCGCGCAGAAGATCGAGGGTCGAGCTGCGTTGCTGTTTGGAGTGGATGCCATGGTGGGCTTGGGCCAGAAAAACATGATCCCGGTCATGCAGCATGAATTGTTTCATCGCTATCATCGGCCGTTCTTTGAATTCGAGGG
>CAYNTW010000074.1:0-28111 GCA_964400085.1 uncultured Steroidobacteraceae bacterium | reverse complement strand
TATCACCTTGGGTTCCTCCATACACCCGTGCACTCCGGTCGAGGTGATCAACACGCGGTCTGTTGAACAGACCCGGTGGCGCTTTCCCGGTGCGCCCACGAGCACCGTCGCGGTGCAGGTTGGCCCGGAGCGACTTCCCACTCCGAGCTGCCTAGATTGGACGACTGATCCCGTTTCAACAATGTGAACGAGTGGAATGAACTTGGGCGATTACGACCAATTCGCAAGCCATCCCATACGAAAGTCCATGTGCGAAGCAACTCGCCCAGCAGCGAGGTAGGAACGAGCGCGAGCATACTGGATGCTACACGAGCGACCGCCGAGCACGAGGTCCTGGTGGTATGGTCAAGGTCATCGGGCTTTCATTGATCGATGCTATCGTCGCAGTGACAATTTGTAACATCGATGGCGGGAGAGGCTATGAGCAGAATCTACACGTTCGTAAGGCAGTCGACTGTTCTGGGAGTGATAGCCTTGGGAGCGCCGGCGGTATATGCGCAGAACCCAACTCCCGCGCCCAAGGCCATTGCGCCGTATACGCTGAAGGTATTCGCCACCGCTCCCGCTGGCTCGAGCGCACCGGATTCGATTGCAGTATGGCGCGACCATGTCTTTATCGGATACGGGGATGGGCATAAGCCGGACGGCTCCGACGGTTTGAGCAGCCAAGTCGTTGAGTATTCACTGGACGGGAAGTTGGTACATACCTACAACGTAAAAGGGCACAATGACGGACTGAGGGTGGACCCGGTTACGCACCAGCTCTGGGCGCTTCAGAACGAGGACGCGAATCCTAACCTGGTCGTCATCGACCCGGGGACCAAAAAGCAGCAGAGCTATGTTTTCAACGCGACACCTCACGGCGGCGGCTATGATGATGTCGTCTTCCGCGGCTGCAAGGTCTTTATCAGTGCCTCCAATCCCGCCGCAAATCCAAACAGTGGCCCGGCGCTCGTCAGCGCGCGTTTGCGCGGTGGCGTGGTGGAGGTCGAGCCGGTGCTCAAGGGCAATGCGGTGGCCACGGATCTCTTGACCGACGCCCGGGTTACACTGAACCTACAGGATCCGGATTCGATGACCGTCGACCCGCTCGGGAACATCGTGCTCGACAGCCAGGCCGACCAGGAGTTGGTTGTGGTGACCCAACCCGGCGGAAAGAATCAAGATGTGCTGCGCTTGCCCCTCAGTTACATGAGCAGCACGGGCTCCACTCCGGTAGAGGTCGATGACACGGCGTTCGTGACCTCGAACGAGGGCTTTATCCTCTTCGCGGACAAGAAGTTGAACACGGTTTACTCGCTCAAGAGGCATGCGTTCTCGCCCGGTACCGCCTTTACGGCGGCGGATGGCGGGCCGTTTGTTGGGGTGCTGGATATGGTCAGCGGCGTCATTACTCCGGTCGTGACAGGTGTCAAGGCTCCCGGTGGGATGACGTTTGTAGATACGTCCGCTCTCGCCGACCACCCAGCCGGGCAGAGCGATCATCAAGAGTTGGACGGTCAGTGTCGCGAGCGGGACTGGGATGGTGAGTAGGACCGGGTATCGCAACGCTTCGTTCTGCGTTTGAGGTTACGGCCCAGCGCCCCAAGAAGGTTACTTTCCAAGCAGATCACCCCATTGCCAAAGGCACTGGGAATTGGGGATTGGCCGCAAAAACGTCGGGCCGTCTGCCGCGCATCTCTTCCCCAGATCCAGCATTGGCTGGAAGGCCGACATTTGCTCTGCGTGCTCGACTGAATCCCATACACTGACGTTGGTGAGCTGCGACCGCTCCCTATCCACGCCAGCAAAGTACGCCCGCAATCCCGCAAGCTGCTTGATGCCGATCAGGGATGATTCCCTGACGAGTTATGACGTACGCGCCGTGGGTGGACGGTTTACCGCCCGGATCGGCGTCGGACGTGGCTCCCAGCGTAATGCCCATGACTGGTAGCCAGTGTTTCTCAAAAGAGTTGTCCCAGCGCTTCGGCCTCGCGTTTCGCCTCGGCACGGCTTTGGATATCGATATCCGGTCCGAGAAGTGTCTTTTCGACGACTACGGCGGTGATCTCTGTCACGCCGATGAAGCGCAGCCACATCTCCATGTAAGGCCGCTGGAAGTCATACCGCGCCGCAGGCGTGATCGATGCCTTAGAGAAATAGTCCAGGCCGCGCGCATACACGACCGCGGCTTTCCGAGCCTTCATCAACCCGCTGAATCCATTCTCGTCGAAGCGGAACAGTACGTCCTTCTGTGAGATCACGTCGATCAAGTGTTTCAGGCGGTAAGGAATGCCGAAATTCCACAACGGTATGGCAAATAGCAGCTTGTCGGCCGCGAGAAAGGGGGCAGCAAGTCCGCGGATTTCGTCCCAGGCTTTGGCTTGCTCTGTCGTCAAAGCCGTGCCACTGAGTCCTGCATATTTCGCCATCAGCGCGTGATTGCCGAACACCGGCAGCTCAAGCGCCCACACGTCCAGGGTCTCGATCTGATCGTCAGGATGACCCTTTCGATAGGCATCCAGGAATGCACGACTGACCTCGATTGAAGCCGAGCGGTCTTTGCGCGGCGATGCTTCGACGTAGAGCAACTTACCCATGACGGTCTCCTTCCGCGACCCTCCACGCGGCGCATTTGTGGCGCTCTCCGGGGTGTCGATCGGTTGCCAGAGTAGGGTAGATGTGATCACTTTAGAAATGAATTAATATTCGACAATTAATCCGATTTGAAAATGAATTGAACCTGGAGGGGGATACCCGATGTTCGAAACCGAGCTGCTTCGCAGTTTTCGCGCCGTTGCCGAAAGCGGCGGCTTCACGCGCGCCGCACAGGTTTTGCATTCGACTCAGTCCACGGTGAGCGCGCAAATCCGTCGCTTGGAAATTCAGGCGGGTTGTCGTTTGTTTGCCCGCAGCACTCGCAACGTGACTCTTACACCAGCCGGCGAGACATTGCTGGGTTATGCCCAGACGATCCTGCAACTCAACGATGATGCCCGAGCGCAGCTCTCCGGACCCGGATATTCCGGCAAACTGCGCGTCGGTGCATCGGAAGACCTGACCCAGACGTGGTTGCCCGGAATCCTGCAGCGTTATGCTCGCCATCACCCTCGTATGCGTCTCGAGCTGGAAATCGGGATCAGCACCAGGTTGTTTCGGATGCTGGATGATCGAAAGCTCGATCTCGTCGTCGCAGGCCGCTGTCACCGCGAGAACACCGGCTGGCGCTTGTGGCAGGAACCGTTGGTTTGGGCTTTTGCCCAGCGAGGTGAATTGGTCGAGCCGCTGCCGCTCGCTTTCTTTCCTGAACCCTGTCCCTATCGTGAAGCCGCGATCTTGGCACTTCCGACCGTGCGCCGTGCATGGCGAATTGCTTGTATGAGCCCGAGCATGGCGGGGATCAGGGCAATCGCCTTGGCGGGTCTCGCCGCGACTCCGATACCGCAAAGCGCGCTTTGCTCAGGGCTGCGGATCCTGGACCAGAACGACGGCCTGCCCGCGCTCCCGAACGTCGAATATCTCGTTCGCATCGCCGCGAATGATCGGCGCAAAAGCGTATTGGGACTCGCTGAGTTGATCCGGTCAGCAGAAACACGTCACCTGCCGTAACTGACTGCGCTCGCAGCAGGTGCCGGATCCGTGATCCGATGCACTTGAGGGAACGAGCCTGATGAGCTGAGTGCAGGAAAACGCAGAGATCGGAGCGGCCGGCTTTGAGATTCATACGGTTCTTAGCGAGTTTATCGTCGTCTTATAAAATCACTAAGACCGGTATGATCGATGACCCATGGACCCCGGCGACTTGTAATTGTTGCTGTGGCTTGGGATGCTGTATGCACCTATGCCGAAGGTTGTTGTAATTGCCGGGCCGAACGGCGCCGGAAAATCGACGGCGGCTTCTGCCGTTCTTCGAAACGCGCTGCAGGTCAACGAGTTCGTGAACGCCGATACCATTGCGGCAGGGTTGTCGGCATTCTCACCTGATACTGTCGCCGTCGCTGCTGGCCGGATTATGCTCGAGCGAGTACGCGAGCTGGCAAACGAAGGGCGAGATTTTGCGTTTGAAACGACGCTCGCTAGCCGGTCGTTCGCGCCTTGGCTGGGAACGCTGCAGCGGAGAGGCTATGTTTTTCACCTCGTCTATCTTTGGTTGCCAACGGTCGAGCTGGCCATCGCCAGGGTTGCTGAGCGGGTTCGGCGTGGTGGTCACGCGATCGGTGAAGATACGATTCGGCGGCGCTATGAGCGGAGTCTGCTGAATTTTTTCGGTATTTACAGCCAGTTTGCCGACTCTTGGCTGATGGTCAATAATTCGGTGCGTCCTCGGCCGCGCCTGGTGGCAAAGCGTGCTGTAGGGCGTTCTGTCCGGGTTTTCAGGGCTGATGAGTGGAACGCGCTGCGCGCAAGCTATGAACGTAAAGGGTCCAACGAAAGCTGAGCTTGAGGCGGCGTCCGATGCCGACGAATTGCTTCAAGATCGAATCGTAGAAGCGATCGGAGACGCCGTTCAGGAGGCCATCCGTGACCACAAGCGCGCGGGTAATCCGATTGCGGAATGGAGAGACGGGCGCGTAGTTCTTATTCCACCGGACCAAATCGAGGATTGAGCCTCAGGTCCTTCACGGCTGCCCGCCCTGCGTGGTGACTAGAACCAGCGTCTCTCAGGGGTGGGGCTCATAGCAACGTCTACCGGTAACCGACCGGAGAGGTTCACACGCCAATCTACCCACTCGGTTTCCGCGGATATTCCTTCTATGCTGAGGACTATCGCCAGCAGTATCTGACGAAGAATCCCGCCGGTAGAAAATCCACGTAGAATGCCGCATTTCGCGCGACAACAGACAGATAGTATAGTGCGCACCCTACGAGCAGTAGGCTGACGCGACTGGTTACAAAAAGGAAAAACACATCCGTGAAAGGCCAGGCGGCAATCCGCGCGACATTCTGCGCGCTGACGCTGATCGCAACCGCATCCGCGCGAGGCGCCGAGCAATCAACGTCGCATCCAAAATCCCAGGCCACACTCCTTGAGACCGTTGAGAGCCTGGATGCTGGGTTGTTCGATGCGTACAACCGATGCGACCTTGAAAAACTCGCCACCTATGTGGCCGACGATCTGGAGTTCTATCACGACCAAACCGGCCTGAGCCGCGGACGACAAGTGTTCCTCGACGCGATCCGGAGCAATATCTGCGGCAAAGTCCACCGGGACCTCCTCCCCGGTAGTCTGGAAGCCTATCCTCTGAACGGCTATGGCGCCGTGGAAATCGGCGCCCACATCTTTTGTGATTCACGCAAGAAGCCGAAGTGCGACCGCGAAAAGGACGGTATCGCCAAGTTTGTCATGCTCTGGCAGAACCAGGCAGGTACCTGGAAGCTGACACGCGTGATCAGCTACAACCATGTCTCAAGCTGGCAGCGTCCATCGGGCGGTTCTAAATGACGCTGCCGCAGCTGCGCCTATTTCCGCTCGACTAAGGCCATCCGCAGGCCCAACCCAATCAGCACGCTCCCTGTCAGCCACTTTAGCGTGGTCGCGATTCGCGGCTCGCTCGATAAGCGTTTGCCAATTGCCCCGGAAAGCATTCCATAGGTGCCATACACGACACCGCACATCAGCGTGAACAGTGTTCCAATCACGAACAGTTGCCCGGCGACATCCCCGTCCGCGGGCGTGACGAACTGAGGAAAATATGCGAAGAACAGCATTATCCCCTTCGGATTGAAGACGCTCGTCGACATGGCAGTCAGAATAATCCGTGCGCCACTCAGACGCCGTCCGTCTCCCTGCAATTTGAGCGGCGATTTGCTTCTAATCGCCATAATTCCCAGATACAACAGGTAGACCGCACCGACGTATCTGACAACGTTGAACAGGGTCTCTGACGTGTAGATCAGAGCGGTCAGACCCAGCACGGCCAACACAGTGTGCACGGCATAACCGGCGCACACTCCCAGCGTAGACACGAGGGCCGCCCAGCGCCCCTGCACAATGCCTCTTGTTGTGATGTAAATGACGTCAGGTCCGGGCGTAAGTACCAGTGGCAAGACGGTGGCGAAGAATAAAAGCAATTTGCCGGTCTGCATTTGCCTAGTCCATTTGCATGCGCGGGCGGCATCGATTCTATCAAATAGCGCAAGCGCAACCTAGCCGGGCTCGAGGTCCCGAGGTGAGCGGCGTCGTCTCACATTGAGCGTCCTCCTCGCGTGGGGCTTCGAGGCAGTGAGACGTCCCGAGCGTCCATCGGTCACGCTGCTATGAGGTGCCCTTGCGCTTAGTGCGAGCCGCTCTCGGCAAGCTTTTTCTCCTCAACTACGACACGGTGCGTTTTCGCAAAAGCATCATGGCGTATTCCCGTCACTTGCCATGAAACCTTACCCTTGGGCCTTCCGCCGGCGATTTTGAATCGGTTATCAGCGACTTCGCGAGCCACATGCAGCCCAGGCTGTGGTTGTCCAACGGATGTCAGCTCGTAGCGAAAACCCTCGTTCAAAGCTTGAAAGTAGTCAGGGAGGTGAACCCACGCTTCGCCGTGGTCATTCAGGTCCACGATTCCGTCGTATATGTTCATCATGTCGGGGGATTCGACAAAAGAATGGGAAAGAGTCTTCTTCTCTGGATCCAGGGGATGATCGATCTTGAAGGACCCGCCGCCTTTTTGAATGAAGTCAGCGTTCAGTCTGACGGTGGACAGACCTTGTAGGCTGCCATTGATATACAACGGAGCCATCTCGTATGAGTTGATGTTCGCTCCAGCTTGGGCAGGCTGAAGCGGCGGCTGCCAAACGCCACCGTTGATCGTTTGGACCCAGTAGGGCTCCGCCATCAATGTGTTGACACTCCCGGTCGCTTCCCAGTCGATCAGAGTCTGTACTGTATGGCCTGGCCAGATGTAGGCTGAGAGGCCGGGATGGACGTATACCTGCGCGGAGGTCCCACCTACGTAGATCATGGCAGTATCACTGGTTGTCCCACTCGGGCAATTTGCAGAACCGCCGGTTAGCGCTAGAACCGGAGCGACCAGATTCAATACAGTAATGGCAGACGTGTTGGGGGTGCCGTTGATAAGGTAGTGGTTGCATTGCTCGAGGTGACCGCCAAAAAGACTCAGACCTCCGCCGTACCAGTTGATCGCCCCGGAGGTGTTGTAGTCCAGACTTACTCCGTAAAGACTCAATTCACCGGCGCTGTGTTGCGAGTTGTTGATTCCGTATCCAGTCTTGTAGTTGCCTTGACCGTTGTTGAGAATCTGAGTCCCGTGCATATTCAGGTTCTCGGCTGGGCTCGAGTTGGCGACGTAGTACACTCCGTCTCCGTTCTCCGTGATCGAGCCGTCAATCCATGATGCCTGGGTGGCAAGGTTACCAATCGCATAACCCTCTGAGAAATTCTGGACATGAACGTTGTAGAACGTCTCCATCGTATCGAGAAATGCTGTTGGAGCATAGTTCCCAGTGGGGTCGGCTCCCAACCAAATACCGACCGATTTGGATTGTCCGTTCCCAATCAGTGTTATATTTCTGATTCCTCCTTGCGCGTAGGTTTCGGGGGCGGCGGGAGGGAGACTGGTCTCGCCGCATACGATTGCGGCGGTTGGAGAGGTTACATTAATGACCGAGTTTTGACCGTCGATGGTGATCCAATGCGGTTTTTTGACTGCCGTCGACCAGTTGCATGTGCCGGTTGTAATGAGAATCGTCCCTGGAGATGAACCCAAGCTGTTTATCGCCGCGCTGACCGCGGGTGCTATGTCGGCGCCCGATTTACAGTTGATGGCGCTTTGGGCGAATAGGTTCGAGCTCAGGAGAAGCAATATCGTTGCCAAAAGTCCGCGTGCGGTAAGGCTCATGGGCACGATTCTTCCAAACCGTCTAGGCAGCTTCATGTCTGCAAATGTAGTTTCCATCGAAGGTAGCCTCTATCCTTGTAAAAGGGCCGTCTGGTAGCAACTGTTTGCGCTGCAGTCCTAGAAATAAATCTCGTTCCTCTGTTTGCGACGTTTCTCCGAAACGGGGCCGGTAAGTTATTCGATCCGTCTAGGCCGCTTGGAATCGAACAACTTCCTTGTATCAAGATCGTCTTGGTATTCCATATATTCCAGATATTCCGTGTTGTATATGTTCCCGTCTTTGTGGCAGTCGCGTCCTTCTCGAGGTGAACATCTTGCCGCCAAAAGGACCTTGAGTACGAACGTAGTACACGGTATCCAAGCGGCGCAGGGGCTGGGGACCGCTCTCTATCTACAGCGCCGGTTCTGCAGAGTCAGAAGACGTCTATCGCGGGTTGTTGGAACAAGATGCGCATTTTCCCAACGCCCGAGCGGGACTGGGTGCTACGCTGGAAGCCCGGGGCCGCCACACGGAGTCGATAGAACAGTACTCACTCGCGCTTGCGGATGACCCTTTGCTGGCCCAACTGACGGAAAGCCACCCGCTCCGCGCGCCGGCTCGCTCTATTTGGGAGTGAACGTTGGAACACCAAGGCGTGGCGGAGCGACGAAATCGAAGCATCCCCACATGTCGTCGGATCTGTCGTTGGGTAGCGCGTCGAAACCCCCGAGAGACGGTAGGCCGAAGTTGCGCAAGCAGAATTTCACGAGGCTGATGTGGGAATGAAAGTTTGAATCAACGCCGATCTTCGCGTAAGGGCTCACCACCAGGCACGGTACCCGCGGTCCGTAGCGAAACTGCGAGCCGTGATAGCCGGCGGGGCCTCCACCTTTCCATTGCATTACGTTGGGTGGCTCAACATGGTCATACCAGCCGCCCCAATCATCCCAGGTGATGAAGATCGCTGTCTTGGCCCACAGGGGGCTCTTCGCGACAGCGGTGACGCGCGCGGCAGTCCAAGCGGCGCCGGGCCCCACGTTCGCGGTGCTGCTTCCCGGGTGCTCGCTGAGAGCGCCCGGTGCATACATCCACGAAACCTCGGGTAGGAAGCCGCTAGCGACGTCCTTGTCGAACTGGCTGCCCGCGACGTTCCAAGGGTCGCCGGCAAGCGCTCGAATATTGCGGAAGTACGATGCGAGCTTGTCGTCCGAATAGGCTCGCCACTGGAGGCCCGCTGCCTTCAGCGTACTGGGAAGTGAGTTGATGTCGTAAGGCGGTTGCGGCTGATAGGTCCGGTGCGCGCTGGAGTTGTCGATGAGGGGTGTGGTTCCAGCGATTAACACCAGGTGATTGGGCTCGGATTGACTTGCAATCTCAGTGTAATACTGATCACAGATAGTGTACTGCTGTGCAAGCGCCCAGTAAGGCGCGATGTCAGCTTTCAGGTATTGCAGGCGCCGTGCTCCACCCGGCGCGGGAGCGTTGCGGTGCAGCCACGCGGAGTGATCGTGCGGCGGGTCGGACTTTTCCGGGTCGGGCGCATGGGGCTCGCTCGTGCCGTTGACTCCCGGAAAGGTGCCGAAATAGTTATCCATTGTGTGATTTTCTTTAACGATGATCACGACGTGCTCGATCGGGCTCCGTGGACCACTTGCCGACGCGTTCTTGCCTGACGGGTGCGGCTGGTGTGAGTGGACGTGCTGCTTTCCGGCTGCGGAACTCGACGGCTGATTCATGGTGTCCTCACGGGTGGCTCTCCGTATGTCCATCCTACACGCGCGAGGTGCCGATCTAACAAAAAATCCTGCACGCCGACGAGTTGGAGGTAAAGCGGCACCCGCGCGATCTGAGCACGCCGAGCAGGTCCTGTTACCGCACAGCGCCGCTACGTGTGCCGGACTGTGGGTGTATCCAGCTGTATACCTGCGAGCGTGGGGCAGGACTCGGTGAGCCCTGAGTCCATACACCCACGGCGCGCGGCGCGATGTGCCATCATTCAGCAGGTATGAATTCCGTAATATCCGCCATTGCTCTCACTGGCCGACTATGGTGGCGCCACTGGCCGCAGCTGGTGCTTCTGGTGCTGGTCGGATTTCTAGCAAACCAGCTACTGCTGACCGTTGCAATCAAGATCGGAAGCGCAAATCACCTGCTTGGTCTGTGCTCGCTGAGCGTAGTCGTGCTTGCGAAGCTCATTGTATACGTGGTGATGTTTCATGCGCTCAAGCCATCGCTGCCGGTGGTAGGAGAGCTTGCTGCCTCCACAGTCAGCGCAGTCAACCAGCGTCCGTATCGCTTCGTGGACTTGCTGGCGCTGGCGCTGGTGCCGTTTTTCGCCTACTACGCGGCCTGGGGGTTCCTCAGCAACACCGTGCGCGACTACTCGCTACGCTATCTCGACCTCGGGCCGTTCGCTACGCAGGGGAATCTACTTGATGCGATGAGCGCCCCTGGGTTGATCGTCGTTGTGGTGGTTGCGTGGGTGCTGCGCAAAATCGCAATGCGATTTCAGGAGCGCACAGACCGCGCCGTCTGGAAATTCCTCGTTACCCTGTGCGAGGCCATCTGGATTTTCATCGGTCTGTTTGTGCTGAATAGCTGGAAACAGCGGGCGACTGACTGGTGGCACTCGCGCGTGATTTGGCACGACTGGTTGCGGATGCGCGAACCAGCCACCGGCGCGGTGTCTGCAGGGTCGAGCAGCCCGCTGAAGGACGCGTTCGGTGCGGTCACCGACGTCTTCTTTTACGCGCTCATGCCCATTATCTGGCTGGCAATGGCGGCGCTGATCTATGGCCGCGAGGTGGGGAAGGCAGATGAGATTCTTGCCTCCAACGCACGTTTCGCGAACATTGCGCAGCGCTATGAGGGAATGCCGGCGATCCTACACTTGGCCAGCGAGCGGCTTGTACAGAGCTATCGCACGCGCTTCCTCCCTGTGGTCAATTGCGTGCGGCTGACGCTAGCCGCCGGCGTGCCGCTGCTCGTATTGCTGTGTGTGGGCTATCGCGCACTGAACTGGTTGGCTCTGTGGTGCTGGATCGGCGCGACCCATCTGATCGGGCCACACTCGTTCCCGGCGTGGCGGATCATTGGGAACGCGCTCGGTCTGCTTCTGGTCGATCCGCTACAGAACAATCCGAGCGTGCTGGTCGAGCCGCTGCGCATTTGCCTGTTGGCCGCAGTGCTGGAAACGGCGCTCGCGGCGCGCGGGGAAGAATCGCTCACGCCTGCGCCCGTTACGGCTCCCGCGTCAGCTCCGGCGCAGGCGCAATAGAGGAGCGTGCGCCCCCTCGGCACTTGCCCTCCCTAGGATGACGAGTGGCTCCACCTGGTTGGCAACGACCGTAGGCACGACGAACGCCTGTTCGAAACGGAATGTCTGTCCCACCTCAGGGTGCGAGCGATAGTTGCCGCTGCAAGACTCGGGCAGCGCGCTGCTCGTATCGCGTAGACCGGACGTACTCAGCCAGCGCCGGCCGTCGCTGCTCGACAACCACAACACGCATTGATTCAATCGCTCCACGGCCGCAGCATCCCGCGGCGTGACCGCGATGCGCACCAACACCAACGACGTATTTGGCGGCAGAGTGTTCGGAGGCGCCGGTGCAGTATTTGCCGCCGCAACGGTCTGGCGCACGTCTGCGGCCTCGAGACGCCAGTCGCTACCTCCGAACGCGAGGGAGGAGCCGGCGGGCACATCGATGAAAACGTCATGATTCTTCTTGACGAAAGACACCCATTCATCACCGATCGCAACCCACAGGGCGACAGGCAAGACCACGAGTAGCGCCCACAGCGAGAACTGTCGTTGGCGCGCAGCCGTACGCTCGGTGTCGACTTTTTCCGCTTCCACGTTCATCGCTTGGGTAGCTCGTAGACGTTGCGGATGGCCGCCAGGCGTTGAGTCGCGGCCGCCGTATCGAGATCGAGCCGGACGCGCAGCTGTGAATCGAGCGGGCTCAGTCCAAGAAGTGCGTTGGCGGCAATCAGCTTCGCACCCTGCAATGCGGTTCGAGGTAATTCGTAGATCAGAACACCGCTCGCGGGCACATCCGGCTGCAACTGCATCTCATGCAACAACAGGTCGCTGCATGAGTCCAGTCGCTGAGTATGCGCATACCGCGTACCATCAGGGCTTTCGAGCGCGGTGGATGCGACTCTCTCCGGGCGCTCTATCGAAGTCGCGGTGGCATGCACGACTACCCACACGCCACTCGTATCGAAGAATCTGTCCCTACCGAGACAGTTGCCGTGTACACGCCGGGCGACCTCGATGCCATCCACTCGCACTGCGATCGTGCGGCCGCGCACGAAGTCACCCGCATTCCCGCGCGATTCGATGGGCGCGAGTAACCGTGTGTAGTTCGGAGTTGTACTCAACATTCCCCATAGCACGACGCAGGCGACGATCAGCAGCGCGAGGGTGGAGAAAATACGCTTGCGGCGCGTCATCGGCTCACCAAACGCATGGCATCGGGATCCTGTTCGGTCAGCACCAACTCCACGCGCGCCGCCTCGGTGGGATCGAACCAGCCTTCACCGCCTTGGAGATTGTCGCGCTTCTTAAAACGCATCCTCCACAACGCGAGCGTGATATGCGAGAACGGCGTCGTGTGGGGTGGTGGTAGCTGATAACTGATGACCACTCGCTCCGGCATGTGTGGTTGGAGAAAGTAGAGCACCCCGCGGTCGCGCACCAGCTCGATCGTTGGAAACGTGTCGCGCGGCGGCGACGGTGTTATCAACCTGATCAGGTTGCCGAGGCTCCGCGAGGCGTTCGTGAGATTCGTGACTTCTGCCTCGATGCTGAGGCAGGAATTGGGCTCGCCCGCTGAATAATCGAGCGGACATTTCGCGTCGATCCATGCGCGTAACGGCCTGACTAGCATGGGACCAAGGTCTATGGCGTCGCCCACGCGGACGGTCTTCGGGCCTTCGGCGGGCGCTGCACGAAATCCACCCATGAGCGCGACCATGCCGACCAAAACGAGAGCCACCGCCGCAAGCATCACGCTACTACGGTGTCGGTTGAAATCGATGCGGGCCATACATGCTCGTCCCTGAGGGAACTTTCGCCGAGCTTAACATGCTCGATGCGAAGCCAGTCGCTTACAGTAGGGCAGGGGCTGCGCTCAGCAGATTCCGGGAGCCAGACAAGCCAACAGAACGCGATCCCTTTCGTGACTATTGCGTCGCATATGAGTAGATGTTGACGCTGAAGGGCGCGGCGGCGATGTTGTCCGGGAGCACGCCCTGGGGCTTCTCTTCGACCCGAACTTCGGGCTGCGTGCCGAGGGCAACGACCGCATCGAGCTTGTCCGGAGCCATCTGCCAGAGTGTGCCGTGATCCGCGAGCCTGGCACCTGAGATCGTGAGATTCATGCTCGCCGGGGCGTCGGACGGATTGAGCACAGCGACGGTCAGGGTCTTGCGATCATCACTGAAGGCCGCGACAACATCGAGCGGATAAGTGGGGCTGCCGGGATTCATTACAGGCTGATCACCGCCGGCGGGGAAGGCGGGCTTCGGCTGTGGCGAGTCGCCGGAGACTTCGACCGGAACCGTGCCGAAGTGGTCGCGGTACATCTTGAAGAGCATACCGGTGGGATTGAGGATGGCCTCGGTGCGATTCTCACTCATCATCGCGGTGGCGAAGGTGAACGCGCCAAGCTGGAATACGTCAGAGTGACGGAACATCTCGTGGAAAGCCCAGGCATACGCGGGAACCACTTTGTAGGAGTTGGGGGTACCGCCAAAGTATGCCCACTCGTCGATGGCGACAGGGACCGGCTTGTTCCGCAGACCCGGGATGAGCTTCAGGTATTGCTGATAGTGCTCATACTTCGCGCGAACCTGCACGGCCGGCGCGCGCTCCCACTCGATGAGACTCAGCGGCGGATCGATAGGCACCTTTTTCTGCAGTTTCATATCCGTGTGCTGCGTGCCAGATGCATAGTAATGCTCGCTCAGCATGTCAATGTTATCGAGACAGTTGAGGAGCATCTGGCCACTCCAATCCGCGGCGGAAAGATAATCCGGAACGTACTGACCGTTGATGCGTCTTGCCTGGTCGGCCCCTTCCATGACATCGGGCATGGCCCCGCCTGCAATGAGCTTGATAGTGGGATCGACCTGGCGCATCGCCTTGGCGAAGAGATTGTGTTTGAGCTCGAATTGCGGCAATGACATGGCGCCCATCTGGTAGTCGCCCCATGGCTCATTGCCGACACCCCACAGCTTTACGTTGTACGGTGCAGGATGCCCATTTTCTGCGCGCCACTTGCCCATGTTCGTGGTTGCTGCGCCGTTCGTGTATTCAACCAACTCGCGCGCAGACCACGCATCGCCAAAGCCGGCGTTGACCGTGATGTACGGGTCGACACCGAGCAAACGGCACAGTGTCAGGAACTCATCTGTGCCCACATCGTTCGGTTGGACGGCATGCCACACCGGGTCGAAGATGGGCGGGCGCTTATCGATGTCGCCGACGCCATAGCGCCACTCATATGAAGAGACGAAGTTGCCACCGGGGAAGCGGAGAACTCCAAAGCGCAACTGCCTGAGCGCCGCGATGACCTCCGGGCGGAAGCCGTCGATGTTGTCCGCCGGCATGAGCGAGATGGCGCCAACATGGAGTGTTTCTTTGCCCGTGCCGGTGATCTCGAGCACGGCGTCATCTGTGTCTGCAGACGCAGTGAAGTGCAGCGGGAACTTGCGATAGGTGGCGCCAACCGGGTGGATGGTTACGGTCTGGCGCTCTGCGGCCTCTTTGCCCCATATGAGAGTGACTTTGACTGTAACGCCCGGGGAGCCGGCCAGAATGATTCGTCCGGTGTAGTCCTTGCCTTTGCGGACAGCGATGCCGCTTTGGCGGAAGCCGTGTGGCTCGTTGGGGTCAAGCCGCACGAGGGGAGTGTGATCTCCGGTGTAAGGAGCCTTACTGTCCATGATCACCACGTCATCGCCACCGATGGGCGCCCACCAGCGGGTAGGCGTGCGGCGGAAGCGCGGGTTGCCTTGTGCATTCGCCATCACCGGCGGAGGCGTCGGCGCGCTGTTCGAAATCGGGTAAAAGAACTTTCGGTCCACGAGCAGTTCGGCCCAGACGCCCGTATTGACGATGTCTCCCCCGTGCTCGAGAAACTGACCGTAGATGTACTTCGAAATCGGAGTCCCCGTTTTGGAGGCATCGATGGTCACGTTGACCGGCCGGCTCTGCGCCAGCGTCACGGGCGTAAGAAAAATCGCAGTCAGCAACACTACCGCACAGCTCGATGCCGAAGTGCGACACGATGAGTGCATGACGAGTCCTCTTATGTTGGGCAACTGCAAGATCGCTGAAAAATGGGGCGACCACGAGAACCACGTCGTGGACAACCCGGGGGTTGGATCAAAGCCCCCTGGCTATGATAGCGCTATCATTCTGTGCTATAGCTTACCGCATTGCGTGGTATCAGGGGAGGGGGATAGGAACCTCGCCACGCACGGCCCGCCACTCCGCGCTTCGCGCCATCGTAGACCGAGCAGGTCGAGGTGATCGGCGACTACCAGCAGGCCAACCAGCGTGGCGATCGCAAAATATATTCGCTGGCCGGCCGATGGATGGTTGACGCAGCCTTTCAGCGCTGACGATCTGCCATTACAACAATCACTGGCAGCGCAGGATCGGACCTGTCACCGGCAACTTGCGCAGTAGCTGCCCGTTCCAATTGAGTGTCCAGCTGGGGGCTGGCAAATCCTGCCCATTCAGTTGCAGTGAGGATGGCTGCGCCAACGAAACTGACAACACGACTGGTGTTCATAGTAGCTCTCCTGTGGCGAAAATGCGGTAGGTAGAATTCGAGTGGTATACTGACCGCGTGGCTGGTGCATGCTGTCAGAAGAGCTGAAAAGCCGTTAAGCACCGCTGAAGGGATAGCGTAGAGTGCGGCCTAAGACCAATCGGCGGAAGAAAGCACCGACTCCACCCTCGATAACCAAAGGCGATCGGGTTGCCCGCTCAACCGCCGCTACGGCACCACGCGCCGCGCATCGGCGGGCCCCGCTTGCGAGCATGCGAGTATTTGTCGCAGTAGCCGAACACAGGAGCTTTACTCGCGGTGCCGACGCGCTCGGCGTGACCGCAAGCGCTGCCAGCATGCAGGTGCAAGCACTAGAGGAATATCTGCGCGTGCCTCTCTTTCGCCGCAACGGGCGACAGGTTGAGCTAACGTCGGAAGGAGAGCGGCTACTGCCAAAAGTCAAGCAAGCGCTCGATGATCTGGAGCGTGCGATAGACGAAGCTCGTGCGGATCGCGGCTCCGGGCCATTGCGCGTGACGACGCTGGCTTTCTTTCTTTCCCAGTGGCTGCTGCCCCGACTGTCGAACTTCACAGCGCGGCACGCTAGCATCGACGTGCAGATCCATACATCCGCGGAGTTGGTCGATTTTGTGAAAACCAGGATGGACGCTGCAATCCGTATCGGAACGGGCGCCTGGCCACGCTTGCACTCCGAGAAACTGTTCGATGAGTGGTTGGTCCCGGTGTGCGTGCCTGCGCTGTTGGAACGTCATGGGCCCATCGCCGATGCGCGCGACCTGAGGCGCTACAAGCTGCTTCATAGTCCTTATGAGCCGTGGACGGCGTGGTTGCTGGAAGGAGCCCCCGACGAAGTATGGCCGAGTTCCGGAGCTGCATTCGACGATGCGATCGCGATCGTGCGCGCCTCGGAGTCTGGGCAGGGACTGGCGCTCGCTCGCTGGTCTCTAGTTGCTGACGAGGTCACGATGGGACGACTCGCAGTAGCGGGTCGCGCGGTCCGCCACGCAACGCACGCCTACTATTTCGTGTGTCCGCAGGCCCATCTCGCGCTCGACAAAGTTGCGGCGTTTCGTGAGTGGCTGGTAACCGAGTGTGCACGGTTCCCGTCGCCACCTCTCATTAGCCCTTAGGGTCGCGGTTCGCTCGTCATGAGAGCCGACGCCCGTCTACATCCATTGCGCAATCTTGTTCCGTATCCACGCGTGGGCCGGATGATCGTGCGTTCGATCGTGCCAAAGCAGCGAGATCGCGAAACCAGGTACTTTGATCGGCGGCTCGAAAATTGCGAGCCGATTGGCGCGGTTGTGGACGAGTCTGCTCGGTACGAAGGCGATCAAATCCGAACGCGCGATGATCTCGGGTACGAACAAGAAAGAGGCTGCCGATAGCGCGACCCGCCGAGTGACTCCGACGGCGGACAGCGCGACGTCGATCGCTGTGCTGAAACTCCCACCTCGCGGGGACACAACAACATGGTCTTCGCCCGTTAGTGCCTTGAGGGTCAATGTGCGGCGGATGCGGGGATGGTTACGCCGCACAATCGTCTTGTAATTCTCCTCAAACAGCATGCGCCGACGCAGGTTTTTCGGCGCGGTTTCTGCCGTCATCAGCGCGAGGTCGACTTCGGCGCGCTCCATCTGGGCGCCGATTGCGGCTCCATCGAGAGTGCGGATGCCGATCCGTATGCCCGGCGCCTCCCTGCGAACGCGCAGCGCAAAGTCGAGCAGCACAGCCACCTGGACGTAATCGGATGCCGCGATGGTGAGCGTAAGTGAGGCATTGGCCGGATCGAACCCCGCGCCAGTCACCGTGACACGGCGAACCTCGTCCAACGCACGGCGCAGCGGTTCCTGCAGCTCGAGCGCTCGGGCGGTCGGCACCATGCCGCGCTGGGCTGGAAGCAGCAGTTGGTCGCCGAAAATATGCCTAAGCCGCGCCAACTGGGCAGATAGCGCCGGCTGGCTGATGTTCAGCCGCGACGCTGCACGGGTCACGTTGCGCTCGGCGAGCAGCGCGTCCAGCGCCACGAGCAAATTGAGATCGAGCCGGCTGGTATCCATAGGATTTATACCAGCAGATAAGAGAGGCGATTTCAACGATAGCCGCTGGAGGTCTATAAGAGTGGGGCATCGAGAAGCGCACGCCGTTGTCGGTGCGGAACGAGTAGGTCAGCAACATGATCATTCGCGTCAGTGAAGCGCCCCGCAAACGGGCAGCCATGTTATGAATCGTCGTGAACTTCTCTCCGCGGTCGGGCTTCTCTCCTTGGTCGAGCCATCGGGCTCCACGACCGCCGAAGCAGCGCTGCCGGGACGGAGTCCCAGCCTTTCCGCTTTGCGCGAAGCGGCCGGAAAGCGCTGGGAAGCGCTGGGATTCGCAACGCGCCGCATGGCAGTGGGCGGTACGACGTTATACGTCGCCGTCGCGGGTAAGGGCCCTCCGGTGCTGTTGCTGCACGGCTATCCCCAGTCGGGCGAGATCTGGCGCAAGGTTGCGCCGATGCTCCTTCGAGACCATCAGGTGATTGTTCCGGATTTGCCGGGCATGGGCTTGTCTGACGCCGGCCAGTCATCACATACCGTGCTAGCCGCGGCTGAAGCAATCGACGCGCTCCTGCAGGCGCTCGGCATCGCTCAGGCAGCGGTCGTGGGGCACGATTGGGGCGGCGCGGTGGGCGCGACCTTGGCGCTCGCGCATCGTGATCGGGTCAGCCGCCTCATCTTCATCGAAAGCGCGCTCGCGGGTGCCGGCTTCGAGAGCGTCTGGCGCTTCGATAAACCCAATCCGAAGCTGACCTTCATTCCGTTCCTATTGATGCAGGGTGTGTCTGAAACACTCGTGGCCGGCCGCGAGGAGACCTTCCTCCGACACTTGTGGGAGACCTTCACCGGCGACAAGACCGCGGCACCTTTTGCTGATTGGGCACCCTACGTCGCGGCGCTCCGCGTCCCTGGCCGCTTCACCGCCGCGGCCGACTATTACCGCTCGGCCTATGCGTCCGCAGAGGACACCAAGCGACTGCTCGCCGTGGGCAAACTCGCTATACCTGTGCTGCCTATCGCCGGCAGCGAATCCCTCGGCCCTGCCAATGAGGCGATGGCGCGCAATTTCGCCACCGATGTCCGGTCCGGCCTGGTGCTCGCTGGTGTCGGGCACTTCGTCCCCGAGGAGCGCGCTGCGGAGGTCTCCGAAGCGCTGCGCGCCTTCCTCGCCTGATCGACATCGGCAGCTCGATCAAAGATTCCGGATGGAGCCGTTTTCGATCTCCAGTTGGCTGCCACCGGCTGCTTGCGGAGTGATCACGACCTTGTCCCCTTCTATGACGACGCTTCGCAGGTGACCTGTCGTTGCATGATCGGAGGTGTGAACGATGATGCGAACACGGCCTTCCATTGTGGTCACATGATTTTCTTCGTCAAAGTTCGTATGGTCAGCAAAAAACTCTATGTTGCTCACGCCGTTCGGGTGTGGTTCCAACATCAGCGTCAGCCGGGAACCACGGATCTCATTCGACGACGATGGTGCGGAAAGCCCAATGGACCGCATCGCATCAGGCTCGGCAGCCCAAGCTGAAAAAGCCACGGCAAAGGAAATCACAGCGACGAGCAGCTGCCCGCATGCGCGGCGCTGAACACTGTGAGTTGTTTTCTTCAACATTTCGAGGCGCTCCTTGAGGTGACGTAGGGAATGCCAATGGCAACCGACGGGTAACGCGCTGTCGGCAAGTTGAGTCTTCAGCATTGCGGTGGCGTAAGCGCGGCGTGCTGCGGGATGATCCTCCACGACGGCGGCATCGCATGATAGTTCCTGGTCCTCCCGCAAGCAGCGCGAAGCCACGTGAATGAGTGGATTGAACCAAAGCAGACAACGCACCAGAGCGGTTAGAGCGTTCCAGACGGCGTCACCCCGACGAAGGTGGGTGCGCTCGTGTGCAAAGACCAACAGCCGCTCCAATCGCGTGTAACGAGCTTCGAAGTCGACCGGCAGAATCACCTTTGGCCGAAAGACGCCCAAAAGAGCGGGACAGCCGCTGGAGCTCTCTGCCCGAAGCACACACCGCGAACCGGACAGCGCTCCTAAGCCGTTCACAAACGCGCGTTGCAGTCCGGCGAGGTAAAGGACAAAGAGCGCGGCGCCCACCATCCATGTGGCGATCACCCACACTACCCAATCATCCGGGAGAGTCGTATGGAGTGATGCGCCCAGAGAGCGGTCGAGCGCATGGCTCAGCGCGGAGACGGGATACAAGGCTCCGATCGCGGAGCGCGAGTTGGGCGGATTGGGTAACAACACCGCGAGCATGGAGGTCGGCACGAGCAACCATGTTGAATAAGCAGCGGCTGCGCCGAACACGAGCCGCACAATGCGACGTATGGTCAATGTCACGAGGATGGAGATGCTCGAGCCAATGGTCAGCGCCAGCAGTATCCTGAATAGCTCACTCATCATCTTCGATCTCTGCGATGAGGCGTTTGAGATCGACGATATCGCGTTTGGTAAGCTCGCCGTGGCGGCTAAAGTGCGCTGCGAGCGGCGCTACTCGGCCGGCAAAGAGGCGATCCAGGAGCCCCTTGCTTTCAGTCAACAGCCAGGCATCGCGACTCACGACAGGTGAGTAGAGAAATCGGCGGCCATCTTTGTCCGCGCGAATGACTTTCTTCGTGAGCAGCCGATTCAGGAGCGCCTTGACGGTACCCTCCTGCCAGCGCTGTTCGCTCTCCAGTGCCGCAACGATGGCTTCAGTGGGCAACGGGCTGCGACGCCAGAGAACCTCCATCACTACGGACTCGGCCTCGGTTATCGGCGGCGACGCAGGGGCTCGGCGCATAATGGATTCCAGCGTTTACAACGATAAACATGGTGGATGTTTACATGTGTAAACGGATGGAGTCAAGTTTCGGCGCGATCGCGGAACGACTCGGGAGGTCGTTTGAAGCCGAGAAAGTCGAACGTGGGAACGCGCGACGCGTACGTGTGTCCGCTAGCTGGATTCTGGGTGTCTTCTGATGTCGGCACGTAAGCTTTTGCGTTGCGCAAGCGCTGTGGCTTTAAACCTCCTCGTGCGCCCGCCCATCTAACGCGCAACGGCAACCCACGCCGAACGGAGCGATCATATGGGGTCTCCTACTCACCTGGCCAAATGGCGCGGTTCGCTTGGGTCGCTTGCCGCGTTTGCTCTGTGTTTGACGGCGACGATCTCGCACGCTGCTGGATTCCGTTTGATCGAAGTGCCGCCGGACGCCGACAGCCCGGCGCTTTCGGGAGCGATGTGGTATCCATGCTCCGAACCGCCGGGCCAGATCGACCTCGGCCCGATCACTCTAAGCGGGGCAAGAGATTGTCCCACCAGGGGCGACAAGCTGCCGCTGGTCGTCGTCTCGCATGGCAATCTCGGCGCCTTCTTTGACCATTACGATACCGCCGAAACGCTGGCCGACGCCGGCTTTGTCGTCGCCGCCATCAGTCATCGCGGCGACAACTCCCCCAACTTCCCCGATGGCGCCGATCCGTCGGTCATGGTCGAGAGACCGGCCGACATCAAGCGTCTCATTGATTTCATGGTCGGCGCATCGCCCGCCGCATCCAACATCGATCCCAAACGTATCGGTTTCTTTGGCTTCTCGGCAGGAGGTTACACCGGGCTCGTTCTGATCGGCGCCGATCCTGATTGGGCCGCCGTCTTATGTCGATTTTCGGCGGTGAACCGTGTTTGTATACGAAACCTCAGAAAGGCGTTCCGGGCGCAGCCTCTCGCGCCTGATCTCCGAATCAAGGCCGCCGTCATCGTCGATCCGCCTGGGCCAGGGATTTGGTTTACCTCCGACAGCTTTGCGGCGGTCAAAGTACCGGTTCAGCTGTGGGCGTCGGAAACTGGCGGGCGCGGCCTGCCGCATATAGCCGCAACACCGGAGAGCGTTGCCGCGATAGACAGAAACCTGGTGGAAAAGCACGAGTATCACGTGGTGCCGAATGCCGGGCACTTCGCCTTCCTGATTTGTGGGCCCTCGATAAAGGCCGTGCCCGAATTCTGTAAGGATGCGCCAGGCTTCGACCGTGTCGCTTTCCACAAGCAATTCAATGCGGACGTGCTCGGGTTCTTCCGGACGCAGCTGGGCAGCCGGTAGACTAGACAAGGCGCTATTGTTGGGATAACTGGAATGGTCTCTGTCGAATTGCCGAAGGGGAGGCGCTTCGACCTAAGCGCTGTAAGCTGCGTAGAAACGGGATAGCACGGGCGAACAATGACTAACGTGGAGCTGATCTGCGAGGCCATTCGCAAGCGGGCACTGCTGGAGTTTGTCTATCATGGCCGGCGGCGAGTGGTTGCACCTTACTGTTGTGGGGTGTCGCGCCGGGAAGCCGACGTGCTACGCGCGATGCAAGTGCGAGGCGAGAGTGCTTCAGGTGGGCTGGGTTTCGGGAAACTCTGGACGGTTGCTGACATCGCATCCCTCCGGATGTTGGATGAGGTGTTCACGCCGGATGACCCGGATTACAACCCGCAGGATCGTGCGATGACAAGGATCTATTGTGGAGTCTAAGGTGGAAACCTCTACAGGGCCGGACGGAATTTACCGATCCACTGCGGAGAACGGGCGCTTGCGGGTCATTCAGCTGCCGCGGCATCCCGGCAATGAGGTCGGCAGAAAGTCCTTAGCGTCCCCAATTGAGGGTGCCCACGAAGGGTAGTGTCAGTGACTTGGATGGTTTCATGTCTACCTCCACCCGGGAGAGTTGGCCGTGCCCGTTGTATCCCAACTGCACGGTGACCGTATCATCCCTATAGAATCGACAAATGCGATTCTTCACGGGAACCGCGGCGTAGACCAGGGGACCGGACCCGCAAGTGTCCAGGAATTTCAACACCAGGTGGTTGCACTGCTCGGGAGATAAAATGGAGACGGGAACCCCTTTTGACTGCCAATAGTTTCTTGCGAGCGCGAGGGATGCGAAAGCGTCGTGATTCGATGCCACCTTCGCCCGTTCTTGTTGGAATTCGGCATCGCATGCACCGTCTGTGAAGAACGGTGGCAGAAATGCCAACCAACCGAGAACGAGAATCACTAGAAAGTAGCGCAAGTGGTCTCCTGTTCCGACTGCCGCTCACCGATAGCGAGCTATGCTGGGCGGCTTGGCCGGTACCGCAACAGTAATATACCAGAAGGCTGGAGGGGCTCTCGGCTAGACGAAGCCGGAATCGTATGCCGTGCTTCGCCGCTCCAACAGGATCGCTCGGAAGTGCCTCAGATCTTCTGAGACGTGAGGCGGCATCGCTTCAAGATCCGGACATGCCTGGCGCGTGAATGCGAGAGCCCTACCGGCTGCATCGCGAGGATGGTGCCTACTCGCCAGTCGAAATATCGATCCGCCAAGCGCTGCACGGTTCGACGCCGTGAACAGCGGCCCGTCGGGCAAGATTATCGCTGGGCCTCATCAAAGCCGGTGACCGCGGCGGGCCGGTGCTTCACCGCGTCGCCTGCCGCATAGGAAGGATGAGTACGCTCGCCAGATATCAAGGATAATCTCGAGATACGGGTTGTGCTGCTCGGCCGCAGGCTGGAGGAGATCAACAGATGGTCACGGAAAACGAAGCACGGAAAATGGCGGACCATTGGGTACGAGCGTGGAATTCCCATGATCTTGATGAAATCATGTCTCACTATGGGGAAAGCGTCGTTCTCGTATCACCGGTAGCTGCGCGGATACTCAACGACCCGCTCGGCACGGTTGTCGGCAAAGAAGCAGTACGTTTGTATTTCAAGCGTGGACTCGAAGCTTATCCCAGCCTCAGATTCGAGCTAGTCGATGTGATGTGGGGTCTTTCCAGCCTGGTGCTCTACTATATAAATCAGAAAGGGACAAAGACTGGCGAATTCATGGAGCTTGATACGAACGGAAAGATTGTCAGGGTCGTTGCAAATTACAATGGTTGAGGTGGCTAGTCAGTACTCTGAAAGCTCTTTCAGAACTATTCATAGCTTTTAAGCGAGTTTTTCAGGACTTCGGGTAAGCGCGACGTCAGGCTCAGCGGGTAGTTCCTGCCGCGAACTGCCAACTTCCACACTGAGGCCCAGATCATGAAGTCAGTGCTCACCCGCTTCACGCTCGCTCTCGTCGTCGTCGCCGTTACCCCTGCCCATGCCCAGAAGCTACATGGGCTGGACGACGTGCCCGCCGGCACCTACGTGGTAGATTCCAAGGAAACACTCGTCAGGTATGAGGTCCTGCACTTCGGCTCCAGCGATTATTGGGGCACGTTCCCGGGAGCGACAGGAACGATGAAGCTGGATCCGAAGAGTCTCGGCAGCACCCAAATGGAAGTGAAGGTGCCTGTCGCGACCGTAGAAACCACCAATCGCGAGCTCGACGGCGAGCTCTTTTCCGACGAATTCTTCGACGGTGAAACCTACCCGTACCTGAGTTTCGTGGCGACCGCCGTGAAGCGCACCGGTCCGCAAACCGTAGCGATTTCCGGCAAGCTGTCGATGCACAATGTCACATTGCCCGTTGTGCTCAATGCAACCTTCATCGGCGGCGGTCCCAATCCCTTCGATAGCAAAGAAATCATCATAGGATTTCGCGCCACGGCTGCAGTGAAGCGATCCGACTTCGGCCTCGGTAAGTACGTTCCGATCGTAAGCGATGAGACTCACATCGTGATCAGCGTCGCGTTCAAGAAAACTCAATAAAGCGGAAGTCAAGTCAGGCGAGTGCGGTCGCCAGGCGCCTGATTCCTGCTCGAATCTCATGCTCACTCAAGGGCGCGTAACCGAGAACGAGGCCGGTACGGCTGGGTGGCTTCAGATAGAAGGGATCCACGGGATAGAAGCCCACACCGGCCATCTGAGCTTTGTGCGACACGTCCTCGATCCTTCCGCCGTCCCGTCCTTTCAACCAGGCCAGGAGATGGAGCCCCGCATTTGCGCCGCAAATCTCGACGCGGTCTGAAAATTCCTGGCCAAGGGCTGCGACCAGGGCGCTGCGTCGAGCGGCATTGATGGCGTTGGTACGGCGGAGGTGTCGATCGAAATGGCCCTGGCTGATGAAATCCGCGAGGGTGAGTTGCTCGAGGACGGCACTTCCGGTATCTGCAACGGCCTTTGTTGTCACGATCGGCTCCACCAAGGACTGCGGTAGGACGAGGTAGGCCAGTCGTAAGGCCGGAAAGAGAATCTTGGAGAAGGTTCCTACATAGATGACGCGCTCCTGCTGGTCGAGTCCGGCCAGCGCCTGCAGCGGAGGTCCGTCATATTGAAATTCGCTGTCGTAGTCGTCCTCGACAACGAACGCACCTACACGTGAGGCCCACTTCAGAAGCTCCAGGCGCCGTGTGGTCGACAACACAACGCCTGTCGGAAATTGATGGGATGGTGTGACATAGGCGAGGCGCACTCGGGGCTTTCGGAGCGCTGCTTTGGGAACCCGCAGGCCTTCGTCGTCGACGCTCGCCGGGATCAGGTCACCTCCGGCGGAAGTCAACGCGCAACGCGCGCCTGTGTAGTGAGGCTCCTCGATCAAAACACGGTCCCGGGGGTTGAGGAGCACCCGGGCGATCAAATCGAGCCCCTGCTGGGTTCCACTGACGATCACCACTCTTTCCGGGGCCGTGTCGATTCCACGCACACGGCGCAGACGCTTGGCAATCGCTTCGCGCAGCTCCCATCTTCCTCCTGGAGGGCCATAGTCCAGATCCCGGATGCTGGCGCGGCGGGCGCGTGAGCCCAGGAGTTTGCACCACAGTGAGTAGGGCACATCGGGAAACGCCGCCCGGCGTGGCCGAAAATCGAACGGCATGTGCGCTGGTGTCAGTTCCCAGGTCAATGTTGGCAATCCGAGGCTGGCGGCCTCTGATCTTGCTGCGTTCAGGATGCGCTTTCCCGCGGCAGCGAGCCGGACCCCAACTCGATTGCGCCGGCGTCGTTGCGGGCCGGAACGTTTGGGAGGGGGCGGGGCACGAGAGCCCGGCGGTTGAACGCAAGACACAACCGTTCCCGCCGCGCCAATGCGGGCTTCAAGATATCCTTCAGCGAGCAGCTGCTCGTAAGCCATGATAACTGTATTGCGAGATACCTTCAGAAGGCTCGCAAGGGATCGGGTTGAAGGGACGCGTTCACCAGGCGAGCGGCTCCGTGTCAGGATCTCCTCACGAATGGCGCGACAGACTTGCTGATAGAGAGGCCCAGTTCCATCGAGGTGTAGCATGGTGCTCTCCATTGCACCATGAAAGCGTGGCTCGCAGGAAGGTGCCGTTGCGGCGGAATGGCCCTGGTGAAAACGAAAAAAATGGATCTGGAGTCGTCCGCGGAAACCGATCTAGCCTACGGTCCAATCCAAGCAGAGCGACGGCTCGTCCATGCGTGGTCATCAGGAGAGTCGAGATGCGATTCGTTGTGATCACATTGAGCGCACTGCTGGCAGCGCCGGTTTTCGCAGCCAGCCTGCCTGGCGAACAAAGCGCCTCGAAGGCTGTGCTCGTGACAGGAGCTAGCAGCGGCATCGGCCGTAAGATCACAGAGCGGCTGGCGGCAGATGGGTATTTCGTCTACGCGACTGCTCGCAAGGACGCAGACCTCAAGGCGCTGGGAGCCATCAAGAACGTGCGGCCCTTACGCCTGGATGTCACACAGCCTGCGGACATCGCCGCCGCGGTGGAATCGGTGACCAAAGGCGGCCTTGGGCTTTATGGGCTGGTCAACAATGCCGGTATCGCTACCTGGGGCACGATTGCCGATATGACTCTGGAGGAGTTCGATTTGACCATGAAGGTGAACGCGTACGGGCCGGTGATGATGACCAAGGCATTCGAGCCGCTGATCGTTGGACAGAAAGGGCGAGTCGTCATTATCGGCTCGGTATCTGGGATCGTCGCCGGCCCGGACCTGGCCGCGTACGACATGAGTAAGCATGCGGTCGAAGGCCTCGCGGACTCGCTGGCGCTACAGCTTGCGCCACTCGGTGTTCAAGCCAGCATAGTCGAGCCCGGCGCCTACAAATCCAACATCGACAAGAACATGATGTCACGATCCACGCTTTCCGAGGCGGCGAGGGCGGACTTGATCAAGGTAGAGGGATCAGCGTTGGACCCCACGCAGTATCCGGAGGCGGACGATGTTGCAGAAGCGGTTGAGCATGCGCTGTTCGACCCCAATCCGAAGCGCCGTTACCTGGTCGTTCCGCGTCACTTCCACGATAAGTTGAATTCCCACGTGGTGGAGGACACCATCCGCTGGCAGATTCGGCAGCTCGTGCAGCTCAACGAGGGGCAGCCCTATACCTACGATCGAGCGGCGCTCGTCAAGATGCTCGACGAGGCATTGGTCAACTCCCGGCCGCGCACCAACTGAGTCCACATCGGCCGGGGTGGTTGATCCGCCGTATCCTGGGGACGCAGCTCGTACATGAAGGCGTCCCCGAGCAGAAGCTGGCGCTCGAGCAAAAGTTGGCGCCGGAATCCTGTGGTTTGGCGACACCGGGAGCCCATCCGGTCGCATTGATTGGCCATTGACGCCCGCGGGCGGGTATTGTCCGCCGCCATGGCCAGATACTCCCTGGACGAACCTCTCCCGAACGACGTCTTTGCCGGCGTTGCCAGTCCATTTGGAGGCTATCGGGGCTATGCGACATTCAGCTGGCCATGGTTCTGGAGGCGTACAGCCGTCTTTGCTCCCTTTGTCACGGCAATCGCGCTCTTTCAAGCGGCCGTCCTTGGCGCCCAGCTGGGTGACCCGCGCATCGGACTGTTGTGTGTCCTGGTGGGTGTGCCGATCTGGGTCTCCTTCGTCGTCGCCGGGCCCGCCCTCGCCAGCTTCGTTCGTCATTTGCAATTGCCGCTCGCCCGGGAACGGATCGCCGTCGTTAGCGCCATCTTCGTTGGGGTTCTGATCAGTTGTGGTGGCCAATATCTGGCCAGCGTGTTTGCACGCGCGGAAATCTCTCCGCGGTTCTCCGCGCTGTTTTCGGGACCCGCGGGTCAGAAGTTTCGTGAGACGGCGCCGGTGGTCGTCGCAGTCGTCTGGGGCTGTGACACCGCGCTTTTCTTCCTGCTTGGGGGAGGGCTCGCCCTGCGGACCTATTTCCGGGAGCAGCGCTCCTGGGAGAACGCCCAACATGCGCGCGAGGTCGACCAGCTGCGACGCCAGAAGAACGAGGCGGATCTGCGCTTGACGGTGTTGCAGGCCCAGGTCGAGCCGCATTTTCTCTTCAATACATTGGCCTCGATCCATTCACTCATCCGGACCGAACCGGACCGCGCCGAGGCCACGATTGAGGCGTTGGTCGATCACCTCCGCGCCTCGATGCCACGATTTCGCGCGGAGGTGGGGAGTACCCATTCGACGCTGGCTCAGCAGATGGAGGTTTGCGCGAGCTATCTGGCGGTCATGAAGGTCCGGATGGCGCATCGCCTGCGGTATTCCGTGGAAGTACCCGAAACTTTGCGCAGCCACGAGTTTCCGCCGTTGATGCTGATCTCGTTGGTGGAGAACGCGATCAAACAT
>CAYNTW010000073.1:3995-28251 GCA_964400085.1 uncultured Steroidobacteraceae bacterium | reverse complement strand
ACGGGCCTCCCGTGCCCGTCGCATCCGCACCGTGGAGGTGCGGGAATTCCATCCAAAGAACCGGTTGGCGGATGGGGTAGTTGCGTACGACCTCGTCCACAGTCGGATCGGGGTTCAACTTGCGCCAAAGCGCGAGGTAATCAGGGCACCCGTAGGCGAGACCGGCGAACAGCAAGCTCGGCTGCCGCACCGGAAATTGATCGAAATACTGGACGTCCTTCCGGTACGGCCACGTACCCTTGGCAGCCATGTAGGGGTACATGAATTCCATGGCTCTGCGCAAACCACGGCCATCCGCCAATTGGAAAGCCCACAGATTATCCTCCGGGGTGCTGAGAATCCGGCAGGTCGTGGCTAGCGCATCCAGGTTGAACAGGCAGTAGCTGTAGGGCTTGGTGCGTTTCAGCTCCAGCGGCAGGCTGCCGTCAACGGCGACCTGGTTCGGAATCAACACGCTCTTGTAGCGCTCGACGCAGTCGGCGGCGAGCTGGCGATTTCCGGTGAGGATCGCGAATTGGGCCGTTTGCATGACCCAGCAGGTGCCGTGATTGTTGCGCTCCTCGCGCTCCTGGATGCCGTGACTGGATTGTGTGATCCAGCGCAAATACTCGGCAAACCACTGTTGCAGACCTGAGTGCTCGGTCGCGGACAACACGCCTGCCGAGCCTAGACACATGAGCGCACGCGCGACTTCCACCAGATGGACCGTGTCGATGATCCCGATACCCCGGCCCATGTTGCGCCCGTGTATCGCTTGTGCGTATTGCAGGTCAGGGTTCATGCGGGTCGCGGGGTCGAGAAACCAGGCACGGAGATGGTCGGCGGCATGGTGCGCATATCTCCGGTCGCGCGCGACTAGCCAGGCGGCTGTCAGGGCTGGCATCTGTACGCTGAAACGAATCAAGGCGCGGCGATGGGCAACGAAATTGTCTGGGTTGGTCAGCCCGTCGCGTTGGATATACGGCCCGCCGGGCGTCGCGGGGTCTGGCCACCAGTAATCTCCCTCGGAGAAATAGTCGTGGAGGCCGCCGGCACTGCGATTCGTTGGGTACGCGGTGATCGTGAGCGGAGGCTCGTGCAGGTACCGGTTCGCGGCGCGCGTGACCCTATGCCGCTCGATCGAGGCGACGTCGATGGTGAGAGGCGCATGTGTGTTCTCGGCGGTGCGCGCGAGAGCGGCTGCGGCCAGGCCGCCGAGAGCGGTCAGATAAAAGGCGCGGCGCTTCGTGAGTCAGTCCTCCAGAGCGCGAGCGCCGACTGCTGCAACGAGGCTGACTTCGATACGGGAGCGTCCGATGAGCTCGACGTATGCCTGCTGCCCAGGGCGCACGGGATGAACCCCCGTGATCGCTCCCGTACTCACCCACTGTCCCGCGCGCAAGGGTCGGCCGCGGCTCGCCAGGTGCCCAGCCAGGAATCGCAGGGCTTCGAGCGGCCCTCCAGGCAGGCTCGCGGCGCTGGAATAGCCAACCTGGTAGCCATCGATGACCGTGCGACAACGGACTTTGGATGGATCATCGAGCAGGGTGCGATCCAGGCTGGAACCGACAACGAGGCCGCTGTTGTTACCGAAGTCGGAAACGACCACGGTCGCGCCGAGATCGTTGATGGTCGCGAGCGGACTGGCCGCGAACTCCACTCCAAGATGCCACTCCCGCACCAGCGCCGCCGCCTCCTCCAAGGTCCATGCCGTTTTCCCCGGCGCCGCGTCACTACCTACCGCAGCGACCAACTCAACTTCGACCGCGGCAAAGCCGCTTGGAATCGCTGGCAACGGCACGCGAACGTCCGCTTCAGCGCGGACGACACCACGCGTAAAAATCGGACCGGCGAGACGCGTTACGTGCAACGTCGACTGCTCCGCGAGCGCAACCAGTCCGACCTTCCACCCTGCGATCTCATCCGGCCATAGCCGGATCGCCGCTTCCTGGATGGCGTAGGCCGATGCCATGTCGCGAGGCGGGTCTCCCGGGAAACGCGTTAACGAGGCTGCTTTCTGACGCGCCGAGACGAAAGCTCGTGCGATATCGAGTGCTGCGGAGCCGTTGGAGTCACTACGGTTGGGGTTTTTGAGCTTCAAAGCCGCTCGTTGGTGGCTGGTCGAGGGTGGGCTGTGAAGAATATAGACTAAAGGTAACCGGTGTCAATCGAACGGAAAAACGGCGCCAAAGTCTGGCCACCTGAGCCGATTTGCGATAAACACCTGGGTAAAGTGGCAAGAACAAGGCGGCAGGCGATTATGGGGCGGCGTACAGAAAAAGTGACACCGGGAGACAGGGGTCAGGCCAATCCGGCCGAAGACCGTTCGGCCAAGCAGCCCGGTGCCAGCGCCGCTGTGCCCGCTGGGGGCGCTTCGGCCGATGCCAGCCCGGGCGTCGCAAGCGCAACGCCTGAGGGGAGCGGGCTGGACCTGCCCGACCGCCCCACCATCAACGACATCGCGCGATTTGCGCAGGTCTCGAAGAAAACCGTTTCACGCGTGCTGAACAAGTCGCCGTTCGTTTCGGCGGAAACCCGCGAGAAGATCGAAGCCATCATCGCGCGCACCAGCTACTCGCCCGATCCGCAGGCGCGCGGATTGGCGTTCCGGCGCTCGTTCCTGGTGGGCATTATCTTCGACAATCCCAATCCTCAGTACGTCGTCAACATTCAGCAGGGGATCCTCGACGGTTTGCGAGGCTCAGGCTACGAGCTGGTGCTGCATCCCTGCGATCGATCCAACCGCAGCTACCTGACCGACATCCGCAATTTCGTGGAGCGCTTGAAGCTGTTCGGCGTCATTCTGACCCCCTCGGTCTCAGAGGACGAGCAGCTCGCGCGGATGCTGGAAGAGATCAAATGCTCCTATGTCCGCATCGCTTCCGTGCTGCTAGATCGCCCGGAGCGCATGGTTGTCTCTCATGACCGCAAGGGCGGTGAACAGGCAGCGCGTCACCTGACGGAGCTCGGGCACCGCCGGATCGGGTTTATCAGCGGACCGCTCACGTTCCGCTCCAGTCACGAGCGGCGAGCTGGCCTCGAGGACGGGCTTGCGGCCGCAGGGCTGCAATTGCCGCCGGATCTGATCGCCCACGGGGCTTACACCTTCGAGAGTGGGATGACTTGTGGCGCCACTCTCCTGCGGCGTCCTAACCGACCCACTGCCATTTTTTGCGCCAACGATGAGATGGCCTGCGGCGTTCTGCACGCGGCGCGCGAGGCCGGATTGCGTGTGCCTGAAGATCTGTCGGTCGTGGGATTCGATGATTTTCAGGTCGCCACCCGCGTGTTTCCCATGCTGACGACGCTCCATAGTCCTATCAGAGCGATCGGTTCGCTGGCCGCGCGCAAGCTGTTCGAAGGCGCCGCGGCGCCGAAGCAGAAGGAGGCGTCTGATGACGATCCGTCGGCTCCCCTACCCCAGCTGGTGGTCCGGCAATCGAGCGGCCCGGCATCGTCCTGACGAAGGGCATGCGGGATAGCGCGCGCGATCCCCCGCCGCGTCGTTGGCATGAATTGACACCGGTTACCGTGCTCCCGCATGCTCCGTGGTAAGCGGCAGCGCCTTTGCGCGCCGCCAATGAGTTCCCCAGGATCCGCTCGGAGTCCGCCTATGTATCGTAAAACCCTGCACGCCACCCATCCGGACATGATGCACGCTGCCAGTGCTCAAGCGCTGCGGGATCATTACCTTTTGTCGGGCTTGTTCGTTGCAGGCACGGTCACCCTCGACTACCTCCATTACGAGCGCTTTGTCATCGGTGGAGCGGCGCCGGTAACGGGTCCGGTCACCCTACCCGCTCAACACGCACCTACTCCGGGCGCCCCCTTTCTCGCGCGTCGCGAGTTGGGAGTTGTGAACGTCGGAGGTGTGGGCCGTGTCAGCGCCGACGGCAGCCGCTTCGACTTGGGGCCGCGTGACGGGTTGTATCTGCCCATGGGGACGCAAAACGTGCAATTCGAGAGCCTGGAGCCGACACGGCCGGCGCTGTTCTATCTCGTCTCCACCCCCGCCCACGCCCGCTTCGAGCCGATGAAGATCCAGCTCGAGAAGGCCGTGGCGCTCGAGCGGGGCTCACGCGAGCAGAGCAACGAGCGCACGATCTACCAATACATCGTGCCGGCGACGTGTCGGTCGGCACAACTGCTGCTGGGCATGACGATTCTGAAGACGGGCAGCGTCTGGAACACCATGCCGCCCCACCTCCACGACCGCCGCTCGGAAATCTACCTTTACTTCGACCTCGGGCCGAACGAGCGCGTATTTCATTTCATGGGCGAGCCCGGCGACGCCCGACACATCGTGGTGGCCAACAACGAGGCGGTCGTGTCGCCACCCTGGTCGATCCATATGGGCGCCGGCACCTCCTCGTACGGCTTCATCTGGGCGATGGGGGGCGAGAATCTCGACTACACGGACATGCAAGTGCTCGATATCTGTCAGCTACGGTGAGCGCGAAATGAACCCCGAAATGTTTTCGCTGGCTGGCCGGGTGGCGATGGTCACGGGCGCCAACACGGGCCTGGGCCAGGCGATCGCCATCGCCCTCGCCGAGGCGGGCGCCGATATCATCGCTGTCGGACGGACGGAACCAACACAGACCGAAGCTGAAGTGCTCGGGCGCGGTCGGCGCTTTCTGTCCGTACACGCTGATCTTGCCGACACCGATTGCATCCCCGCGGTGGCGGGTACCGCGCTGCGTGGGCTGGGTCACGTTGACATCCTTGTCAACAATGCCGGGCTCATCCGGCGCAACGACGCGGTGGACTTCACCACAGCCGATTGGGATGCTGTTATTGATGTCAACTTGAAATCCGTCTTCTTCCTGACCCAAGCGGTCGGGAAACACATGCTCCAGGCCGGGCGAGGCAAAGTGATCAACATCGCCTCGATGCTGTCGTTCCAGGGTGGCATCCGGGTGGCGAGCTATACCGCCAGCAAATCCGGGCTCGCCGGCCTCACCCGGCTTCTGGCCAACGAATGGGCTGGCCAAGGAATCAATGTCAACGCGATCGCTCCCGGCTATTTCGCCACCAACAACACCACCGCGTTGCGCGCCGATGAAGGTCGCAACCGTGACATCCTCGCCCGCATTCCCGCGGGACGCTGGGGACGGCCGGAGGATCTCGCGGGCGCCGCGGTGTTCCTGGCCGCGCCAGCTTCTGACTACGTGCACGGCGCCATCGTCCCGGTCGATGGCGGTTGGTTGGCGCGATAGAGAGTCGAGGTAACGCACCTCAGTCGAGCCGCACATCCAGCAGCCGACCGAGCTCCCGTCGCCCGCTGCTCGTGATCCGCACCGCCCGGGTGCCTCGCTGAGTCGTAACCCAGTTCCTGGCGCAGAAGGCGCTCAGTAAGCCCGCGCCAACAGATCCAGCGACATGGTGCTGGCGCTCAGTCCAATCGAGGCAAGCCCTGGCGAACGCGCGTCGCCTTATGCGCAGTAGGGACGTGTCCAGGTCGAGTGACTGTTGCAGGAATCTCTCCCCGCTGGTGGTGAGTTGGAAGTCCGTCGCTCCATGGCTCAGGAAACCCTTGCGCACCAAGGCGTCGGCTATCTGCACCGCCGCACGCCCTGCCAAGTGGTCGAAACAGGTCCGTGCGAATCGCAGCGCGCGCACCTCATCGCTTTCGCGTATTTCGTTGCGATTCGTGGCGGGCGTTACGACCGCGAGCGCCTCGAGCGCCAATCCAACTTCGGGTTTCGCGATCCTGTAGTAATGATGGCGGCCGATGCGCACCATGACCAGCATCTGCGCCGCTGTCAGTCGCGCCAGGTGCGCACTCGCCGCCTGAGGCGACAGGTTGGCCATTCTTGCAAGCTCTCCCGCCGGCCGGGACTCGCCGCCGAGCAAGGCGGTCAGCATGGCGACTCGCGCGGGCTCGGCGAGCACGGAAGCAACTTCGGATACGGGGTATTTCGAGAACATGAGCGGGGATGATATTGCAATCCCTGCAGTGATGGTTAAGCCCAGCGTGAAACATTACCGGAGTCGGCGTACTAGCCTGTGCGAATCGCCCCTGTCACACGGAAAGCACGGCCATGCCGACAACGAATGCCGCCAAACGATTTCTCGAGCTGCTGCTGATCGCCAGCACCGGCTGTCTCATCGCGGCCGCGAAGCCCTCGCCTGGTGGGGAACGCGCCGTCCCGATCGAGCTGCAAGCGTTCGGGGCTCTGTCGGGTCCGGTCCAGTCCTTCGGCATCAACAGCCGTGCCGCTCTCCTCGCCGCGTCGCGTCGCATCGATGCAAATGGAGGTGTGCGCTTGGCGGACGGCTCCGTCGGCCACTTCAAGATCAGCTATGCCGATGATCATTGCAAGCCCGATGATGGCATCGCGCTGCTGCGCGCCGCAGCTGCCTCGGACGCCATAGCGGTCATCGGACCGAGTTGCTCATCCGTGGCAGAGCCGTTGTATGGAGTGCTACAGCGTAACGCCCATGACACTACGGATTCGGGGCTACGCATTCCGGTGTTCACCGATGGTGCGACGAAGGCGAATCTTGCTCGCATCTCCGAGTGGGCGTTCCGGAACTCTCCCAATGAGGGCGATATGTACGAGGCGCTCTGGCAATGGGTGCGCACTCAGTATCCCAACCTGCACACCGTGTACGCCGGCGAGGAGTCGGATTTCGCACACTCCCATTCCACGTTGCAGAACATCATCTCCAAACAAGCCGCGGCCGCCGGGCTGCAGCAGTTGGGCAGCACAGGATGGTCGATCAACGACGTCTCGTTCGCTGCTCCCGCGCGATCCATCCAACAGGCCAATGCGGACATCGTGGTGATCTCGGCTCACGCTCGAACCACGTGCGGAGTGTTGAAACAGTTGTCACAGTACGGCGTCCACCCGAAGCTGCTGGTAGGCTTGACCAGCGCGTCGACGGCAGAGACGCTCCAGCTGTGCGGCCCCGCCGCCGAAGGGCTCCTGATTCCGACGACTTTCGTCGCCAATTCGGATGAGACGCGCCGGGAGGCCGCTGCCGTCGCTGCCGAAGGTGGCAGTGCGGATCTGCACAGCATGGCCGCATGGGAAATTCTCTACACACTGAAGTCGGCTATCGAGAAAAGCGGGATAGTGCCGAGTCATGCGAGCGTCGCATCCGATCGTGAGCGTCTGCGTGAGACACTGGCCTCACTGCGATCCATAGACGGTGTCATGGGTCCCATCACTCGAACGCCGGATCGTGAGTCGCGCAAGCCGTTTTATCTCGTGCGGGTGAGCCGTGGACAGTGGGAAGTGATTTCGTCCCACATGCCCGCCCGAGAAACGCCCATAGCTCCCATGTCCGAAGAGCACTTTCTCATTCCATTCGGCCCCCATGGGCTGCGCCTGTTCGTGCGTCATCTGCCGCCGGTCCCGGTGTCCGCGCCCGCAGCGCCAGCTTCAGACGCAAAGACTGTGCTGTTCGTTCACGGCGCTACTTTCCCATCGGCATTGGCGGCGGCCTTCCCCTTCGGAGGACATTCCTGGATGGAGGATCTGGCGGACGCGCACTTCGATGTGTGGGCGCTGGACTTCATGGGCTACGGAGGCTCCGACCGATACCCTGAGATGAAGACGGATACCGGAGCGAGCGGTCCTCCGCTGTTGCGCACAGAAGAAGCGTCCAGGCAGATCGAGACAGCCGCCACCTTCATTTCCACCAAGGGGCAAGCAAAACAGCTTTCGATCATTGCCCACTCGTGGGGCACATTCCCGGCTGCCCTGTTCGCCATCCGACGTCCAGATCTCATCGACCGCCTCGTCCTGTTCGGTCCGCCTGCCATGCGACATGAAGCTCAGGACAGCGCGTCCGAGGAGAAGCCGGTCCCCGCCTGGAACGTCACGATCGAAGTGCAGCGGAAGCGGTTCTATGGCTATGCTCCCGCGGGCGAGCCGGCCGTTCTGTCTGAGTCGGACATGCGAGCATGGGGTCCTGCTTATCTCGCGAGCGATCCCAACAGTCTCGCCCGGACTCCGCCCAGCGTTCGGGTACCCTACGGACCCCTCGCGGATGTCAATCTGGCGTGGAGCGGGAGCTCGTTTCCCTATGATCCAGCGCAGATTCGTTCACCCACCCTCATCATTCGCGGTGAGTGGGATGATGTGACGAAAGACGACGATGCGCGCTGGTTGTTCACTCGCCTGCGCAACGCACCGGTGCGACGCGATGTCGTGATCAGTCGCGGAACCCACGTAATGCACCTCGAAGACAGCCGGTTTCAGCTGTATCGCGAAGTCCAGACTTTCCTCGAGGGCCGGGACAGCGCGCCGGCGCTCTCCACTGTGACACAACGCCTCGCTGACGCGGCACCTAGTGGAAGGTAATCGTCCACGCGATCGTGAACGGGGTGCTGACGGTTCTGGCCGGGCTGGTGCAGACCACCTTGGCCAACATGGGTCCCTCGTCTGATTCGAAGTCAGGATCCTGGTCGATGGCGGTGGCACGGCAAGTCTCCAGGCCCCGCACTTGCAACCCGGTGATGGCGCCACCGGTGAATTGAACAAAGTGCCCGCTGGCGTGACCGAGCCGCGAGAACGTGCCGAAATCGAGCTCGACACCTGTGAGCTGCAACGGCTCTTTGGGCGTGTAGATGTCCGTCCGCGTGATACGGTTCGGTTCGAGCACGTAGGTCGTCGCCACGCGCAGGCGGTCATCGGCAACAGGCGACTTGCTCCCCAGATGATCGAGCTCCGACTGCCGATAGGTCACCCGCGTGCGCTGCCCGCGGGAGGCAATCGTAACGTCACGGATGAACGCGAGCGGCATGAGCTTCGCTCCGTCGGCAAGCGTGAATTGCGGGAGAAGCAGCGGTTTCGTTCCGTCCGCCACGCCCGACAGCATGCCGCGTGAGAATGGAATCGGAAAATACGGGCTGTGCATGTGTTGAGAGGTGCCGCCACTGATGAGCGGCAGACCGATGATATGGTCGCCGTCGCGCCGAGTCAGGAGCACCCGATCATACTCACCGCGCGCGAACCAGGTGACCGTCTGTTGGGGTAGCTCCCGGAGCGAGCGCGCGAAGTCCGGCATCGGCGGCTGGTCACGATAGCCGAGCTCGTTCCAGATCGCATTGGTGTACGAGAACTGGTGCGCCAAGGAGAGATTCTCACCGAAGCGGCGAAAGGAGCCGCGATAGGCGTCGGTGCGCCGTCCCCTGCTCCACAAGTCGACCGAGCCGGTGGACTCGTCGAGCCAGAAATCAACATAACGCCTGGCTGCCGTCGCGGCATAGCTGTAAGCCAGCTCCTTCTCTCGAGGTGTCAGGATCCCAACCTGGGCTGCCGCGGTGAGCACCTCGATGATGGCCGTTTCACCATAGGGCCCGAGGCTGCGTCCGTATTCGAAACCTTCGCCACTCGCATGCATGCGCACCAGCATCACGTCGGCGGCCTTTCTCAACCAGGAGAGCGCCTCGGTGGGAACCTGGCCGCCCGTTTCGAGAAAATGGTGCGCGATCTCCCCGGCCAGCAGCACGCTGTAGCGGTCGAACCGACCTTCACCGTCGGTCTCGTCGGAGAACCCGTAGTCGCCGGAATAGCGGTGATACTGGTCAACGATCTTTGCAAACAATCGCGCGGCGCCGACACTGTCCTCCCACCCCATCCGCGCGCGCAATCGTGCGATGCCGAGGGCGACACAGTAATAATTGTTGGGGTGATCGATCAGTGTGTAGTCGGTAGGATCGACGAACATGCGCCAGTCGAGCTTCACACGTAACTTGGCGAGGGTGAGGCGATCCACGGCCTGCTCCAGCAATCCGGCGGTGCGCAGCCCGTCCAACGCCAGGAGGTAATAGTAGGCTCCCCAGGTGTCGTTCGCGTCATCGACGGTCAAAGCGGCAACCCGCCGGAACGATTGCAGGTATTCAGGTAACCGCGGATCGTTCCGGGGCAGCGCCAACATGAAGTCCGTGAGCCCCACGGCGATCTTGCCCGGGAGGAACTTGTCGGTTCCATCGAAGACCGGCACTCCTTCGAGGCGCAGATTGCGGCCGTCCTGCACCAGCCTTTTCAGCAGGTCCTGCGCCTGCGGCTGCAGGGTCGTCGCTACGATCTGGTTGAAGGACGTTGGCTCGGCCCGCGCGGCTCCCAGGAGCGCAAGCCCACATCCCACCGCAACCAGAGCCGATCCGTGCCGCCGCATGTTGATCTCAGAAGAACACTGACAATCGCAACCCTTCGTAACGGAAGCTGTCGCGGGCCGGCGTCCAATTGATGGCGTCCCGATACGGCGGCACAGTGGGTGTGAGGTTATAGGAGGCCGAGCGACCGCGGTTCAAAGCATAGTGCTTGTCGAACAGGTTGTTGACAAACGCGGTCACCTTCCAATGCTCGCCCCCGATCCCGCCGGACAGGTTGAGGACGCCATAGGCGTCCTGCCGCGAATCGGGATCCTGCAACAGGTTGAAGATCACTCGCGATTGCCATCGGTACGCGACGGCCACGAAGAGGGAGTAGCTTGCGCCAACGGGTTGATCGTATTCGCCATTGAGGTTGGCGCTCCACTTGGGCGCGTTCGGCAGTGGCTTTCCGGACAGGTTCTGCACCGAGCTCACACACCCTTGCGCGGCGGTCTGCTGGGCAAAGCACTGCCCCGCGGGGAAATCGACCATCTTCGCGATGTCATAGGAGCCGTTGGCCGAGAGTGTCAGCCGTGCAAAGGGCCGTGCGGCGAGCTCCGTCTCCAGGCCAGTGGAGGTCACCTTGCCGATGCTCTCGAGCTCATTCACGCCGGTGACTTCATCGCGGCTCTGCGCCTGAAAGCCAGTGAATTCCTCGTAAAAGCCGGTCACATTCCAGGTGGCGCGATGATCCAGGAATGCCCCCTTGAAACCGAGCTCGTAATCGCGACTTCTTTCCGGCCGTACAGGCTGTCGCGCGGCAATGGAATCGGCGATAGGGACTCCCGTGAACGGACCAGAGGTCACCAGCGAGCGCGTCGTGAGTGAGCTGGTCAGATCGTAAGCCATGCCCTTGTAGCCTGTCGCGGTGTCCGCAAAAATCATCACATCGGGCGCGAGGTGATATTCGAGAGCGGCCTTGTAGGTCACCACCGTATCGCTGTTGCAAGTCGAAATGGCGACCGTCGGGCTCCGGGTCGAGCAATCCGGCGTACCATAATAGACGTTGTGGACCCCGTCCCAGAAGTCATACCTGATTTGCTCGTGATGCAGCCGCGCGCCACCCACCACGGAAAAACGATCCGTCAACGCAAGGGTTGCCTGGCCAAACAGCGCCTCCGTTTTGATTCCTGCGTGTTCAGTGTATTGAGCGTACGCGCTGGAGTTGCTCGTCGGCAGCGACGAGAGTCCATTGTACGTTCCCAGGTCGTTGGAGCCGCGGACAAAGTAGGCCTTGGTGTTCGAATTGCTGAAATAGGCGCCGGCGAGATACGTGAGTCGCCCCTTGGCCGGCGAGGTCAGGCGCAGCTCCTCGGTCACGCCATTCACGGTGAAATAGCCGCCGTTGCCGGAGCCTCCATGCGGTGCGCCCGGCGCAAGCAGACTGTAGTCGAACGCAGTGCCGTCGGTGTCCTGGTGATCGTGCAGCGTGTAGTGATCGTATGAGGAGATCGAGGCCAGGCTCGTTCCGTTATCGAAGTCACGGACGATTTTCAGGCCTGAGCCGATATCGTACGCATTGCCCTTGGAGTTGACGTCATTGCGCAGCCAGGTGTTGGTCGGGGAAGGCGTGATCCCCTGGAGAATGCTCGTGACCGGAAGATTGGCCTTGCTGAAAGTCACGCCGGGGCTGATGAAGTAAGGCGCGGCCGCGCAGCAACTGGCGATGGTGTCGATCATGTAGGGCAGCAGCGTTATGCTCCAGCCGCCCGCCGGCTGCCATTGGAGCTTGCCTCGGAAGGTCTGGTCCTGCTGGCCATCCAGCCAGGCGCCTGTCGCGAGGTTATGAAGATTGCCTTTGTAGTGGTCATAACCCGCGCTGATGCGGTACTTGAGCGTGTCGGACAGTGGTCCTGAAAGTGACGCTTGCGCGAGCTCCTGGTCGTCCGACGTCCCCAGCGCGTCGACTTGGCCCGTGAACGTATCACTGGGCGCCCGTGTCGTGATGTTGACGACACCCGCCGAGGCGGATTTACCGAACAACGTGCTTTGCGGCCCACGCAGCACTTCCACCTGCTGGATATCCATCAAAGAGGTGAACGCCTCTGCCTGGAATGCCTGGGGGATGTCGTCCACCACCACGACCGTGCTCGGCTGAGTGGCAATGCTATAGGCGTAAGTGCCGATGCCGCGGATGTTGATGCTGTTGTTGGCCGGTTGCGTGGTCTTGGAGATCGTCACGCTCGGAATGACCGTGACGAGATCGTCGAACGTCCTTACATTGGCGCGCTCCAAGGTCTCCGACGTCACCGCCATAACCGAGGCTGGAACATCCAGGATGGACTCGGCTCGCTTGTTCGCGGTCACGACGACTTCCTCGAGCGCTGATTGCGATGGACCCTCGGTATTGGTGGCGGCCTGTGCGGACGCAGGGTTCGAACGCCAGCCGGCGAGCGTAAGCACCACCGCAACCTTCAGCACCGATTTGCACGACATGCTCCCCCTCCCCCCTTGGCGGCCCGCTGGTCGCGATCACCGCTCGGCAGCAAGATTGCTACCGGTGTCATTGCCGTGTCAAGCACCTTGTGATGAGACAATGTCGCGCTAATTCATTGTCTTCTGAGCAGAGATCCGCACATCTCTATTTTTGGTTACCGGTGTCATGTGGAGGAGAGTCAAAGACGAGACAGCGGGCCGTACTCGCGTTCCCTACACCGCGTGATTGAATTCGGCGTCGATCGTGATGGAAACGACATCACCTATGATGGGCACATAGGTGGAGACGCCGAAATCGCTCCGTTTGAGGGTGCCGGTGGCGCTAAATCCGACTGTGGGGCGCTTGTCGAAAGGATTTGGAGCGGCCTTGTTGAGCTTCGCTTGCAGAGTGATCGGTTTCGTCACCCCATGTAGAGTCAGCTCGCCGTCGATCCGCAAGGTCTGATCGGCGTTGCGGGTCACCTTGGTCGAGACGAAGCGCATTTCGGGATATTTCGCGACATCAAGGAACTTGTCGCTCTTGAGGTCCGCGTCGCGCGCCGGGTATCCGGTGTCCACGGAGTCGGTTTTGACGGTGACCGTGACATGGCAGTTCTCCGGCTTCTGCGCATCATATTCCAACGTCGCGTCGAGGTCACGGAACGAGCCGTGTTTCTCGGTAAAACCGGCGTGATTGATGGCGAATAACAGATCGACATGCGTCTTTTCGAGCTGGTAGGTTTCCGCGGCCATGCAGCGGGAGGCCAGGCCGAGGGCCAGCGCAAGGACGGCCAGGGCGCCGAGCGGGTGACGCATTGATACAACTCCGGTTCCGTCAGGAAGGCGAAAGTTTACTCGGGAGCCGCAATGGGACCAAGAGCAAGCGACGAACACACTCGGGCCGTCTTCGAACACCCCGCCCTCTACACACTGATCCTGGCTGCCGAGCGGGACCAGGCGGGCCGGATCATCGACTGGATCTACCGGGACGCCAATGCGAACGCGCTCCGGATGACAGGCCACTCCTGGGGGGAACTGATCGGCCGGCGCGTGAGCGAGACGGTCCCTGACCGCGCGGCTCGTATAACGAAGGCATGCGCGCGAGTGCTCGAAAGCGGCATGTTGGAATCTTACGACTCAGAGCTCTTCGGCAAGACATTCTCGATCACCATCTACCCGGCGAGCGAAGATTCCGTCATCAGCTCGGCGCTCGATATCACCGCGCGCAAGCATACCGAGGCTGCACTACGCGAGAGCGAGGAGCGTTTCCGCGAGCTGGCGAACAGCATCGACCAGTTTGCCTGGACCTGTGACCCGCAAGGCCAGGTGAGTTGGTACAACCAACGCTGGTACGAGTACAGCGGCGCCAGCTTCGAGGAGATGCAACGTGAAGGTTGGCGGAAAGTCGTGCACCCGGAGCATTACGAGCGGGTCATGGCGCGCCTGCAAGACTGCCTGGCGAAGGGCAAGGAGTGGGAAGATACCTTTCCTTTGCGCGCCAGGCAGGGACAGTACCGTTGGTTTCTCTCGCGCGCGGTGCCTGTCCGCGATTCCTGCGGGCAAATAGCGCGCTGGATCGGGACGAACACGGACGTGACCGAATCACGTCAGCTCCAGATCGCTCTCGAGCAGGCTGACCGGCGCAAGGATGAGTTCCTGGCCATGCTCGCCCACGAGTTGCGTAATCCGCTCACCCCGATTTCCAATGCAGCGGAGGCGCTGCTGCAGATCGTACCGCCCGAGCGATCCCAGGAGCGCATGCTCGCCGGCATGGTCCGGCGCCAAGCGGGTCAGCTCGCAAGATTGATCGACGATCTGGTGGATGTGGCGCGCATCACTCAAGGGCGAATTGAGCTGCGAATGCAGCAGGTCGTGATCAGAAGCTGCGTTGAATCGGCCATCGAGGTGGTGGAGCCTCTCGTGCGAGCAAGACGTCAGCAGCTACTGCTGACGCAACCACTCGAGACGTTGTATGTGATCGGCGATCAGGAACGGCTGGGACAATGCATATCAAATCTCCTGGTCAACGCGGTCAAGTACACGAATCCGGGAGGAGAGATCCGCGTACGGCACTACTCGCAGGCGGGCCAGGCCGTCATTGAGGTTGCCGATACCGGCGTCGGAATATCACCTGAGCTCTTGCCGCACATTTTCGAGCTTTTCGTTCAGGGGGATCGTACGCTCGATCGCTCACAGGGCGGTCTCGGAGTAGGTCTTGCCATTTGCAAGCAACTCGTTGAAATGCATCGAGGGAGTGTTACGGCCCGCAGTGAGGGTGTGGGGCGCGGTGCTACTTTTGAAATCCGACTGCCCTTGGCCGAAACCTTCGCGAGGGAAATCAGCGACGCGCACTCATCGGCCGGGCGCTCGAGGCGCGTGTTGATCGTCGACGACAACCAGGACGCGGCGGACTCCCTGGCCATGGTACTGCGATTCGAAGGCCACGAGGCGACCGTCGCGTACTCGGCCCAGGGAGCCATCGAGGCGGTCAAGTCGGTCGAGCCAGAGTTTGTCTTGCTCGATATCGGGCTGCCGAACATGGACGGCTATGAGGTCGCGCAACACATCCGGGCGTCCGGGGCTTCGGCTCGTATCATCGCCCTGACGGGCTATGGTCAGGTCGAGGATCGACAACGTTCCACGAACGCGGGTTTCGCCGCGCACATGGTGAAGCCGGTCGATATCGGGATGCTCAGATCCATGCTTTCCGGAGACACTACCCCGTAATTCACGGCGGCTGGCACTCCGCCGCGATCATTTCAGGGTTGAAAGAGCCGCGGGTCAAGAGTGAATGGCGCGACACTGACTATCGTGATATCGCTTGCTCGGGCGTGCCGGTGGTTGATCAACGCGTTGCGCTCAGGCGCAGCCGCCAGGGGCATTACAACCGAAGGCACCACAAGTAGCGCCTCAGTGACCGCGTCGAGCCAGTGATCGCCAATCCTTTGCGTGTCGACCTCGCGAAGAGCCCAGTCAGCAGGAAGACTGGCAACGTCGATCACTCGCTGCGGCAAATCGTCCGGAGCATCATATTCGACCATCGTCAGCGGGGGGAGCAAACCGGGGTCCGTGACATGAACCCGTTTTTCGAGTGCCGCCAATGAAGGCACTGTCGCACAGTACGTTACAGGCCGTCCCGCCGTGTTCCACCGACCAGAATGGAGTAGACCATAACCGCCGCTGAAATCCCGCGCGCGTCGGGCGCTCGACAGCCGCCACAATCGCATTCAGGCCGCCGCGCCCCAGTCGATCTTTGCCAGGATCTGCTCCACGACTCGTGCGCCGGCTTCAGTTTGAGCCAACTCGAGTGGCGGTTTGCCACTCAGTTCCCCAAGGGGCTCGCGCAACCAGAAATTGGCTTTGGTTGACTCCCCAAACACATCCTCAGCCAGTGCCTGTATGCGCGTCAACCGCACCAAACGATCCGACTCCTCTACCGTGAGAGGTTCCCTGCTCTGCTGCCGGTGCCGACGTGTGCGCGCTGCAATGACAAAATGCTGAATCTCGCTTTTGGAGAAGGAACCCGCACGCTCCACATGCGTAAGCGCCTTCAACGGAATCCGTACCATCACGACGTGCGCCAAGTCCGCCGCCGAGGCAACATCCACACCCAAGGTGCTGCGTCCGCCCAGCTTCTCGAAAACCATGCGAACCACCGGTTCGCGCCTGGGTATCTGAGATTCCATCGCTCTCTCGCGTGATCGTGCCACTCGGCAATATGCCCCATTCTACATGGGCAAATTGCCGGGCGACAAGACGGATTATAAGTCTTTAATTTATTTAACTTTTTAACCCCAAAAAGACGACTCACGACACCGGCGGCGCCCCACCCTCGGCGCGGCGGCGAGCGACGAAGTCCGTGAGCTGTTCGTGAATGGCCGGATCCAGCGAGGGTGGTTGGAAGGCGGCGAGGGTGTCGCGCGCCCGCAGGCCCGCGCGCTCGGTGGCGGTCCTGGCGCCGTCTTCGGCCCAGGCGCCGTAGTTGCGCCAGTCCGAGACGATCGGTGTGTAGAAGGCGTCGCGATACCGTTGCATGGTGTGGGTAGTGGCGAAAAAGTGGCCACCGATGCCAGCCTCCTCCACTGCTTCCAGCGCGATCTCTTCCGGCGAGGTGGCGACCGGTTGGAACACCTCGGCGAACATCTGCAACATCTCGATATCGAGCATGAACTTCTCGAGCGATGCGGTCAGCCCGCCTTCGAGCCAGCCCGCGGCATGCAGGATGAAGTTGCAGCCGCCGAGCAAGGCGCCCCACAAGCTCATTTGGGATTCGTAGGCGGCTTGCGCATCGGCGGCGTTGGCGGCGGTCGCGCTCGAACAGCGCCATGGCACGCCAATGCGCCTTGCCAGTTGGCCGGCGCCGAACGCCGCCTTCGTGTACTCGGGCGTGCCGAAGGCAGGCGAGCCTGACTTCATGTCGACGTTGGACGTAAAGCTACCGTACATGACCGGCGCACCGGGTCGCACCGCTTGCGTCAACGTGATACCCAACAGCGCCTCCGCGTGCGCCAAGGTCAAAGCACCCGCGAGGGTAATCGGAGCCATCGCGCCGGCCAGGGTGAATGGCGTCACTATGACCAACTGCCCGTTGGCCGCGAACTCGACGATGCCGTCGGTCATCGGGACGTCGAGTTGCAACGGTGAGTTGGTGTTACATATGGTGTAGCAGACAGCTCGGCCGCGGAACGTGTCTGCGTCGATACCGTGGGCGATGCGCGCCATCGCAAAACAATCGGCAAGCTGGCCCGTCCCACGACAATAAAAGTACGGGACTTTGTCCCCCAACGTGAGCTGGGCGAGAGTTGTCTCCAAGTGGCGCTCGGGTAACGGCACATCTTGCGGCTCCACCATTTGTCCCTGGACGTGCATGACGTCGAAGGACTGCACGAGCCGGACGAAATCGCGGAAATCCTCAAGGGTTCCGGTTCGTTTGCCACGCTGCAGATCACTGACGCTGGGTGGCCCCGCCACGGGCGCAAAGACGACGTGCCGCCCACCGACGCGCGAGGATCGAAGTGGGTTGCGCGCGACCAGATCCACCTCAGCTGGCACTGAGGTCAACGCTTTCGCGACCAGACCACGGTCGAGCCGAACCATCTGGCTCGACTCATCCACCTGCGCCCCGAATGCGGCCAATGCCGCACGACCGCGTGGAGACAACACGCGCATCCCTTTCGCCTCGAGCATCCCGAGCGCGGCGAGATGCATGCTCTCCACCTGGTCATCCGAAAAAATCCGGACCGGCTCGAAGGGATTCACCAGGTGACGATAGCGAGCCGAACGATTGACCGGATCGACCGCGCCCGGTTTCTGCGAGTCTCTTCTGCGAGGTCTCATAGGAGGTCCCGTCTTTGCGGCCGTGAGAGTCGCGAAAGAGTATGACGCCGCCGACCGCGGGGGATGATCTAATTTCCAGATGGCCCTATGACGGGGGCGGAATGCTAGGCGGCGCGGGATGCTGGGGCGACCGCCGCCTCGCCGGGCACGCGATAGCCCGCCATGAGCTGGTTGAGCGCGCCGGCCTGGTCGCGGACGGACTTGGAGGCGGCGGAGATTTCCTCCACCAGCGCGGCGTTTTCCTGTGTGGCTTGATCCAGCTGCGTGATCGCGCGGTTGATCTGCTCGATACCGCCGGTCTGCTCGCGGCCTGCCGCGTCGATCTCGGCGACCAGGTCGGCGAGCTTCTTCACCGCGCGCACGATCTCCTGCAAGGTCTCACCTGACTGAGCCACGAGCGCGGAGCCGTGATCGACCCGCCCGACCGAGTCCTGGATCAGTGTTCTGATCTGTTTGGCGGACGCCGCCGAGCGGCCGGCCAGGTTGCGCACTTCGCTCGCGACGACCGCGAAGCCACGACCGTGTTCGCCGGCGCGCGCGGCTTCCACCGCGGCATTGAGCGCCAACAGGTTGGTTTGGAACGCCGTGTCGTCGACCACACCGATGATATCGGCGATTCGCTTGGAAGCCTCACTGAGGGCTTCCATGGCACGAGTGGCCTCGACCACCACGCGTCCACCTTTGTCCGCGAGATCGCGCGCTTGCACCGCGTACTTGTTGGCCTGCGCGCTGTTGTCTCCGTTCTGCTTCACCGTGGAGGTGAGCTCCTCCATCGAGGAAGCGGTCTCCTCGAGAGAGGCCGCCTGCGCTTCCGTACGACGCGAGAGGTTGGTATTGCCTTCAGAGATCTCGTCCGCGCCCCGGAAAAACTCGGCCGCGGCGGACTTGGCGCTCGACACCACCGTCGTGAGGTTCTCGGCGAGCTCGTTCACCCCGCGGCTGATGCGCTGGAAAAAGCCCGTCTTGCCCTTGAGGTCGATGCGTTGGCTGAGATCTCCCTGCAGGGTAGCCGCAAGCACGTTTTGCAACTCCGCCTGCACGGCGACTTCGGGAGTCCGGTCGCTCCATTCCTGGACGGTACCGATCCGCTCCCGCGCATCGTTGACCACGGGATTGGTGACGACATGGAAGGTGTAACCACCCAACACCAACTCCTGCGTATCCGACGAGCGCAGGTCCTCGATCATCTGGCGCTGCTGCTCGGGAGTCTTGCTCAACCCATACAGCGATTGGCCCGTCAGCCCGGGATCGAATCCGGGCAGCTCATTTCTGATCCGATCCGCGGAGCGTGAGAACATCGCTTGCGCGGCCTCGTTGGCATAGATGATCCGGTGATCCGCATCAGCAAGCACCACGCCGGTGGAGACTTTGTCGAGCGCCTGCCGTACGCGCGCGTTCTGAGCGGCGAGCGCCCTCTCCGTCTCGATCTGTTGCCGCAGCTTCTGCTGCATGGTGCCCAAGGCGCGATTCAACTGCGCGAGCTCATCCCGGCCGAAGGCGGAGATCTCGTTGTTCAGCTCACCCGCGCCGATCCGCTCGAGAACGGCAACTGTTCGGCGGACGCTGCGACTGGTCATGCGGATCACGAGCGCGGTAATTAGGGCCGCCCCGAGTAGCGCCAGCGAGGCGACCACGGTGATCACTGCCCACGAGATCCTCGCGCTCTTCAAATCCGCTTCCAATCGTCGCGACAATATGGAGGTACTCGAGGAGGCGAGCGCTTGCATCGCCTGGAGGGCGATAGTGCCGCGGGAGAAAACATCCTCGAAACCGAGCGTGGGCTCTTCCGGAGTGAACACGCTTTTGTCGTAGTCCCCCAGCAGACGCTCGTTTGCCTCGACGGCGCTTGCGAGCGCACTCTGCAACTCATCGAGCCCGCGGACGTTGCGCTGGCTGGAAATGAAACGCGAAATCTCCTTCGTTCGCGCGCGCATATCCGCCATCAAGTCGAGCAGTTGGCCCTTGGTTTTGTCGGCGATCTTTCCCGCCTTCACCGCCGAAGCCGTCTTGCCACGCAGATCCGCAGTCACGGCGACAGCTTGCGGCAGCCGATCCAGGATCAACTCCATCAAACGCAGCTCGCTCTCATCGGTGGCCTCCAGGGAAGCTCGTCGATAAAGGGAGTGAAAGGTATCGGTCAGCTCGGAGATGAGCTCGATGTGCGCCGCGCGACTACGGGTCTCATCGAGGCTGAATACTCGAGTTTCCAGCTCGCTCCACTTCACGCGCAACGCGGTCCAGTCCTCGTGACTGCCGATCCGGGAGCCGATCTCTCGGTCGAGGGCATCGATCTTCGCAATCTGCGCATCTATCCGCGCCTCCGATGCGTGCGCAGCCGCTTTGGCGTCCGCCTCGCCGCGAAAGAACGATCCCATCTGCCCGCGATGATCGGACACGTCGATCAACATCGGACTGAGCGCCTCCGCAAAGCGCCCTACATCCAACGCCGTGCGAGTGGACTCAGCTTTCGTGGACAGTCTTTGCAGATACATCGCGCCAAAGATCACCACCAATATGGCGAGGCCCAGGAATGGGAGGAGCAACTTCTGCCAGAGCATCAGCCCTCCGCCGAGGCGCGTGAGCACATTGCGGGCTGCTGAGGAGGGTGGTGTGACTGGCGTCTTCATATTTGTACTCAGGAACGCACTGCTGCATAGCAGCGGCATCGCCAGCTCTCGACGAGCGGCCGTTCATCAACGGTAACGGACGCCCGGCCGCCAACTTTAGGGCCTTTCTACGACTTTGGCCTCGGGTCCCCCCCCGCGAGCCTGCGCCGATCGCGCTTACGACTCCGCTAAACTCATTGGTCCCTCTTCCGGAGATAAGATGCGCCCATTGCAATTGCCCCTGGCCCTAGCCCTGACCGCCGTAGTCCAGACCGCCCTGGCCGGCTCCATTCCCGCCACCGGGAGTCCCGACGCCCGAGCCCGCGCCGTCGAGGCCAAAATGACCGACGAGGAGCGCTTTTCCTTGCTCCATGGGGTGATGGCGCTGCCACTGCACCTGGAGCGCCCGCAAAGCGCCTCGCTCGATCTCGGGCCGTTGCCTGGAGCAGGCTACATCCCTGGCATTCCCCGCTTGGGCATACCACCCCTGCACGAAACGGATGCGAGTCTCGGCATCACCAACCCAATGGGCACGCGTACCGGCGACACCGCGACCGCTCTGCCCGCCGGTCTCGCACTCGGCGCGAGCTTCGACCCGCAGCTCGCGAGGCGCGCTGGAGCGATGCTGGGCCTGGAAGCTCGCGCCAAAGGCTTCAACGTGCTGCTCGGTGGCGGCATGAACCTCATTCGGGACCCGCGCAACGGACGCAACTTCGAATACCTGTCGGAGGATCCACTGCTGTCGGGCACGTTGGCGGCGGAAGAAGTGCTGGGAACTCAAGCGCAAGGTGTCATCTCGACGGTCAAACACTACGCGCTCAACGCGAACGAAACCAACCGTCAGACGCTCGATGCCGTAATCGATCGCGCCGCGCTGCGCGAATCCGATCTCCTCGCCTTTCAGATTGCAATCGAGCGCGGCCACCCCGGCTCCGTCATGTGCGCCTACAACAAGGTGAACGGCGCATACGCCTGCGGCAATGCCTACCTGCTCAACGACGTGTTGAAAAAAGACTGGGGATACGAAGGTTGGGTCATGTCCGACTGGGGCGCGGTGCGCAGCGCCGACTACGCCAACCAAGGCCTCGACCAGGAATCCGGCTCGCAACTCGACCAACAGGTGTGGTTCGACGCGCCGCTGCAAGCGGAAGTCGCCACGGGGCATGTCAGCCGCGAGCGGCTGTCCGACATGGTCAGGCGGATTCTGCGCTCGATCTATGCCGTCGGCCTCGATCAGGCGCCGGCACACGCAGCGGATGTTTCGCAGGATGGTGAGGTGGCGCTCGAGGAGGCTCGCGAAGGAATGGTGCTGCTCAAGAATGAGGGCATCCTGCCTCTGACGGGGGCGGCAAAGTCCATTGCCATCATTGGAGGACACGCGAACACTGGTGTGCTCTCCGGCGGCGGCTCCTCGCAAGTCACACCGCCTGGCGGCTATGCAGCCACGATTCCGATCGGAGGCGAGGGCCAGATGTCCGTTTGGCGTGCCGAGCGATATAGCGGCTCGGCTCCGGTTGCCGAGATTGCCAAGCGCATTCCGGGCGCGCACGTCTCCTACGATCCGGGCCTCTACCCCGCTTCCAGCGCGGCGTTGGCGCGACAAGCTGACGTAGCCATCGTCTTTGCAACCAAACTCGAGGCCGAGGGCTATGACTCGCCCGACCTCTCCCTTCCTGCTGGGCAGGACGCGCTCATTGCCGCGGTGGCCGCCGCCAACCCTAACACGCTGGTCGTCCTCGAAACCGGCAACCCGGTTGCCATGCCTTGGCGGGATCGGGTCAAAGCCATCCTCGTGGCCTGGTATCCAGGCCAGGCCGGCGCGCAGGCGATCGCGGAAATTCTGAGCGGCGCCGTGAGCCCTTCCGGCCGCCTGCCGGTCAGCTTTCCCGCCGGAGTGCAGGATCTGCCGCGCCCGGAGCTCCCGGGCTTCGGCACTCCAGAAGGCACACCCACTCGGATCGAGTACCGCGAAGGCGCGGATGTGGGATATCGCTGGTTCGCCAAAACAGGCCACGCGCCGCTATACCCCTTCGGCTACGGGCTGAGCTACACCCGATTCCGTTATTCAGGGCTCAAGGTCACCGGCGGTGATACGGTCACGGCTACATTCACGGTTGGCAACGACGGCGAGCGGGCGGGCTCGGACGTACCTCAGCTCTATTTGACGGCGGTAAATTCGACGGCGCGCGGGCCCCATGCGGTCGCAAAGGGTTTGCGACTCCTTGGCTTCGAGCGCGTGACCCTGGAGCCTCACGCGAGCCGCCAGGTGAAGCTCGTGGTGGACCCACGGCTACTCGCCTCCTTCGATGCTACCGCGGGCCGGTGGCGGATCGAGGGCGGCACGTATGAAATCACACTCTCGCAGGCGGCCGGCGCGCCGGGGGACTCGGCCACTGTGACATTCAAAGGACGCCTGTTCGGCCAGTGAGCTTCGGTTCTGGCTCGAGGCCGGCCCTTGCGGGCCGCTGGCACGCAAGGGGCGGCGGGAACATCTAGCAAGCTAGCTGTTCTAAAGTACACTCGCTTTGGACTAATCTGGCGATGTCGCAAAGCCAGCGAAAGACGCTGCGCCCGAGGCCCGTCATGCTGAACCATCCGCTCATCTCCTGTGACGACCACCTGGATCTCAACCAGATGCCCACCGATGTGTGGACGAGTCGGTTTCCGGCCGCAATGCGCTCTCGCGCCCCACACGTGGAGGAGCGCGACGGTCGGGCGGTCTGGATTTGCGACGGCGAGAGTTGGGGGGCTTGGCTCGGCAAGGTGTCGGGATCGGTTGGCCCCAAGCCGATCTTCACCGCCCTCGATCGGGGCGGCGTCGATTACACCGAGCGTCGCCCGTGCGTACCGCAGTTGCGACTAGCGGATATGGATCGCGACGGCGTCTATGCGCACGTCCTCTTCGGTCCGGTGACCTCGATCAGGCACGACGATGTCGAGCTGCGGGATACGTGTTATAGGGTCTATAACGACTGGCTCGAGGAATTCTGCGCGGTCGCGCCGGGGCGATTGCTGGGCATGCCGATGTTGCCCCCTTCCCCGGAATCGGCTCTGCAGGAACTGCGGCGGCTCGCCGACAAGGGTGCGTTCAAACAAGCCAACTTGCAGATCGCGGTAGTCGATCCGCCGATCCGCGATCGTCGTTGGGAGCCGCTCTTCCAACTCCTGGAAGACACGGGGATGATCCTGGCGTTTCACGTGACGGTGTTTGCCTCCGTCAGCAATGCCTTCGATCCGCTCAAAGGCAGCCCAGGAGCGACCTTTCTGCACGCGAAGATGTTCGTGGAGCAGTTCCTCGATCCGTTCGTGGACCTGTTCGCGTTCGGCATCCTGGAGCGACACCCGGGCCTGCGGATCGTGATCGCCGAGTCCGGCGCCGGCTGGCTGCCGTGGGTCGTGGAGGAGCTCGACTACCGGCACTGGCGACTCTGGGAAGCGAAGGAGTATTGGAGCGACAAGGGCGGCATCCCGCTCCTGACGAGGCCGTCGGAGCTGTTCAAGCGCCAGGTGTACGCGACCTTCCAACAAAGCCCGGTCACGATGCGACTGCTGGAGTTCTACGGCGATAACCTGCTCTGGGCATCGGACTACCCGCATCCGGACAGCATCTGGCCCAACTCGCGACGGACGATCGAGCGGACCATGGGGCACCTGCCGGGCGAGGCGGTACGAAAAATCACCTGTGACAATGCGGCGCGTCTGTACAGGCTGAATCCGCAGGGCAGCGCGGACGCGGTCGCCCCACCCGGGGAGCCCGCGCTCGGCGGCGAGGGGCCAATCGCGGCGGGACATTCGACGACGTGAATCA
>CAYNTW010000073.1:0-3895 GCA_964400085.1 uncultured Steroidobacteraceae bacterium | reverse complement strand
GACGGCATGCTGGCCCTGATCACCGCTGATCCTGAAGTGCGCACCGCGCTCACCCGGGCGGCGAGTTCTGCTCTTCCCCCGGATGTCTCTCCCATCCCGATCTCCGCGGTCCGCTGGCACCCACCCGTACGTCGCCCAGGAAAGATCGTCGGCGTGGCGATGAACAATTCCGCATCGGATGCCCGCAAGATCAGCGCTCCCAATCATCCCATGTTCTTTCTGAAGCCGCGCAGCAGCCTGTTAGGGCATCTCAACGAGTTGGAAATTCGGTCCTACTACGGCAGCGTGCACCCGGAGCCGGAGCTCGCGGTCATCATCGGCAAGCGCGCGCGTGATCTGGATCCGCGCCAGGCGCTCGATTGCGTCTTTGGCTACACCATCATGAACGACGTCACCGGCAATGGCATGCGCGGCCAAGACATGGTGCATTACTACGCGCTCTACGCGAGCGAAGCGGATTCCACGAAAGTGGAACGGCGCGAGCAACACCTGTCGTACGCGGCGCGTTACAAGGGAACCGATGGATTCGCGCCGCTAGGCCCTTGGCTCGTTACGCGGGACGAAGTCACGGATCCCGGCGCCCTCGATGTGATTTGCAAAGTCGGCGCCGAGGTCGTCGCGGAGGACAGCACGCGCTATCTGACCTACTCGGTGCCGGAGATTCTGGCTTTTCTCTCCCGCTTTCATACCCTGGAGCCCGGGGATGTCATCTCCATGGGCACCGCGTTTCGACAACAGGCCGGCGCGAAGCGCTCGCTCCACAGCGCGGACTTGCAAAGGGTCGAAGGGCCGATGCAGGTCGAGATCACCGGGCTGGGGACTCTGGTGACGCCGGTACGCCGGAAAGAAATGGAGTTGGGGGAGTGGCGGCTCCCGCGTGCGTAACGTCCGCGTGCTCAAGATCCCGGTGGCGCGAGCTTGTCGGCGCAAACATTCTCACGCAGCTCATAACCGGTTCTCTTCACGTACTCTGTAGTGAAGCTCCACGATGAGGCGAACGTTTTGGGATCCTCGATCGTGAAACGCGCATGGAGATGCTGACCGTCCTTGTCGAGCTGGTAGCGCTCCGTCAGGTGCAGAGCTTCGGAGTGAGGCAAGCCGGCGTTATCCAACAATGTGCTGTCGTCGAAGCCAGCCGATTCGATGACCAGCGTGTCCCCGTCCCAGTGCGCGACGGAATAGCCCAGGTAGTGCGGATCGGGGTCGCTCGGCAAGCTCTCCTCGAGGTAGGCACGACGCGGCAGCCGGTTCAATTCGTGGATGAAATAGATTGTCTTCGGCCGCTGCAGGATCTCGAACGGCCGGCGAACCAACATCAGGCGCGGCAGTCCGGGCGGTAGACAGCGGGTCGTGCCGTCGAACGAGCGATCCCCTTTGGCGGCCTGCGCCAGGTGGGTTTCGTAGACGGTCTTGGCGTTCGGCAACAACGGTGGCAGCTTGCCATCGATGGTTTTGACGGTGTCTGGTGGAGTGACAATCGACCAGACACCTGTCAGATCCGGGGTCGTCGCGAGACCTCGCGAGGCGCCGGCGACAAACATCGCAAGGGCGCATGCGCCAACCTGCCACGGCACCACCGTCCTACCGGCACTCATTTCGCCACCGTGACGCCGTTGATCGGCGCGTTGCGATTGTTCTCCTCGCAGATGTATTCCTGCGGACGTACATCCGGGCGCCAGTGATAGATGCGCCGGTAACTGTACGGGTGTTCCAGCGTAACGGGATCCTCGACCGTCATGACGAGCTCGAGCTTCGCTCCGCCCTCGATCTTGTGATACCGCTCTATGACGTGCAGTTGAGTCGAATGGCTGCTGCCCTCGTCATCAATGAACGTGCGGTCGTTCAGGCCAACGGTATCGACCACGAGCGTGTCGCCTTCCCAATGTCCTACGGAATCGCCAAGAAACGTGAGCGGAAGCTTTTTGGGATGCGGACGATTCAGCCAGATCCGCCGGACGTTGTGCGCCACCTCGTGCAAGAAAGTGATGCGACCGGGGGTCTGCACGATCTCGATGGGATAAGGACTCTCCATCAGGCGCGGCATGCCATGGGGCAGGCACTGCGTCGAGGCATCCGCCTCGGGAGTCCCCCTGTTCTTGGCGCGAATACGGCGTTCCAGGATTCGCATGTACTCGGGCTTCAAGGGCGGCGCGACCCCAGGCTCGGGGCCGAGCATGTACTCGTAGCCTTGCAGCCACCATACACCTTCGAAGTTATGCGGATCGGGGTTCGGCGCCGCAGAGCCGGCGGGAGCCGGTCCCGCGCCGCGCAGCGGTGGTGTCAAAGCGAGCGTGGGGTCGCCGCTGTTGTTCAGGGTCCTTTGGATGGGAGCGGCGCTGGCGCCCGGGACGATCGCGAGCAAGACCATCAATAACGGAACGCCGCGTGTGAAGCGCTCCCGGGTCGCTGGTTCCGATCTCGACATGATTCCCCCTCTACGCACAGTGCTTATGAACCGCACCCCCGATCAGTGTCAAGAAAGCCACGCGGGAAGGCGCTCGCAGCGGACGGCCGGTTATCGCACCTGTTCCGAGAGTGCGACCGCAAAGTGGACATACCCGGCTCAAACACACGCAAAACGCTGTTAAACACGAGGAAACGGCGCACTTTGCCCCACGGATGTTGGATATTTCGGTGCCGGGGTCCTGTTGTGTTTTTCCCGCTGTCAGGTTTTAAATCCGTTCCCAGGGCAGGCACCTCATGGATGCCTGCAAGCGACGAGGAAGCAAGAACGCCGATCGAATAACTTGGGAAGGGGGCCAATATGTCGAGCGCTCGACGCGAAGTCTCGCGTGTCTTTGCTTGCCTGATCATAACATCCAGCCTGCTCGTGACGGGCATGCTCCTGGCCACACCAACAGCCGCGCAAACAGCGAGCGCCACTCAGGCCGGCGCGGCGGGCACACCTCAAGGGCCCAGCGCGCTCAACCCGGAGCAGCTCCAGGAAGTGGTGGTCACGGCCCAGTTCAGGGCCGAGACCGCGCAGCAAACGCCCATCTCCATCACCGCGGTCACCGGCGAGCAGCTCGCGCAACAGGGCGCACAGAACATCATCGACGTCGCCGAACAGACCCCCAATGTCACCATGCGCCAGGGGTCGACCGGCTCAGGACGCTCGAACCAGGCGTTCGTGCGCGGAATCGGCCAGGGTGATTTTCTGCTCGCCTATTCGCCCCGGGTGGCCTTTTACGTCGACGACGTCTACTTCTCGACCGTGTTTGGCTCCATCTTCGATCTCATGGACGTCGATCACGTCGAGGTGCTGCGCGGCCCGCAGGGCACCTTGTTCGGGCGCAATGCTGTAGGGGGCGCCATCCGGATCTACTCACAAAAACCCAAGGGCGACGACACAGGGTATCTCTCCCTCGCCGGCGGCAGCGACCGCTACTACGCCGCGCGCGGCGCGATCGACGAGTCCATCATTCCCGACAGGCTCATGTTCCGTGTTTCCGGAGGGTGGCATAAACAGGACGGCTGGGTCCGCCGCATCAATTTCAAATGCGCCTATCCCTCCTTAGCCGGGCAGCTTCCCGGAATCACCGGAACGAATGACCCGCAGGGCGCTAGTGGCACCTGCAATGACGGCACTCTGGGCGGTACGAACGTATTCACGGTACGCGGGCAGTTGCGCTGGCGGGCCACCGAGACGCTCGAAGATAACATCAACCTGGACTATACGGACGACAACTCCCAGACCGCGCCCGATACGCTCACCGCGTTGCCGTGGTACACCAACGTCAATCCCACGACGGGCGCCTACAGTGGCGCACCTACTTTCAAAGGTTATGGAAACGGATTCGCCGCCTGGTTCAACTCCGTCGGAGGGCCGAAGTACGGCATGCCGCTAGGCGGTGGCACGGTGCCCTGCCTACCAACACCCTGCTCGTTGCCCAGC
>CAYNTW010000072.1:7972-28399 GCA_964400085.1 uncultured Steroidobacteraceae bacterium | reverse complement strand
CTCCATCACCGAGCACGAAGGCCGCATCATCCAGAGTCGCTCCGAAGACTCCGTGATCCGCGAGATCGAGACCATTCGCGATGACGTGCCGGGCTTCACCGGCGTCATTTCCGATCTGGGCGGTCCCACCGCCAACATGTACCGCCTGGCGTGCAAGAGCCGCGCGATCGAAAGCGCGTGCCGCCGCCCGTCGTGTGTCTACCCGGCTGTCTGCCCGAATCTCAACACCGATCACACGCCGCTCATCAGCCTCTATCGCCGCGCGCGCGAGCTCCCGGGGATCAAAAAGATATTGATTGCCTCGGGCGTGCGTTATGACCTCGCGATCGAGTCGCCCGCGTACGTCAAGGAGCTCGCCCAACATCACACCGGCGGCTATCTCAAGATTGCCCCCGAAGCCCTCTCCGAGGGGCCGCTTTCGAAAATGATGAAGCCGGGCATGGGCGCCTACTACCGCTTCAAGGAGTTGTTCGAGAAGTACTCGAAAGAGGTGGGTAAAGAGCAGTATCTCATTCCGTACTTCATCGCCGCCCACCCGGGCACGAGCGATGAGGACATGCTCGAGCTCGCCTTGTGGCTGAAGAAGAACGGCTTTCGCGCCGACCAGGTGCAAGCGTTTCTCCCCTCGCCCATGGCGACCGCGACGGCCATGTATCACTCGGGCAAAAACCCGCTCAAGCGGGTCACCCGGGTCAGCGAGGAGGTTCGGATTCCAAAGGGGCTCAAGGTCCGCCGCCTCCACAAGGCGTTCCTGCGCTACCACGACCCTGACAACTGGCCCGTGCTGCGCGAGGCCTTGCGCCGCATGGGCCGCGCCGATCTCATCGGCAACGGTAAACACCAACTGATCCCGGCCTACCAGCCTAGCGGCACCGGCCAGCGGTCCGAGGGTCACCGGAGCCTGCCTCATCCCGGCGCCGGTCCGCGGCCTTTCAAAACCCAACATACGGGGCTACCCACCACACCCCCTCTCCGCTCGCGCCTGCCCAAGCCTAAACGCCCCTGACGGGTGCAGCGGGGCACTGATTGGTCAGACCGTACGTGCGCCCTATCGGCGAGTGGTGGGGTCCTATAAACTCTTCTTGGCAGCTATGGTCATATTGACGGTACGGCACTGAATTCACGAGAAAACCTGAATGCCCGCGCGCCATTATCCGAACCCGCCGATCACGGAAGCGATACTTGATTTGCGTGTTCCGCCCACATCGGGCATAGCAGTCGCAGATTTGATCAACATGCGGGCTGGTGATGAAGCCGCATACCCGACAGCGGAACCGATCGTGACTGTCATGGGGCAAATGGTAATGGGACCCGTGCCCACCACAAGCGCAGTGCAGCAGCAAACCGGTTTTGTTTTTCGACGGCAAGACGGCCGATACGTCTATCAGGCACGGGTCGACGGATTCACGATCAGTCAACTGCCCCGTTATTCCAAATGGAAGGACTTTCGCGCCGAAGCCGCGCGCTACTGGGAGCGATATCAGGAAATTGCTCGGCCGCTGGGTGTCGCTCGCGCCGGACTACGTTACGTGAATCGAATCGATGTCCCAACAGAACAAAGTCAAGATCGCCTGGACGTAGATGAGTACCTGCTAACAGCGCCGAAGATTGCGCAAAACTTGCCGCAGCTGATGCAGGGATTTTTCATGCAGATTGTCCTACCGTTTCCGGGTACGGAACACCGCGCGACAATCACTGAAACGATCATCCCGCCCGCGCGGCCCGGCATCGCCTCGCTGATTCTTGACATCGATACATTTCAGGAGTTCTCGACACCTGCAACGCTCGACCAGGCATGGAAGTGCCTTGAAGAATTACATGAGCTGAAAAACGAAATCTTCGAAGCATGTATCACTGACAAAGCACGGGAGCTATTCGAATGATTGCCTATGGAATGCCTGTGGACTGCGCCCCCGCGGCGCTTTATCGACACCTCCCGTGTATCTGGCGACAAACTCCGTCGCAAGCAATTGGCGAGGACGCAAAGGAACGCGACGCGCGTGAGCGCGAGGCTGCGACTCATTTTTCCTCGCGCCCAACCCTCGTTCTGTTGGTTGCACAGGGCGACGACCTTGCTTACGAGCATGTCGTCCCCACGCCTGTACGGACGATTAAAACCCGCTATCAGTACATCGGCCGTCTTCCGGCGCGGGAATTTCCTGATATCGACTGACCAGGATGGAAGCCTTTTGGAAGCAGATTACCGACGTAACGCTTGCGCAGGGCGATCTATTGCCAAATTGTTTGGTGCCACAGTTCGAGCCCGACTATGGCGACGGAGATGCTGTTAAAGAAGTCCCAACCGGCGCTGCTGATCTCATCATCGTCACGCAAAGCTGCGATCTCGCGAACGATAAGGTCATCCTCGTCGCGCTTTGCCCCATTCATACTCTCGAGGACTTCGAAAAGACAAACCCGAAATTCAAGCGCAGATGGGAAGAAGTCCGCAAGGGGCGCGTCGAAGGATTGCACATGCTCGGCTCACCTGAGGAACCGGAGAATAACCAAAGGTGTCGTGTGGTGGACTTCGGGCAGATATTCAGTTTACCGCCGAAGTACTTACGGCTCCGCGCGGAGCAACTTGGCACCCGGTGGCGGTTGGCGTCCCCGTACTTGGAGCACTTTTCGCAGGCTTTCGCACGCCATTTCATGCGGGTCGGATTACCCTCGCCCATAGCGCCATTCAAGTGATGGGCTTCCCGCGGCCCGAAAGAGGCTGCCGTACGGCCGTGAGGGGTGATCAGCGCTACTTTCTCCAGGCGCTCACGCATGCGCTTGGGCTGCCTTGCTTGCTGAACGTAGAGCCGGACATAGGGCGAGGCAACCTGGCCGCCGTTGCACTGTAGCCGAGCCTGAGAGTAGGGTGAGCGCTGATGAAAGCCACCTCTCTCCACGCCCTGGCGAAGGTCGTCGGTGCCATTGGGATGGCCCTGACGGCTGCCATACTCTTTGCCGGTGGCCTGGCGAATTCCCCCGCGCCGCCCTCCAGTGCTGCGTCGTCGACGGCCACCGTCCTCGAGATCAAAGGCGCGATCGGCCCTGCGACGTCGCATTACGTCGTTCGCGGAATCGAATCGGCGCAAAAGGCCGGCGCGCGACTGGTCATTCTGGAGTTGGACACCCCCGGCGGCCTCGACGGCGCGATGCGCGACATCATTCGAGCCATTCTGGCGTCCACGGTACCTGTCGCCACATACGTTTATCCGCCGGGTGCCCGTGCTGCTAGTGCCGGGACCTACATCCTGTACGCGAGCCATATAGCGGCGATGGCGCCGGCGACGAACCTTGGCGCGGCGACCCCTGTGTCGATCGGCGGCGAGCCGGTGCCCGAGCCCAATCCGCCGGCAACGAATCCAACGTCCAAGCCGGAATCTACCCCAAAATCTGACTCGGCGCCGGATTCCGATGCAGCTACGAAACCCGACTCGACGCCGAAACAACATGCAACGCGCAAGCCGGACTCTGCGGTCAAAGGCGACGCAGCGGCCAAATCCGACCAGCCCGATTCGGCCCAGCCGTCCGATCCCGATCCAACCGACAAGCCATCCCCGCAGTTTCCCGTGCCGTCCACGGCCATGGAGCGGAAAGTCATCAATGACGCCGTCGCCTACATTCGCGGGTTGGCTGAATTGCGCGGCCGGAACGCCGACTGGGCTGAACAAGCAGTGCGTGGCGCCGCGAGCCTCTCCGCGACCGCGGCACTGAAGCAGAAGGTCATTGACGTCATTGCTCGCGACATCCCCGATCTGCTCACTCAGATTGACGGCCGCGAGGTGAAAATCGCCAACCGGACGGAGCGGCTTGCGACCCGCGATCTGACCATCCAACGTGTGCAGCCGGACTGGCGCACCGAGTTGCTGGCAGTGATTACCAACCCCACCATCGCTTATGGCCTGATGCTGATCGGCATCTACGGCCTGCTGTTCGAGGGCTACAATCCGGGCGCAGTGCTCCCGGGCGTCGCCGGCACCATCGCGCTGCTGCTGGCGCTGTTCGCCTTTCAGATTCTGTCGGTGAACTACGCGGGACTTGCGCTCGTGGCCCTCGGGGTGGGGATGATCATCGCGGAGTTCTTTTTTCCAGCGTTTGGCTCGCTGGGGTTGGGTGGGCTGATCGCTTTCGTGGTCGGCTCGCTCATACTGTTCGATACCGACGTGCCCGGAATGAATATCGCCTTGCCTGTGATAGGCGCGGTCGCCACCGTCGGCGGGCTCGTGATCGTTGGCATCGTCTATATTGCCGCCCGAGCTATCCGTCGGCCGGTGGTAACCGGAGTGCAAGGTATGATCGGCGACAGCGCCGAAGTCGTGCAGAGTTTCACGGGCCGCGGTCGCGTACGGTACCGAGGAGAGCTCTGGAACGCGCGCAGCAACGCCGAGCTGCACGCCGGCCAGACGGCGCGCATCGTGAAAGTGGAAGGACTGACGTTATGGGTAGAGCCGTAGGAGCCTGGAGAGCCTCATGCCATTTGCAGTAATAGTTATCGTCTTCGTCCTGCTGCTGCTCTTCAGCTTCATCCGGGTACTGAATGAATATGAGCGCGGCGTGATGTTGAGCCTGGGCCGGTTCACGGGCGTGAAAGGCCCGGGTGTCGTGCTGGTCTGGCCGCTCATCCAGCAGATGCGCAAGGTGGATCTGCGGGTCATCGTGCTGAACGTGCCCAAGCAGGATGTGATCACGCGTGACAACGTTTCGGTGAAGGTGAATGCGGTGGTTTACTTCCGCACCGTCGATCCGGGCAAAGCCGTGCTCCAGGTGGCCAACCCGTTCGAGGCCACCAGCCAGGTGGCCCAGACGACGCTGCGCTCGGTGCTCGGCCAGCACGATATGGATGATCTCCTCTCCCAACGAGACAAGCTCAACACCGACATCCAGATCATCCTCGATCAGGCCACGGAAGCCTGGGGAATCAAGGTGGCGAACGTAGAGATCAAGGATGTCGATCTTGACGAAAGCATGATCCGAGCCATGGCAAAGCAGGCTGAGGCGGAACGGACGCGCCGCGCGAAGATCATTCATGCGGAGGGCGAAAGCCAGGCGGCGCAAACACTGGTGGAAGCCGCGGCTTCGCTCGCGCGCCAGCCGAGCGCCATGCAATTGCGATATCTGCAGACGCTCGCGGATATCTCGCACGAGAAGACCCAGATCATTGTGTTTCCGTTACCGCTGGACCTGATCAAGCCGCTGCTCGGTTCACACGGTGAATAGCGCTCGAACGCTTACAACAGCAGGAGCTCTGCTCGCGCTCGCCACCGTATTCGGCGCCTTCGGGGCCCACGCCCTGAAGTCGCAGCTGGCGCCGGATCGGCTCCAGGTCTACGAGACAGCGGTGAGATATCACTTTTTGCACGCGCTGGGGTTACTCGGAATCGGTCTCACGATGCGTTTCGTCGATGTAGGCGCGGTACGATGGTCGGCGTTGTTGGTGCTCGTCGGCATTGTCCTGTTTTCCGGGAGCCTTTACGCGCTCACCTTTGGCGCCCCCCGCGCCCTGGGCGCTGTCACACCGGTGGGCGGCCTCGCGCTCATCGCGGGCTGGATCTGCTACGCGGCAGGGGTGTGGCGCGGTTGAGATCTGGCCTTCCCATCGATGCGGTTTTGCCGGCGCTGCGGGACGCCCTTACAAACAACTCTTCGGCCGTGCTGCAGGCACCTCCAGGCGCTGGCAAGAGCACGATAGTCCCGCTCGCCTTGCTCGCCGAGCCCTGGGCAGCCGGAAAACGCCTGCTGATGTTGGAACCCCGACGCTTAGCCGCTCGCGCCGTCGCGCGACGCATGGCGCAAACACTCAGCGAAAGTGTTGGCCGCACTGTCGGCTATCGCATGCGTATGGATACCAAGGTTTCCCGCGACACCCGGATCGAGGTCGTGACCGAAGGCGTTCTCACCCGCATGTTGCAGAACGACCCGGCGCTCGAGGGCGTCGCGATGGTCATTTTCGACGAATTCCACGAGCGCAGTCTCCAGGCTGACCTGGGTTTGGCGCTGGTGCTGGATGCGCGGGAGAATCTCGCACCGGAGCTCAAGGTGCTCATCATGTCCGCGACCCTCGACGGTGAGGCCGTCGCACGACTTCTCGGCGATGCACCGATCGTGACATCGCAAGGGCAGACGTTCCCAGTCGAGTCGCGCTTTGCCGGAAAGGGTGCGCCTGTTTTACCTCCGTCACCATCGGCTCCCCTGGGCAATGCCGCGGATCCGCCTGAGAAGATCACAGCCCAACTCGTCACGAGAGCGCTGCGCGAGGAAACAGGTGATGTGCTCGTCTTCTTGCCCGGCGCCCGCGAGATCCGTCGCGTGCAGTCCTTGCTCGAAGGCTCCCAAGCGCGAGTGTTGCCTTTGTTTGGCGAGTTGTCACAAGAGGATCAGGATGCGGCGCTGGCGCCGTCCCCTGCGGGTACCCGCAAGATTGTCCTCGCCACCAATCTCGCCGAGACGAGTCTCACCATCCAAGGTGTGCGCGTTGTGGTCGACTCGGGGCTGGTGCGTCGCTCGATATTCGATCCGGTCACCGGGATGAGTCGGCTGGAGACTCAACGCATTTCCCGCGCGTCCGCCGATCAGAGACAAGGCCGCGCCGGTCGCACCGAGCCGGGCGTGTGTTATCGCGCGTGGAGCGAGACCGCGCATCGAAGCCTGGCTCCATTCACTTCGCCGGAAATCGTGGAAACCGATCTGATTCCGTTGGCGCTCGAGCTCGCGAGCTGGGGCGCGCGTGATTCCGGTTCCTTGCGCTGGCTCGATCCGCCGCCGCCCGCCATGCTGGCGAGCGCTCGAGACGTGCTCCAGAGACTGGGCGCGCTCGATTCCGAAGGGCGCATAACACCGCACGGACGCGAGATGGCTACGATCGGCGTGCATCCGCGCTTGGCGCACATGCTTTTGCGGGCGCGCGCTATCGGACGAAGCGCATTGGCGGCCGACCTCGCAGCGATGCTGGGAGAGCACGACCTGCTGCGTGGGACCTCCGGACTGCGCGACGCGGACATTCGGACACGCATCGATATCATACGAGGGGAGGGTAGCCCGGCGGGAGTCGATCGATTCGGACTACAACGCGCGCGCCAAGTAGCCCGCGAGCTACTGCGCCAACTGACGGCGGTCTCCACACGCGCGGGCGGCGCCTCGAACTATGGCGCGGAGGACGCGGGCGTTCTGTTGGCGTTTGCGTATCCCGACAGAATCGGCAGGCGTCGACCGGGGGGAGAGGCACGCTACACGCTCGCGAATGGTCGCGGGGCTTACTTCGCTGAGCCACAGGGTCTAGGCAAGCAGGAGTTCATTGTCGCCGTCGATCTCGATGATCGGGATCGTGACGCCAAAATTCTGATCGCCGCACCGTTGTCGCGTGCGGAGATTGAAGATCATTTGTCCGAGCGTTTGCATAGTCGCGAGTCGGTGGAGTGGAACACACGCGAGCAGGCGGTAGTTGCTCGACGCACGGTGGAGCTGGACTCTATTGTGCTGGAGGAGAAGCCACTGCCCGAGATACCGCCCGAAGCAGCTCGAGCGGCCATGCTGGCAGGCATTCGCGAGCTCGGACTGGAGGCGTTGCCGTGGACTCGCGACGCACGTGACCTGCAAGCACGCATGGAATTCGTGCGAAGTCTCGATGCCGTCAAGCCGTGGCCCGCAGCCTCTGACTCCGACCTGGCCGCCACTGTGGACGACTGGCTCGGTCCCTGGCTCGAGGGCATCTCACGCAAAGAACATCTCGCGCGTATCCCGTTGCTCGATGTGCTGCGATCCTTGCTGTCTTGGGAGCAACAGCGCGAGCTCGAGACCCTTGCGCCCACACACCTCCAGGTCCCAAGCGGCTCACACATCCGGATCGATTACCTGGATCAGAGCGCGCCCGCGGTTTCGGTGCGTCTGCAGGAAGTCTTCGGCCTCGATGCCTCGCCAAGGATCGGCGGTGGACGCGTCCCCGTAACGTTCAAGCTCCTTTCGCCCGCACAGCGACCGGTGCAGGTCACTCGCGACCTGGCGAGCTTCTGGCGCGGCTCGTACGCGGACGTGCGCAAGGACATGCGCGGCCGTTACCCGAAACACTACTGGCCCGAAAATCCGCTCGAAGCGCAAGCGACCCGCGGTGTGCGGCCTAGGTAACCCCGAGTGTCAATTTCTCCGTCACTCGCGCGTAAAGAAAATCGCCTCGCGAGGCCGATTTCCGGTTGAGTCAGAGAAACTAAAAGGTACACTGCGCGGCATCCCAAGCGAGAGCCAGCCCAGATGGGGGCAGCCCAATGCGCGGCATTCGTAGGGTTTATGGCGGTACTTCCTTCAGATAATTCCAAAATGATGACGAACAAGCCAGCCGACCCCGGGCGCGAGTCAGCTATCGACATTCGTTTCGGCCAGGTCGGCCTCGTCCAGGTGCGCATTCGCACCACCGATCCGGGGGCCATTCTCGATGAGCTCACGGGACGCATTGCAACCGCGCCGCGCTTCTTTGAGCGCACCGCTGTCTGTCTCGACTTGAGTGGACTGGAGAAAAGCCCCGACGTGGCCGAGGTTCGCGGCGTCATTGACGCGGTCAGGCGCGCCGGGATGCTTTCGATCGGATTGACGACCGGCTCGCTCGGTGTGGAGGCGCTTTCCGGAGCGTTGCAGCTTCCCGTGCTGTCCCACTTTCGCGCCCAGAGGGAGAGTGTTCCCACGGTGCAGGAAGCCCCACAGCCACAGCCGGCGCAACCTGCCGAGTCCGCGGGCATGCCCGCACTTTTGCATCAACAGACAGTTCGGTCAGGACAGCGCGTCTACGCGCGCAATAGGGATCTCGTCGTCACCGCGACAGTGAGTGCGGGCGCGGAGGTCATTGCGGATGGTTGCGTGCATATCTACGGGGCGCTTCGCGGTCGTGCGATGGCGGGTGCGCGCGAGGACACCACGGCTCGCGTGTTTTGCCAGGAATTTCACGCGGAGCTCGTCTCCATCGCCGGCGTGTTCCGCGTTTTCGAAACCATTCCACCTGAGCTTGCCGGTAAGCCCGTGCAGGCGTGGCTCGATGGTGAGAAACTCAATTTCAGCCGGATCGGGGGGTAGGGTCAGTCGAGTTTACGGCCATAACCTTATGGGAGATTCAAGCATTGACCGAAATCATCGTTGTGACCTCGGGTAAGGGCGGCGTCGGCAAGACGACCACCTCCGCCAGCATTTCGTGCGGCCTCGCACGCCGCGGCAAAAAAGTCGCCGTCATCGACTTCGATATCGGGCTTCGCAACCTGGACCTCATCATGGGATGCGAGCGTCGCGTCGTCTATGACTTCGTCAACGTCATCCAGGGCGACTGCACACTCAAACAAGCACTCATCAAAGACAAGCGGATCGAGACCCTATACGTGCTCGCCGCTTCGCAAACGCGTGACAAGGATGCGCTCAGCCCCGAAGGCGTTCGTCGTGTCCTCGATGAGCTGACCGCGGACGGTTTCGATTACATCATCTGCGACTCGCCGGCCGGCATCGAGAAAGGCGCTCACCTGGCGATGTATTTTGCCGATCGTGCGGTTGTGGTCGTGAATCCGGAGGTCTCCTCCGTCCGCGACTCCGATCGCATTCTCGGTTTGCTCGCGAGCAAGACCCAGCGCGCGGAGCAAGGCAACGGCGGCGTGAAGGAACATCTCCTGCTGACGCGATACAGTCCCCGACGTGTTGCGACAGGCGAGATGATGAGTGTCACCGATGTTAAGGAGATTCTGGGTCTCGATGTGATCGGCGTGGTTCCCGAGTCAGCGGATGTGCTCTCGGCTTCCAACGCCGGCATTCCCGTTATCCTGAACGACGCGAGCGATGCGTCACGCGCCTATGACGACGCGGTTTCGCGGCTCCTCGGTGAATCGCTGCCACTGCGATTCGTAGACGAACCGAAGAAGGGTTTTTTCGCACGCATGTTCGGAGGCTGACATGGGGTTACTAGCACTGTTTCGCCGTAACCCCCCGACGGCCAACGTCGCAAAGGAGCGATTGCGCATCATCGTCGCGCAGGAGCGGAGCGCGCGAGGGGGTCCGGACTATCTGCCCCTGCTGCGGCGTGAGCTGCTCGAAGTGATCAAGAAGTACGTCAATGTCGACCCCGAAGCGGTCCAGGTAAACCTCGAGCGCGAAGACGGTCACGAGGTCCTCGAGCTGTCGGTGGCGTTGCCGGGCTCCAAGGCCGAGTAAGGTTCACGTTATAGTTTGTCAGCGGTCATCGCACCGCTGATCCCCCGCGACAATCCCCCCCTTCATTGTCGCGCACGAGCATGACGCATGCGTTACCGGTGGTGCTTCAACGCGCCCTCGACAGCGTCGAACAACGCACGTAGCCCAAACGACACGTCCTGAATCCGGCCGTTGACGAAGAACGTCGGCGTCGCCCGCACGCCGCTCGCCTGCCCACTCTCCATATGCTCCCGAATCCGCTGTAAATAGATTTCGTCATCCATCTCGGCGGCATAGCGCGCCATGTCCAAGCCTAGCTGCTCGGCATAACCATGGAGCTGTTGGGCTTTCAGATGCGACTGGTTATCGAACAACAGGTCGTACATGGGCCAGAACTTCCCCTGCGCGCCCGCGGCCTCCGCCGCCTGCGCCGCCAGGAGCGCATGGGGATGGACATCAACCAGCGGGAAGTGCCGGAAAACGAACCGGACGCGCTCCTCGAAGCGCTCCAGCAGCAGCTTCATGGCCGGGGCGGCCTGCTTGCAGTTCGGACACTCGAAGTCCCCGAATTCGACCACCGTCACGGGCGCGTGCTCGGGCCCCAACCGGTGGTCATAACTTTGGACCGGCGGGGTGAGCTCGAAGAAATGCTCGCTCATTGCGGATGCTCCTGGATAGTACGACGACATTACTCAGCGAGCGCCCGGTGCACCAGCTGAATGCACGCCGACCCTTCGCCCACCGCCGCGGCCACGCGCTTCACGCTGCCGCAACGGACATCCCCCACCGCGAAGACTCGCGGCACGGTGGTCTCAAACATATACGGTTGCCGCGTCAGTGGCCAGCCATGGGAGGCGAGATCCTCCGCGTGCAGATCGGCGCCTGTCCGAACGAACCCCTTGTCGTCCATCGCAACGCAGCCGGCCAGCCAACTCGTGTTGGGAACCGCGCCGGTCATCAGAAAGACATGATGGATGGGCTGGGTCACGGTCCGTTGGTCGCGCGCGCTGTGCCAAGTGACCTCTTCCAGTCCTGCCTCGTCGGCTTTTGCGCGAGCCTGCTCGCTCACCGCCGAACCTGGGTGGCCCTCGCGGTCCACCCGCGCGACGCACGCGTCGCGCCCCTCCAAGGCGGTAATCTCCGTGGAGGTATGCAAGGTGATGTTTGGAGTGTCCTCGATGCGTCGGACGAGATAGCGGGACATGCTTTCGGCGAGGCCATTCGAGCGCACGAGCAGATGCACGTGTCGGCAGCTACTGGAGAGAAATACCGCCGCCTGCCCCGCGGAGTTCCCGCCACCCACCACGACGATCTCCTCATCCTTGCAGAGCTGCGCCTCGACAAACGTCGCCGCGTAATAAATACCCACCCCGAGAAAGCGATCGATGTTGGGCAACGCCAGCTTGCGATATTCAACGCCACTGGCGATCACGATCGTGCGGCCGCGGACAACCCGCGCAGAATGCGAATCGCGCGCCGTGTCACCGGCGAGATGAATCTCGAAAGGCTTCGGCTCGCAGCGCAGGCGCAGGGCGCTGTTGGCTATCGCCACTTCCGCGCCAAATTTCTGGGCCTGCACGAGTGCCCTGCCGGCCAACGCCTGTCCGGAGATGCCGGTCGGAAAGCCCAGGTAGTTCTCGATTCGCGAGCTCGAGCCGGCCTGTCCGCCGGGCGCGTTGGTTTCGAGGACCAGTACGTTGAGACCTTCGGATGCGGCATAGACCGCCGCCGCAAGACCCGCGGGTCCCGCGCCAATCACCACCAGATCGCGCACGGTCTTGCAGTCGATCTGCGGATTCATGTCGAGACATTCGGCCAACTCCTCGTTGCCAGGGTTTTTGAGCATCTGCTCACCGCGGCAGATCACCACGGGAATGTCTTCGATCGTGAAATGAAATCGATCGAGAAGCGCCTGTACGCTAGGGTCGCTGTCGACATCCAGATTCACATACGGGTACGCGTTGCGCGTCAGGAATTGCTGCACCCGGAGCGTGCCGGAAGAGTGTCGCGATCCGATCAATATGACATCGGCTTGTTGAGCGGCGATCAGAGCTATGCGTCTGAGAATGAAGGCACGCATGAACAGCTCGCTCAGCCGGGCATCCGTCTGCACGACTGTGCGCAACTGGTCGTCGGGAATGGCGAGCAGCTCCGCGTCCTCCCCGACTCGAGCGCGAACCAGGCTGCCGACGCCGCGCAGGGTACTCATTTCCCCGGTAAATCCTCCCGCGCGGAGGGTAGCGACCGGCTGCTCTCCCTGCAGCGTCGGACGCACTATTTCGATGCTGCCAGAGAGAACGACGAACAGTTGGCGGTGACGGTCGCCCGGCTCGGCCAGGATGTGACCCTTGCGCACGGCGACTTTTTTTCCGTGAGGCGCGAGCCGCGCGATCTGATCGGGTGTGAGGATGGGGAATGTCTGGTCCTTGCGTGCCCCATAGAGGCTCGACACCACGTACCCTTCTTCCGGTAGCGTTTCCGTATTCACTTCGGGCTCCCGCACTTCGTGCCGCTTCGGTGAGACTACACTAGCACCGCCCCAGAGCGGTTTTCTTGGACGCCCCCGCGCGACGGATGCCGCGCGCGGTATCAGGTCAAGCCCGACAGCAGGTCAATCTGCCGGCTGTCGCCGATGACCCGGTCGAAATCCAACCCCAGCGTCGCGAGGACCGGCTCCGCCACGGGCTTGATCTGCTTGTCCACGTAGTGCTCGCGATCCAACGGATGTTGAATGTTGTCCAGCGGCTCGGCCCCCGCCGTCGTCATGACATACCGGATGAGCCGCTCGGGAGGCTGCGCTGACTTGCGGGCCGCCGCGACGTGGGGTGGAGTCGTGGCGGTGTAATCATCCGCGGACTTGCGCAGGTTCTTGCGGTACACGAGCGCATCGTCCCGGGCTCCGTCGCGAACCTGGCGCACCACTTCAGCCAGATAGGAGTCGACTCTTTGCCCGGTGAAGAGTCGTTGATAAAGCTCCCGCTGCACCTGTTTCGCGAGCTCGGTCCAGTCGCGCCGGACCACCTCCATGCCGACGAATTCGACGTTGCCGGTGTCCGCGCCCCCGTGGAGCAGGCCGGCGTACCGTTTGCTCGCGCCCCGCGTGCTATGGCGCGCGTGCGGTAGAAACAACTTCAGGTAAAGCTTCTCGAATTCCAACTCGAGGCGGCTACGCACCTGCCACTGCTCACTGATGTAGCGGACCAACTCCTCGTTCAGCGCCACGACCAGGCGCTGTGCCTCCGCGCAGGCCGCGTCCGGATCGCTATTGTGCGAGTGCACGAACAGGCTGTCGGTATCCCCGTAGAGCACCTCGAAGCCCGCGGACTCGAACCAGCGCTTCGACCACAACAGCATCTCCCGCCCGGTGCCCGTGATGGAGTTGGCCAGCGCCGGGTTGAAGAAGCGACATGCCGGCGTCCCCAACACGCCGTAGAAAGAGTTCATCAGGATCTTGATGGCGTGCGAGGCCACATGGTCGCCGGCCTGTTTGGCCGCTTCGCGCCTTGGAAAAAGCTCGTCCAACATACGGGGCAGAATGGCGGGCGCGCGCCGGAACGCGCCGCCCGGCACCTGGATCAGATCCGCCGCGGGATCAGGGCGCGCCACGTACGAGAGCGGATCGATGTTGAAAGTGCGAATGATACTCGGGTACAGGCTCTTGAAGTCGAAGACCCAGACATTCGTATGCAGTCCGGCCCGTGGCTCGAGAACGTACCCGCCCAGCTGCGCTTCCTGCTTCGCTGGGCGGTCCAGGGCAGCCGTCCTGGCTGCCCGCGCGCCGTATACGGCGCGCCCCTGCTGGGCGGCGTGCACGCGCGAGTCATCGGAGCGCACGGTGGGCGCGACGATCTTTTGGCGCTCCAGCTCCGTCAAATAGAGAAAGTCAAAGGAAGCGATGCTGGCGGCGACGCGATCGGGAGTCATACCGGTGAGCTGGCTGCGCGCGAACGCCAGTTGAATCAGTTTCTGCTGCTGCGGAATCTCATACGCGAGCCTCGCATCGGTGCGGGCATAGAGAGCGAACGCCGGCAGGTCGTGCTTGTAGTTGTGCACAATCTCCCCGATGCGATCGCGCACATCACCACTGACAGCCTTGCCTTCTCCGAGGACCTTACGCGCCACCGCGTCGAGGGAATAGTCGTCCATCCGCACGAAGGCGCCGCGCAGAAGATCGATGCCGTCGAGGACCAGCCGGCCGGGGATGGAGGCCTGGCCACTCCCGAAATAGCCTTCCGCCTTGCGCAGACGCATGGGTCCGGGGTCGCGGCCCAGTTGGAATGGCCGCCGCAGCCGCGCCGCGATCTTCTCCAATACGGCGAGATCGAAATCAATGACGTTCCAGCCGGTCAGGACGTCGGGATCGATCTCGGCGACACGAGCGCAGAACCGCTCCAGCGCCGCCGCTTCGTCGCCGCAACGGATGGCTCGCTCCGGCATGACACGCTCGCTGCTGTCGACGATGAGAACCTCGTCCACGTCAGGTCCGTATGGAGCCCGTCCGTAGAGCGAGATCGCGAGCAGCCGCTCGCCCTTGCTGTCGGTCTCGATATCGAAAGACAACACCCGGGGCTCGATCCTGACATCGGCTGGCCGCAGCACCGGGTCATCGAACACCCAATTCACCCCGTGGCCCGGCAGGCTGACACCCTCGATTTCGCAGCCACCTTTGATGCCGCGCTCGATCAGGTAGCGCATCGCGAAGCGCACATCCGCCTCGAAGGTGTCCACGCCAACCTCGTGCAACCGGTCGCGCAGGCCGGGTACGTCCGAAGGCGCTTGCATGTCGATCCGGCAGACCGGCGCGCCTGAGAACGTGCGCTTATCAACTGGTTTCGGCTCAGGCGCACCCAGTGCGCGGGCTCGCCCTGCCGCATCCGCGAGGATGTAGAAGTGCGGCCGCTGCCGCCCATCCCGGACCAGGAACGTGCTGCCATCCTCCAAGCGTCCATAGAGATGCACGACGGGTATACGTCTGCCGTTCGACTCGGAAACGATCCGGTAACTGGCTTGTAGAATAAAGCCGCGCTTGCCCATGCCCGCTATTGTGCTGCAAGAGGCCCTCAGGAGCGTGCCTGGTTAGCCAGACTGGTTAGCCAGAAAGGCGGCTCAGGAGATCACCGGCCACGTGACCCGGAACCTTGCGCCCCCAAGCGGGGACTCGGCAACGGAAACCTGGCCCCCGTGCCATTCGATCGCCCGTTTCACGATGGCCAGCCCCAGTCCGAATCCCGTTTTGCGCCCAGCGTGGCGCTCGAGTTGCACAAAGGAATCGAATACCCGCTGTCGATCGGCTTCCGGGATGCCGGGGCCGTCATCGTCGACGCACAAGCAGTTGACGCCCTGCTCGCAGGTGAAGGACACGTTGATCGAGTGCCTGGCATAACGCGCTGCGTTGTAGAGGAGATTCTTCAGCGTCGTTTCCATCAGGTGCATATCGCAGCGGACCGCTTGCGCATCGCTCTGGATTTGGGTGCCGATTTGCAGGCCGGAGCGCGAATCGCGGGCGACGGCTTCTGCGATTGCGGGAATGAGTGTCGTAAAGTTGTGTGCGTTGATGTTGAGGGTCACGTCCGCGCGCTCGAGGATCGCGTAGCTCAGCGTTGCCGTGACGAGATCGTCGATCTGTCCGATATCTCCCTTGATGTGCTCGAGCGAGCGGCGCACCTCCGGCACGGTCGCCGCCTGCTGCGCGAGCTCGATCTCGAATTTCATACGGGACAGGGGTGTTTTGATCTCGTGCGAGACCGCGTTGGACATGTCCTTGTGCGAGGCGATCAAGCCGTCTATGCGCGCCGCCATCCTGCGGAACGTCTGCGCCAGGGGATAGATCTGGGAGTGCGGCTTGATGGGTGCGTCGAACGACCAGTTGCGATTGCCAAACCGCGCCGCCGCTCTTTCCAACGCGCGCAGGTCGCGAGTGAGGGGCCAGATCCAGATCATGAGCACGAGCGCGATCACCGCGTAGAAGATCATCGTGAGCGACCACTCGAGCGGGCCGCGTCGCGGGGCGGGCTCGATGGACTTGATCGCCAACACGTGCTCGTCATCCAGGCGTCGCAGGGCCCAGGAGTCCCCGTTCTCAGCCTCCATGTACGCGATGTCGCCGCGTTTCAATCGGGTCAGGGTGTGATTCCCGGCAATGTCACGGGTTGCAAACAGCTCCATGTCGACGCCGCTCTTGGCGGCGAGGCGCGTGATGATCTGGCGCCAGCTCTCCGGCGGCGCTTCCCGCAAGCTCTCGGCCACCGTGGCCATGGCGATCGCGACCGGTTTGTCCTCCGCCGGCTCGACGCCGCTCGAGGCCTGCAGCAATCTATCCTGGCCCCAGCTCACCACCGCCAGTGTGAATACAATGAGCAGATACAGGCCCAGGAAGTGCCGCGCCATGATCTACCAGGCGTCTGGAACGAAGAGGTATCCCTGGCCCCAGACTGTTTTGATGCGCTCGGCGGTCTCCGCTTCGTCGCCGAGCTTGCGGCGCAGGCGCGAGATACGAATATCCAACAGTCGGTCCGCGCCGTCGTACTCCCGTTTGAACAGATCCTTGAAAAGCGTCTCACGCGACTGGATCTCGCCGGCATGCGAGGCCAGGTGAACGAGCAGGTCGAATTCGTTTCCGGAGAGGAGGATCGACTGGCCATCGAGATGTACCGCGCGCGAGGTGACGTTGATCGTCAAGCGTCCGAACTGCAGCACCTTGCGGGTCGTCGAATCCGGGGGCCGACTGCGGCGTAAGAGGGCGCCGATGCGGGCGAGCAGCACGCGCGGCTCAACCGGCTTGATGACGTAGTCATCCGCGCCGAGCTCCAGTCCCAACACGTGATCGATGTCGCTATTGCGCGCCGTTAGGATGAGTATCGGGTTGGTATAGCCGGGCCGCAGTTGACGGCAGATGGTCAGTCCATCCTCCCCGGGTAGGCCGAGATCCAGGATCACCAGGTCCGGCGCGTCGCGCTCCACGCGTGCGACGACCTCGTCTCCCTGGCTCACGATAGCGACGCTGAAGCCGTTGCTCTCCAGGTAACGACTCACCAGCTCCGCGAGGCGGAGGTCATCCTCGACGAGCAGTATCGATGGTAGTGTGCTCATGAAAGGACTCGCGCTGCTCACTCACACCTTCACTCGAAGATGTTCCAGGGCTCGCGGCGCTTGTGCCGATAATGCAGCGCCTCCCTGATCACCCGCAGCACCTCGGAGGCGAGAACGTTCTGCAACGCAGGATCGCGGAGCTGGAAAGTCAGGTCCGCCACGAACGTCAGCTCGAGACTGTACGTGCCTTGGGAGTAATGCTCCCAACAGCGCTTCACGTCCGGGCGATCCAGAATCACCAGGCACAGGGATTCTTCGTGCGGTGCACTCCATTGCGCGTGGACCTCTGTCTGGCATTGCTTGTCGTGAGCCCCCAGGGTGCAGATCCGGGGACTGAGCTCGAGATGAATGTTGTCCTCGCCCGCAGTCGATACGGCCGTGGCGGGCTGAGTGAGCCCGGTTGCCGACAACAGCAAGCACAGGACGGCGGCCCAGAGCGAGCTTCGCGGCGCCCTCCGGGGCTGCATCGATTCGATCTCTTGCCGCGCGCCTGACACTCGGGCCCCCTCAGAATGAGTACATCGCGCCCACGAACGTGGTCGTGACGCCGCGCTCGTTGACGATCGGGCTGTCGGCGATGGACTTCCCGAGCCGCTCGTATTCCACGAAACCGGTGAGCTTCCATTTCCCCGTCAACGGCCGTGCGAATGCGAGCTTGATAAAGGGATTGACGGCCGGTCCCGCCTCGTAGATCCCTGGCGAGCCGTAATAATAATTGACGATGGCGGAGCTTTTCCAAGTGATTCCGACATTGGCGGTCCACGAGCCCCCGAGCCGCGAGAGGGGCATTCCGAGAGCCGCGCGGATCTCATCGCCATGGTTGTGCCCAGTGATCTCATGAAAGAGATCGAGCTGCCCGGTGACCCCGCCCAATTTGAAGGTCCACTCGGGGCCGGCGAGGTAGGTCCACTGCCGGGAGCGGGGCGGAAACTGCACCGCCGGGACTACCGAGGTCGTCCCATCCGGGTTGTGTCGAGTGACGGGCGTGAAGTGAGTGCTCACCGCATTGAAGCTGTTGAGGCCCGTTACGAAGATGTTCTGCGGGTCGCTACGGTAGAAAAAGACCCGGTCATACCCCGGACTGGCGATGAGGCTCAGCGTGCTTTGCTCGGTATCCAGCAGCGTCACTCCCGCGTCCAGGTTTTCTATGAAGAACCGCTTCCCGTAGTAGCTGAATTGGGGGATGACCACCAATGGGATCTTGGCTTCGTTCACCACTGGATCGGTTCTGACACCGGCGCCAAGTGAGACGCTGAGATTCCAACCGCCCACCGCCACGCAATCGCTCGAGGGTCCTTGGCACTCGTCTTCCGCGCAGGCGCCCGTCGCGGGCGCGAGAGCGAGGAGAGTCGCAAAAAGGAGGCGGCGGTCCATGTAGAAAGCGTTGAGAGTCGTGCGGACTGGGGACAGCCCTGGTATGTTCGCAGAAACGGGTGCCGGAGTCCTCATGTAGTGCTTTGTATCAGCCAGGCTACGAATGAGTACAAATCACCGACAGCTTGCGAGGGACTGCAACGATATGATGGTCAACGGGGCTCCAGATCATCCGTTCTCTTGATAGCGGTGCCGGGTGCTGTTGTAGCCGCGGCCGCGGGTTGTTGGTGGAGGGATCGATGAGTCTGGACGGAGACTTGGAGTGACGGCGCACATTCCGGTGGAGTCCCAATCCCAGCCCAGGGAGCTGGTCGACAGCAGGGCCAATCTAGGCTACGAGTACTTGCGGAAGTTGGCTTCGCAGGCCTCGTTCACCTGCGCGCTGACGGCCCGGCACCCGGACGGCAAGGGATTGGACGCCCGACTCGATGTCAGCGAGCAGCTCGATCCGCAGGCGCGCTTGAGGGACTTCAGTCTCGAATTCCAGGTACGGATGACATCCCGCGGCCTGCCCGTGATTGACAGCAAACTCCTCTTCTCTCTCGAGGTCGACCGCTATGAGACGCTGCGGAACGCTGCCGTGGAAACACCGCGATTTATCGTTCTCCTCAGCCTGCCGGCCGATCTCGATGGCCGGGATGCGTCCTGCGCCGAGAGCCTCATCGCTCAGCGTTGCGGCCGATGGCTCTGCCTGTCCGGCGCGCCGGCGGCCACCAGCACCACGGCAACACCGGTGCGTTTCCCAACTTGGAATGTGCTCACACCGGCGGCTTTACGCGAGATCGCACGACGTGTTTCGCTAGGGCTGCGCTTTTTCCACGAGCAGACCGCCTAGAGCCGCTCACGTAACCGCCGCGGCCGGCCTGCGCAAGAGCAACCCGAATCGCTTTGCATCACGAACGAGTGCACCGGACATCAATCCCGTTGCCAGCTCGCCCTATCCCCATTCCCATCGCCGGGTGCATGGGCTGACAATGCGCGTGCTGGGCGCAACGCCTCGGATCGGTTGAGCCGGCATATCCCTCTTCCAACGCTGGCCTCGACGTTCGACGCGATCTGCCGGCTCTGGCGCAAGCCGCTGCCTGCCGTTTGCTAGAGTCACGCGTTGCCGATCGACAAGGAATGAACGCTGAAGACACCTGGTGATCTGGATGGAAAGCCACGCGGGGATGCTCCGGTCCGCGCGTGGTTCGTTGCGGTCTACGCGCTGGCGTATGCCTCCCTGTGGCTGGCGTTGTTGACTCCGGCGACCGTCACCCTCGCACTGCGTGTTCGGCAGATCGCGCCCGGCGATGCGGCTCGTACACTCTCCTCGATTCTGTTCGCGGGCGCCTTGGTGGCGCTCGTCGCCAATCCCATCTTCGGTGCGCTCTCAGATCGGACCCGCTCGCGTCTGGGCCGGCGCCTACCCTATCTACTGGTTGGAACGGTCATCGGGCTTGCGGCCCTGTGGATCATCGGAGCGGCCCGTGGGTTGAATGCAATGCTGCTCGGGTGGTGTCTCGCCCAACTCTCCTACAACGCGGTCCTTACGGCTTTGGTCGCAGTGCTCGCGGACGAAATTCCGGCCTCGCAGCGCGGGACAGTAGTTGGCGTGCTCGGCATGTGCATGCCGGTGGGGCAAATCGCCGGGACTTTTCTCGTCCAGCGCCTGGCGTTCGATCTGTGGCTGGCACTGTTGGTTCCAGGTGTGATCGGCCTGGTCGGTGTGTGGGCGCTCGCCCTTGCGCTGCCCGCCTCGCGTTGGCTGGAGAATGCGCAGGACCGGCCGTTGGCAGGTACGCCGACCACGGCGGCCATGGCAGGTGCCTCAGATACTGCGGC
>CAYNTW010000072.1:0-7872 GCA_964400085.1 uncultured Steroidobacteraceae bacterium | reverse complement strand
GTGCGTCAGGCACGTGGAATCCAGCAGGCGCGACGGGAAGCTCAACCCCAGGGCTCCTCTCGCGACTGGCCCGGCACCGCGACTTCTCCTGGGCCTGGTCGAGTCGAGCGTTGGTTGTAGTCGGCTCCGTATCGCTGCAGGCCTATTTGCCGTTCCTGCTGTTGGATGCGCTCGGATTCGACACAGTGGCGGTCCCCGCACTGATCTTCCGCTCCACGCTCGTGCAAGCTGCCGCGACGGTGCTGTGCAGCCTTGGTGCCGGCCGGCTGTCCGACCGCTGGCGCCGTCGTAAGCCGATCGCCATGGTGGGCGCGGTGCTCCATGGAGCCGGGCTATGCCTCGTCGCCGTAGCCGATTCCTACACCGTCCTTTTATGCGGTGTCGCCGTCGCCGGAATCGGCTATGGCGCTTACGAAGGTGTGGATCTTGCCCTGGTCACCGAGGTGTTACCCGATCGCGACCATCACGCCGCCCGGTATCTCGGCCTTCTCAACGTCGCGAACGCTCTCCCACAGGTCATCGCGCCGCTCGCCGCCCCCGCGATCCTGGCCACGAGTCACGGAAACTACTCGTTGCTCTTTCTGGTCGCGGGAACGATCCCTGTACTCGGCTCTGCCCTCCTGCTGCCTTTGAAGGGCGCGCGTTAGATTCACGCGAATGACGTGTCATGCGCGCAAACAGCGCATGCTCGCCGCCCCGCGCCATCCGCTAACTTGCCTCATCGCGGCAGCGAAGCCGGCCAACGAGGGCTGGTCCACTAGGTGGTGATCCTTTTTGTGCGATTGCAACCTTTCTAGCAGGGTTGCATCCATAGCAATATCACTCATATGCATTGACGAGAAAGTCAGTAACGTTGGCCCTATCGAGCGGTGGATATTTGCGCTTGTTATGAACCATGCGAGAGCCAGAGAGTGTTGAACCGTAGAACTTTCACGATGGGTATCGCCGCGGCCGCGACTGCAGGGGTGGCACTGGCGCTCGAAATGGATGACGACAACGCCATCCGCGACATTCTCAGAAAGCGCATCGAAGTGGAAAAGCGCGCCGTCGGCCTGGCGGTGTGTGTAGTGACGCCACGCCGCAAGCGCTTCGTGGCGTGGGGCCGCGAGCGCCTAAGCGATGACCGCCCGGTCACGTCTGAAACAGTGTTCGAGATCGGCTCGATTACCAAGGTGTTCACTGCGCTTTTATTGGCCGACATGGTGCGCCGTGGTGAAGTGGAGCTTGAAGACCCTGTCGCTCGCCATCTGCCAAACGACTTTCATCTGCCTGCAGTGGACGGGCGTCAGATCACGCTTACTGACTTAGCCACCCATACCTCCGGCCTGCCACGGTTCCCGACGTTCTCCGCTGCGTCGCTTTCCACTTGGATCGACGCCATCGCCCGTTTTAGCGTGGAGGACTTTAAGTCTTGGCTCGCGGAGTTCCATCCATCCCGTCCGGCGGGTACCGAGTGGGAATACTCCAATGCTGGCTACGCTCTCCTTGGCATGGCGCTGGCCTATCGCAGCGGTCAGCCATTCGAGACTTTGTTGCAGACGCGGTTGATCGATCCCATGGGCCTTCACAACACCGCGTTCCATCCGACGGCGGCGATGAGGCCGCACTTGGCAGAGAGCCACGATGCGACCCTGAAGCCCTTACCGCCGAATGACCTGGGTATCTTTGCCGCCGCAGGCGCTCTTCTCTCCACGCCACGCGACCTTTCACGTTTTGCTGCCGATATCATGCCAGGCTCTAGCGCCAGCAGCGCCAAGGACAACCAACTTCTGCTTACCATCCGACGAGCCGCGCCAATGATTGGCGGAGTGCAGGCCCTGGGTTGGGAGCTGCTGGATGCCCCCGGGGGCGTGTTCATGAACAAGGACGGCGTCACCTGGGGTCAAACTGCGTCGATGGTGTTCGATCCGGACAAGCGCTTGGCGATTATGGTGCTTTCCAATACGTTCCCAGACCTGCGCAAGTCCAGTCCTTCAGGCGGTGGAGTTGGAGCTGCTGACATCGCGCGCCACCTCTTGCGGCCGGGAATTCCCTTGGGCGGCTAAGGCAGAACAAAACGCTGTACTTATCAGCGGCGCAGGCGTCGTCCTGCCGGGATTGCCCGGACGTGCGTGGAAAGGGCGCGGGCGCCATTTATGGCTCGGGGGTGACAGGATTTGAACCTGCGACACTTACCTCCCGAGCACTTGAAGAATCTAGCGAAAGCAATGATTTGGAGGGTCCCAAGTGATCACGAGCGTGCACGACTAGCAACGACTTGGCAGTCGGCGCGTGCCCAGCACGTGTCCAAGGCGACTTCGCGCAGAACCCCGGCAAAAGCCCACGAAACAGTCCCCCGTTTTTGGGCCCTGATAGAGCCATTCTATAAATTTAGATTGAACTTCAGAGGGAAATCCACAAGAATCGCCTGCTAATTTTATATTCGGAAGGATTTACCGGCATGCTGATCGAATTCAGCGTCGCGAACTTCCGCTCGGTCAGATTGCGCCAGACTTTGAGCTTGGTTGCGAACACCAAGGACGACCACCTGGCTCGCAACGTCGTGGCCGTGGGTCCCGACGTGGATGGCGCTCTCCGGTCCGCCGTGATCTATGGCCCGAACGCCGCGGGCAAAAGCAACCTTCTGCGAGCGCTGCAAACATTGCAGTTGCTGATCGTGAACTCGGCGGTCGCCACCCAGGAAGGGCAGCAACTGCCAGTCACCCCTTTCCTTTTGGACAGGGCATCCGCGGACCAGCCGTCCGAATTCAGCATCGTATTCGTCGCCGACGACGCGACTCGGTACGAATACTTCTGCGCACTGAACTCGCAACGGGTGGAAAAGGAATGGCTGGTGGCCTATCCAAAGGGGCGGTCGCAGCGGTGGTTCGAGCGCGAATACCAACGCAAGACTCAAAATTACGACTGGTGGTTCGGTCCAAACTTCAAAGGTGACCGTGCCGAAAAGAAAGTCTGGCAGGAATTCACTCGTTCGAATGCGCTCTTTTTCTCGACCGCCATTCAGCTCAACAATGAACAACTGAAGCCGGCGTTCAACTGGATTGCCCAGAGCCTCATCGTGTTGCCGGCCGGAGCGAACCTCAATCCCTTCCTCAGCCTCGAGTTGCTACGCCAACCGGAGGGAAGCAAAGAGTTTATCGAGTTCATGCGGGCAGCCGACCTGGGAATCGATCGGATCGAAGTCCGTGAGGAGGAGCTCCAAGCGCAAAGCGTCCCGGCCAGCCCAGGTCTCACGCTGCAGATCAGTCTTTCCCAACCTCCACAGGGCTCCCCGCCGCCGTCACAGAAAGTTTTCAGGGTATTTGCCTGGCACAAACGAAACGAGACTGCAGAAGCCGTCGCGTTCGATCTATCGGACGAATCCGACGGTACGCGTAAACTCTTTGAGTTCACCGGTGGTTGGCTGCGAGCGCTGAATACAGGTGCAACACTCTTTGTCGACGAGCTCGATCGAAGCTTGCATCCGCACATCACCCGATTTCTCGTCGCTCTATTTCATGGGGCGAGGAATACGAAAAACGCGCAGCTTATCTTCACCACACATGACACAACACTGCTTGATGCAAGCCTGTTGCGGCGCGACCAAATATGGTTCGTTGAAAAGGATGCGCAGCAATCGACCAGGTTATACCCCTTGCTCGACTACCGACCACGCAAGGACGAAGCGCTCGAGCGGGGTTACCTGAAGGGGCGCTATGGTGCGGTTCCCGTGGTTGGGAAATTAAACGGTTAACGCGTGCCCCGTCGTCATATCTCCAAAATACGCGGCAAGTCTCAGCTCCGGCGACGTCCGGGACAACGCGAACCGCGCTCGATTACGTTAATCGTGTGCGAGGGCGAGACGGAGGAGGCGTACTTCGAGGCCGCTCGCGTTCACTTCAATCTGACCACGGCAGAGGTGGTAGTCGCCGACAATACTAAGGGCGCCGCCCCCATCAGTGTTGTCGAGTGTGCCGAGGAGCGGGCGGAGGAGCAGGGGGGCTACGACACGATCTTCTGCGTGTTCGATCGAGATGGCCACCAGAGCTTCGATCGAGCGCGCGACAAGATTAGGGGCCTGGCCAGAAGATCCAGGAATCAACTCAACATACGTGAGGCAATATCGATACCCTGCTTCGAATTATGGGTCCTGCTCCATTTTGAAAGGACCGACAGACCTTTCCAGAACTGTGCCGGCGTTGTCGCCCGGATCCGAAGTCGGCATCTGGAAGGCTATCAGAAGGCCGACCGCGATGTCGCGAAGCAGCTCATGGCGCGCGTCGAAATGGCGCACGACAATGCTCGTTGGTTGGCCGGTCGCGCGGAGATTGAAGACGGGAATCCGAGTACGTCCGTGCACGCGCTTGTACAGCATCTCAAGGACGTTGGAAGTCGCTCGTAGCCATGAGTCGCGATTAATTGTCGAACGCTTTCAGCGGTGCAGGATCGTTCCGTCTCTGCGCCTATCCTGGCGGCTCGCGATGGCAGCAGCAATCGCCGATATCACGCCATCTAGGGCGGTGGGCCAACAATTGACAGCGATGTCGGACGAAGAACTGCTCGAACACATCGCCCGTTCACCCGAAGCTGTAAGACTGATCACGAGGGGGTCAAGACGAAGGAGGAGTTGCTACGGCACTTGGTGTACGGAACGTCGGTGAAGACGTTGCCCGCTCCCAACGGAAAACGAGTACTGCGAAAGCCAGTCCCTATCAGTCCAGACGATGAGTAGTTGCTACGATGACGTACGCCGTATCAGACGCCGCTTCTCCGCTTCTCCGCCACCTATCCGATGGTTCTTCGCAGCTCAATCCGCTAATCTTTCCTGATGCGTTCTCCTAATCGCAAGCACGACCGGCAGAGCTTCTTCAAATACATGTCCGCCGCCACGGCGCGGGCAGTATTAGCTAGTCGCGCCCTGTTATGGAGTTCTCCTGTCTTGTTCAACGATCCATTTGATGTGCCTAGGGAGCTGTCATTTGGGCTAGCCCCGGCTGATATCGTTGAAGCGCTTTCCGCCCGAATGGCGGATCTAATCGAAAACCCTCCTGAGGACACGTCCGAACTCGCGCCGGGCGTACGATTGATAGTTGATACCGTCAAGCGCGGTATTGCTCCTCAACTCAGAGCGGAGTTACTTGACGGTTTAAAGGAGACAGCCGCTTCGCACCGCCCTGCGGGCGAAAGCATGGAATCGTTGCGCGCGATGTGGCGGGCGACGATCCCAGAATTTCGAATCCTTTGCCTAACTGAGAGTGCTGACCATGTCGCTATGTGGTACCACTACGCTGATCAGTATAAGGGAGTTGTGCTTGAGTTTGGATGTGATGATCTCCTCGATAGCGCCTGGTTGATCGCACAACAAGTAGAGTATTCGAGTGTGAAGCCCGATGTATATACCGCCGCTGGTTGGGCTAACTTGCTGACGCATCGACAGGACCTTGCCGTTCGCAAAATGTTGAACAGCGCCACCTTCACCAAATCGTCCGATTGGAGCTACGAACGCGAATGGAGAATAACGAGCTTCAAGCGGCCAACTGACACCGGTCCGTTCACCGATTACAAATTTCACCCGGAGGAACTGGTTGGCATCTACTTGGGGCCGATGATTACGCGTGAGGACAGGGACGCGGTGATTTCCTTATCATCATGGTTTCCAAGGAGTCATTCGTGGAAGTCCTCGATAGGGTTTAGTCGCGAACTCAAGTTCGTTCCGGTTGGATGAATTGTGTGCACGCCTGCCGACAAAAACACCGAGGGCACCAACTTGGCGCAATCTCAGCAACTTGCGGCCCCTGATGGTACTTTCGCGGCTTCTGCGAGCTGCGAAAATTCCTCCCAATTCGTAGCGACCCTGGGCATCCGAAGTTCGATAGGTGGCTGGTTCGGAGGGTATGTCGTCATATCATTGGTCAACGTGACCATTTGCCCTCGTCGAATGGCGACCACGTGAAGATTCTCACTTATCCCGAATTGGGGGTAGTCACGAATAGTGATGGTTGCACTAAATGTTAGCTGTTCCCCCCATCCATGGAGACCGATCATATGGGCCTGCTGTATTCCAGACGTTAGACGAAATAGGGGGCGGAGTGCGCGCTTGTAGTGCGGTACCTTTGATCCTGTACCGATGCCCAGCATGCCCGTTCTGGGGCGCATTTTCCGTGGCACAAAATCAGGTGCAACTAACCGGATAACGAATATCCGTGGAAATTCGGGAACCCCGATGTCTTCGAGCGGAGATACCCCGACAATGAGGACTTGAGATCCTAGCGCCTGTTCTTCAGGCGGCGCGCTGCGAAAAGCAGACTGAGCGATTGGGCACCACACTTCGGCAACCTCGACGGGATCGACCATGAAGCCGTCTGGGACCCCAGGTTGTGATGTGAGTTCCGAAAGGCAGTGCAACAGTTGAAACCCAATCCTGACTGAGCCAGCAAATCCTGCCGCCATGTAATGACAGATCGGATATGCCTTCTGAAGCATCTCACGGTTCTCGCCCGTGGATAGTTGCACGCGGACATCCGAGACCAATGCGCCGGTGGACAGCAGCGATGCCGCTCCGATTACCCAAGTCATGGAGTATTCAACTCGAAAGCAGGCCAATACAATAGATGGTGCGCTGGTTATAGCCCATTCCGAGGGGACTGTCATGAAACGATCAATCAGCTTTACGCTTTCGATTGCCCGTCGCAGAGGTGGCGTAATTCATCTGTATGCTAAGGACGGAAAGAGAAAGCTGTTCGTCAGCACCGTGAATTCGAGCGCTGCTAGTCCGCGCGGGCATGCTCATTTGTATTCTAAGCTTGAAAAGCTGCTGCGAACCGCCATGGTTCGTGGTGAAGGCGCGATATCCTAAGTGTTTTGAGTATTTACCGGTAAATTTAGGATGCCTAATGAAATAGAAGATGCACTATCACGTGCAGGTGAGATTTGGGAGGCGGTTTCACACAGCCACGTGGTGAAGGAGGTCCCCGTCATCCGACAGGCCGTTGCGCTATGGAAGACATATAACGATGCGCGATCGGCTCTATTCGCAGCCAAGCTGGAGAAGTTTGTTACCGATCCTAGCTTGCAAACACCCGAAGCTCGCGCACGCATGCGCGAACAGGCGGAGTCTCCCGACGCGAAGACGATTGGCGAGACGCTGTTCATGGTGCTCGATAAGTTGACCGATATGCTGAAACCAACTTGGCTAGCGCGTTGCTACGCTGGCTTTCTGGCTGGAGAGTTCGGTAGTAGCGAATTGAGGCGTCTGGCGGCCGCGATCGACAGCGCGTTCGGTGATGATTTGGTCGCGCTGCTGGATGCCACCGATCCCATACAGCCCAATGAATATGCGCCTTGGAAGAGATATCTCACCGGATCTGGACTTACGGAGATAGGCGCACAAGGTCCTATTGGCGGCAAGACAATGTTTCACGTGACGCAGTTAGGTGAGTTGTTTCGGAAGACGGTTCGTAAGCACTCGCCGCCAGACGAGCCGCGGGCGGCTTAAGCCAAAGGAGGAAAACATGGCTGATGATTTATTCAAAAACATGATGAACGCGGAGCGCATCGTCGCAAACCTGAGCACACCGCAGTTCACGATTCCGCCAGTGCCTCGTGTCCCAAACATCGCGGAATCTGCTTGGCAGCGGTTAGTGAAAATGATGCAGTCGTTCGAGGCCAATCTTGACAATGGGCACGAAATCGGTGTCAATCTAGTGAGCTTCGGGGCCTCAATCGTTTTTCATATTGAAAGCGTTGGCTTCTACGGGCCAGACATCATTACGTTTCACGGCGTCAACGAGAACCAAGAACGGGTTCAATTAATTCAACACGTCTCTCAGCTCAGTGTTCTGCTGGTTGCGGTGAAGAAAATTGGTGATGCTCCTCGCCGAATAGGCTTTATCT
>CAYNTW010000071.1:0-28767 GCA_964400085.1 uncultured Steroidobacteraceae bacterium | reverse complement strand
ATCCCTATGGTTACATCGATGGTGGCGACGAGGCGGGCCAGAGCTATCAATTTTGTTGTACGGCGAAGGCTTTCAAAGCGATCGCGCTGGCCTTGCGGCTGATGCCGGACCTGCAATGCGCCTGGAACAGCTCTGACCCTGACAATCCTGACCCCAGGAACCTCGACATTCTCGTCTTTGCCGACCGTTGGGTGAATTTCGGCGCCTGGGCGAAGCCGGATCCCTACAAGGCCCACGGCAATGGCGTGCAGGACGGCATAGGCCGCTGGCCGCAGAATCATGGCCAGTTCAAAGACGATGGCTATTACGATGACCCGTTTGCCGATGCCATGTGGACGGCCTATCGGTCCAGCGCGCCTGCCACTGCGACTTGCAACTTGAATCAACCTTGAAAGGAGGCGTGGCGATGGTGTCTCGTTTTCGAACGGCCCTGACTGGTATCAGCGTGCTCGTTATCGCGGCCTGCGGAGGAGGGGACGGTGGGCCACCGGCCCCCACTGCGGTTGCTACTTCCGACGTGATGCAGGGCACAGCTCCGTTGACAGTGAATTTCGATGCTTCCAAAAGCACCGATCCCCAGAGCCGTCCGCTCACATACACCTGGCAATTCGGCGATGGCTCCCCGAGCGAGACCGGAGTGAAGGTGGCGCACTCGTTCAATACGCATGGCAGCTACGCTGTGACGCTCACGGCGGACGACGGGCAGGCGAGGAGCACCGCGACTCTCACATTGCAGGTCGTCCCTGCGCCGCCGACCGTTCAGCAATTGTCAATGACGGTTGGAGTGCTCGGTGTGACCCAGACGAGCGCATCGGGCCAGATCGCCGCCACGGACCGGGAAAACCTTCCTCTGACTTACGCTATTGACAAGGCACCCACGATTGGGGCGGCCACCGTCGATGCCAACACCGGCGCGATCACGTATACGATCCCAGGGTTCGTCGATGTGAGTGCGACGTCCTTCACCGTCAAGGTGTCGAATGCGGCAACCTCGGCAACGGGCACCGTCAATGTAACCTTCAATTCCGATCCGTTGGTTGCGAACCAATGGCACATCCATAACACTGGACAGGACGCCTTCGCCTCGATGCTGCCGACAGCGGGCAATGACATGAATGTCGCTGGTGCGTGGGGTTCCGGTTATTCTGGCAAAGGAGTGAAGGTCGGAGTCGTGGACAGCGGCCTCGAGGCGGCACACGAGGATCTTGCCGCCAACGTAGACCTCGCCCATTCTCGCAACTTCCTCACGGGCACGACCGATCCGAGTCCGTCCGGCACGGCGTGGGATCATGGAACCTCCGTCGCCGGCATCATTGGCGCCGTCGCGTTCAACGGCAAAGGCGGACGGGGGGTCGCCTATAACACGAAGCTGCGCGGCTACAACCTGATCGCCTCGGGCGCCTTCAGTCTCGCGAATATGGCTGTATCGCTCGGCGGTGACCCGCTCTCGTCCGATAATGATCTCTTCAACGCCAGTTTCGGACCGGTCGCGAACGCCATCCCTTCATTCAGCAACGCGTATCAGTCGATCACACAGACGACGCTGACTCTGCGAGGCGGTCTGGGGGCGGCGATCGTCAACGCCGCGGGCAACGACTTCGCCGACTTCGAGGGCGCCTCGAGTCCTTTCTGTTCGCTCGCGAGGCAATACGGGGTCAGTTGCGGTGATCCCGCCACGGATGAGCGCAGGGGCGGTTACGCTCCCATCATCGTCGGAGCAATCAACGCGGATGGAGTACACGCAAGCTACTCGAACACGGGCTCCTCATTGTGGATTTCCGCCCCAGGTGGCGAATACGGGTTCAACTCGTCGGTGACATCGTTGACAGGCATCACCGATCCGACGAACGCCGTGAAGCCGGCCATCGTGACGACGTCGCGTACCGGATGCGCAAACGCTGCCTATCCCCCGGCTCAGTTTCCGAAAGGAATCAATACACTGGACTCGAATGGCGCCAATGCCCTGGCCCCGAACTGCCAGTACACGGCGATGATGAATGGCACGAGCGCGGCCACACCGAACGTTGCTGGCGTCATTGCGATGATGCTCGAGGCGAATCCCAAGCTGTCCGTCCGCGACCTCAAATACATTCTGGCCAAGACGGCGAAACACGTGGACCCGACCTTCCCGGGGGTTTCGAGTATGGGCATCGTGCCAAACAGCACGGTCGTCCTCGAGCAGGGCTGGGTCACGAATGCGGCTGGATACGCGTTCAGCAATCGATATGGCTTCGGCGCGGTGGACGCCAGCGCGGCGGTTGCCGCGGCGAAGTCATACTCGACCTACCTGCCGACACTGCAGGCCTCCGCCAGCTATCAAGTGGTCGCGTCCCCGCCAGCGAAGGTTCCTCCCGCATCGACAACGGGTCTCGTCACTCAATACACAGTCAGCGAAGCGTTTCAGACTGTCGAGTTCGTGGTGGTCTTTGTCAACGTGGCCTCGACCCCGAGCTTACCCTGCAACCAGATCGAGCTGACCTCGCCGGCTGGCACGAAATCGATTCTGTTACACGCCGTCAACGGCTTCACGAACACCGCGATCGCGAATTCCCGGTTCGAATCGAACGCTTTCTACGGCGAGCCGGTCAATGGAGTCTGGTCGCTGAAATTCATGGATTTCTGCGGAGCACAGGCTACTTCGACGACCCTCTCCACGACCGACGCGCAGACGCTGGTGATCCTCGGTCACTGATTTTTGGAGTCCTCTATGCGATCTCTGGCTCTTTGTCTGATGTTCCTTTTGGCGACGGGCTCGGCATTGGCGCAACTGCAGGTGCCGCCACGAAGCGGCCAACGGGTCGCCGACCCTGCGATGGTCGTAGTCGATCGCGGAACCACATTGGAGGTTCTTGCGACGAAACGCGCGACGCCGCGGACCGACGTTTCGGGGCGCGTCGTCAGCCATCATGTCGTGACAGCGAGTGCAACCTCACCCATCGGATCGCGACAGCTGGGAGTCGTATTCAACCACTCGATGCAGCAACAGGGATTCATCTCCGGTGAAATCTCTTTCAAGCTGAAAGAGGGCTACACCGCTGACCTACTCAGCCCGGCACAATATCCTGGCCTCAAGCGGATCGCCGAGCCCGCGGTCTACGTGGTGAACGCTCGCACACCTCTCGAGTTCATACAGGTGCTCAAACGGCTGCAAGCGCGCCCAGAGGTGGAGTGGGTGGAGCCGGTCGTGAGCTACACTGCTGCCGAGGGCGTGCCGAGCTCGAAGTAGCAGGATTGCGGCGTCAGCATTGGTTGGGCCGCCATCGCCGACCGCGATCGGCGGTGCCACTCGCCTGATCGCTGTCCACTTTACCCCCTCCAGCGCGTCGTCTTCAGTTGCGGTCCGATTCCGGGCCGAATTGCGTGTTCTGAAGACTACAAAATGTCAAATAGAGTCTCCTCGTGAGCGTCGTCGCTCTTCCGGCGCTCGGACGGCGCCCCGCATCCTGGCTCGAGGTTTTGTGGGCATTGCCAGTCAAGGCCTTCTGGCAATGCTTTGCCGGTGTGCTCGGCTTGATGAGCTGGAATGTGTTCTGGCGCCTGGGCGACACATTCGTGCGCGACTACGACGAAGGTCGCTATGGAGTTGCGGCAAGCGAGATGCTCCACCGCCATTCCATGCTCGTGACCACGTATGCGGGAGCCACCGAATTCTGGAATCTGAAACCACCGCTCGGCTACTGGCTACTGGAGTTGTCCTATCGCCTCGTCGGCGAGACGCCCTTCGGGCTTCGACTGCCTGCAGCGGTGTGCGCCTTGGCAACCACCGCGCTGGCCATGCTCTTGACGCGGCGTATGGCGGGGAACCGAGCCGCCATTCTTGCCGGAATGCTGCTCGCCACTTCGTTTGGCTTCCTGGCACACCATGGCGCCCGCAGCGGCGAGCTCGATGCGCCGCTGGCGCTCCTGTTGTTTCTGTCTCTGATGCTTGCCCCACGTTTGTTCGACTCCCGGACCGCCCGGCTCGCCATGGGGCTGGTCCTCTCCCTGGCCTTTTTGCTGAAGAGCTTCGCGATCCTGCCGTACGTCGCCGCAATCGGAACTTACTGTCTGCTTACGCGGGGAGTTGCGTCCTGGCGCGTGTGGGTAATTCCGCTATGCGTAATCGTCCTCGTCACGACGACATGGGCCGTAGCGCGGACGATAGCCGAAGACTCCGGCGAGTTCGTGCGCAGGATGTTTGTCGAGGATCTGCTGTTGCGCTCGACGACGGCCATCGACCCAGTTCGAGCCAGTGTATGGGATTACATCGGCGCGTTGTTCGATCGGTTGGCTCCATGGCCGTTGGTCGTCGTCATCGCGTGGGGTTTATCCTCACGTTTCACCGCGCGCCGTCTGTCGGGCGACTGCGGCGTTTTACTGTGGTGTTACTGTCTGATCCCTCTGGTTCTCTTTACTCTCGCGCGCACACATCACTCCCACTACATCATTCCACTCTACCCGGCATGGGCAATTCTTGGGGCGGTGGCGACGATCGAGGTCTTGCAGAGGGCGCGGCGCGGACAGTGGATAGTTCCGGTTGTATGCCTGCTGGCGGCCTGTGTAGTGGCCTGTGAGGTGCGCCTCATCGCGCACATGGAGGTTCACGATCGGCTGAGCCCAGGCCAGGTCTTCCTGGCATCGCTGCGCCAGCATGTCAGCCCCGGCACTGCGTTGTACACGAGTTTCACGCCATCGTATTCGGAACGGTTCTTCCTGGAAGTGGTTGATGGCTTTACTCTCGGGGAGGCGCCGGTGGGGGAGAGCTCTTGCGCCGGCGCCCTGGTGCTGGTCAAAAGCTCGGATCCCGGGCACTGGACTCGGGGCTGGATGCCCGGAGCGGTGGTTCTCGCGCGGCACGAAGATTATGTGCTCGTACGGCTAGCCGGATGATAGACTCTGCCGCTCCCGCACTGTTGATTCAGACTTCGGATGTGGATCCCCAGGACCGATTGACGCGCTATTTCCTCGAAACTCGCAACGAGTTGCTCCGGTTTCTGACACGGTGGCGCGGGAAGGTGGATGCGGAGGACGTCCTTCAGGATGTCTGGCTCAACTTGCGAGAGCGCAGCGATCCTGCAGCCTGGCGCGAGCCGCGGGCCGTGCTCTTTACGACTGCCGCGAATCTCGCCACCGACCGCGTCCGGCGTAATGCTACGGCCAACAAGCACTGCACGGACCAGGCGCTGCAATCGGATGTGGCTTGCCCTCGGTCTGGGCCCGAGGCGCAGGCGGATGCCGCCGCCGATCTGGAGCGCCTCGATGCGGCTCTCAAGGAGCTGCCGCGCCTGTGCCGGATTGCGTTTCTGTTGAACCGGATCGAGGCCATGACGCACACTCAGATCGCGGCACGCCTCGGTATTTCCAAAAAATCGGTGCAGCGCTACATCGAGCGAGCCGTGCGACACTGTATGCGCGCAGTGGATCCTTGAGCGCCCCGGGCTACTGTCATGGCACCTGAAGTATCTCTCGAGAAAGCGATCCGGCTCTGGACACGCCGCCAGTCCGGGAGCTGGACCGAAGAGGACGAACGGCAGTTGTCGGGTTGGCTTGCGGCTGCTCCGGAGCATCGGGCCGCGTACGAAAGAGTAGCGCGCTTCTGGGGGATGGCCGGCCAGCTCGAGAATCCTGGCGACCTCACTGTGCCACCCTGGATGTTCACTGCGCGTCGACTCGGGCTGGCCTGTGCGGCGGTAGTCATTATCGCGTTGCTCATCCCCGGTTGGCAGCGTCTGGACAGTTGGTGGAGCGGTGTACCCACCCATTGGATCGCACCCCACGGTGAATCCCGAGCGATTGTGCTGGAGGACGGCACCCGCGTCCTGCTCGACGCCGACTCCGACATGGTGGCCAAGCTGGGCTCGCACGTGCGTCGAGTATCGCTGGTGCGTGGTGAGGCCCTGTTCACCGTGACCCATGATGTTTCCCGCCCGTTCGAGATCGAGATTGGCAAAGGGCGGGTCCTGGATCTCGGTACCCGGTTCGATGTCGAGAGATTGCCGAATACCGTTCGCGTCACTGTTTTCGAGGGACGCGTGGGCGTCAAGACACTTCACGGCGAAGTAGTGTTGAGCGCCGGCCACAGTGGCGGCTACGATGGTAGTGGAGCATTGCTACCGCTCGGCAAGGTGGATCCCGCCGCCGCGCTGCGGCCGGATGGCATCAGGCACTTTGACAGCGAAACCCTCGGCGCGGTCGTCGCACGGCTCTCGCGCTATCACCGGGTGACCTTCGTGTTTGCTGACCCGCGACTGGAGGAGCTTCGGGTGAGTGGTACATTCCGCGTCGCCGATCTGTCCTTGTTCTTGCGCACGCTGAGCACCGCTCTGCCCATCGAGGCGCGTTGGGTTGGACCCCAACGAGTGGAATTTATGTTGAGAAAGGACGCCGCCGAGCAGGATGCGGTCGACCGGGCGGACAGCGGCGGGTAGGCGATGCGCTGGGGCGGCGGGTAGAGCGTGGCGCTTGCGCGGAATGCAGTCATGCTGGGTCGAGCGCTGGCGCTGCTTTGGGCTCTCGTGGCGCTCGTGGGTACGTCGGTAGCGGACAACGCGCGCCTCTTTGCGTTGGATGTTCCACCTGGCCCGTTGCGCGAGGCAATCGATCAGGTAGCCTCATCCGCGCGCTTGCAGGTGCTCTACGACCCGGCAGTCGTAAATGGGCGGTTTACCAGAGGTGTGCGGGGTTCAATGACGCTGGCGCAAGCGTTCGAACAGCTCCTTGCAGAGACGGACGTCGCATATCGATTCACGGCAGTAGACACGGTTGCGCTCTTCCGGAAACGAGCGACCTCCACGCAAAAACCACACCGGCAACCTGTCAGCGCTCCACAGCCGCTGGTCGAGGTCGAGGTGAGCGCACCACGAGCTATTCGCGCCGGCGACAGCGCCACCAGTCTGACGGCCATCAAAACAGAAGCATCGGTCCTGGCTACGCCGGTCGCCTTCCAGACAGTCACCCCACGGCTGCTCCGGGACCAACAAGCCGAGCGCCTCGAGGATGTTCTCGAGGACGTGAGCGGTATAGAAGTCGCACCCGATGGACAGGACACTGTTGGCTTCATCATCCGTGGTATTCCCATATATCAATACTACGTCGATGGCGTGCGGGTATCTCCAGATCTTCATCACGACGCTTTCCGGGATCTCGCCAACGTCGCCAGTATCGATGTCGTGAAGGGCCCGACTTCCACGCTCTACGGCCGTACTGAGCCAGGCGGCCTGATCAACGTCGTCACGAAGCAACCTCTGGCAAATCCGTACCTTGCGATCGAACAGCAGATAGGCGCCTTCGACCGTCGCCGTACGCAAGTCGATGTGGGCGGTCCCTGCGGCGATCGAGGCGGCCTCCTTTGCCGACTCAACGTGGCCTGGGAAGCGGCGCAGTCCTATCGGGAGCATTTGAGCAACCGCCGGATATTCCTTGCGCCCACGGCGACCTGGAACATTGGGCCGCAAAGCGCTGCGACGGCATATCTGGAATATCTACGCAGCGATGATCCGACCGACTCCGGTTTGCCGGTCGTCGGGACCCGCTTGCCGGCGGTACCCATCGGGCGGCGGATTGAAGATGGAGGGGAGGTGCACACCAGGGACTTGCGCGGCGGTATCCGCGGTTGGCACGAATTCAATGACCGATGGCGTCTGCGCTATCACCTGGATGGCCGATGGTTGCGAACGCCTCAGTCGCCGCAATTGTCGCTGTTCGACGATGGACTCGATCCGGGTGTCTGCACTCGCGACGCCTGCCCCGTCGACCAACTGTTGTTCTCGATTCCCATATCTCACGGTCAAACCTACTTCACCTCCCTCGAGCTCCTCGGACACCTGGAGCTCGGAGGCACGCGACATGCAGTCCTGCTGGGAGGAGAGTTCTTTGATGTCCATGGTTACAGTGTGACGCTCTACAGCAACTCCTCTTTCACCACGGACCTCTTCACTCCACGACACGTGCCCGTGCCAAGTGATCTGCTTCTGAGCCCGGATTGGGCCTACGCCATACGGACATCTGAGCGCTGGAGCAGCGTCTATCTGCAGGATCAGATTGCGATCGGCTCCCAGCTGCATGTCTTGTTGGGCGTGCGCTATGACCACGCTCGGGAATGGTTGGATATCGCCACCGGGATACCACTTCAGGATAGCGGCACTGACGTGCGTTGGGATCACGCGTTCAAGCAGCATGCAGGAATCATCTGGCGCGCGGCAGCGCCGCTCAGTCTGTACGCCAACTACGCCGAGAATTTTGGAATATCGACGGGCATTTACGGTTATAGCTCCCCCAACCAGGGAACGCTCGTGCCCCCGCAGACGGCGTATGAATGGGAGATTGGCGCCAAGATGGCGCTCCTGGACGGCAATGTGAGCGGCTCCCTGGCTTGGTTTAACCTGACAGAGCTCAACATCTCACTGCCGGCATTCAGCGATACGCTGGGGGGGCAAGCGCTCCGCACGGTCACAGGGGCAGAGCGCAGCCGAGGTCTGGAGCTCGATCTGCGCGGGACGGTCTTTCCAGGAGTCGAGGTCCTGGCCAGTTATGCTTTTCTGGATACCCGCATCCTGGATGATGTGGGGGACATTGACGGTAACGGCAATGTGGTGTCACCAGGCAACACGGGCAATCGACTCTTCGGTGTGCCTCGGCACGGAGGTAGCCTTTGGGCCACCTATCGTCCCTCGGGCAGCTTGCGAGGCCTGGTGTTGGGGATGGGCGTAGTGGGCCGTACCTGGAGGGAGGGAGACAATGCGAATGATTATGCCCTGCCTGGGTTCGACAATTGGCGCTTGCTTGCTGGGTACGGCTGGTCGTGGGCGGGTGGACGGCTGATGCTGCAGCTCAATGTGGACAACGTATTCAATACCCGCTACTACGAGTCGATCAACGGAACTTACACCGTAATGCCCGGCGCGCCCCGGCGCTGGCTGGCCTCCGTCCGCTGGACTCGTGATCCGTCACAATGAGCGCGTGGACCTCGTTCTCAGTTGGGCAAGTCATAGGCGACCAGGTAGTCCCCGCGCGTACTGTCGGTCTTGTAGCCGCCTGCCGCGATCACGATGTACTGTTTTCCGCCTGTCGAGTACGTCATGGGTGTCGCTTGACCGCCGGCCGGAAGCGTTGTTTCCCACAAGAGCTTGCCGTTCTCGGTATCGAAGGCTCTGAAACGGTCATCGAGGCTCGCAGCGATGAATACCAGTCCGCTGGCGGTGACGATTGGGCCGCCGATGACGGGGACGCCTAGATTCAGGTGGACATACGGCGTAACGCCGAGCGGAATCTGCCACTTGATTGTCCCGTGCTCCATGTCCACCGCCGTGAGTTGCCCCCAGGGCGGCTTCACGCACGGAATGCCCAAATCGGACACGAACGTCTTGCGGCGCATGCCGTAAGGCGTCCCCTTCTGGCGCCCAAATTCGTATCCCGGATACTTGCCGGAGGTGCTCTGCTCCTCGTACTGCGCGCGCGGGATGAGCGCGACGACAAAGGGCAAGTTCATGGTGTCCGCCACGGCAATCTGTCGTTGTGGATCGAAGGCAATACCGCCCCAGTTGGAACCGCCCGCGTTGCCCGGTTGCATCAGTGAGGCCTTGACGGCGGGCGGCTGAAAGATGCCCTCAGAGCGATAGCTCTCAATCCGCTTGCGGCAAGCCTGCTTGTCAAACCAAACGATCCCCCATGCATCCTCGGGAGTGATGGGCGTCTGACGGGCCAGGGGAGGGGGAGCGACGGGAAAAGGTTGGGTACTGGCAGGGTGCTCGCCCGGCACGGCGTCCTGCGGCACGCGCCGCTCCACGATCGGAAACAGGGGTGCTCCGGTCTGGCGCTCGAAGGAAAAAAGGAAGCCGGACTTCGTAGCCTGAAGCACTGCCGGGACCCGCTTGCCGTCGTGCACCACTTCCGCCAGTGTTGGCTGAGAGCCCACATCGTAGTCCCACAAGTCGTGGTGGACCAACTGCTGGCCCCAGACCAACTCTCCGCTGTTGCCGTCCAGCGCCACGATGGAGTTGGCCCATCGGTTGTCCCCAGGCCGCTCGCCGCCGAAGAAATCCGGGCTGGCCGATCCGGTGGGAACGAATACGAGGTGCCGCTGAGAGTCCACGGAAAGCGGCGCCCAGGCATTCGCGGCGCTCGCGTTCTGAACATGTTCCGCGCCCCACTCCTTGTACACGGGGTTGGATGGATCGCGGGGAATCGGGTCCCAGCTCCACACGAGCTTACCAGTCCTCGCATCGAAGGCTCGCACGGTGCCAAGCTCCTCCACGACACCACGATTATCACCGATGGAGGACCCTACTATGATCTTATCGTCGAGCACGGCTGGCGGAGACGTTACGAGATAGTCGCGCCATTCATCTCCATCTGTGAACTGCGAGCGGATGTCCTGCAGAAGATTTATCGCCCCTTGATCTCCAAACCCCACGCAAACCTTGCCGGTCGTGGCATCCAGCGCGAGTAATCGACCGTCCAGTGTGGGTGCATACACCCGTGCGTGGCAGGGTGCGCCTGCTGCGTTGGTGCTATCCACCCACAGGGAAACGCCGCGCGAGACGCCGTCGGAATAATGCAAGTCTTTGCGGCTGTTACTATCATGCCGCCAGCGCAGTTGGCCGGTGGCGGCATCTACCGCGACAACATCGGTGCTCGCCGTGGTCAAGTAGAGCGTGCCGTCATAAAAGATGGGCGTCGCCTCGAAGGCCGAGCGGCTCCAGTCCTTGACGCCTTGACCGAGCTCCCCGGTGCGGAATGTCCAGGCCACGCGCAGGCGTGCCACGTTTGCAGGTGTGATCTGGCTCAAGGGCGAGTACCGCGTTCCTCCCTCGTCCGCGCCGTACGCGGTCCAGCCTCCATCGGCGGTGGACGCCATCAATGAGCTCGAGGCCAATACGGCCCACAGTGCCCCCCACATAGGGCTCACTTGTTTGACTGTTCGCAAGATCCGACTCCCTTTCAGCCAAGTTGCCTGGGCACCCTGGTCATCGAGGGTGCCCCTGAATCCTCGCTGTTGCCGGCGCGAGCAACCACTGATTTGGGACGAAAGGGACTGGGAAGGGATGAGCGGCTTCAGCGCGCCTTGATGCGTAGGGCCTTACCGTCATATACCCCATCGCCGTCACTCGCTTCGGCCACTTCGCCGCCGACCCCGCGAGCCTCTCGGACGACGACCAGCCGAATGCGAACCCGCTTGGGCATACCTGGATATGTGTTCGGCGCTGCGGCCAGTGTCAGCGTACGGGCCGCGTCGTCCCAGTGGATGGGGACGATTCTGTGTGATCCATGCTCGTAGTCGTAAGTATCGCCGGCGTCGGAATACCACTCGAAATCCCCATCCGCGCCGGGATAGACTCGCACTTCCAACATATCCGGTTGCACCTCCGCGTTCTGCACCAAGGGCCCGAGCGGAACGATCGAACCCGCGCGAACGTAGACCGGGATGCGATCGAGCGGTGCGGGTGCCTCAACCGCGCTGCCCGCAGGGATGTTCGCACCGCTCCAGAAGTCATACCAGGCTGGAGCTTGTGGTAGATACACGCGGCGCTTCGTGGCGCCCGGCTCGGTGACCGGAGCCACCAGGAAAGCTGGGCCAAACATGAACTGGTCGCCGATGTCGCGCACCCTTGGGTCCGCGGGCCAATCCATGGGTAAGCCGCGTTGCATGGTGTAGCCGTCGCGAGTCACACGCCAGGCCAGTGAATAGATATAGGGCAGGAGACGATAGCGGAGCTGGTCGTAGGCAATGAGCGTTGGAGTTTGCTGCCCATAGCTGAACAACTCGTTGGTGTCGTTGGTGCGATGCCCGTGGGTCCGCAGGATCGGGCAGAAGACGCCATATTGGAACCAGCGGACGTAAAGCTCCTGGTAGTCTGGATCACGGGTATCGCGCTCGTAAGGCCAACCGTAGCCTGCGATGTCCGTAGTCCAGTACGGCAGGCCTGACATCTGGAAGTTCAGACCGGCCGCGATCTGGCGCCGGAACGTCATCCAGGTGCCGATGATGTCGCCAGACCAGACCGTCGTCGCGTAGCGCTGCTGGCCCAGAAAACCGGAACGGGTCAGGATGAAGACGCGTTTACGGTCCGTCGTTTTCCGCCAATGTTCGTGCACCCCACCGCAATGCATGAGGGGAAACAGGTTGGTGTAACGCGCGCCGTTGCCGATAGAGAGCTGGAGCGCCTCCAGCACGGCGTCACTTTGACCGTTCCAGATCTCCGGCTCGCTGCTGTCGAGCCAGAAGCCATCCCAGCCTTCCGCGAATTTGACGCCAACGAGGTTGTTCCAGTAGTAGTCCCTGGCGGCCGGATTGGTGGCGTCGTAAATGTCGGTGCCGGGGATCAGCAAGCCGAGCCTCTTCATCTCCTGGTAGTTGTGTGAGCTCGGGTCGAGCTTGCCCCATACCGAGATCATGGCGTGAACGTTTGCGTCGTGCAGCTTGCGCAAGGCATTGGGCACATCGGGCCAGGGCTCGAGATAGCTGTCGGTGTACTCGGGATCGCCTTGCCGCTTCCACCAGAACCAGTCCTGCACGATGAAATCGAGCGGCACCTGTCGCTCGCGATATTCGGCGGCAATATCGAGCAGCTGCCTGGCGGAGCGGTAACGATCCTTCGACTGGACGAACCCGTACGCCCAGCGCCCAAAGAGCGGGGCAGCTCCCGTCATGTTGCGATATAGCTGAATGATCCTGTCGATGGAGGGGCCGTAGAAGACATAGTAGTCGATGGCGTCCGCCGCCTCGGCGGTCAGCTTCAACTCCGTGGGGAAGCGGTTGTCAAACCAGGACTTCGAGGCGGTGTTCCACAGCAGGCCATAGCCACGCGTCGAGACAAACAGCGGAATCGCTACGTTGGTGTTAGCCTGCGCGAGCTCCACCACGGTGCCGCGTTGATCGAAAGCTCCACCTTGGTGTTGTCCGAGTCCGTAGATGCCCTCGAGGCCATCGGGATAAAAACGCTGCTCGACCTGATACACCGGCTCTTCGTTGACGCGGCGGGGCACGTAACGGCGTGGCACGCGCGGAGACTCCTGCAGCAGCGGCTTGCCGCTCGGATCGAGGAAACGAAGCACGCCGGCGTTCAGATCGACGTCCACGGACATCTTGGATGTCCGGACGGTGAGGTGCCCCTCGGTCCGGGCAATTTCAGGTTTTTGCGGGGTGTTCGGAGCGATCATCCACGGGGTAGCGGGAGAAGCGCCCTCGGGCATGCCTTGCCCCGCGGCGACGATCCGAATCACGTCTGGAGCACAGACCGTGATCCGTACCGACTCGGTGCCATTGCGCAGTACCACTGCGGAAGGTAGTTCGTCCACCGCGAAGGGAGCGGGGCTCTGCGGCCCATCTCCTGGAGCGGCCTCGATTTTCGCCGAGCGCAACAGCGTCCCAGCCGCTGCGACCGCTGATGCGGCCAGGAACCGACGGCGGTCAACAGGATTGGCCATCAGTGTATTACCGCGAGCCGGAAGATCATCCGATGGTGATAGGTGGAGCCCGGATCGAGCCGCGCCGAGACGAATTTCGGTTCATTCGGCGCGTTGGGAAACTTCTGCGGCTCGAGCGCGATGCCATCCCCCATGCGGTACAGGTGCCCGTGCTTGCCGACCCGTGTCCCATCGAGGAAGTTGCCGGTATAGACCTGCAGGCCCGGCTCGGTGGACCAGACTTCGAGCACGCGGCCCGAATGAGGGTCCTCGAGTCGGGCCGCGAGTTTGGGCTCGCTCGTCAGGCCCGCATCGAGCGCGAAGTTATGGTCGTAACCGCGGCCCGCGACGATCTGCGCGTCCCGACCGTCGCGAATGTCCTGGCCGATGATACGCCCGTGCGTGAAATCGAACACTGTGCCGGCCACGGGTTGCAGAGCGCCGGTTGGAATCAAGGTGGCATCGACCGGGGTGTAATGGCTCGCAGGTATCGTGAGGCGCTGATCGAGCACGCCGTGCAGCGAGCCTTCTCCGGCCAGGTCGAAAATCGAGTGATTGGTGAGATTGACGACCGTGGGGGCATCCGTCGTGGCGGAGAAGTCCAGGGTCAGTGCTCCGGCCTCATCCAGTGAGTAGCGCTCCTTCACCTGCAGGGTTCCGGGGTAACCCTGGTCGCCCGCGGCACTGGTCAGCGTCAGTGTGACGCTCGCGCTTGCACCGGACTGCACGGATTCAATGCGCCAAACCCGCTTGTCGAACCCCTGCGTGCCCCCATGCAGTGAGTTGGGTTTGTCATTCAACGCGAGCGAGTAGACTTTGCCGTCCAGGGTGAATCGGGCGCCGGCAATCCGGTTGGCATATCTCCCGATGGTCGCGCCGAAATAGTTCGGATGCTCCACGTAACCGGCAAGATCGTCGTAGCCGAGGGCAATGTCCGCCTCGTGTCCTTGCCGGTCCGGCGCTACGAGCGCTTGCAATGTGGCGCCGTACGTGATGATCCGGGCGCTGACGCCGTGCGAATTGCTGAGCGTCACGACCTCGATGGCCGTGCCGTCCGGGAGCTTACCGAAGGGGGCTCGTTGCGCACTCGCTCCCCAAACGGCTACTGGCTGCAGCACCAGCGCGGCCGAGGCCGCCCATCCCAGGGTGTAAAGAACCCGTAGCCGGTTCATCGCAGCTTTCCGCGTCATCATCGAGCCTCTTGCGCCCAGTACAGATTGAAAAGTATATACTCAGACAATTCCAATCCGATAGCGGCCACGCTTCTGCCCGCCACCCGTTGCCATCCACGGTGTCGGCGCCCGGATTCGACCGGGCGGGCGGGCAGCGGGAGTCATTTCAGACTATGAGTTCATCCAGCGAGATCACCGGATCGGTCCTGTTCGGCACCGAGCGAAATGTCGGCGCGCACACCTTCACGGCCGTCAACCCCGCGACGGGCGAGCGCCTTGGACCAGCTTTTCAGGAGGCGGGAGCCGAGGACGTGGCAGCGGCGTGCGAGCTCGCTGCCGCGGCATTCGCTGAGTTCAGTGAATTGGCGCCGTCGGCGCGCGCAGGATTTCTGCAGTGTGTCGGTAATCAGATCATGGGTCTGGGTGAGGCCTTGATCGAGCGCGCGATGGCGGAAACGGGGTTGCCGCGTGCCCGGTTGGAAGGCGAGCGCCTGCGCACGGTGAATCAGCTCGAATTCTTCGCCGGTATCGTCCGCGAAGGCGCCTGGATCGATGTCACGATCGACCAGGCGAAGCCGGACAGGACACCCTTGCCACGCCCGGACTTGCGGCGGCGTCACGTGGCGCTTGGGCCAGTGGCGGTCTTTGGTGCTTCCAACTTCCCACTCGCCTTCTCGGTGGCGGGCGGGGATTCAGCGTCGGCCCTTGCGGCAGGTTGCCCGGTGGTCGTCAAGGGTCATCCCGCCCATCCAGGTACCGGTGAGCTCGTCGCGCGCGCTGTGCGCGCCGCGGTAGCAATGTGTGGACTGCCTCCAGGAACATTCTCCTACCTGCCTGGGACGACTCAATCTCTGGGCGCTGCGTTGGTTGCGGATCCGCGCATTCGGGCGGTGGGATTCACGGGTTCGCGCGCCGGGGGACTTGCGCTGGCAAAGATCGCGGCCTCGCGCCCGGAGCCCATTCCCGTGTTTGCCGAGATGTCGAGCATCAACCCTGTCATCCTGTTCCCTGGCGCGGCGCGCTCGCGCGGCGCGCAGTTGGGTCGAGACTACGTAGCTTCTGTCACTTTGGGCGCCGGTCAGTTCTGCACCAACCCGGGAGTGTTGTTATATCTCGACGGTACGGACCTGGACGCGTTCTTGCAAGCGGCGATTGCGGCCATGCGCGAGTGCCGAGCTCAGCCGATGTTGGGCGCGGGCATTCATGCCAACTTTACCCAGGGAGTCGAACGGCTGAGTCGCCGCGAGAGTGTGCAGAGCGTCGTTCACGGACAGATGGCGGAGGGCGTGAACAGGGCGCAGGGCGCTTTGTTCGCGGTCGAGGCCGCGCAGTTCATGGCGGACGAGACGCTGAGGCAGGAAATCTTCGGTCCCGCTTCGCTCATCGTACGGGCGCGGGACCCTGCGCAGATGGGCAGTGTGCTGGATCTCCTGGAGGGTCAGCTGACGGCCACGGTGCTGTTCGATGACGAAGACATTGAGTTGGTTCGCGCGCTGATACCGCATCTCGAGCAGAAAGTGGGGCGTATCATCGGCAATGGCTGGCCCACTGGAGTCGAGGTCTGTCACGCCATGGTTCACGGCGGACCCTATCCGGCCACGACCGATGCGCGCTATACATCGGTGGGGGCGCTGGCAATCCAGCGCTTCTTGCGGCCCATCTGCTATCAGAATCTGCCCGATGCGCTGCTGCCACCCGCGCTGCGCGCCGGGAATCCTCTGCAGGTCGTGCGCCGCGTGGACGGGGCGGTCGTCACACCCTGAAGCATCCTGACTCGTTGCGCGAGGAGAGAAGGCGTTGTTATCTTTAATCCAATTTCGAACACGGGCGGGAACACGGGGTCTCGCTGCGATCCATGACGGGGGCCGCCCAGTCACAGTGCCGGGGGCGGAGACGACTGTAGGGCTTGCCGAGCGCGCCTGTCGCGACGGCATTTCGCTGAGCAAGCTCGTTGCGGTGAGCGGCAGGGGCGAGCCTGTGGATCTATCGCAGGTCGAGCTCCTCCCGCCAATCGATCACCCGGATCCGGCACACCTGCTCGTGAGCGGTACCGGTCTCACCCACGTCGGTTCGGCGGAAGAGCGCGACCGCATGCATCGGGAGTTGACTGATACACCGCACCTGACCGATTCCATGAAAATGTTCAGGATGGGTCTGGAACGGGGTAAGCCTCCTCAGGGGCAGCGCGGCGTGCAGCCGGAGTGGTTTTTCAAAGGGGACGGCTCCTGCCTGGTCGCACCGGGCGCGCCGCTTCCCGCCCCGGATTTCTGCCTCGATTCCGGGGAGGAGCCGGAGATCGCCGGTATCTATCTCATCACCGCCGACGGTCGGCCCGTGCGCCTCGGATTTACGCTCGGCAATGAGTTTTCCGACCACGTGACGGAGCGCGAGAATTATCTCTGGCTAGCGCATTCGAAGCTGCGGCCCGCGGCGTTGGGTCCGGAGCTGCTGATCGGGGAACTGCCGCGGGACATCCGGGGCACCAGCCGTATCCTGCGTGCCGGACAGGTCATCTGGGAAAAGCCGTTCGTCTCTGGCGAGGACAACATGTCCCATACCATTGCGAATCTCGAGCACCACCACTTCAAGTACTCGGCATTCCGACGTCCGGGCGACGTGCACGTGCACTTCTTTGGTACTGGGACGTTGTCCTTCAGCGACGGTGTGCGCACGCAGCTGGGTGATGTGTTTGAGATCGCCGCGGCTCCCTTCGTATTGCCGCTTCGCAATCCTTTGGGTTCGGCGGTGACACCGGATATCGTGGTGAGCGCGCTTTAATCCCTGCGCGGCAAGCCCGGCCGGCGATCTCCATTCGCGTAAGGGAGGGCTCGCGCGAGGGGGTGGAGATCGTCGGCCGGCCGCACTCCGTTACAACTTCGCGCGCACCCCCATGGTGAAGGTCCGTCCGATGTCGTGTACGTTCAGCAACTGGTTGTCAAAGCGTCCGTGCTCGACGACCTCCGAGTCGGTCAGGTTGAGCGCCTTGAAGAATACGCTCAGGTGCTCGTTGATGTCGTACTGCGTGCTGAAGTCGACCTCGGTATAGGGCCGGGTGAATACCGGCTCGTTGCCGAATGTTCCGCCGGACTGCTCCTGGGCCGTGGCGATGAGCTGAGTTGCCGTCCAGTTCACGGCCAATCGTGCCTGGAACCCGCCTTGCTGATAGAAGCCCACGAAGTTCGCCGAATTCGCCAGTCCCGGGAGGAAGAACTGCTTGCCGGTGTTGTAGCGGTTGTATGGCTCGCTCGTGCGCACGACAGTCCCGTTGATCTGGTAACCGAAACCGTAGACGAGCATCTGCTGCCAGCCGATCTCCGCGCCGTAGACATTGGCGCTCGGAGAGTTGACGAAGGTGGTCTCCGCCCACGTCGCGACCTGCCCGGTCGTCGGATCGATGACGCCGGGAAGGGTCACGTTGACCGTTTGCTGCTCCGGGAAATTGCTCACGTGTTTGAAGAAGGTATCCAGCGACAGGTATTCGTTCTGGCCGTAGTACCACTCGGCTCCCAGATCGAAGTTGTTGGAGGTGTAGGGCAGGAGACCGGGATTGTTGCCCGTCAAGCCCAGTGCGCCAATGCGCGATCCGGAGACGTTCAATACGGGAGTGATTTCGTTCAGGGGCGGGCGGGTGAGGGTCCGCGAGGCGTCGAACCTCACCTTCAGGTCCGAGAGCGGAAAGAAGTTCAAGTCCAGGCTCGGCAGGAAATAGCTGTACTGGTGTGCCGTCGTGACCAGATGAGGGTCCGTGAAACCGACGACCAGCGCCGTGTGGTCCTGGGCATTGATGGTCAACGAATTCGGCACCCGACCGTAGCCTCCCGTGGTGACGTTGGTTCGCTCGTAGCGTAGACCCACGTTCACGGTAAGTTGCCGATCGGCTATATTGAACTTTTGGTGCAGCGTCACGAATGGCGAATAGGTCTTCTCCTGCACCAGGGAAATGGACCCCGGATCGACGGGAACCGGTATCGGACCACCGGTATAGGGCGAATAGCACCCGAGCGTTCCGGCGACGCAGGCCGGGGGCTGTGGTGAGCTGATCGTGTTCGGATTGGCACCGGCGGCGCCCAGGCTCTGCAGATAGTTGTAGACCGCGTACGGGCTGTACGAGAGTATGGGCGGAAGCTGCCCGTTGTTGCTGAAACCCGGGAAGAAGTTCGAGGTATTGATGGGGCCGGCGTTGGCGAACAACGACGCAGGCAACGACTGGCCGCCCGTATTGCCCGAGCGCGGACCGTACCCAGCCCAGAGCTGCCAGGAGTTGTTGGCGAACGGGCTGTAGTTGTAGCCGTTGCGGGTGTCCTCCACGAACTGCAGCCCGGCGTCGACGTCGGTGTTATCCGAGTGCCAGTCCGCATCCAGTTTTACCTGGTTGACGTAGTCGCTGGCGCGGTTGGACGAGGCCGGCAACACGTGCGAGCCGAGAATGAGCGGATTCAGGCCGAGGGCGTTGGCGGCGTTGTCGTTTGGGCCGTACGCGTTGTAGTGCGGCAGGTTGTTGCTGCCGCCGGGCACGAAGATGCCTCCTACATAGGCGTTGGGAAAGCCCGCAGCCGCGTTCGCTGCATAATTCGGCGAGCCAACCGTATACGAGGGACCGTATCCGATGTCGACACCTATGAAAGTGGCGCCATTGGGGTTCAGGTGTGAGGCGGACTGATCCGCATCGAGCTGCAACCTGATCTTGTCGTTCACGTCCCACTTGACGTTGAGGCCCATCGTGTTGTTTTGGAGGAAGAACCCGCCGGTACCGGAGTCCAGGTCCGTCGGCGCCGGACCATACTGGAAGTTGGTGATCGTACCGTTGGCATCCTGCTGCACGTTGTACATCTGGGAACTGTTGAACCACGTGCTGTAAGCAAACCGCTGACTGAACAGGTTTTCGTCGGAATAGTTGTCGTCGATCGTCACCAGCACGGCATCGGTTGGGTGCCATTGCAATACGGCACGCCCATCCTTGCGCCGGTCGTCGGTGCGATCGTTGTAAAGCTGATATTCCTGCGGGTACCAGCTCGGAAACGCATTGGGGGCATTGGCCGGGGTATACCCCTTGGTGTTGAGCACCAGGGAGTTCTTGGGAATCACGTTGCCCTTGGAATCCACACAGTCCCCAGCACCGGCCATCTGGCAAGAGTTGAGGAACGTGCTCTTCCAGCCGACAATATCCAGGTGGTGGGCGCTGACTCTCGTGTCGGAGTAGTCTCCGTCTATCAAAAAACCTACGGTGTCGTTGAAGAAGGTATCGCTGAACAGCGCGCCTACGGAGGGACGAAACGAGCCGTCGTTCGTCGTGTCCGTCATCGAGCCGAAGGCCCGCGCCTGCATACCGGGATGGTCCAAGGGCTTCGGGAACTTGATGTTCACCGTCGCGCCGACCGCACCGGAGGAAATGTTGAAATCCGGCGTCTTGAGCACGTCGACTTCGCTCACGAAATCGGCCCCGACGGAGGAGAAGTCGAACGAGCGGGTCGCCGCGGTGGCCTGCGGCCGCCCATCGATCAGAGTCTCGGTGAAATCACCACCGAAGCCGCGAACCGTGACACCGGATGGATTGCCGGTATCGAGCTCGGGTCCTCCCATACCGCCGGCCGTGGTACGCGTGACGGTAATACCCGGAATTCGCTGCATCGCCTCGCCCAGGCTCGCGTCTGGAAACGCGCCGATGTCCTCCGCGGAGATCGCATCCACCACGCCAATCGACTGCTGTTTGATGTCGAGGCTCTTCTGCAAGGACGCCCGAATACCGGTGACGACGATTTCCTCCAGTTGCTGATCGGCCGGAGGATTGCTGCTCGCGGGCGGCGCGTCGGCGGCGAAAAGTTGACCGCTCAGGGCCATGGCCCCGAGCGCGCCGGCCGATGCAACGAGTTTGCTCGTGTCCGGTCGGCGCTGGATCAAGGCACGAACCTCGTTGTCGATCCGCCGCCGTAGATTCTCACTCATCGAGCTTCCCCCAATTGCAAAATGACCACACCCAAACAGATTTCTTCTCGGCCATGCCCGCCTGCACGAAAGCCAAGGCGGGCGGCACCGCATCAAGGTAGCGCTATCACGACGGCTTTGACCAATACGAAAGTCGACCCGACGTATGTCGATATTCATATAGCTCGCCGGTGGGGATGGACCCCTGGTCGGGCGATCTCCGGCGCCGCTTCGTCGGAGATAATCAGTCGCTACAATGACGTACGCTGCCGAGCCGGGGGGACTGGGTTTAAGATGCGAGTCAGAAGGCTATCCCATATATGAACGGGCGTTCCAGCAGCGGAACGAGTTTTAGCGTATGGACAGGCCCATGAACGCTGAGAGCTACCAGGCCCCCGCGCTGAAGAAGGGCCTGGAGGTGCTGGAGTTTCTTTCAGGGCAGGCAGAGCCCTATGCCGTTTCGGAGCTCGCGCGGGCGCTCGGGAAGTCTCGCAACGAGATCTATCGTATGGTGATGGTCCTCGAACAACTCGGGTACTTGGCGCGAACCGCAGGGGATCGCTTTGCCCTCACGCGGAAGCTGTTCGATGTCGCGATGCGAGCGGCGCCACAGCGCAATCTGCTCGTTCACGCGTTGCCGGAGATGCAGCGCCTCGCGGAGGCGACCTCGCAAAGTTGCCACCTTACAGTCGCCAGCGGCTCGGACATCGTGGTCGTCGCCCGGGTGGAGAGCCCGGACACGGAGGTTTTCTCGGTTCGCGTCGGTCACCGGCGACCCTTGAACCAATCGGGTTCAGGGCCCGTTCTGTATGCCTATCAAACACCGGCCCGTCGCGCGGCCTGGAGGGAGATGCTCGTCTCCGACAAGGATAGCCAGCTGTGGGCGGCGATCGAGCATGAGGCGCAGTCCATCCGGGACATGGGGTTCTATCTCACGCCCAGCCAATACGTGGACGCCGTGACGGATATCGCGGCTCCGATCACCGAGGGTAAGGGCGAAACGGCCATCGCCGCGCTCGTCATGCCCTACATCGGTGGGCGTTCCGCCAAGCTCAGTCTGACGCAAGCGGCAGCGGCGACCCAACAGGCTGCCCGCCGAATCAGCCAAGAGCTGTAACCGGCCCGACCGCGAGCGATCTTGTGCATCGCGTGGAGACGTGGTTTCATTAGTAATCATATCGCCCGTATGTGAGCATAGACAGCGCCGGCTCCGGCGATCTGGTTCAGTCAGACAGTTGTAGGCATCGCAGTACAGGAGGGGGTATGGCGATGAATCCGAGATCCGGTTCGCTCATCCGTTCGCGGTTGAAGATGAGGCAGATTGCGCTCCTGGCCCATCTGGATGAGGAGCGCTGCGTGTTGCGGGCGGCGGAAGCTGTTGGCATGACACAACCGGCCGCTTCCAAGCTGTTGCGCGAAATCGAAGACGCGCTCCAGGTCCAACTTTTCGAGCGGCGCGCGCGCGGCATCGTACCCACCTCGAGCGGCGAGATCCTGGTACGCCATGCGCGCTCGATCCTCTCGGAAATCAACCTCGCGCAACAGGAGATCGCGACTCTCAAGTCCGGTCTCTCCGGACAGGCCTCGCTCGGCACGATCACCACACCCGCTGCGAGTCTCGTGCCCGCCGCGATCGGGCGGCTGAAGCAAAAACATCCGGGCCTGTTGGTGAACGTGGAAGTCGATCATAGTCGCCCGCTGCTTGAAAAACTCTTCCAAGGGCAGCTCGACATGCTGGTGGCGCGGCTACCGGATGCCGGCGGCGCTGAAGGCTTGCAGTTCCAGCCGCTCGAGGATGAGCGGCACGCCGTTCTCGAAGGAGCTCAAAGGCCGCGCATCGGCAAACGCGACGTGCAGCTCGAAGACCTGCTGGATCGTCCGTGGATTCTGCCGCCGCCGGAGAGCGTGCTGCGTGAGCGTCTCATGAGCCTCTTTCTGCAACGCGGTCTCCCGGTACCGCCCAATGTCATTCAAACGCAGTCGCTGCAGGTCATTATTAGCCTTCTACGGACTACGGATGCCGTGGCGGTGCTACAGCACGAGGCGGTGCGACCCTGGTGCGAGGCCGGGTTTTTGTCGCTGCTGATCGAGGATCTCGGCTTGGAGATCGGCTGCTTCGGTATCATCACACGCAAAGGGCATAGGTTGTCCCCCGGTGCCCGCGGGCTGTTGGACTGCCTACGTGAGACCGCGACGGCCCTTTACGGTTCCAAAGTGCAGGTCTGATCCTTTCAGGATGAGCGTGAGGGCAACGATGAAGTTGAGAATGTCCTTTCTGCTGGCGCTGTCGAGTGCCGCCTTGTTGGGAGGATCCCAACTGCCGGCGCAAGTGCAGACTATCGTGCCGCCCGTGGTCGCGGGGGCCAAACCCGTCAAAGTAGAGCACGTTCAGATCCACGGCGCGGCCCTGGAAGGCAATCTCGAAGGAGATGCGGTAGACCGGGATGTCCTCGTGTTTTTACCCCCCAGCTACGCGACGCAAAAATCGCGTCGCTATCCGGTCGTGTATGCGTTGCACGGGTATTCGATAGGGGCCGAACAATGGAGCCACGAGATCCACGTTCCGCAGACCATCGAAGGTGCTTTCGCCCAGGGAGTCGGGGAAATGATCGTCGTGCTGCCGGATGCGAAGACGGCGCACAACGGCTCGATGTATTCGAGCTCCGTGACCACTGGGGATTTCGAACGGTTCATCACGCACGATGTCGTTGAATACATCGACGCGCATTACCGCACGATCCCCGATCGGATGAGCCGCGGTCTGGTGGGTCACTCGATGGGGGGCTACGGAACGATCCGCTTGGGCATGAAACATCCGGACGTGTTCGGTAGTTTGTACGTCATGAGCCCCTGTTGCCTGTCGGCGCGGGAGCCGGGGCCGAACAGCGCGGAGCTCGAGAAGGCCGTGGCCGCAATGAAGGCGCCCGCGGATTCGGCGAGTCTGCCGTTCTTTGCCCGGGCGCAGCTCGCCAGCGCCGCGGCCTGGTCGCCCGATCCCAACAACCCGCCGTTGTTTCTGGATCTGCCCACGAAAGACGGAGTGCCTCGCGCGGACATCGTGGCCAAGTGGGCGGCCAACTCGCCCCTGGCTTTCGTCGATCAATACATTGGCAATCTGCGGCAGTATCGTGCTATTTCGCTCGACGTGGGGGATCAGGACGGCCTGCGCACCGACACGGGCAAGCTGCATCACCTCCTGGATCAGTATGGAATCGCCAACCATTTCGAAATCTATCCCGGGACTCACACGAGCGCGGTAGCGGATCGGTTTCAGAATCACGTGATGAGATTCTTCGGTGAGAATCTCGTTTTCGAGGGGGCCGGAGGCGGGGATACGGCCTCTGCGCAGGAGGCAGACGGGTTCGTCCCCGCCACGACGAATGTCTGGGGAGCCGACTATCCGCGCGTGGACCGGAGCGGAAGGGTGCAGATTCGGATCAAAGCGCCCGATGCCAGGCAGGTCAGGTTGAATTTCTGGAGTGGTCCCAAACTCGACATGGCGAGACAGTCGGACGGCTTCTGGACCGTGACCACGCCTGTGCTGGTGCCCGGGTTGCACTATTACACGCTGAGCATCGATAGCGCGGAAGTCAGCGATCCGAACAGTCAGGCGTTCTTCGGCGGGAGCAAGTACGCGAGCGCGGTGGAGGTGCCTGAGCCGGGCTCCACGTATTATGCCATCAACGACGTACCCCACGGGCAGGTGCGGGAGGTCTGGTACCCCTCCAAGGTGACCGGCGGTTGGCGCCATGCACTGATCTATTTGCCTCCCAACTACGACACGCGGACACAAGTGCGCTATCCCGTCCTTTACCTGCAACACGGCGGGGGTGAGGACGAAACGGGTTGGATCAGGCAAGGTCATGCGAATTTCATTCTCGACAATCTCATCGCCAGTGGACATTGCAAGCCGATGATCCTCGTCATGGACTATGGCTATGCCCGACGCGCCGGCCAGGCTGCGGCGGATTTGAGCGGGAAACCGTTCGGCTCTCCGGAAATGCTACAGGCCATGCGGGACTTGACCTCCGCGTTCGAGGATGATGTGACCCAGGCGCTGATTCCGTATGTCGATGCGACTTTCCGCACGATTCCGGATCGCGATCATCGGGCGATGGCCGGCCTGTCGATGGGTGGGATGGAGACGTTCCAGACCACTTTGGACCATCTCGATCTGTTCTCTTATATCGGCGGCTTCAGCGGGGCCGGGGGATTCGTCCTTGCGGACCGCAAGCTCGATACCAAAACGGACTACAACGGCGTGTTTTCTCAACCGACGGTGTTTGCCAAGCGTGTTCACCTGCTTTGGCTGGGCGTCGGCACGGCGGAGCCGGCGAGAATGCGTACCGGAATTCTGGGAATGCACACTGCGCTCGAGCAAGCGCATATCCAGCACGTGTTCTATGAATCACCGGGGACGGATCACGAGTGGCAGACCTGGCGGCGGGATTTGCAGGAGTTTGTTCCGAAATTGTTTTGAGCCGCCGAGCGGACGCTCCGGTGGTCTATTCGGGGAAGCTCACACCATCACGCGGCCTCCGGCCACATTCAGGGTGATTCCTGTAATCCAGGACGAGCTGTCGGAGATGAGGAACAGGGCGGCGCCCGCAACATCCATCGGCTCGCCAAAGCGCCCGAGCGGAAACATATTCGCTAGTTGCTGACGCTGCGATTCCGTGGTGTTTCCCATCAGCTTGTCGTTGCGAATGGTGGACGGCGCAATGCAATTCGCCCGCACGCCGACTCGTCCGACGTCGGCCGCCACCTCGCGTGTCAGCATGATAACACCTGCTTTGGCGGCGCCATAGGCAATCGGTGCCCCTGGGAGAATGCCGCCCGCCGATGACATGGTGACGATTGCACCGCGCTTGCGTTGGGCCATCGATGGCAGGAAAGCTTTGAGCGTGTTGAACGTCGTTGTCAGGTTCTCCTCGAGTGCGTCGCGCCAGCCCTGTTCGGTGACGTCCTGGAAGGGTGTGGGTCTGCTTTGACTGCCACCGGCAAACGCCAGCAGTGCGTCGACGGGCCCCCAATGCTGCTCGATCTCCTCCCGACTTCTCGCCAACTCATCTGGTTTCGCGCAGTCGGCCGGCACGCCTAGCGCCTCGCCATTTGAGGATCGTATTGCCTCGACCACCGCCGCAATGGATTTTGGATTTCGGCCGTTGACCGCGACCTTCATCCCGTTCATGGCGAGCAGCCGGCACACGCTTGCCCCGATTGCACCCGATCCGCCGGTCACGAGGGCAATCCGGCCTCTGAGCTCGGGATAGATAGGCACGTTGAGTGGTGTCTCCGCTGGGCCGCTTGGGGCCGCGTTGCTGGCGGGCAAACCCGCGCCAACCCCCAGCGCGCCGAGCGCGGCCAATGTCTGTCGTCGGTTGGATGTCATACCAGCCGCAACATACCCCGGCTGACGTTGAAATGAAAATGATGGATTGTCTGGTGAGCTATACTATAAAACATGGCTCAGCTTCTGCACCTGCGCAGCTTTCTGGCGGTATTCCGGCACCAATCCGTTTCCAAAGCGGCGCATGCGCTCAAGCTCACACAGCCCGCGGTTTCACGACACCTGAAGTTGCTCGAGATGCGGTTGAATCAACAGCTCTTCAGGCGTGTCGCGCGCGGGGTGATTCCTACGACGGCCGGGATCGATCTGGCGCGCCGCTGCGCGCCCCATCTCGATGCGTTGGAGCTCGCTTCGGCATCACCAAGTGCGGTCACTGAAACGCTTGCAGGCTCGGTCTTCATCGGAAATGGCGTCGGCTTTTCTTCTCCTTTCCTCTTATCCATCAAGCGCGGATTGGCGCTTGGGGTTCGTGTGACCTTGAGCTCTGGCCCGCCGCCGGCTTTGCTCGAGCGGCTCCTGGAAGGCAGTCTCGATCTGGCTATTCTGCCGGCGCGCATTCCACACAAAGGTATCGAGTATGTGGACCTCTATAGCGGAGCACTGCTACTGCTCTGCGCACGAGGATCAACTCTTCGCTCGTCACGGCCACCATCGCCGACTGATGTGCCGCTGATTGGGGTTAGTATTCGGTCCGCGCCGCTCGACCTGTATTGGAAAACGGCTTTTCAGATGTCCGCTCCCGCGGCCTCTTTGATGGTGCCGGACTTTGAAGTGGCCCTGCATGCCGTGCGCGCAGGGCTGGGTGCGAGTGTGGTGCCGGAGCTGTTGTGCAAGCCTGCACTGCGCTCGCGCGAATTGGCGCTGGCGGCGCGTCCCGAACGGGTTCCGACGATGTCCCTGTATATCGCGCAAGCCGCAGGTAAGACGAGCTCCCGCCGCGTAACCCTGGTTCGAGATCAGCTCATCGATGATGCGCGCCGTTGGTGAGGAATAATGGCCACAATTCCGTGCCCTGGCTCATATGAATTTGGTGCCCCTCATGTGGACGCAGGAGCGGCAGCCGTGATCAGCCCATCGCAAGGTCCGAATCCGATTGGCACATAGCCATCCCGCAGTGCGCGTCCCCGAATCTGCAAGCTATCGCCATCTTCGAGCCAGAGCCGCCGCTCTCCGGTCGGGAGATCTAAAGGGCGCGTACCGCGTTGATTGATCTCGGCGAGACAGGCCTTCGCATCCGGATCGTCGGCGGATGTCGTACCGCTCGCGAAGAGGTCGCCGGTCTGCATGTTGCAGCCGTTGCTCGTGTGATGGGCCAGCATCTGCGCAAGCGTCCAATACATATGTTTGAAGTTCGTGCGCACGATGCGTGCCGGCGGGACATTCTCGGCGCGCATTCTCGCCGTCTGGAGATGAGCCGTGAGCTCAATGTCCAGGCCTCCGTGCTCCCGGTTCGCCCTGCTGTTCAGGTGTTTTGGCGTCGGCGGGACGTTCGGGTCCCGATCGGGCAAGGCCACGCGAAACGGGGCCAGCGCTTCGGTAGTCACGATCCAAGGAGAGATCGTGGTCAGGAAGCTCTTGCCCAGAAACGGCCCCAGAATGGATTCGAAGAACTGGATCCCGCGCGCGGACCAGTCATTCAATAGACAGCACCCGAAGATCCGTTCGCTGGCCTCATCGACCCCGAGCGAGGTGCCAAGATCGTTGCCCCGGCCGACGAAGGCGGCAAATTCCAACTCGAAATCCAACCGCGGCTCCGGGCCGAAGGACATTTCCCCTTCGGGCGGCTTGGCGGCCCATTGGCCACAGGGCCGCTTTACCGGCGTGCCACTGACTCTGACGGAGCTCGCGCGTCCGTTATAGGCAATGGGCAGATAATAGAACGCTGTGACCGGCTGCCCGCCACGCATTCCGCCCATGTGGGTGTAGGAGCAGGAGAAATCCGTAAAGCCGCCGATCGCGACCGGGACCTCCATTTGCACTCTGGCGATCGGCGCCAACAGACGCGCGGCCAATCCGCGAGCGGTCTCGGAATCCGGGCCGCCGATGCGGAGGAGATCCGAAAGGCGTGCACGCAAGGCCGAGACAGTGTTCGGGTCCATGGCGAGCAAGGCGTTCAGTGTCTCGCCGGATGCGGCTCGTGCGGCACTTGCGGCGGGACCGCTGAGCAGGCCGGCCGCCAGCGCCTCGGAGAGGTCCAGAACATGCCTGCCGATCGCAACACCGCCGCGCGGGGGAGCCCCCGCGGTCGGACGGAATACACCGAACGGCAGATTTTGAATGGGGAAGTCGCAGCCGGGCTCGTTTGCCTCAGTGACCCAACTGCGGCGGGCAGGATCGTGAGTTTCGTTGAGTTCCACCATCCCTGGATACACTATTACCCATACCTGGGAATTGTCAAGCCAGAGGGCTGCCTCACTGCTGCAGGCGGCGCAACCCGTCCACGACGTAATCGGCCAGGAAGTTTTCGTATTGGCGATTCACAGTCTCGACATCGTAGTCTTTACCGAAGGCCACTTTCAGAATCGGCGCGCCGGTGACGAAGAATTCACACATCCCGATGAGCGCCACGTAGAGAAAAGCGCCGTCCACCCGCCGCATGCCCGCCTGCCGTGCGATGGATTCGGCAATCTCCCGATGATTGTCGACGCCCGTGCCGGTGAATGATTTGAAGAACGCGAGCGCGTCCGGGTGGTCGGAGTTGACCACCTCATCGACCATCAGCCGATGAAAGTACGGGTGCCTGATCTGAAAGCGCAACAAGGCCCGGGCGGACTCGCGGATCCTTTCCTCCGCGGCATCCGCCGGGATGCGCTCGAGGATCGCCAGCTCGTTGCGAAGTTGGGCAAAGAGATGACGTGCGGCCGCCAACAGCAGGCTCGAACGATTCTTGAAGTAGTAGCGGATCAGCGAGCGATCGACGCCGGCGTGTTGTGCGACCCG
>CAYNTW010000070.1:2759-28843 GCA_964400085.1 uncultured Steroidobacteraceae bacterium | reverse complement strand
TGGATGGAATTCCCGCACCTCCACGGTGCGGATGCGACGGGCACGGGAGGCCCGTTCCACGGGCGCGGCACGTAAACTCGCGTCGGCGCTACAACAACACAGGAGACATCCCATGCGATCTTGCCGCGCGCTGCTCGCTTCCGTCGCTCTGGTCGTGGCGACCTCAACTCAACCAGCGCTCGCTGAATACCCTGCGACCACCCTCGCCACGCTTCTCGATCGCGCGCAGATCGAAGATATGCTCGTTGACTACTACGCCCAGCTCGGCGCCGGCCGCCATGACTTTGCCGCGTTCTATGTGTCGGACGGCCTGCTCGATGTGAATGGCGTCATCGCACAAGGCAAGAAGCCGATCGAGGATCTCTACGCGAGGCTGGCGCACGAATCCCCGCCGCGGAAAGGAACGTTCCGCATGCTGCTCACCAACCCGAAGGTGGTGGTCAACGGTGATACCGCCACTGCGGACGTCATCTGGACGGGCATCAATTCGGACACCGTCAAAGCGGCACCGGAGCTCATCGAGCAGGGGCGCGAACACGATGAGTTGGTCAAGCGTGACGGGCATTGGCTTTTCAAACGTCGGGTCATCACCAGCGACGGCGGTTTGCCCGCCATGTTTGAAAAGACCTACAAGGTGCGATAGCGTCAAAAACGGACGGCGACCCCGAGGTTGACCACGGGATACCACTTCGCGGCGGTCACGTCGTCCTGGAGCTTGCGTCGCTCCACCGGCACCTGGCTTTGGATCTGGTCGCATGCGGGACTCCCGGGTGGAGCCGCGGTTCCGCAGTGCGCTGTCAGCGAAACCGAGGGGCTACCGCCGTAGATCGCGCCCAGATCGAACTGCAGCGTCACGCGGTGCGTGAAGGGATTTCCCCAACCAATACCGACATACGGCGCCACAGAGTTGCCAAATTTCAATTGACCGGTGAGGGTGCCGACTTCCGCGGCCGTGTAGGTCGCGTTGCCGATGTGGTACGTGCCAGTGGTAGGGCGTCCGTTGACATCTACTCTCGTGTTGCCGCCAAAGGCGCCGGCCGTCAGCCGGAAGCCACCGCCCACAACATACCAATCGAGCAGCCCGGAGAATTCACTGAACGTCAGTTTCCCGGCATACGTGATATCTGTCTGGCTGATGTCATGATGATAGACGAACCAGCTGTAGCCCACCCGCGCGCCAAGCTGACTGCCGAGGGCAAAGTCGAGATCCGCGCCGAGGCCAGTGGTCCCTACCGTGACCCCAACCGCCGCGTCTGAAGCGGTGGCGGTGCCCGCGTGTGCAGTTGCAACGAGGGCGATCAGCGATGCCGTGCACAATGTTGGCTTCATGCTGGTTATCCAGCAATGAGTGTGCCGGTCGCCCGCCGCGAGTGCAGCGAGGCGTAAGCCTCACCGAGCGGTTATCTTCCCTTCGGCACGCCGAGATAGGCTTCGCCTGCCCTGATGAAGTGCCAGACATCGTCCGGATTCTTGGCGAGCGCCTTTGCCAGCAATTCCTCGCCTTTCTCGCGCTGCCCGTTACGGATGTACCACGCCCCGATCTCCGACTGGCCGGTGTCATCGTTCGCATCCGCCGCGAGCGCTTTCTGAAAATAACTCTCCGCCTGCGCATTGTCGCCGGCGTCGGCGTAGATCTCCCCAACTCGTTGGAAGTCCGTCGCCTTGGGTTTGCGGCTCAGCGCTCGCTCGATCAGCGCTTGCGCCTTGTCCCGATCGCCCGCAAGGTAGTAGACGCGGGCGATGCTGATCAATTCCCAGGAGCCGTGTCCCGCGAACTGTTCCGCCTGTTGCAGAGCAGCCAGCCCGGCCTCCTTGGCGGGTTTGCCACGCAACAGCTCGATGCCGGGAAATTTCTCTTTCGCGGCCAGCCCGATGCAGACACCGAGCGCCAGACTTGCACAGGTCAGACCGAACACGCGACCGTTTTTCATGATTTTCCGCTTCGCTCCCGCTGGAAGGTGGCGAATGCTAACCAACGGGCGGCCTGATTTCCACCAGGATCGACTCAGGTCGCGCCTGCCCCGCCGCTCACTCGTAGTGGTACTCGAAAGTGATTCCGTAGGTCCGCGGCGGCTCATAGCCCACGGTGCGCAGCCCGCTGACGAGGGTTCCGCCATAGCTGATGACCGCTTCGTTTGTCAGGTTTCTCCCCCACAGCGTCACGCCGTAGCGGTGGTTCGCGGGGCGCCACGCGATCGATGAGTTCAGCCGTGTGTACGCGGACTGCCGCATGACGTTATCCGGCTCGAGATAGAAAAGGCTCGAATGTTGGACCGTGGCATTCAGGTCGAGCTCGCTGGCCCGGAGTGGCACCACGTAGTTGGCGGCGACGGAAAAGGAGAAACGGGGAGCATACGGGAGCCGTTTGCCAGCCGCGGAGCCGGTCACGACTTCGGTGGTGGGCCCGAAAACGGGATTCGACAGGGGCGCCTGGTCGAACGAAGTGAACCGGGCGTTCAGGTATTCGGCCGAGACGTCGAAGTTGAGGGCTTCGGTCGCGACATACTTCAGGTCGAGGTCGGCGCCGTCCAACTTCGCCGCGCCGCCGTTGATGATACCGGTCGCGGCGCCCTCGATCTTCTGCACCTGGATGTTTTTGTAGTCGTAGCGAAAGGCCGACAGGTCGAGCCGCAGTGTCCGCTGCAGCAGATCGCTCTTGATGCCGATCTCGTAGGCTTTGAGGGTTTCCGGTCCATAGGCCGGGTCGCCGATCGAGCCGGTGTTGAATCCGCCGGCCTTGAAGCCGGTGTTGAAGCTCGCGTACACCATCGTGGCGTCCGTTGGATGATGATCGAGCGCGACGCGGAAGGTCGGCTTGGCGAAGCGGGCACCCCGCTCGGGATGCGGGGTGTCCGATAACACGGTGCCGTCGTCGAGAAAGAACGTCTGGTGACCCACGATGTCGTGGTTCTCGTTGGTATAGCGCCCGCCGAGAGTTAGATTGATCCGGGCCGGAAGGGGAACGGTGGCTTGCCCATAGCCCGCGATGGAGTTGGCGTGTTGCTCATCGGGGGACAGAATCTGCAGAGGATTGAGATCCGGCGGTCCGAAAATTACGTGGTTTGGGTCGTACGCGGACTGCGAGTGGAAGTAGTACAGGCCGGCGCTCCAGATGATCGGTGAGCCGCGCGCGGAGGAGAGCTGCAGCTCCTCGCTGAATTGACTCTCCGAGGCATCCAACAAGCCGTCGAAAAACAACGGCACGCCTTCGTAAAGATCCCAGTCGATGGTGCTGGAGTTCTTGCGATACGCGACGAGGTTCATGAGCCGGGCGAAGCCCAACTCCTGCTCGAGACGGAGGCTCGCGCCGCCGGCGATGTTGCGATTGAGGGGATCGATATTCTGGGCGGTGTCCCATGGGCTGGTATAGGCCGGAACGGCTTCCTGCGGCAAGTTCGCGCCGCGGGGCAGGTTGGTGGCGCCCGGCGGCAGCCGATCCGCGAGATAGCTGTCGCGGCGGTGTGAATAGTCGGCCGCTGCCGTGACGGTGGTCGTATCCCGCGGCGACCACACCCACTTGGTGCGCAGTCCCAGGTTGATGTCGTTGCGGTTGACCTCGTCACCGGTCAACAGATTGCGGCCATAGCCCTGGCCGGCGCCACTCGCCTGCGCCGTGAAGGAGGCGGCCAGGTGGTCCAACAGGCCGCCCGCAACGTAGAGATCCCCTTTGACGGACTGGTAATTCCCGTAACTCAGGTCGACATCGACGCGCGGCGCCTGCGTTGGGGTGCGGGTCGTGACCTGGATCAGGCCGCCGGTGGCGTTGCGTCCAAAAAGGGTTCCCTGCGGCCCTTTCAGGACTTCGACATTGTCGACATCCACGAAGTCAAACAGTGACGAGGTGGTCGAAGCGTAATAGACACCGTCGACGTAGATGGCGATTGGCGTCTCGACACCGGGGGCGAGAGTCGTGCTACCAACACCACGCAGGTGCGGAGTGGCGAACCCCACCGCGTCCCCAATCTGTAGGCCCGGAACCACCATCGACAGATCTTTGACGTTTTCGATACCCGTGGACTTCAACGTCTCGGAGGAAACGGCTTCGACCGTAATCGGCACGTCCTGGATGCGTTCCGCGCGACGCTGCGCGGTGACCACCACTTCGCTCACCTCACCGGGTTTCGGGCCTGCGGAGATACCTGCGGGGGCGGTCTGCGCGTGCGCGACAGTCGAGGTGCCAAGGAGCGCGCCGAGCACGGGCCCGGCCTTGCAGAGATTTCGCGTTCGCATCGTTCCCCCTGGTGCTGGCGCAGAAAGCTAGCAAGCTAAGTATACAAGGCGTGCAAAGCGTCGCCAACGACTTGACCAGGAGCACCGCGGCCCGCCGCGAACCGCGCGCGTGCTACGCCGTGATGCGCTTTCCACCAAGGGCCTTGCTGGCCAGCGTGGCCCCCTGTGAAAGCGCCTGCAGCTTTGCCCATGCGATCTGAGGATGGCAACGCAGGCCGAGCCCGCAGTCTGTCGAGGCGATGACCCGTTCGCGACCGACCAGTCTCGCGAACCGCTGGATGCGGCTCGAGACGAGCTCCGGGTGCTCGATCAGCGCCGTCGCGTGACTCACCACGCCCGGAGCGAGAATCTTGTCACCGGGAAGTTGGGTGCTCTCCCAGACCACGTATTCATGTTCGTGACGTACGTTCGCCGCCTCGAAGAGATACGTCTGCGCATTGATCGACAACAGTGTGTCCACCATGTCGATGAGCGGAATATCGCGTGAGTGTGGACCGTGCCAGCTACCCCAACAGAGGTGATAGCGCACCTGCTCCGGCGGAATGCCTCGCAGAGCGTGATTCAACGCCTCGACCCGGATGGCGCAGTAGCGCTTGTACCCCTCCAATCCCATCTTCACGCCGATCCGATCCCACAGCGCCGCCAGCCAGGCATCATCCACCTGGAGCAGTAGCCCGGCCTTGGCGATCATCTGATATTCCACGCGCATGGCTTCGGCCAGCGCGAACAGAAACTCCTCCTGTGACTTGTAGTAGAGATTCTCGCGGCCAGGCTCGAGGCTTGCGGGCGCCGTGGACGTCAGGAACGCATCCCCCGGGGGCGTATCGCCGAGGGCCTCCTTGAGACAGTCGATCTCTCTCTGCAACGCGGCCTCGCCACAATAACGAACGGGACCTGTACAGGCCCAATCGTGGACTCTCGTCTGGGGCTGCGTGGCGCGGGTTTGCTCGAAGAGCGTGCCGCCTTCCAGGGCAGCTTGGTAAAAGTCGGCGAAATCGGCCCAGTCCGCGCTGCCTTTCATCAATGCGATGGAAGCGCTGACCGGTCGAGGCTCGAAGCCTGTCAGGCGCTCGTTGACAAAGGCGACCCAGTTGCCGCCCTTGGTCACCTCGCCTTCATTGATGATATCGATTCCGCATTCGCGCTGACGCTGGACCACTTCCCGCGTCGCCTCTCGCAGGCGCGCGGGATCGACCCCCTTCAAGCTCCACAGGTCGGGCGGAGCGGGGAGTGAGCCGACGTGGGTGGTCAGGATTCGCTCGACGCTGTATCTCATGAAAGCTCTCCTCGAGGCCGGGTGTCATGTTGGTGGGTGGAATATACGACCCTTTGAGGCGCGACAATTGTCTCGGCGTCCACAACTGGTCAAAATGGTCGGTATGCGAGCGCGCCGCGTGACAAGGGGCGTACCAGCGCTCGAGGGGGTACACAGTCGTGAGAACGGCGGCAGACCAGCCGGGTGGGGCGGGCACCGAGCTCGATGTTGGACGGCTCGAGGCCTATTTGCGCGAGCGCATGGACGGGCTCACCGGCCCATTGCGCCTGGAGCGTTTGCCCGGCGGCCAATCGAATCCCACGTTCAAAGTGACGAGCCCCGGCGGTTGCTATGCCATGCGTTGCAAGCCGGCGCCCGCGGCCAGATTGTTACCTTCGGCGCACGCCATCGAGCGCGAATACCGTGTGCAAGCCGCCTTGGCCGGCACCGAGGTGCCGGTGCCACGCATGTTTTGCCTTTGCGAGGACGAATCGGTCATCGGACGGGCGTTCTACGTGATGGAGCTCGTTGCAGGCAGGATATTCTGGGATCCTCGCGTACCCGGAGTCTCGCCTCCGGAGCGCGCCGCGATCTATGACGAAATGAATCGTGTCATCGCGGCCCTCCACCGGGTCGATTACCTCGCTCTGGGGCTGGCTGACTTCGGCAAAGCGGGGAACTACCTCGCGCGCCAGATCGAGCGTTGGACGCGTCAATACCGTGCCTCCGAAACGGAGCGGATCGAGGCCATGGAGCGTCTCATCGAATGGCTGCCGCAGCACGTGCCCCGGGAGAGTGATCCGCCGACCCGTATCGTCCACGGAGATTTTTGCCTCGACAATCTGATCTTCCACCCGAGCGAGCCGCGGATTGTGGCCGTCATCGACTGGGAGCTCGCCACGCTCGGACACCCACTCGCCGATTTCGCTTATCATGCCATGAGCTGGTATGTGCCCCCTGAGCACAACCGCGGCATGGCCGGATATGACCTGGACGCGCTCGGTATTCCAAACATAGAAGAGTACTGGGCGAAATACCTGCGGCGCACCGGCTTGGTGGTTGCGGCGGATCGACGCTTCTATCTCGTTTACAACTTGTTTCGAAGCGCCGGGATTCTTCAGGGAATAGCCAAGCGCGTACAGGAGGGCACCGCCGCGAGCCCGCGTGCCGCCGAGATCGCGAGGTCAACGCGTCCATTGGCCGAGCTCGCCTGGACGTTGGCGCGGGAGATGGAGGCCTGATGGATCTGACGTACACACCCGAAGAGCTGGCGTTTCGCGAGCAGGTCCGGGTATTCCTGCACGCGCAACTACCTTCCGATATCCGTGACAAGATGTTGGGTGGCGGCCGGGAAAGCGCGGACGACTTCCGCCGCTGGCAGCACATTCTGCACGCGCACGGGTGGGGTGCGCCGTCCTGGCCGCGCGAATGGGGTGGCACGGGTTGGAGCCTGGTACAGCAGTATCTGTTCGATCTCGAATGTGCTCTCGCCGGTGCGCCGGCGCAACTTCCGTTTGGTCTGAAGATGCTCGGCCCCGTGCTGATGCGGTTTGGCAGCCCGGCCCAGCAGCAGTATTTTCTGCCGCGCATCCTTAGCGCCGAGCACTGGTGGTGCCAGGGTTATTCGGAGCCGGGGGCGGGCTCCGACCTGGCTTCATTGCGAACGCTCGCCGCGCGCTCGGCGGATCACTACGTCGTGAACGGTCAAAAGGCATGGACCACCCTGGGGCAACATGCGGATTGGATGTTTTGCCTGGTCCGTACCGATCCAACCGCGAAGCCGCAACGGGGGATCTCCTTTCTCCTCATTGACATGAAATCACCCGGTGTCACGGTGCGTCCGACGATCCTGTTGGATGGTACGCACGAGGTGAACGAGGTCTGGTTTGAGAATGTCGAGGTGCCGGTGGCCAACCGTGTCGGCGAGGAGAATCAGGGTTGGACCTACGCCAAGTTTCTCCTGGGTCACGAGCGGACCAACATCGCCGCCGTCGGCATTGCGCGGCGCGAGTTGGCACGCCTCAAGCACATCGCCGGTCAGACACCCCGCGGTGGGCGTACGCTGCTGGCGGATTCCCGTTTCCGGGCGCGCCTCGCGCAGATCGAGATCGAACTGACAGCGTTGGAGGTCACCAACCTGCGCGTGATCAGCGCGGACGAGGCCAATCGTGCCCCGGGCCCCGCGGCCTCGATCCTCAAGATCCGCGGCACCGAGATCCGGCAGGCGATCTCCGAGCTCATGCTCGAGGCGTTGGGGCTGCATGGGCTCGCCTTTGCCGAGCACGGCGCCGCGGCCGCGGGGAGCGGGGAGCTGCCGGTGCCCGACTATGCGGCGGGGGTAGCCGCGGCTTATCTCAATTTGCGTAAGCTCAGCATCTTCGGCGGATCCAACGAGATCCAGAGAAACATCATTTCCCAGATGATCCTCGGCTTGTAGGAGACCGGCAGTGGACTTCTCATTCAGCGACGAGCAGCAGATGCTGTTGGAGAGCACACGCAGGCTCATCGCGGATCACTATGACTCGCGCAAGCGCCGCGGCATTCTCGCCTCGGCGGACGGGTACTCCCGGGAGCTCTGGAAAGAATTCGCGCAGCTTGGCTTGCTGGCGCTGAACATCCCCCAGGAGCAGGGCGGGCTCGATGCGGGTCCTATCGAGACGCTGCTCGTGTCGATGGCGCTCGGCGAGGGACTGGTAGTCGAGCCCTATCTCTCGAGCGCCGTGCTGGCTACGCGCGCCGTGGTGAGGCTGGCCTCGTCGGCGCAGCGCGCCGACTGGTTACCGCGCATGGCTAACGGCGAGTTGATTGTCGTGTTGGCTCACGATGAAGCTCCTGCCGACGGCAGCTGCGCGGATATTCAGACCGACGCCGACTTGGGCGCGGACGGCTGGACGCTTCACGGTCGTAAGAGCGTCATCTACCACGCTCCAATCGCAGGACTGCTGCTCGTCTCCGCGCGGATTACCGGGGCTCGGGCCGGAGAGCTCGGGCTGTTTGCGGTGACACCTGATCAGGCCGGCGTCGAGCTGCGATCGTTCACGACCGTGGACGGACAGCGCGCGGCCGATGTCATTCTGAACCACGTCAATCTGGCGCCGGCCTCCCGGCTGGGCAGCGATGTCGCCGAAGAATTGCCGGCGCTGTTGGATTACGGCACTAGCGCGCTTTGTGCGGATGCGCTCGGCGCGCTCGACAAGTTACTGACCATGACCATCGAATATTCCCGCACGCGGGTGCAATTTGGTGTGCCGATCGGGAAATTCCAGGCGTTGCAGCACCGCATGGCCGACATGTTGATCCATGTCGAGCAGGCGCGCTCGATGGCTTACCTGGCGGCCTCCCGCTGTCTATCGAGCGATCCCGGAGAGCGGGGCGCGGCGATTTCCGCCGCGAAGGTCATTGTGGGACAGGCGGCGCGTTTTGTTGGTCAGCAGGCTGTTCAGCTCCACGGCGGCATGGGTGTGACCGACGAGCTCGCGGTCAGCCACTACTTCAAGCGCCTGCTGGCGGCCGCGACCCGTTTTGGCAGCACCGAGATACACCTCGAGCGCTACGCCCGCGCTCTTTAGAGCCACCCTCCAGGAGCGGCCAGTGGATTTCTCATACCCGGCTCGCAGTCGCGAATACCTCCAGCGGCTCAGGGCCTTCATGGAGGAGCACATCTATCCGAACGAGCCCACGTTCTTCACCGAGGTACAAGCCAATCGCCAGGCAGGCGCCCCCTGGCGCGCCACGCGGCTCATGGAATCGCTCAAGGAGAAGGCGCGCGCGCAGGGACTCTGGAACCTGTTCCTACCGGACCCGCGCCATGGACCGGGACTTTCCAATCTCGAATACGCGCCGCTTGCCGAGGAGATGGGGCGCTCGCCAATCGCCTCGGAAGCCTTCAATTGCAGCGCGCCCGATACGGGCAACATGGAAGTCCTGCATCGCTACGGAACCGCGGCCCAACGGGAGACCTGGTTGCAGCCTTTGTTGGCCGGGCGGATCCGCTCCTGTTTCGCGATGACGGAGCCGGGTGTGGCTTCCAGCGATGCGACCAACATCCAGGCTCGTATGGTGCGCGAGGGCGATCACTACGTCCTTGACGGGCACAAGTGGTGGTGCTCGGGGGCCAATGACGAGCGCTGCAAGCTCATTGTCTTCATGGGCAAGAGCGCGCCCGAGGAGCCTGACCGGCATCGTCAGCAGTCCATGATCCTGGTCCCCATGGACGCGCCCGGCATCACGGTGAAACGTCACCTGCCGGTGTTTGGTTATGACGACGCTCCCCACGGACACGCCGAGCTGCTGTTCGAGAAGGTGCGTGTCCCAGCCGAGAATATGCTGTTGGGCGAGGGCCGGGGCTTCGAGATCGCTCAGGGGCGTCTCGGCCCCGGCCGCATTCATCACTGCATGAGACTCATCGGGTTGGCCGAGCGCGCTCTGCAACTCATGTGTCGCCGTGTTTGCAGCCGCGAGAGCTTCGGACGCCCCATAGCCGAGCATGGCGTGACACAGGAGCGTATTGCGCAAGCCCGCATCCTCATCGAGCAGGCCCGCCTGCTCACCTTGAAAGCCGCGTGGATGATGGACACCGCGGGTAACAAGGTCGCACGGCTGGAAATCGCCATGATCAAAGTCGCGGCTCCCGAGATGGCTTGCCGAGTGATCGATTGGGCGATACAGGCTCACGGCGGCGGCGGTGTCTCGGACGACTTCCCGCTCGCCTACGGCTACGCACAGGCGCGCACGCTACGTCTCGCCGATGGACCTGACGAGGTACACCGTAACCAGATCGCGCGCCTGGAGCTCGCAAGCCAGTCCCGTTAGCCGCTCTCGCGCGCTAGTGATAAAAAACATGCGCCGGCTCGTCCTGAACATCGGCCAAGTCGGGAGCGGCGGTGCTGTCGGCCACATCGAGGCTCCGGTATCGCCCTCGAAAGAACACCAACGGCCGATGCGGCTCGATTCCGGTATGAACGGCAAGCACGCGCCCGATGACGAGCCAATGATCTCCCGCTTCCTCGACGCGCTCCGGTGCGCATTCGATGGAGGCGAGGCTGCCTTCGAGCCGTGGCGCGTGCCGCCCGTCGACCAGTCGGAACGGCGGCGGCGTAGCCTCCTTCCAGGCGCCCGCGAAATAAGTCGACAAGGCTTGCTGATCGTGGCGCAGGATGTTGATCGTGAATGCCGCAATGGTCGCGAGGTTCTGTGCGAAGCGTGTCTTCTTCCCGGGACAGAACAACACCAACATCGGATCGAGCGACACGGAGCAGACCGCGTTCACCGTCATCGCGATCACTTCATCCGGCGAGCGCGCCACAATGATTGCGACACCGGTCGAGAAGAGGCCGATGGTGTCGCGAAACCGTCGCGTATCGGGGGTGTCGCTCATGTCGCGGGGCCTGCAAATGCCTCGTCGCGATTCTGCCTCACAAACCCGCGCACCTTTTCCGCGTACTCCTGGATCTGCGAGTTGTGGCCAGTCACCAGCGCCCCAGCCATGCGCACCGGGTCGCCAAAGAAGAACCGCTCATACAACACCTGCCGGGAGGCGAAGGCTGACAGCGAGGCGTCCCAGGCAAGCCGGAACAGGGGGATGCGGTCGAACGCCTCGGCCCGAGCGGCCTGATAGTATTTCCTGATGTCCTCGGCCAACGGTCCCTTCACGTCCTGCTCGGTCGGCATCGCGACCAGGCCGCTCGCGCCGATCTGTTGAATGATCTCCACCATCCGTGGATAGAGCCGCGGGAAGAGGTTGCGCGCGGCATCCAGCGGGTTCCAGGCCGGGCGCATGACTCCCCACTCGTCCAGCTGCGCGTCCGCCTCCGCGGCTCGCAGGAAAGCTTTCATAGTCTCCAGGTTTACCCAGATCTCCGCCAGCTTTTCGTGAATGTGCTGGAAGATCTCGGCGCCGATCGTGTTCACCATCAGTGAGGCGAGCCCCATCATGAACTCGCACTTGGCGATGTTCTTGACCACGACTTGATGCGTCATGTGCACGATGGCACCCGTCCGGGCGTAAGCCTCGTTGCACCGCTTGATATCCCTGTAGAGGAGAACTTTTTCCCACGGCACAAACACGTCATCAAACACCACGACCGCATCCATCTCCTCGAACCGTGAGCCGAGCGGATGATCGAAATGCGAACGACCGTAATCGACGCTTTCGCGACAGATGAATCGCAACCCGGGAGTGTCGTTCGGGATCGAGAAGCCGAAAGCGTAGGGCGCATCATCCTCCGGACTTTTCAGGAGCGTGGAGGGAAACACCATGATCTCGTCGGAGATCGGCAGTGTCGCCAGCATGCGGCAGCCGCGGACTACGATTCCGGCGTCGGTTTCTTCCTTCACCCGCGCGGCAAGGAAAGGGTCTGCCTGCTTAGCTGAGCTCACAGCGCGGTTGGCTTGCGGCGGAATCAAGGTGTGTGTTAGACAGAGATCGTTCTCGCGCAGGTACTCGTAGTAGCGCACCGCATTTTCACCAAAGCGTGGGTCTGCTTCGGCGAGAAATGGGGCCCCTGCCGCATAACCGGTCATCGCGCGGTTGATGTAGTCGGGTACGCGCCCCATCATTCCAAACGTGTAGTCCTCCCAGACTTTCATCGCACGACTCACACTGACGAGCTCCTCGCGCGTCTTCGGCATCATGAACGAGCGTGCGACCTTGTTGCCCGTCGTGGGTGAGTCGTACAGCGTTAAATCTGCCTTTTCCCACTGCAAATCGTAGAGGCGGGCGAGCGTGTGCACGCCGCCCTTCAAAGCGGGATGCGTGGTGACGTCCGAAACGCGTTCACCGCCGTACCAAATGGCTGGCGGCCGATCACGCAACCGTTGCAGCACCTGATTCCCACGCCGCGCTCCACCCCCTGTCGTTTTCTCGCCCATGTGCCCCTCTCGTTAGCAGACGCGGCCTGCTCGCCGGCGGTTCCTTCGGGTTCTCGTGAGAACAGTTGGTTACTGAAATATGCATGATTATAGGCGCCCCGCGCGCAAATGTTGCGCGATTTGGCTGCAGCCGCCCACATGCTGCCGGCGGGACCGCGGAACAGGCTGCGCGGCCGCGCTAGGCCCTGCGCACGGCCCGATCTCCAACCAGGTACGATCGCGATACGTTATGAGGCGACTGCGCGCCACGGCTGGGTGGGGGCTGCGATCTTCGGCGCGCTGAAGGCGGGCGGAGTCTGCTCCACCGTGCGGGAGCCCGCGTTTCGAAGCCCTAGGACAAATCGTCCGACCCGCTCCCGTAACTGCTCCGTCTGCTCTTCAATCACGGCTGCCGCTTTCACCATGTCCGTCGACATTTGCTCGGTTGCCTGCGCCGTTTCCTGCGCGGCACGAATGTCCGTTGCAACCGAACGAGTGGACGAGCTGATTTCGGAGATCCGACCGGTGAGTTGCTGCGCGGAAGCAACCTGGACGTCAGTCACACCAAAAATTTCCGTCGCGGCGAGGTCGACTCCCGCGACGACCTCCAGCAGCCGCCGTAGTGACTCGGACGATCGAGCGGCGGCAGCGTCGATTTGTTGAATGTTCTTTTCGATGCCATGGGTGGCATCGCCGGTTTGACGGGCGAGCGCCTTGACTTCATCAGCGACGACCGAGAATCCTCGTCCCGCTTCGCCGGCGCGCGCCGCCTCGACCCGCGCGTTGATCGCGAGCAGGTTGGTCTGTCGAGCGACTGCCGCGATGAGGTCGGTGATGGTGCTGATTTGACGCACGGCGGCTATGAGACGCTCGATCTGATCTTTCGCCTGCGCCGCCTCGTGGACTGCGAGACTCGCGCGCGACTTCGATTGTTCGGCGTTTTCCCGGACCGATCGGCTCCGGTCCGAAAACTCGCGCGTATTGTTGGCAACTTCCGCGGCCGCGCCGCTCGTGTGTTCCGCTACCGAGCTCGCGTCCCGGCTGCGCTGCGCAGAGGTGGCCGCGCTCGCTGCCATGGCGTCCGCGTTTGCAGTAAATGCCTGCGCGGCCTCACTGACGGTTGAAATGATACCTGCGACTTCCAACTCAAATTCCGCTGCCAGCTGCTCGCGTTGTGCGCGCCGGGCGGCTTGCTGTTGCCGCTCGGTTTCGGCTTCTCGTTGTAGCTGCTCCTGTGCGAGCCGCGCGCGCTCCGCCTCCAGCTCCGACTGGCGAGCGGCGGCTGCATTCGCGCGAGTTGCGACAGCTTCACGCATCGAGATGATGTCCCTGGCGAGCGTTGCAAATTGGCCTTCGCCGCGCACCTCGATGGCGGTTGTGCGGCGATCGGCCTCGATGTCTTTGATCAAAAGATCCATTCGGCTCAAGGAGGCAGCGAAGCTGCGGGCCAGCAACGCTCCCGTGACGAGAGCAGCGAGAACCATGGGCAACACCGTAAACACGATCAAGTCATGCCCGCGCGCCGCGAGGTCCTCATTCTCCGTGCGATGCTGTAGCGTAACGAGCGATTGCGAATCGATCAGGTCCTGCAATCTGATATCGACGGCGCGTATCGCCTCGGCGTGCGCGGCCGGGCCGGCTTGCGCCGTGCTGGTCAATAGACCGATGACCGCGGACAATCCGGACTTCATGTCGCCTTGCGGCGCATGCGCCTGTGCATCCTCCAGGCTCGATTTCGCGGTGTCCGCGCTATCCTTCAAATGCGCCGCATCTGCCGTCGCGCCGCTACCCGCGACGGTAGCGTAAAACTCCTTCCATGCAACCTGCGCGGCGCGCAACTGATCCGCGACGGCCAGGTCGCCGGCTTGGAACGCGGCGTTTGCACGGTTCACGTCGCGATAGGTCGCGATGGCGTTGATGGCCACGATGACCGCCGTGCCGATGACGAGGGCGAATGCCAACGAGAGCTGTGCCCCGACGCTTACCCGATTCACCAGCTTATCGCTCGACATGGGGGGCAGCATGCGATCGATCACTGAGATGCGCCTGAACAGGCGATTGAATACCACCGCGCCCACATGAACCAAACAGAGCGAGAATAGTAGGATCGCCGTGGCGGCGTGAATCGTCATGAGTCGTTCGCGGACGATGTCCGAGAATTCGACCGGAGCCGACATTGCCATGGCACCAAACAGACCAACCGTATCCCCGCGCGCCCAAGCGAGCAAAATACCGATGATGGGCTGCGCCACGAGCAACACGTAGAAAGCGCCGTGCACCAGAGCTGCCGCCCGGATTTGCCACCTGGGTAGAGTGGAGGAGCTATACACGGGGGCCTTGTGGCGCCACGCCAAGCCCACGCGCGCAAGCACCAACAACAGGATGACGAGTCCCAGTTGTCGGTGTAGCGATAGCACGAGCTGCCCGTATGATAACGAGCGTAGCTGCGTTAGCACGACTGCGAGGGCCAGCTGACACGTCACGAGGGTCGCGACGCTCCAGTGGACCACCCGCAGTGGGCGTGGATAGGTCATGGCAAATCGCCGCTAGGCGCGATCCTCACTTGACGGTGATGGTCATTTTCATTTTCGGGTGGATACCACAGCTCACCTGGTAGGTACCGGGTTTGGCGAAGGGCACCTTGAAGTCCCCGCCGGGCTGCTGCAGGCCTCCATTGAGATTCAATCCCTCGCCGCTGACCGTGATGTTATGCGCGGTCCGATCGTCATTGACGAATGTCACGACCTGACCCTTGCTGAGATTGAGCGCCTCGACACTGAACTGCAGGCCTTTTTGGGTAACGGTAACTGGCGCGGCAGCGCGGACCAGGCTGGTGATAGCGACCGCGGCGGTCAGGCAAACCAAATTCATGCGCTTCATAGGGATCTCCAAAGAATCACTGCGGCAACACAGGGACCACAGTCGGTGCGTCCACGCTCGTCAGCGTATCCAGGAACGCAAGCAGGTCCGCTTTCTCGTCGCTCGTCAGGCCGAGGGTGTGTATCTGTCCATCGAGGCTGTCGCGATGCTCGAACCCGTGGTCATAGTGGTCGATCACGGCTGACAGAGTGGGGAGCGAGCCGTCATGCATGTAGGGTGCGCGCAGATTGATATTGCGCAGAGTTGGAGTCTTGAACGCGTGCTCGAGTTGCACGATGCCGGGCGCGATCGCAGCCCGCCCGCGATCAGTCCCCAGCAGGCCGATGTCGTGGAAGCCATCATCCGTCATGCGCCATCCGGAATGACACACGGCGCAGTTGGCCTTGCCGTTGAAGAGTACGAACCCGCGTTTTGCGGCTGCGGAGATCGCTTCGGTCTCGCCCGCGACCCATTTGTCGAATGGTGCGCTGCTGGACACCACGGTGCGCTCATAAGAGGCCACGGCGGCTGCGAAGGTGTCCAGGGAGATGCTTTGACCAGGGAATGCGCGCTCGAAAGCAACCACGTAACCCGGGATCGATTGAATGCGCTTTACCGCCGCCTCCGCGGGCATGTTCATTTCGGCGGCGGATGTGAGTGGCCCCTTCGCCTGATCTTCCAGCGTAGCCGCTCGGCCGTCCCAGAAGTACGGCTCGCCGTATGCGACATTGATGATCGTGGGCGTGTGACGACCGAGCCGGCCGCCCATATGGCCGAGACCCTTAGGCAATGCGTCACTCCACCCGAGCGCCGGGTTGTGACACGTAGCGCACGAGATCACACCAGAGCCGGAGATGCGCGGATCGAAAAACAACATCTGCCCGAGCGACACCTTTTCCGGCGTCGAGGGATTGGCCTTGGAGACGGGCACTGTTGGCGGCCGTTGATAGTCGGAGAGCAGGGCGCGCACGTCGGTGGTGCCGGACGGGCCATCCGCGTGGGCGGTCGCCAGAGCGAGTGGCCCGCAAAGAAAAAGAACCAGAGTCACGGATTTCAAGCTGACCTCGGGTGTTGACATGTAGATGGCGCCTTCAGCTTCGTGGGTGGAGTCGCCCGGACGCTCTCCCTGACGCCCTTACCAGCGCTATCGGTCACACCTTCAGAACTCTTGAGCCCAAAGTCGGCAGGCCGGACGCGAAATGTGATTCTGCCCGCGAGATGGTGGCGCTGAGGCGCCCAACCCTAGGTAAAAATGCGTACTTGGACCCCGTGCCCTGGCAAGGCCGTTCAGGTCGTCACCCGAGCAATCTGGTGCCGCAATTACCGCAAAACTTTCCCGCGTGGTTTTCGGCGCCGCAAGTCGGACACCGGGCGGGCGCGGCCTTGGCGACGGGTTTGCCACATTCAGGGCAAAACCTGGACGAGCCGACTTCGGCGCCGCATTGACCACAGAGGGCCTTGGGCGCCTGGGTGTTGGTTGCAGCAGTTGGCGCTGCGACGTAGGCGTCGGCTGTCATGTCCACGCCGCCGGCATAGTCGATGGTACGCGCCTTTTGCTCGAGTTGTTCGCGTGCGGCATCGACCTTCGCCCGTGCCTGGCTCGCCGCGAGTTGTGCAGTGAAATTGGGCGCGCAAGTCTCACATAGATTCGCCTGCTCGTTCCAGCAGACCTGGTGACAAACCCAGTGGCCGCAGCGCCGGCACTGACGAAAGTTCGGACGGGCCTCCTCGACCGCTCGCGCCAGCGCTACGTCGTGAAGTTTCCCCCCGACCACGCGCTCGAGCTCTTGGGCCGCGGATCCGGCTCGACCCCAGCCGCTCAAAAAGTCACTCGCGACATTCAACAGCGACTCGGCGACACCGACCGTGGAGGCCTGAAACTGCGTCATGTAGCCGTTGCCGCACTTGTCACAATGAAACTTGAACTGGTAGCCCCGGTCCGTAGACAGATCTTCGTAGTTATGGACGAATTGAATGAGCGCCATAGGTCTATAGAGTGGTGGGCTGCGTCACTCCATTATAAATCCGAGGGCCCACAGCGGCCGGATTTTTATTCTTGCGGGCTCAACAGTACCCCGGCGCGCATCCCGCGACCTCGCAGCAGATTCGCCGCCGCGAGTGTCAGCACCGAAGCCGCAGCCATCGCGGACAGGGCGGACAACCGCAGACCGTTCTGGCCCCAGATCTCCCAACCCACTCGCGGCAGGACGAAGCCGATCAATAGGGCGCCGGCCGCTGCGATCGAGACGTCCCTGAACTGCAGCCGGGACACGTCCCGAGCCAGGGAAAGCGTGCCCAACCAGCCCAAGACCAACGCCACCAGAAAGAGTGCGACCGTTCCCATTTCTTTCGACTCCATCTGACTCGAGTGAGTGTGTTCGCCAGAGCCTGCGCGTGGCCACAATTTAAAACTGTGCGCCGCTCCACCATTCCGCTCGAGTGAGGCTGCGGATTTGTGCGCCTGTCGGCGTTAGCTAACAGCTTTGACGTGCATTCCCGCGCGAGCTTTTTGGCAGCGTCGTTGGCTGGCGACGAAGAGCGGCACCGCCGAGCTGCGTGACTGTTGCGCGCCGCCGATGTTGTTGCCAACCCGGGTCGTTGTTATGTAGCCGATCGCAGACACCCCTCGATATAGCGGCCTTCGCTGCCTCACAGCGCATCCTGCGGCTGCGCGAGGGGGTGATTCCGGAGTGAGTGCAAGCTTTGTGTCGCCTATCGGCGACGTCGGGCTTTGTCTTACAGAACAACATCTTATTGCTGTTCGGCAAATACCTGGACCAAAGGCTGTCGGGAAAGGCAGACAGAAATCGCCGCCGCGGCCTTCCCACCGCGTTCCCGGCCAAGCTGTGAATTTCAACAGCATCAATATGTTATGACAGCTGGCACGCGAGCTGCATTATGTCGAACGTGACGCTGGAGGGTCCGGTGTCACCAGAAAGGCAAACCCGTCGAAAGGCGGGGGCGCAAAACTTCCGGTCTAAAGGCGCGAAGGCCTACGACAGCGGAGTTGCCGGGGCAGTGCCATCGCGCCCATCGCCTCGTGAGAAAGCCAGCATCTCGAGCTGTGCCGCATTCTCGTGCAACCCCAACAATTGTCGTCTTCGTCTCGCCTGACCGGCGTCGGGGTCTGAAATCAATTGGAGTTTGCATGGGCACGAAAACACGAGGGCAAGGGTTGGGCAATATCGTCAAGCTGGTGTTGATGGGCGGCGCGGCGCTCTCACTCTCGGCGGCGATGACCAGCACGGCGGCAGCCACGGCCATCAACTACAGCGGGGACAAATTTCCGCGCCTGGCTACGATCTCAACCGGTGGTCCGCAAAAGTATGCGAGCTCGTTTCAGTCGTATGCCGCGAAATTCAACCTGGTCATCATCGGTGGTGCTTGGGAAGGCTGGCAGCAAGGCGTGGGTTACAGCAAAGAGAGCGTCATCTCGAACATCAAATCCCAGTCGTTCGCCAACACTCGCGTGTTCGTATATGTCGATCTGAACGAGCTCTATGGCAACGCCAGCTACAATGGGCTTACACACTGGTACAACCAGGTGAGCTCCAGGAACTGGTGGCTGCATCCGGTCGGTACTTCAGGCACTCCCGTTGCGAGCCCGGCGACTCCGTCAAAATGGTTGGTGAACATGGGACCGAACGTTCCGGTCGATCCCTCGACCGGCCTGGGTCCCTATGCGTGGGCGGCGAAATACCTCAACGATTTGTTCCACCTCGGGCGCTATCCCGGCACTTCGGCGGCTCCGTCCCTCGAGGGTTTCTTCCTGGACAATGTCGTGATCGATCCCTCCAACGGCGGCGGCAACTCAGCCAACGGCGACTGGGAGAGAAGCTGGACCACCCAAGCGCACAACGCGCCCAGCACGTACCTCACCCTCATGGCTGGTCAGAGGGAGTTCTTCACCTATCTTTCCGCCAACTGGCCGGGCAGCGTGCAAATCGGAAATGTCGGCAACACGTTCGGCACGGCGGTGCAAAACGCGTACAGCGGGACGGATCCCACGCTCAACAGCCAGATTCTGTCGGGTACATCCCTCCTGAGCGGCGTCATGCAGGGCGGTACGTTCGAACATGCGATGGGCAGGTCATATTCGGTCGAAAACTGGGGCGGCTCGGAAGCCATGCAACAGTGGTATCGAACGGCCATGAACAATCTGGGCGGTCCCAAACTGCTGCTGCTGAGCCAGGGCAACGTGACGGCCAATGGCAGTGACCCGGTGGCGTTCTCTTCCGGCCAGCCGTCAGCCTGGTCTCCGGCCTGGCAGGGTGAGCGCTACGGCCTCGCCGCGGCTCTCATGAACAACGGCTACTACGCTGCCGACGATGGCACCTATGACACGGAGACGACGGGCAATCGGCGCTGGTTTGACGAGTACGACGACGGTGGTCGCGGCGTTGGTTACCTGGGATACCCTTTGGCAACCGCGGCGGGTAATCCGCAGACCGGCGCGTGGAGCAACGGCGTGTGGATGCGCGAATTCCAGTACGGCGTGGTGCTCTGGAACCCGAAGGGCAACGGCGCCCGCACCGTCAATGTGTCCGGACTGGTGAGCCCGTCGGGTCATACCGGTCTCAAGCACATCGCTGGAAGGCAAAACCCGGCGCTCAACAACGGCATGCCGGTGTCCTCGGTGACTCTACAGAACCGAGATGGCCTGATTCTGCTCTGGACGACGCCCTAAGCGCTCGCCAGTCTCGAGTAATGTTGAGTCCATGGGGGTACCATCGCGGTACCCCCATGCGTGCCCGGTCCGTGCGGCTCAGTTGATGCGCAGCTCGTACCGGGCACAGCTTTCCTTGGCGACGTAGGTGTCCGGAAAGGGCGGCTCACTGCATTTTTTGCGAGTCGCCTCGTCGAGAGTCGGAAATTCCCTTTGCAGCACGAGGCGTGTCCACGCTTCTGCCTCCCTCCGCCGGCAGTCAACGATAAAGGCGTCCTGGACCGAATTGGCGCAGTAGCTGGCAATATGCTCGGCAGCCTGAGGATCTACCGCCCTGACCTGTGAAAGGTCGTCGGGAGTTGCGACCGGCGGTGACGAGATTGTGTCACGTGAGTTGCCTTGGAGCTTCACCCTATCTTGAGTGGGACCTTGCGGCGCGTGTGCGACCGTGACCTCGTCGACTGGAGCGCGGGCCATTGCCGTCGCGGTACCCGTATCAGAGTCACTAGCAGAGGCAAGCCGGAGGTTGCTCGCAGTCGCGTGTTCCGCCGGACCTGCAGCCGGGGATATGGCCGCGTTGACTGGAGCTGCTGCGGCTAGGTTCGACGACGCGGCCGATGGAGTGGGCGGTCCTGGCGGCGTGCTTTCAACCGCTGTGGAGGTTACCACTGGAGCGGCAAATGTCTGTGCGGGTGTTGAGTCCCGACCCTGATCCAGCCCAGACGCGCTCCCCGTGGGTTCTGGCGCGGTAACGGACTCGGCGTTCGGATCCAACGCGACGGTTGCGGTCCCGAGAGGTCGCGTCGCCGCTCTCTTGCGCACGGTGGCTCGCGCCGCACTGGACGAGCCACAGTCATAACGCCACAGGTGCGCAGGGGGTATATCCGGAATGCTCACCGGGGATGAGTGAAGTCGACAACCTCCAGGCGGAATGCTTTCACGCGCAGCGTCGGTGCAACCTCTCCACACAACATACTCGCCTCGCTGATTGACATGGAGCTGTGACGAGATACTGTCTGCTCGCGTCGAGCAGGCCGCCTCCGGCATCGGGCCCACGATATAGACGTTGGTGGCGCCCTTGCCATTGGCTAGAAAGAGGGCGAGGTTCACCTGTTTTGGCCTGACATCCACCAATGTCAGACTGCAGTCGTGCCCCTGGAGTACCTCACCGCTGTGGCCGACCTGGTCGCACTCGATTTCAACGGCTTCGTTCTTGACGAGCAGCGCCGCGGCGGCGCGCTGATCCTCGGTGAGGCTCATCGTTGCAGCTTTGGCGTCCTTGTCGGTGAAGAGCCTGACGAGCGGATGTCCGGCGGCGTCCTGGTCGATTTCGGCGACATTACCCGCCACGCGGATCCGGCTGGTGCCGATTTTGCTTTGAATGGCGACCACGTTGGCGTTGTAGTCGCGGTAGAGCTGCTGCGCCGTGGTTCGATATACGCTCCGGGGCGCGGCTCCGGTTCCGGCGAGCGCGGGAGCTCGCTCGCTCGTCGCAAGCGCTGCGGAGTTGGATTGCTGAGAGCTCACGGCGGTCTCGCGGAAGGGGAGTGCTTTGGTAGCAGCGGCCAGGCGCGATTGCGTGACCTGCGACTGATCGGTGCTCAGGCGCTGCCCGACTCCCGGCTCGAGCCGCTGCAGTGATGACTTTGCGAGCGTGATCAGTTGGTTGTATGCGCCGCTGGGAACCGCCAGCCACAGCACTGTTCCCAGGGTCCAGAACGCCATCAACGTGACCAGGATTCCTGGAATGAGGCGCTTACTCGGCTTGATCGTAACAACCCGGGTGACGGGCACTCCGCAACTCGGGCAACTCACGGCTTGATCCGAGATCTGATGCGCGCATTCTCTACATGGAATGATTGCCATGATGAGCTCCGATGTACTCGTGGACGCGGGGAATCGCCTGATCACACACGGTACGTTCGTCCGGGCGATTTGAGAAGTCCTCTAACCCCGTTCCGTTCCAGTAATTTCGCGAAATTCCTGCGAACAAAATCTTGCGAGCGCGGGCGGTTGGTCGCAAGCAGGTGGTGATCGCCCCTTGTTGCGTTCCCACGCAACAGATTGCCTTGAGGGCGGGCGGTGCTGTGGCGACGGTTGACGACCAACTGAGAGCTGGGTAGAACGAGGCCAGTGTTACGACCTCGGAGGGCCCGCCCGTGGATCGTCGCTCGTCGGCCTTCGCCCTCGTTGTGCTGTTGGTAGTTGTTCTGTCCGCTTCCAACGCTCGTGCGCAGAGCCCGGAAACCCAAAAGCGTGTCGCGGATGCCGCGTCGGTCGTGCGCACCATGAGCACCGACCCGCAGGTCAGTGCTCTCATCCAGGAAGCGAAGGGCCTGCTGATCGTGCCCCACTTCATCAAGGCAGCCCTGCTATTCGGCGGCCAGGGAGGGGCGGCCCTGATGCTGGTTCAGAGGAACGGGCGCTGGAGTGACCCGGCGTTCTATCGAACCCGCAGCGGCAGCTTCGGTGCGCAGCTCGGCGCCGTCAAAGGAGCGCTCGTCATGATCCTGACCAGCGACAAGGCAGTGGAGGCATTTACCGTCAAAACGGCCAATTGGTCGCTGAACGTGGGCGCGGGACTGACTGCCGCGAGCTACTCCAAGGATACTCAACAGTCCGGATCGCGCAGCGATGTGGTCATCTGGTCTGACAGCAAAGGCTTGTTTGGCGGCGCCGCCGTGGGCGCCACCCGGATCGCCAGCGACGAGCGCGCCAATCAGGAGTACTACGATCACACTGATGTGACTGCCCAGCAGATCCTGAGCGGCCTGATCGCCAACCCGTACTCCAACAAGCTGCGCGAAGTGTTGGCGACCCAGCGGGCCTCGAAGTGAGGCTAGGGCGGGTCAATATGAACTCGCGATTCAAATGGCCGGATTCATGGCGTGCAGGTGGGCACAGGTCTTGCTGCCCGTCGCCGGGCAGCAACATGGGAGTGGTTTCAACCTTGAACGAGCAGTGAGTCGGTACGACGAGAGCCTTACGTTGATCGCGGTGTTGGATCATTTGCGGGACGCCTATGACCTTGCGAAGGAGACGGGTCACTCGGAACTGCAAGATCATCTGATGAGTGCGAGGCGCAAACTCGTGCAGGCTTTACACCAGAGCCTCAACCTGCACAGTCAGCTCGCCGAGCTGCAAGAGCGCTTAGCCCAACAAGCCCGGGAGGGCGGCCGGATCAAAGGCGAAGACCCCATAGCTGTGCTGACCCCGTTGTCGGACGCGACCGTGCGTCGCCGTATCTCTTGATAGCGGAATGGCTTGATTAGCAAAATGGCCTAAACCGAACGCCATCGATTCTCTGTCAGCAGATAGTAGTAGTTTCCCGACCAGCTCTTGCCGTTACAGTCGTACGCCTCGACCCACCATCGTTCGGCGCCGTCCGTTGTCGCGCTCAATGCTCGCTCGAAGAACAATGTCCACCAATGTTCCCCCAGTTGGTAGCCGATCACGTAGCTGTGAACGATTCCGCGTCCGAGATGGTGCCGCAACCACGGTGCCGCATGGCTCCGAGCCTCGTGATCCTCGAGGCGCCGCGCCTCCTGCGGGATTTCGCCATGCCATCCCACGAAGGACTGCATGCGCAGATCGATCGAGTCCAAGTAGAAACCTCATAGTCGAGCGGTAAAACATACCCCTGCAAACCGAGTGCGCCGGTTCGCATATACCCGCCCGTATCCTGTAGGTCGTCCTTGGACTTCTTCGGCCTCGTCCTTGTCGGTGCGCAGACGGGGCGGGAAGCCTTGTTTTTTTGATATCCGCACACGCGCCGATGGCAAAGCCCATCTCGGTGCGGCGCAGCAGCATGCCTTGAGCGCTGCTAAAGCTCAAGAGAATTTTGGGTCGATGCAACCGCTACTTTCGTCTCAATCGATAGATCTGAGTGATGTCAGCGGGGTTGCAACGCGCGGTGCGCTACGGGCTATCAGTGTTCGACGGATTGGTGGTGGTCGCGGCGCTGAAGCGGGATGCGCGACGCTTTGGTCGGAAGACATGCACCACGGCCTCGTGATCGACGAACGCCTGAAGATCCTGAATCCGTTTGTGGATGGCGAGCCAGGCTCACCCTGAGGCGGTCCCCTACAGCACTAGGTGTCATAAACCGCATAATGCCGCACCCTCGGCTCCAACTCGATCAGAAACGACTTATCAAAGTCGTAGTACTTCGCCAGTTCATAGTCGCTACCCGCGAACCTCTGGATAGCCGCTATATCGTCCCAGAACGTGAGCATTTCGAAGTGGGCGATGTCGCCCTCGACCCGGTGCAGACAAAAGGCCCCGCGGTTGCCGGGCGTTGACTGATAGTCTGGCAGCGCCACCTCGCGCATTCTTTTCAGATAGTCGGCGCTCTTGGCCAATGGCACGGCGCCGTGCCAGATACGGGCAATCATGCGTTTCTCCATTGCTGTCAGGTTAAAACTGTGCCGTCGTGGCCAAGCGATCGTTCTGGGGCGCAGCGGTCAGTGCCAATGTCATTCTGGCGCCCTGGGATCGTAGGCATGCGAGGTCCGTACCTTGAACTCGCTCGGGAGCCTTGACAAACGGTCATTCATGATGGGACACATAAGAAGCGCTTAAGTCGCTGCCTCCGCCCGGTGCATTTCCAGGAGTGAGCCGTGTCCTCGCGTGATATTCCACTCAAGACGCTTCCACCCTTCGCCGCGGTAGCCCGGCTTTCGAGCTTCAGCGCCGCAGCCAAAGAACTGAACGTCAGCCAGTCCGCGATCAGTCAGGCCATGCGCTCACTGGAAGACGCGTTGGGCGTACCGCTGTTCGTGCGCTTGACGCGTCGTATCGAATTGACAGAGGCCGGGGCTATCCTGGCGCATGCGGCCCAGAGCGCACTCGATGACATCAACAGGGCGGTTAGACAGATTCGCGGCCAGACCCCGCAGGAGAGCTTTTCGATCGGCGCTCTGACCTCGTTCGGCTCGCAATGGCTGGCGCGGCGAATCACGCGGTTCTGTACTCGGTGTCCCGACCTGGATGTATCCCTGTACGCCATCTCCGATCCTGAGGATATGGAGCAGCATCACGTCGACATTGCCGTTTTGTATGGCGACGGCCGCTGGAAGGGACACTTGAGCGAGGAGATCTTCCGGGAATACATCTTCCCGGTATGTCACCCGGCACTCCTCGAAGGCAAGCGCCTGGGCACCCTCGATGAGCTGTTGGACTTGCCACTGCTGCGCGATGCTGACCCCAAGCACAACTACTGGCCTCAATGGTTCGCGGCGGCAGGCGTCAATCATGCGCGATTTCCGAAAGGACCGCGCTTTGACAATCTGAGTGACATGATCACCGCCGTGCTTAAGGGTCACGGCGTGGCGCTGGTACGCAGCGCGCTCGTCGCGGATGAGTTGCAGAATGGAAGTCTCGTGCGGCTGTGCGATGTCAACTTCCGCGCCCAGTATTCCTATTATCTCGTCTGGCCACAGAGGCCGCGCAAACCGGCAATCGCAGCTGGGTTCAGGACCTGGCTACTGACAGAGCTCGAGGCTACTCCAGGGGTGCTGACCAGTCTCCTGCCGTAGGTCGTGGCATGAGCGAGCTGCTCGCCTACGGTCGCTACACGACGCTCGACCTGTCGGACTTCTCGGTGCGGCGCCTGATAGAGAACCGCCCGATCATCGAGGAATACGTGGTGTGAGATGGCTCACTTCCATCTGGATGGCGATCGGCACGAAACTCTAGCGTCCGCTCGGTTCCAGAAATCAGCAGGACGGAGGTTGAAGCGCGCTCCGTGCACGGGTCATCGAATCCATGACCCGGCTTCAACCTCCGCTAATTGCATCCGCTGCGCGAGTGATCACCCCAAAATCGAAGAAGCTCCTACGAAGAGCGACTGCAGATGAGCGCAAGCATCAGAACTCGCGGCTCCACAGCGGGTCTCCGTCGCCGTCGGGCGCATATACGTTCGTCAGATATGCGGAGGGGGCGGGGAAGGGGGGCAGAAAGTCCACTTCTACAGGATCCACGGTTCCTCCGGTAACATGTACCCGGCCCTGCTTGTCCAGGGCAATGCCTCCGGCGGCGGCCCAATCCACCTTGGGCCAGGGCAAAACGCGACCTCTCGACTCTTGCGTCCAGAGTCGATCGCCATCCTTTCCGTAGGCTCTTACGCTGAAGAATCCGGGGAGTTGGAGATAGGGTTGGGGGCCGTGCTGGCCGGCGACATAGATGGAGCCATTTCTCCCCACTGTCACCCCCTGTTGTATGTAA
>CAYNTW010000070.1:0-2659 GCA_964400085.1 uncultured Steroidobacteraceae bacterium | reverse complement strand
CAGGAGGTGAATACCGCGCCACCCAAAGCTGCGTGCCGGAAGAGCTGAACTTGACAGTGGTTGCATCGGCGTATGAACAGAAAGTTGAGGAAGCGGCGTCGTTTCCCCCTGTGGGGTCAGGTTTGAACACTACCGTGTAGGGTGTCGTGCAACTGACGCCCGTCACGTATACGTTACCGGCGCTGTCAGCAATGGCCCGCGCGGCTATGCTGGCCAACGTGGGCGCTGCCTCGTAACGGGCTACCCATTCCAGAACGTGATCGCTCGTGTATTTTCGAACCTGATACTGCATGTCAGAGCAGAGGCGGACCCCATACGCCAGCGCCGTCGGGTCCAACTGAGTGCACACGGTGCCGGCGATGTAGAGGTGCGCAGCCCCACCCGAATTGACGACCATGAGGTTGACGTCGTACCAGGGCAAAGAGACCCCGGGCACTGCCTCTTGCACGGGTCCGGAGTAGCGATCCTCCCATAGCTGCTGTCCGGTTCGCCCATTGTATTTCACGGTCGCCACAACGCTCCCGCCGTAGCCGTGGGGATCAGCGGACGAGAAAATTCTGGCATTTCCGGTGACATACACGTCCTCGTTCTCATCTACGGCGATTGATGTTGGAACGTCCTCCTTGTCCCCGGGTGGAAAATACGTCGAGACCCACTGCTCCGTTCCTTGCGCATCGTATTTGATGGTGGTGTATGCCTTTCTGATCGGTCCGTCCGCTGGTAGTTGGCCAGGAACCGTGTCGTCATAGCCGTGCAACCATTCCACGCCGGTTACGTAGACATTCCCGTGCTTATCAACCGCCAACCCGCTGGCATAATTGAAGCAGGTGAAATCGGGTCTAGAGGCTCTCGCTAGATAGGTCTTCGACCACAGGACCTTACCCTGCGGGTCGTATTTGAGGGTTGCGAATTCGCTGCCCAACTCGACTCCTTTCCGGGGATCGTTCACCCGTTTACCACCGGTGACGATCGTATTCCCCTCCGGGTCCACGAAGATCCTCGTGGCCAGTGTGACGTTGTTTGCCTTGTCTATACAAACATTCGGATTCGGATGCCACACCGGCGGCAGCCCGCTCAGCGGAGTTGCTTTTCCCGACCTCGAGGCAGACTCGATCGGAGACGGATACGTGATCTCCATGGGCGATGGAGGTATCGTGAGTCTCTGGGCGGCGGCTTGGGCGGCGGCGCCCTGCGCAGCCGGGGCAGCAGCCCCACCGGGCAGGGCAGTGGCGAATGTGGACAGCGCTGTGCACAGGAGCCAAAGCGGCTTGCGCCATCGGGCTGGACGTGCCTCGCCTGGAGGTGGCTCGAGTCGCGATCGATGGATCAACGTGGTCATAGTGGAACCCTTTCTCATGATGGAAGTCCGGTCGCGATCGATTCGCGCCCCGGTTTCAATGGTTTACGGGATTGCTCAGTCACTCCCCGCGCGGAGTGCCAACTCCGGTGCAGAAGCTCCAACCGTCACGCGCAAAGTCTCCGGCGCTCAGCCCGCAGTTGCCGAGCTCGACCTCCCGGGTGCGGAATTTGCCGGAGTAGAGAAGCTTGTTTTCGGCCTGGCTGGAGCGCTGGAAGTGACCCTTGGCGTTGGTGATCCCAGCGACGGCGGGTGATGAAAGGCTGGTACCACCGACGATAAGCCAGCCGGGAGACGGGGAATTATTGAGCCAATGCGAATCGAAGACCCACGCCCCTGTAGTCGGATTGGCATCGAAAGACACATCCGGTGTGCCGCGCGTGGGTCCGACGATCTTGGCGAGATGGTCCTGAAAGGCTGGCCGATTCTCCAGCAGACTGGGGCCGCCTCCGGCGTCTTGCCAGGTGTTTTCAACCAGGAAGTCTCCAGTGAGTGTGTCGCGCGAAATAGTGGTACCTCCCACGGCCACGACATTGGGCGAGGTAGCGGGCCAAGACGTTCCCGGTGAGTCGCCGGAGGAGGCGAAGTACACGACGCCGGACTGCATCAGCTGATCATCGTAGAAGGTCTGGTCGAGGAATTCGGGTGAGCCCCAGCTCATGGAGACCTCTCCACCGCCGTTGGTCGCCACGATCGTGGAGGCCACCTGAACGGCCTGCATCAAGTCATCCAAAGAGTCCGAATTCGCCTCGACGAGGACCAGCTGGGCATTAGGCGCCATGGCATGCGCCCACTCAATATCCAGGGCCTCCTCCAACTCCCAGCCACCACCTGGGTACTGCGGAGGCGGGACGTCACCGGCAAAGACGACTTGGAGTTTCGCGCTGGGCAGCCCGAATTGTTGCGAGAAATAGGCGAGATCCCTTTGGGCTTCCGGGTAGTCGTAGGCATCCACGACCGCTATCGTGCCGGCGCCGCCGGAAGGAGTAACCGTCGCGAGGTTGGGGTTGCAGCCGTCCACGCGGGTGGCTACCAGGTGATAGACGCAAGCGAGCGAGGCGGGCGTTTCGTAGGCGTACCCCGGGAGCGGCGGCAGGCCTTTGGGCTGAGGAGCATCCTGGGGAGACCCCTTCGCAGAAGGAATGATGTAACGCAAGTGTGTACGTGCCCGACGTACGCCCGGTTCCGAATGCGGCAGACTCGACTCCGGCACACGAACGTGCACCGGTGATCGTTGGAGCTGCGGGGACGGTGGTGCTGCTTGAGCAGACAATGCTAGTGCAGTGGCGGCCGCGGCCGCCA
>CAYNTW010000069.1:27071-29027 GCA_964400085.1 uncultured Steroidobacteraceae bacterium | reverse complement strand
TGACGTCTCATGCCGGGTCACGACGCGTGAGGGTCCCTCGCGGCTCCTGGGAAAAATGCGCGTCGAAAAAAATCACGGACGGACCGTGATTTTTTCCGGCGTACCCTCGCAATCGCACAGCGTCGCGTCCCATTCGGCCGTGCCAAGATTCCAGTTGGTCACGCGCGACGCAATGCGATTACTCGGCATTTTCCAAGGAGCCGCGAGGGACCCTCACGCGCCGCGCCCCGGCTTTGCGGGGATACGCTCGTTGTGGGCGGCCGGTGCCACGGTTTTGCGTGGGGATGCCTTGAAGTTCATGCTCGAGGCGTTGGATGCGTTGCTCGCGGAGATTCAGCGACACCCTCGAACAGCGTGAACGTCTGGAGAAAGTGGAAGTCGGGGCGCGCGAGCGCGAACTCGGGGTGACCCGGATCACTCAGGCGCTGGAGCGCCGCATAATCCGCATCCTCCAGGTAGGGCCGCAGGCGCTCACCCCACGTATCGCGAAATATGGCTTCCTCCAGGTAGAGCCGATCGGCCGCGCTCAAAGGAGCCTGCCGCTCGATCATGAAAGTGCGCGCTTTGACCTCCCGCAGGCCCACTCGTTGCAACAAGCCCACCATGCCGCGGATCGCCGTCAGATCCTCCTCGCGAACGCGATAGCGCTCGCGGTAGTAGCGGCGCACCGCCTCATTAGCGACACGCTCGAGCCTTTGATCCCACGCGAAAAACATCTCGGGCAACAGGGAGCTCTGGCCAATCGCGACACGTCCGCCTGGCCGTAACTGCTCGATCCAATCTCCAAGCGCTACCAGGGGATCGGGAAGATGGTGGAGTGTGTTCACGCACCAGATGAGATCGAAGCTCATCGCCTGGAGCGGTAGGTGTCGCAGGTCTGCTTGAATGACGAGTGTGTCGCGAGGAGCCGAGCTGGCAGCGGCGGCCACATGCGCGCTCGCGAGATCGAGGCCAACAATCCGGCCGCCCGGTTGGACGGCGGCGGCCAACCAGTGCAACGCCTCACCGGTTCCACATCCGGCATCCAGGACAGACATTCCCTGCCGCAGACTCAGACTAGCGATCGCCTGGCGCAGCTCGGGGGCGGCAAAACTGTTGAAGAGCCGCAGCTTGCGCGAATAATCGCGCGCCGCGGTGTCATTCAGCAGGCCCGGTGGTCGGTTCGAGGACATTGATCCCGTGACAGCCATCGTCTCACTCGTACGGCTGTTCGGGATCTTTTACCCGGTTCGCCGGCTCGGTGCATCAGGTGCCCGGCCGGAGGAACCGGACCTTCAATGCAGGCGTGATCGCCGCTTTTCGGGGAACGTCACCGTGATATCGGAGGTAGGCCGCCAGGGCGCTGTTGGGGCCGGCGACTTGGGGGTCCGGTCCGGCACGACCCACTGGAGCCGCTCCTCTGGGAGCTCGGTGGGATACTCAACGCTTTGCTTAGGCTTGCGGGAATTCATCCGGACCTCACTGGCTCCTGCTGAAGGGAGCCCCCATTCGTCACCACGTGGGCACAGAATTCCATGTGGCTCGCTTCCCGCGAAGGGGACCACGTCGCATTTGGCCCTGGATTTTCCGCTACGCGATTAACACTCTTCCCGAGTGCCAATCGCGGACGCCCGGCGGATTGTCGAGCCTGAGCTCGTCGACAGACCAGCTCGAGCTGCGGTGCTCATCGCGTGCTGCGTTCCCGAGCAACGGCGCGGGACACTTCACGCCAATCCGCCGCCCCCCGGCCACACTCGCAAGCTTGGCGTGGTTTCCCGACGTCAGAGAACGTATGCGGAGAAGACGTAGCAGCCCAGGGCGCGACTTCATGCGCTAAGCACGTTAGATACGGCGCGAACACTCACGTCAAAATTAACATCGTGTTGATCCGAATAAATTTCGGATTTCGGGGGCTGGATTTTCTTGTAGGATATCGACTACAGTCCGAGCATGGCACCAACAAATCAACATACGAAT
>CAYNTW010000069.1:0-26971 GCA_964400085.1 uncultured Steroidobacteraceae bacterium | reverse complement strand
TTCGGCGAGCTGCGCTCGGATGTGCGGCACATACAATCCGATGTCGCCGACATCAGGGCGGATGTGCGGATTATGGCGCAGCGCATTGACGCCGTGCGCACCGAGCTCACTACAAGAATCGAGGCCGTGCGCACGGAGCTGACCAAGAAGATTGACGCGATCTACGATGATCTCGGCAAGGTCAAAGACTCGATTGCTTCCGCGAAGATATGGGCGCTCACGCTCTACGTCGGCCTGGCCGGCTCGTTGTTTTATGCGCTCGCACGCGGCTTCAAATGGATCTGAAGGACCGCTCGACTTCGTCCCTAAGCGCGGTTGCGTCCCTGAAAAACCAGCGCCGCCGCGCCGCGCAGCCGTGCCAGATCGCCATCACGCGACGGCACGACTCGCGGCGGTGTCCCGGCCAGGGTGAGCTCTTTCACCGACTTCTCGAGAATCGGGCCGTAGCGATGCCACGCGGACGTGACATCTCCGGCGATATAGATGATGTTGGGCGAGAGCGCGGCAATGACGAGCCGCAGCCCATTGCCGATCTGCCGCGCCTGTTTCTCCAGAGCCGCGGCCGCGTGCGGATCACCCTCTTCCGCCAGACTCAGCAGCTCACCGAAACTGACCAGCCGGTGCTGCGGTTGGAGCTCGTGAAAGTAGCGCAGCGCCGCTCGACAGGAAGCAAACATCTCCCAACACCCCCGGCGTCCGCAGGCGCACTCCGGCCCGTCGGGATCGATGGAGATGTGCCCAAACTCCCCCGCCATGCCATCGTGGCCCGTGACGACGCTGCCGTTGGCGAAGATACCCGCGCCGATGCCTTCCGAGGTCGTCACCAGCACCGCGTCCCGATTCCCGTCGGTGTGATTGAAAGTCAGCTCCGCCAACAAACAGGCGATCGCCGCATTGGCGATGTGCACCGGCAGCTTCATTCTCGCTTCGATCGCCCCTTTGAGATCGAACTCCTGCCAGCGCAGGTTGGGAGTGAAGAGCAAGCGGTCCGTCTGCGGATCGACGCGGCCGGGGACGCTGATGCCGATCCCTTCGATCGACATCCGCGCGAACTGGGCTTTGACTTTCGCAAGGCCTTCCAGGATCGACTGTGTGGAAGCCTCGGGATCACTCGTCAAGGGCATCATGGAACGCCAGACCAGCCTGCCATTCAGATCGACGACCGCGACGGTGACCTGGCGCGGATGGATATCCAAGGCCAGCGCCACCAGGCTCTCGTTCAACCGGATCATCGTGGGACGTCGTCCCCGACTCGAGGCGGCGGTCCTTCCCTCGGAGACCCAAGTCTCGGCAAGCAGCTGCTCGATGATCTGCGAGACAGTGCTGCGCTGGAGGCCCGACTGCCGCGCCAGGTCCGCGCGTGAGATCGGCTGCTTGGATCGGACCAGCTCCAGAATGATGTCCCGGTTTATTTTTCGCGCGGTTCCGCTGGATGCCAGCTCCACCTCGCTCAGATCGAGGCGCCTGATCTCACGCGCGCGCTGCCGCTTCTGCATTACGGGGCACTCTCCAACGCATCGGCAGCCGTCACGCGATTGCGCCCATTACGCTTGCTCTCATAAAGCGCTGCATCCGCCGCTGCGATCATGCGATCCCGCAGGTCACTCATGTCAGGTGCCGTCTTTTGCAAGCCACAAACCCCAAAACTGGCGGTCACCCTCAGAGACCCCGACGAGGTCTCGAACAGCCGCGCGGTCAGGCCCTGCCGCAGACGCTCCGCGACAGCGAGCCCCCGGAAACGGCCGGTTTCCGGCAACACGATGGCAAACTCCTCCCCGCCAATTCTGGCCACCCAATCCTCCCCCAGACGCAAGCCATGGGTGAGACGATCACCGATTTCGTGTAACACCTCATCCCCAACCGAATGCCCATGGTGGTCGTTGATAGCCTTGAAGTGGTCAATATCGCACATCAACAACGCCAAGGGTCGGCGCAGACGCATCGCGCGCGCGACCTCTTGCGGAAACTGTTGCTCGAAATAGCGCCTGTTGCCGCAGCGGGTCAGCTCATCGATGGTCGACAGGATTCGATTATCGGTGACCGCCGACCGTAGTGAGCTGGCAAAACTGACAAATCGCCTGGCCATGGACAGATGGGACCAAAAGTGCTCCCCGCGCGCACTGTCAGGCATCGTGTCGTTCGCCCCCGCTCGCAGCGCCTCCGAGATCACCGCCGGGTCATCGCGTCCAACGTACACGACGTGTGTGGCGGCACCGGTACTCAGTTGGCGAACAGCGGCGATCAGATCGAGCTGATCGGTGAAGAGCAGCGCGTGAACGCGAGCCGCCAGCTGAACGGACGCATCAGTCGTATCGGACGCTACTTCGGTGTCAATACGCGCATTATGAAGGACTTTCAGATAGCGTTCACGAACCGTCGCATTGCGGATCAGGACCAACGCTGCCGGCGTAGGCGGAGTGCGGCTCAGGATGCTCGTTAGACTGACATCGTCCTCGCCTTGCAGCGTTCGCTGCAAAGTCGTCTGTCGCTCGAGCAGATAACCCGCCGTTTCACTGGCCGCCTTGGGGGACGCGGCAGGCTCGACTTGATCGGATGCCCGTCGCAAAGCGGTCGCCGCCGGCTGGAGTACCCTCCGCACCGCGCGCGATAGGGCTCCGGTATCTGTCGGACTCACCAACTCGGCTGCGCCACTCTGCAAAGCTTGCTGCAACCGAGGCTCCTGCGTGTTTTCAGTGAGAAGGATAAAAGGGGTGGTCGGCCGCTCGAAGGACACAATGGATAGCGCGGTCAGCCCATCGAATTCCGCCAGGTCGAGCGTTGACAAAATCACATCCGGTACGCGCCCGAGCGCTGCACGGAAATCACTCTCGGTAGTGACGCGATCACCTGCGCACGGAAGGCCGGCGGAGCGAAGTGCGATGAGCATGCGCTCAGCCAAGGCCGCATCCTCGCTCAGGATCAGCACACGGAGAATTGGCAACGATCGGGACCAATCCGAAGCCAACGGGTCGCTCCTTCTTACATCAAGTTAGCTCGAACACAAATCATTTCACATAATCCCTCAATGCTCCTACGGCGCCAATGCATCGGACAGCCGCAAAGCTCATGCCCGAGGGCGCCCGACAGGAATAATCCTTGCAGCCGCGCAATTGGGAAAGCCCATGGTCTCGCAGCCTGATCACGCTCTACTTCGCGAGACGCCATCCGGAAGAGCGTGCCTCTATGAGCCAGCTTCATCATGACGAAGGACGAATCGCACGTCCTCTACAAGGGGGAAACGAGCCTGCCGGAAATGCTCGCTCAGCGCGTTGAGCCACGCACATGGGGTACGCGCCTGATCGGGCCACGCCTGGGGAACAGTCCCGAATGGTTGCGGTATGCAATGGCAGTGGTCGTGATAACGGCCATCGCCGCCGCCCGGGCCGCACTCAACCCACTTCTTGGCACGCAATCGCCCCTGCTTCCATTTCTTCTCGGCGTGTTCGTGAGCGCCTATCTCGGGGGTCGCGGTCCCGCGCTGCTCGCCTGCGCGCTGGCGCCCTTGTTGGTCATCTTTTGGTTCACCGACTGGCCTTACGGAGCGCACGCGCTCGAGTTCGCTGCCCACGCCGTGTTCTTTCTCGGAATCGGGCTGCTGCTGAGCCTCTTGATGCACGAATTACAGCTCGCCTCGCAGCGCCAGTCAGCCGCTCGCACGCGCGCCGAACACGCTGCCGGGCAGGCGCAGGAGACCGCGGCGCGCCTGCGCCTGCTGACGGATCATCTGCCAGTGCTCATTGCCTATCTCGATCGCCAGGAGATCTATCGGTTTACCAATGCCCCTTATCGGAAGTGGCTGCAACGCGATCCGGCGGATCCACCCAGTTCGCTCCGTGAGGTGCTCGGTGACGCGCTCTATGCCGAGCGGTTCCCATATGTGGAAGCCGTGCTTCGCGGTGAGGTCGCGCGCTTTGAGGGCATCACGCCACATCCCACCCTCGGGCCAAGGACGTGTGAGATCACTTACGTGCCTGAACACACGCCCGAGGGGGTTGTCCAGGGCTTCTATGTCATGGCGCAGGACATTACCGAGCGGCGCCGGGCGGAAGCGGCGCTCCGCGAGCGCGAGAGACTGCTGAATCTGATCTATGACAACGCTTCGGACGGGCTGTGTTTGTTGGCGGTCGAGTCCGATCATCAGTTCCGATTCCTGTCCGTCAACGAGGCGTTCCTCCAGGTGAGAGGTTATTCGGCGGACCAGGTCACCGGACGTTTGCTCGAGGAGGTGACCCCTCCCCTGAACCGGGCCATGGCCCGCGAAAACTGCGAGAAAGCGGTCGCTACGCATCGAGTCCTGGTCTACAAGGAGGTGGCGGATCTGCCCGCCGGTCGGCGGATTGCCGAGGTGACGCTCGTGCCGATCGCCCGGGCGAGTGGTGGCGTTGCGCATCTGCTGGCTGCCTACCGGGACATCACCCTCCAGGAACAGGCACAGACAGAGCTGCGCGAGGCCAACCGCCGCAAGGACGAGTTCCTCGCCATGCTGGCCCATGAATTGAGAAACCCACTCGCGCCGATCCGCAACGTGGCCCAGATCCTCTCCAACGAGGCGCTCGATGCCGCCGCTGTACGACGCTCGAGTGAGTTATTGCAACGTCAGGCCACTCAACTGACGCGCCTGGTCGATGACCTCCTGGATGTGGCGCGCATCACGCGCGGGGCGATCCAGCTCAAGAAGGAGCGCGTCGCTCTCGAGCGGGCGCTGGAGATGGCGCTCGAAGCCGTGCAGCCGTTGCTGGATATCAAGCATCAGGCCGTGAGCTTGAAGCGCGCGCCCGAAGAGGTGTTTGTCGAGGCCGATCCGGTGCGCTTGTGTCAGATCCTGACCAATCTGCTCACCAACGCAGCGAAGTATTCTCCCGAACAGGGGCAGATTCGTGTTCAGATCGAATGCACGCCGGCGGAGGCGTTCGTGATCGTTCGCGACCAGGGAATGGGCATCGACCCGCAGATGTTGCCCCATATCTTCGAGCTCTTCCTCCAGGGTGACCGCTCGCTCGACCGCTCGCAAGGTGGCTTGGGGATCGGGCTGACGATCGCGCAGCACCTGGCGCGGATGCACGATGGACGCATCGAGGCATTCAGCGCGGGGCTGGGACAGGGGAGTGAGTTTCGTGTGCAACTACCGCGACAGCACCCGCCCCGGTCGCCCGCTGGGCCTGACCGGTCGAGCGACGACAAAGCTTCACGGGCTCGCCGGGTATTGGTGGTTGAAGACAATGCGGACTCCGCTGAATCCCTTGCCATGCTGCTGAGAATCGCGGGCCACGAGGTGCGGGTCGTGCACGAGGGGGCGACAGCCCTCAGTGCGCTGGAGCACTTCGAGCCGGACCTGATTCTCCTGGACATCGGATTACCGGGAATCGACGGATATCTCGTCGCGCAATCCATCCGCGAACGCTTCCCCAACCTGCGAGCCCGTTTGTATGCTTTGACCGGATACGGACGCGCCGAGGATCGCGATCTCGCACTCGCCGCGGGCTTCGATGATCACTTGACGAAGCCGGTGGACCCGGATCGACTCCTGAAGCTCTTGACCGAGGATCGAGCGCGAGTTGCGAGATAATCCGCGGCTGACCCTTTGAGTGAGGCGGGTTGGCAGGCGATGGAGAATTCGTTCAAACGCGATGTGCGGCAGCTTCCTCTGTACTTCCTCCTGTGGACCGTACTGGGTCTATTTCAGTTCAGCCAAGGCGTGACACAGAGGCTCGTGTCCCATGACACAACTGCCTGGTGGCGTTATCTCGTGGCCTGGCTACTGGGAGTCTATATCTGGGCGCTGCTTACGCCCGCCATTTTGTGGCTCGGAAGGCGCTTCCCGCTCGAGCGGCGCCACTGGTTGGGTCCGGCGACGATCCAGTTTTTGTTGAGCGTGGGCTTCTCCGCTTTTGAGCTGAGCCTGGAGAATGTCGTGTATTCAGGCCTGCACCTCTTTCCGTCAGCGGCGCAGGATTTTCGCGAAGCCTGGGCCCAGTTGCTGGTGAGAGGATTTCATGGCGGAATTTTCAATTACTGGCTGGTGCTCGGCATACAGTGGGGCGCCCTCTACTATGGCCGCTATCAGGAGCGCTCACGGGAAATGCTGAAGTTCGAGCTGCGGGCCTCCGAGTTGCAGTCGCAGCTGGTGAGCGCTCAATTGAGCGCACTCAAGATGCAACTCCAGCCGCACTTCCTCTTCAACACCTTGAATGCCATCACGGTGCTGGTGCGACAGCACAAGAGCCAGGATGCCGAGCGGATGCTGGGCCACTTGAGCGATCTGCTGCGCGGCGTGTTGGAGGATGTCGATGCGCAGGAGGTGTCTTTACGGCGCGAGCTGGAGTATTTGCAACTTTATCTCGCCATCGAGCACGTGCGCTTCGCGGACCGTTTGCGGGTGGAGATTGCGGCGGATCCTGCGACCCAGGACGCGTTGGTGCCACAACTGGTCATGCAACCGATAGTCGAAAACGCAATTCGCCATGGGATCGGACGAAGCTCCTCCGCTGGGCGGATTCTCATCAGTACGGCGCGGATCGAGGATATGGTGGAAGTCCGAGTGCAAGACGACGGACCTGGGCTCTCCGCGGGCTACTCATCCGAACACCAGGGCATCGGACTCACGAACACGCGCGCGCGGCTACAACAGCTCTACGGCGATGACGCGCGGTTGGAGATCGAGAACGGCAACGGCGGCGGGGCCGTCGTCACGATGAGATTCCCTTTCCGTGATTCCCATCCGCAGGTCATGAGAACCTATGCAGCTCACAACGCTGATCGTCGATGATGAACCGCTGGCGCGGGAAGGCTTACGGGCTCTGCTCGCCAAGGACCCCGAAATTGCCGCGATTCGCGAGGCCAGGGACGGGCGCGAGGCGGTCGCCGCGATTCGCGAGTGCAAGCCTGACCTGGTGTTTCTGGATGTACAGATGCCGGAGATGGAAGGATTCGCGGTCGTGCAGACCATCGGCGCGCAATCCATGCCAGCCGTCGTATTCGTTACCGCTCACGATCAATATGCCATCCAGGCCTTTGAGGTCAATGCGCTCGATTACCTGCTCAAACCGGTAATCGAAGAACGTTTCGTCAAGGCGTTGGGGAGAGCCAAAGACCGTATCCGCTCGAACGCGGCGGCGGATTCGAACCGGCAGATCATCGGACTGCTCGAAACCATCGCGTCCCCGCGGAATTACCTGAAGCGCCTTGCGGTGCGCTCAGCCGGCAAGACCGTATTTCTGGATATCGAAGAGGTCGATTGGATTGCCGCCGCGGAGAATTACGTGGAGCTGCACGCCGGCAAGGCTGCTCATCTGCTGCACGTGACGATGAACACTCTCGAGAAATCCCTCGATCCCGAAGTTTTCATCCGCATTCACCGTTCCATCATCGTCAACTGCGACCGGATCAAGGAGCTGCACTCCGGCGCGCATGGAGAATACGTCATCACGTTGCGAGACGGCGTACGCCTGAAATCCGGGCGAACGTATGCGGACCGGCTGAAGACCTTGGTCAACAACCCGTTCTGACCGTTGCAGCATCCAGCTCGTCAGGGAATCCCTCCAGCTCGTCAAAATCCGCTTTTCGCCGCCGAGCTGCGCGGTGCAGACTGCCTTTCCGGGTGATGCTCGAGGTTGGCAAACACCACGTTGCTACTGGATGGAGGTCAAGGTGAAAAGAGCCCTGTCGATATTGATTGTAGGAGCCGCGATCCTGCCCTTGAGCGCCTTGTGCGCGGCTGATTCCGTGCAATACCCGGACGCCTTTCGAAGTTGGGTGCACGTGCACACCAAAGTCCTCATGCCCGGCGCCAACCCGCAAATGGCGAGCGAGGAAGGCATGCGCCACATCTTTGCGAATCAGAAGGCCGCCGCCGGCTTCGCTTCTGGCAACTTTGCCGATGGCTCGATCCTCGTGTACGAGTTGCGCGAAGCCCAACAAAAGGATGGGACCATCTCCGAAGGCGAGCGCAAGAGAGTGGACGTCATGATCAAGGATGCCAAGCTCTACAAGAACACGGGCGGGTGGCGATTCGAACGGTTCTGGGGCAATGATCAGGCGCAAGATGCCATTCATGACTCCGGCGCCTCGTGCTTTCAATGTCATTCGAAAGCGAATGCACACGGATTCGTTTTTAGCCAGCTCGATTGAGGCGCTTCAGAACCGAACAGACATCGAGGCCGCTATCTACAGCGTCAGGCTGGCGCGTGCAGTAGCAGCTTGCCGATGCCGCCGCGGAGCGAGTAGACCTCCGCAACGCCGCGTGAGCGCAGCTCTTGCGCGGCCGCGAGGCTACGGCGGCCACTTGCGCAGACCAGGAGAGTCTTTCCTTCCGAAGCCAACCGCGTGGGTCCGTGCAGCAGCTCGGCCATCGGGACGTGTCGCGCTTTGGCTGCCGGCGTTGGTGTTTCGGCGAGCTCGCGGGGCTCGCGGATATCGACGATGTCGTAGCCTGCGGCTGCCGCTTCGTCGAGGGATTCAAACGTTACTTCGACGGCTGGCGCCTGTGCCAGCGACTGCGCACGTGCGAGAGCGACCTGCGCGTGCTCGGGGCAGTTGGCTGCCCGTTTCGCGCGCACTCGCGAAATGGACAAGCTCAACAGGTTCAAGACCAACAGCTCGTCGCCGAGCTGGCCAGGCAGATCCAACAGTAGCTTCAGGGCTTCGAACGCCTGTAGGCTGCCGAACGTGCCGGGGACAGGGCCCAGTACTCCCGCTTCGGCGCAGTTGCCGACAACGCCGTCGCGCGTGGCTTCCGGCCAGACGCAGCGCAGGCACGGGCCGCCGCGGTCGGCGCGCACAACCTGGAGTTGCCCTTCGTATTGATAGACGCTGGAAAAAACTATGGGGACGCGCTTCTGCACGCAGACGTCGTTCAGGAGGAACTTCGTCGAAAAGTTGTCGGTGCAGTCGATGACGAGATCGTATTGACCAACGAGATCGAGCGCGTTGTCCGCGCCGAATCGTATCGCGTGCACGTCGACTTGCACTTCGGGATTGAGTGCCCGCACGCGCGCGGCCGCGAGGTCAGCTTTGAGTTTGCCGACCTCGGCGAGCGCGTACATTGTCTGCCGGTGCAGGTTGGAAGCCTCCAGCCGATCGCTGTCAATGAGGCCGAGTCGCCCGATACCGGCGCCGGCAAGATAGCTGATGACCGGTACGCCCAGACCACCGCACCCAACGACCAGGACGCGACTGGCGCACAGCTTCGCTTGGCCGCGGGCGCCGACTTCCTTTAGCGCGATCTGCCGGGAGTAGTCGGGCGCCGCGCGGGAGGGCGCGGGCTCGGAGCTGGCGCGCTCGGAGAGCGCGACCGTGTCGTGCGCATGACCGTGTTGGTGCGCGTGATCGTGCTGGTGGGCATGATCGTGCTGGTGCGCGTGATTGTGCCCATGCCCGTGATCGTCTTCACGCGTTGCGGGCGCGGCAGCGCAGCGCTCGCAATTCACCCAGCCCGAGTCGCCGTTCTCGTAGTGCTCCTTCTTCCAGATGGGCACCCGATGTTTGACCTCATCGATGATGTACCTGCAGGCACGGAAGGCCTCATCCCGGTGCCGCGCACTGACACCCACCCAGACCGCCATCTCGCCGATGGCCAAGTCGCCGATCCGATGCACGCACGCAGCGTGCTCGATACCAAACCGCTCGACCGCCTCGGCAATGATCCGCTCTCCTTCCTTTACCGCGAGCGGCTCGAACGCCTCATACTCGAGGCGACGAACACTCATCCCTTCGTTGTGGTTGCGCACCAGGCCTTCAAACGAGGCGTAGCCACCGCAAGTGGGATCGGCGAGTTGCGCCCGTAGCGCGGTGGCGTCGATGGGAGTGCGACTGAAACGGAACGCAGCCATGAAGCGCATCCTATCCTCAGCCACCCGCGACTGGCGGGATGAACACCACAGAGTCGCCGTCGGTCAGCGTCTGTGTCCACTCACCGAACTCCGCGTTGACCGCGACGCGCAGCATTTCGGGCGCGAGTGAGAACGGGTGGCGCGCCTTCAACTCCTCATATAACTCCCGCGGAGTGCGCGCAGCGGTGACGAGCGCCTCGTCGCTGCGCCCCGCTTGCTCACGCAGCAGGGCGTAATACTGGACCTTGATGTGCTTGCGGCCCGCGCCGCTCTCCGGGTTCAAACTGGCCATGGCGGCACCATATTCCTCCGGCGTGTTGACGTTGTCGAGCGCGTGCGGATTGGGTTGATCGATCAGCTTCGTATCGGCATTGATCAGGAACTTGCGCGGGCAATCCTTTCCCGCGGCGACCTGGGCCAGGATCGCTTCGCGACTCGCCGGCTCGTAGATGGCACACAGGGGCTCCGGCAAGCCGTTGTGTTTGGGATTGGGGTGGCTCGCGCGGAATGCCGTTGCCGAGCGCGCCGGGTCCCGAGACCTCAACAGATGATCCAGCGTCCCCTCATCGAGAAAGGGTAGGTCACACGCAAGCACGAGCCAGGCGACCTCCGGATAGCGGGATTGCGCCGCCATGATCCCAGCGATGGGACCAAGGCCTTCCCGCGTGTCCACGATCTGCGCGAAGCGCGCCCGAACCGCGTCGTTCTGCCCGGGACGTACCGAGATGAACGCCCGCTCGACCCGCGATTCCAACAGGCTCATCGCCCACTCGAGTTGAGTGCGGCCGTGATACGTCAGCGTGGCTTTGTCCCGCTGCATGCGCGTGCTGAGTCCACCGCTCAGCACGAGCCCGTATACGGGAGGTATCGCCTTGGCGCTCATCGCTTGAAATCCCGTTTGCCGCCGGACTTTTCCAACAGGCGCACTCCCGTGATCTCGATGTCATGCGAGAGCGCCTTGCACATGTCATAAATCGTAAGTGCGGCCACGCTCGCCCCCGTGAGGGCCTCCATCTCGACGCCGGTGCGGTGATGGATGGAGACCTGGCAGCGAATGACGATTTCGCCGCCCCTTTTGTCCTCGATCTCCACCTTGCAGTTCTCCAGCCCGAGTGGATGGCAGAACGGGATCAGCTCATGCGTGCGTTTCGCCGCCATGACACCGGCCACGATGGCCGTATCAAACACCGGCCCCTTCTTGGTGCGGTGGCCGCTCTTGCGGAGCGCGGCCGCGACTTCGCGGGGCAGGCGCACGCGTGCCTCCGCTATAGCGATCCGGTGTGTGACGTCTTTCGCTCCAACATCGACCATGCTCGGTCGATCGCTGCTGTCGAGGTGAGTCAGACCCGACCGGGACGTTGTTGGGCCAGAGCGCGACATCAACCACCGATATAAAACATTTCGACCTTGCGCTCATCGGCGTGCTCTTTGCGCAGGACTGCACGCTGCTCGCTATAACGGTCGCTACGCGCGAGCCATGTATTGCGCATGACATCGAGGAGCTCTGCGTCGCTCGCTCCCTTGCGCAAGAGCTCGCGCAGACTCGTGCCGTGGGTGGCGAACAAACAGGTATAGATCACGCCATCGGAGGACAGGCGCGCCCTCGAGCAGTCGCCGCAGAAAGGCTGGGTGACGGAGGAGATGAAGCCCACCTGGCCACTGCCATCGGCGAACCGGTAGCGCTCGGCAACCTCGCCGCGGTACTCGCGCTCGATGGGCTCCAGCGGCCAACGCTCCGCGATACGCCCGGCGAGCTCCTTGGAGGGCACCACCAGGTCCTGCCGCCATTCGTTGCGATTACCTACATCCATGTATTCGATGAAGCGCACGATGACCCCGGTGCCACGAAAGCGCTCGACCAGGTCGAGCGCCGTGTGGTCGTTCACACCGCGTTGGATCACTGCGTTGATCTTGATCGGCTCGAGTCCCGCCCGCTGGGCCTGCTCGATCCCGTTCAGCACATCGCTCACGCCGTCAAAACCGCCGCTCATCCGCGCGAAGACTTTCGGATCGAGGCTGTCCAGGCTGACGGTGATGCGCTTCAGGCCCGCGGCCTTCAGCTCGGCCGCGTACTTCGCGAGGAGCACCCCGTTCGTCGTCAGCGCGATGTCCTCGATTCCGGGTATTCCAGTGAGATCGCCGATCAAGTCGGCCAGGTTCGCCCGCAGCAGTGGCTCGCCACCCGTGAGACGCAGCTTACGCACCCCAAGCTGCGCGAAGAGCTTGGTCAGGCGGACGATCTCGTCGAACGAGAGACGCTCGTGGGAGCTGAGAAAACGGTATTTGTCGTGAAAGGTCTCCCGCGGCATGCAGTAGGGGCAGCGGAAGTTGCACCGGTCCATCACCGAGATGCGCAGGTCGCGGACCGGCCGCCCCAGGGTGTCACGGGGAGAGGATCGGGAGCCAAATGGGACGACGACTTCAGTACTGGGCATTGTGAATCAGGGTATTACCATCGACAGTCGACAGGCGCTATGTCCCTTAATGGGGGTTTGGCCGCCGCAGGTCAATCATTTACGCGCCTGGCGCGTTCGGGGGCCGCCACGTGGATCATGCTGTTCGCCACCTGGAACAGGAGCAGGTCCGTGCTGCGCTGCAGTCAGCTCCGGCGCCACGCTACCAGCGATGCAGCCGGGTGATGAAACCTTTGGCGTAGGTATTCGGCCCCGGTGGCAGCTCTACGAAGCCATCGCTGCCGGCAAGCGCGGTGAAATCACCGGATCCGTTCGTCGGCTGAGGCACCGCCCAGGGCCGTCCCCAATCGTCCAATTCCACCCTGACCGGCAGGAAAAAGGTGAGGGGCGGCGTGACCGTCACCGGCGCCCCGAGGGCGATCTTTTCTGGCGTGTTGACAGCCTGGCCCAGGCTCGCGAATAGAGCCGGAATCACGTAGCGGCGCAGACAGACGAATGTTGAGACGGGGTTGCCCGGTAGAGCGAATACGGCCGTCCCGGAGCTGCAGACGCCAAACCAGAATGGCTTCCCCGGCCGCTGTGCCACTTTATGGAAAATCGGCCGCACTCCGAGATCGTCGAGTGCCTTCGGCACCAGGTCGAACTTACCCATCGAGACGCCGCCGCTGAGCACCAGGACGTCGTGGGTCTCGAGGTGGAATTTCAGTCGACGCTTGAGCTCACCGAGGTCATCGGAGATGTGGTCGTCCGCGACGCGCTGGAATCCTTGTGCGCGCAGCTCGGCCACAATGCCGTACGCGTTGGACCGTCGCACCTGGTGTGGCAGGACGGGCTCGCCGGGCTCGATGAGCTCGTTTCCCGTCGAGATCACCGCGAGCATCGGTTGACTGCTCACGCGAATTCGCGGCATACCCGCCGCCGCGGCGATAGCTATCTCAGGCGCGCGCAGCCTCACGCCCGCGTTGATCAGGAGTGTGCCCTGGCGAGTATCCGTGCCGCGCCGATGAACGTTTTGCCAGGGATCGACCCTAACTCCCTGGGCAAGCTCGGCATGCCGATCCCGTATCTCAATCTCTTCGACCGCAATGACGCTATCGCACCCGGTTGGCAGTACGGCGCCGGTCATGACTTCGATACACGCATTGCGTGAGGCGAGAACCAGCGGAGGATCCCCCGCCGCCTGAGTCGCTTGGATGTGCAGTCGTCTTTCACCTGAGCTTATGGCGCTGCTGTCGACGGCGATCCCATCCATCGCCACACGATCGAAAGGCGGAGCGTCGCGCTCAGCGTAGATGTTCTCGCGCAGGACCGCGCCCGCGCACTGCGCAAGGGGAAGAGACTCGATCGGCAGACACTGCAAGTGCTGCCCAATCAACTGCTCGGCCTCGGCGGGCGTGAGCACCGGGGCCGCTCAGTTCTTTTTCTTGCTGCTGCCGCTGTCGCCGTTGGGATCGTGCTTGGCCTTGTAGATCCTGACCTGCTCGTTGAAACGGTCGGCAATACTCTGCAGTTGATCGACGGCGGCGTTGTTTTTCTGGACTTCCATCTCTTCCATGCGCTTCATGTCCTCTTTCTGCTCGGGCGTCGGCTTGTCCCCCACCTTGCTGACCGCGCTATCGTGCTCCAGCTTGATGCAGGCGACATACGCATTGATGTCCTTGTTGTATTGCGTAACCGCTTTCTTCGCCTCGATCATCTCCTCCATGGTGGCGGTGTTGCCGTCCGGAATCTTGGTCGGCGGCGGTGGGTAGGAACAGTCGGCGTACACCGGTCCGGCGAGGGCCGCGAGGGCCGCGATGGCAGAGAGCGCTTTCATGACTTTTTTCCCGTTGGCCGCAGACTTCGGCGGCTTGTTTAACTGGCCGCACTCAGGCGGCACCCTTCGCCGGTATCTTAGTGGTGCAGCGGCGCTTTCGGCTACTGACCTCGCTTGCGTGCGCGCAACCCGGTCGGGCTATACAAGAAGCAATCGCGCGAGTGATCGTTCACCACGCCGACCGCTTGCAGGAAAGCGTAAAGAATTGTAGTGCCGACGAAGCGGAACCCCCGTTTCGACAGATCCTTGGATATCCGGTCGCTGAGCTCGGTGCGCGCCGGAACGCCGGTGCGCGCGGTCGGGCCATTCACCAGTGGCCGTCCGTCGACGAACGCCCACAGGTACCGGTCGAAGGAGCCAAATTCACGCTGCACTTCCAGGAAAGCCCGCGCGTTGCTGACGGTGGACTCGATCTTCAGTCGGTTCCTGACGATGCCCGGCTCCTGCATCAGGGCGGTTATGCGTGCCCGGTCGAAGCGGGCCACTTTCTCAGGGTCGAAGTTGGCAAAGGCGCGTTGATAGCCGGCGCGCTTGTGCAAGATGGTCGACCAGGACAGACCAGCCTGGGCGCCTTCCAGAGTCAGCATCTCGAAGAGCAGCCGGTCATCGTGGATCGGCCGGCCCCACTCCTGGTCGTGATAGCGGATGTAGTCCGGGTCGGTCAACGGGACCCACCGGCAGCGCTTTTTCTCGTTTTTCGCCACTCAAGGCTCGTCGCTGTGCCGGCTCAGGAGCGTGGTCGCGTAGGTCTCGTCGATGAGGTGGAAGCGTTCTTCGCTCGGCTCGTATTCGTAAACGTCCGCGCCTTTGATATCGAAGTACCAGCCGTGCAGGCGCAGCTTGCGGCTCGCGATTCGCTCTTGCACGAGCGGATAGGTTTTGAGGTGCTCGAGCTGCTCGAGGACGTTGACTTGCGAAAGCTGGTTGTGTCGCTCCAGGTGGGCTCCAAGGCGGGTGCCGGACTCCAGTTTCTTCAGGCTACACTGGCCGTGACGTAACCAGCAGCTTAGCGCGGGCGCATCGTGGGGCGTTTGTCCGCCGGCGAGGGCGCCCATGGCGCCGCAGTCGGAGTGGCCGCAGACGATGATCTCGGTAACAGGGAGGGTCGCCAAGGCGAACTGGATCGCCGCCGCTTCCGACCCGAAGTGAGGCGCGTTGCCCTCATTGTAGGGAGGAATGAGGTTACCCACATTGCGGATGACGAACAGGTCGCCAGGCTCGGTCGAGGCGAACAGGTTCGGGACCACGCGACTGTCGGAGCACGCGATGAACAGCGTGTCCGGCCTTTGCCCCAGCGCCAGCAGCGCGAAGGTGTCCTTCACCGCGGGCCGCACGTTTTTGCGGAAATCGACTATGCCTTTGATGAGTTTCTTCACGAGCGAATCTTAGCGTCTGCGAGCCCGGGTGACTACGCTCAAAAGCTCAGGCGGACGCCGGCAAACCACGTGCGTGGCGGACTTGGGCTGTAGGTGCGTGGATCAGTGAGATTGTAGTTTGGCGGCAGGCCGGCAAGCGAAGCGAAGGCTCCATAGGTGTAGTACCTTCTGTCGAGCGCGTTGTTCACTCCGCCGAAGAGCTGCAGGGTATCGGACAGCGCATATGAGGTATGCAAGTTGACGACCGTGAACCCGGGTAGCGGCTTCTCCTGGTTCGATGCATCGCCTACCAGGAATTGGGCGCTCGTGTAGCGCAGGTCACCGCCGACCTTCCATTGTCGCGTCGCTGCATAGTCCAATCCCATCGTGACCCGGTGGCGTGGGGTCATGGGAATGCGGTCCCCGGGGGTGACGTGAATGTTGCCGTTCGGGTCGACGGCCGGGCTGTTGGAGGAGAGTGTCAAGTCCTGGCGGAAGGTTGCATCCAACAGGGCGTAGCTGAAGTTGGCCTCCCAGCGCTTGGAGCGCAGTGTCAGGCCGGTTTCGACACCCTGCCGGCGCGTGGTTCCGGCATTGGCGAAATAGCCGAAACCGTTGATCGCTGTCGCGAGCAGGCTGATATCGTTGCTGTTGTTGGTCCGAAACAGGCTGGCGTACCAGTCGAGGTGGCTCGAGGGGCTCGCGCTGAGGCGACCGCGCAAGCCCGCTTCATAGGTTCGCGAGACCACCGGTCGCAGAGCGGGATCGGACACCAGAAAGGCGCCAAGCAGACAAGGCGAAATGGGGTCGGCGCAGCTCAGCTCACCGGCGGTCGGAGCCCGGCTCGCCTCCGAATAACCGAGATAGGCAGTCAGGTCGTCCGCCAGCTTGTAGGTGAGACCGGTTCCCGGATTGAAGCGTGCGAAGCCGTGACTGGCGTTGAGTCCCTCCCCGAGGAGATCACGAAGATGGATCTGCGCCCGATTCCAACGCCCGGAGATCGTCCACGCCAGGCGCTCGCTCAGGCTCAGCGTGTCGGTGAAGTAAAGCCCGTAGTAGTCCGTGCTCGAGCGCACCGAGACCGGCGCCTCGATCGGTGGCGCGGCGCTGGGACTCGCGTTCTGGTCGATCGTGACTCCCGAGCTCACGACCGCCAGATTGGCTAGCACTGCTCCCAGCTCTCCATGGGCCGCGTAGTGTGTGATGCTGTGATCGATCGACGCGCCGAGCACGAGGTGGTTCTCGCGACCGGCGAGCCGGGCGGAGAGTGTTGCCTGGAGTCCCGCGCCGACGGTGTTGGTATTCGTGTCGATGAAATCGAGCTGTCCGGGAGTGGCGCCCGCTGGCAGCGTCCCGCCGGGCACCTGGTTGCCTCTACTGTCGTACAGGACGTCCGCGGGATAGAGGTCGTTGCCTTCGAGACAGAAGAAGTTGCTATTGTTGGTGCAGGTGGTGGCGGCCGCCGTGTTGCCGTCGGCTACGTGCTGCTCGAAATGGCGGTAGTGACTGTTGGCCGCGAGCGCCAAGGTGTCGCTGACCTGCCGCGAACCGGTGAGTTGCAAGAGCTGCATCTGGTTGTGCATCGCTTGCGGAGAGGTGAAGATGGCGCGCGGGTCCACCGCCAGCATCTGCACCGGTGTGGGACCGAACGCGCCGATGTAGTTGTTCACGGCTGTGGCGCTGGCGTGCAGTGATGTTTGGCCGTCTTCGTAGCCGATGTCGCCGTACCCCTGGCGCAGATAGGTGGGCGAGAGGAACCGAAAGCCACTGTCGTGCACGCCGCCGATCGCGGCATAGGCTCCGAGATTGCCGTTGCGCAAACCATACGCCGCGTAGCCGGTGGTGTTGTTGAAGTTTCCGTGGGAGATCTCGACATCGCCGCCGGGTGAGTTGAAGGCGTTCTTCATCTCGAGGGTCACCGCACCCCCCAGGGCATTGAGTCCGAACACCGGATTGTTGCTCTGTACCGTGAGGCGCTCGACGGCGAACTGCGGCACGAGATCCCAGTTCACGTTGTCACCGAAGGCCTCGTTGATGCGGGTGCCGTTCTGATACACCGCCAGTCCTACGGCGATCCCGGAGATGGGCGAGGCTTCGAAGCCGCGGTAGACGAAGTCCGGCTGGAAGCGGTTGCCCAGCTCTTCGTTGAGGTTGACGCTGCCCATGCGGCGCGCCGCCGCGCCAGCGATGGATTCAACGTGATTATCGGGGTCGAGGTCCGTCCCACCGAGGGTCTGGACGTTGGCCGGCACCTTGTCCAGGTCCACGCCGCTGCCCGGCAGCGGGGTCGTGCCGACAATCACGACTTCGGCGACACTCGTCGATTGCGGTAGCCTGCTGTCCGCTTCCGCGGCGATCACCATAACGGCGGGCACCAGGCCCGCGAGCCCCAGCGCGCGCGCCAAGTGGGGCCGGAGAATGCATTTCATCGCGGCAATTTGAGCAACGCGCTATGCGAAACGTCCAGGGAGAAACTCCCGACCTGCGCACCGCGCTCACGCCGGCCACTTCAGCGATCCGGTTGGTACTGGCTTCCAAAATGCGAGCTGTTGCTTCCATAAGCGCGTCAACCGTCGCGCGCGATCTCTCTCGAGAGGCGTTTTACTGGGTTTCGCAACCGGCTGGCGCGCCATGTCCTGCATTCCGCATGCGAGTAGCAAACATGAGCCATCGCTCGCATTATTTCCCGAGACGGCGACGAATGGACAGACCTCATTGCTCGCCGCGTTAACGAAGCAGCCGGGATGTGGCCATGAGCGTTACGAAGACATCATTAGCGCAGCAAGTTCGAGAGGAAAGAAGAATCCCGCAGGACCTGTCTGATGAGGCCGGGCCGAGCTGGCAAAGTCGCTGCATCAATGGTCTGCTAAGGCTTCTTCCCATCAAGAAGCGGACGGCGTCCGCTGCTGCCGTGCAAGAGCACGTGCGAAGATTGGCGTTGCGACCTGCCTCCCATGAACCGAGGGGTCTGGGCCGCGGCGTCGAGGTGACTTTGAAGAATGAGGCGGGATGGCCCGTCTACTATACGGCGCCTTCTGCAAATCCCGATGCCGGTAACTACATGGTGTTCCTGCATGGCGGCGGATATATCAACGAGATCGTTCGCGCCCATTGGCGCTTCATCAGTTACCTGACCCGCAATGCTCGCGTCCGATGCGTCGTTCCGATCTATCCGCTGGCTCCGCGTGCGACCGCAAAGGACGTTGTGCCGACCACGGGTGACCTGTTGCGGAAACTCCTCGAAGAGGCCGGGCCTGCAAAGGTCACGGTGGTCGGTAATTCGGCGGGTGCCGGATTGGCGCTGGCGGCGGCGCAATGGTTACGACACTGCGGATATCCACAACCGAACGGGCTGGTACTAATCTCGCCCGGGGTCAATGCATCGGTGAACAGCGCGGAGCGGAGGGCGATCGCTGCTCGTGACCCCGTACAGGATATCCCGGGTATCCTCGAAGCGGCGCGTCTCTATGCTGGCGACCTGGATATCGCCCATCCGTACGTCAGTCCGTTGAATGGCGATCTCCGCGCCCTCGCGCCGATGATCGTATTCTCTGGCACGCGCGACCTTCTCTACCCGGACAGCATCGAACTGGCAGCAAAGGCGCGAGCGGCGGGCGTCCCGATCGAGCTTCATCTGCGCAAGGGTCAGCCACACAACTATGCGGGAATGCCAACGCCTGAGGGCCGAGAGGCGCGTGCCATCATCCTGCGCGCCGTTTCCCAGGGACTGACGTGATCGTCCGCTCCTACAGAATGTCGCAAAAATGGCGCGCCCGGAGAGATTCGAACTCCCGACCCTCAGGTTCGAAGCCTGATGCTCTATCCAACTGAGCTACGGGCGCGTCCACGAGATTCTACTGCAGTTCCCCCAATTTTTGGCGCTCGCGCACCGCCCAGCGCGAACCAAGCGCACGCCCACAGCGATGCGCGTCAGGGCCTGACCTGCCCCTTCCCGCGCACCACATATTTGTAACTGGTCAACTGCTCCACCCCCACAGGCCCGCGCGCGTGAAAACGGTCGGTGGAAATCCCGATCTCCGCGCCCATGCCAAACTCGCCACCATCGGCGAATTGTGTGGAGGCGTTGTGGAGCACTATCGCGCTATCCACGTGTTGCAGGAAGCGCTCGGCCGTCGCCGTGTTCTCCGTGACGATCGACTCGGTGTGAGCCGAGCCATATTTCGCGATGTGAGCGATGGCCGCATCGACGCCATCAACCACGCGCGCGGCGATGATGGAGTCGAGATACTCGGTGTACCAATCATCCTCAGTCGCGGGCCGCACCCGGGCATCGACCCTCTGCACGGTTGCATCGCCGCGGACCTCGCACCCCGCCGCCAGCAAGCTCTCCACGAGGGGTCTCAGGTGCGTATCGACACAAGCCTGATCGACGAGCAACGTCTCGGCGGCCCCGCAAATTCCAGTCCGGCGCATCTTGGCATTCAGCGCAATGGATTGGGCCATCCTCACATCGGCATCCCGATCCACATAAACGTGACAATTGCCTTCGAGATGCCCGATGACAGGCACGCGCGCTTCTTTCTGCACGCGCTCCACCAGGCTCTTGCCCCCGCGCGGCACGATGACATCGATATAGTCGGTCATCCCGGCCAACATATAGCCGACAGCCGCCCGATCGGTGGTGGGCACGAGTTGAATGCAGTCGGGCGGCAGCTCGGCGGCCCGCAAGCCCTCGATCAGGCACGCATGAATCGCCGCGCTCGAGTGCTGGCTCTCCGAGCCGCCCCGCAGAATGACCGCATTGCCGGACTTCAAACAGAGCGCCCCCGCGTCGGCCGTCACATTGGGACGACTCTCATAAATGATCCCGATCACTCCCAACGGCACGCGCACGCGTTGGATCCGCAAGCCGTTGGGCCGCTCCCACTCCGCAGCGACCGTGCCCACCGGGTCCGGCAAGGCCACGACGTCCTCGATACTCCGGGCGATACTCTCGACCCGCTTTTCGTCGAGATACAGCCGGTCCAGCAACGCGCCACTCAACTTCGCCGCGCGTGCCGCCGACATGTCACGCTCGTTGGCGGTCAGGATCTCGCCCCGCCGCGCCCGAACAGCGCTTGCGGCCGCGGACAACGCCGCGTTCTTGCGCTCGCTGCCGGCCAATGCCAACACCGAAGCGGCCCCGATGGCGGCTTTGCCGAGCCTCTCCATGAGCTCGCCGATACTTGCGGCGCCGGAATGGGCGGTATCGATGTGGGCACTCATTGCGCTGCCTGCTGGGACTCCTGAACGGGGGATGACTCCTGGCGCAGGACCACGAGATTGTCCCGATGGATCATCTCATTGCGTCCGCGGAACCCCAGAATACCTTCGATCTCCGAAGATTTGCGCCCCATGATCCGCACGGCATCGATGTCGGAATAGGCCGTGATGCCGCGAGCGATCTCGGTGCCGTCCTCTTTCAGAATGCTGACGGTATCACCGCGCTCGAATCGTCCGCGCGCTCCGATGACACCCGCGGGTAACAGACTCTTTCCCTCGACCAAGGCGCGCAACGCACCAGCGTCGATCGTAATGGCGCCGGCGGGCCGCAACGTTCCCGCGATCCACTGTTTGCGAGCGGCAATCGGTGAAGCGTTCGCCACAAACCAGGTACAGCGCGCGCCCGCTTCGATCCGCCCGACCGGGTGCGCATGATGACCCGCGGCGATACACATGTGGCAGCCGGCTGAAACAGCGATTTTCGCCGCCATGACCTTCGTCGTCATGCCGCCGGAGCCGACATCGGAGGCGGAGGCGCCGGCCATGCCCTCGATCTCGGGTGTGATGTGGCGAACCTCCTGAATGAACTGCGCGGTCGGATCCTTATTGGGATCCGCGGTAAACAGACCCTCGACATCCGACAGCAGAATCAGGCAATCCGCGCCGGCCATCTGCGCGACGCGGGCCGCTAGCCGATCGTTATCGCCATAACGGATTTCGGCAGTGGCCACGGTGTCATTCTCGTTGATCACCGGGAGCGCGCCGAGCGCAAGCAAGGAATCGAGCGTGGCACGGGCATTGAGATAGCGACGCCGGCGCTCGCTGTCCTCCAGGGTGAGCAACACCTGGGCCACTGTGACCTCGCGGCTTTCCAGCAGCTCTTTATAGGCATGCGCGAGCCGGATCTGCCCCACCGCCGCGGCGGCCTGGCTCTCCTCCAACCGCAACGGCCCCTTCGCAAGCTTCAGTTCCCGGCGACCGAGCGCGATCGCGCCCGAGGACACCAGGATGACCTGCTGATTCCGTTGACGCAGCCGCAGGAGATCCTCGATGAGTGTCTCGAGCCAAGGCCGATTGATCCGCCCCGTTTCCGCATCCACGAGCAGAGCCGAGCCGACCTTGACGACGATTCGCCGTGCCTGGCGCAGGGGGCTCGCTGCATGCGTCGCAAGGGTTCCCGGTATTTGGTCGTTCATGGTGCGAAAACTATACGCAATCGGTCAGCGCACTGCGCGGGTGAGGGGCGCCCGAGCGGCCCTTCTGGGCCGATCGTTTTTGCCCCGAACGCCGGCCATGGATGGCCGGCCGGGTTGCGGCTCCAGGGATGGTACACGCGTCTCGGTGAAGGGCGCGGTGTCTGGAGCACTGTAGACCAGCGAGAAATCCAAAACCGAAGCGCGGCCGCACCCCGAGGCATGCGCGAACGAGCACGGCCGCGGCGCGATCCACTCGTTGCCCAAGCCGATCACAGCCCCTAAACTTACCGCCCGCCAAAGTTTGCGACTTCGAGGAAGCCAGCGGTGAGCAGAGATTACGAGCCGGTTCCGGGCCAGTGGTACGAGAACCTGGAAGAAGAAGAGTCCTTCCGCGTGCTGTCCGTCGATGAGGACTCGGAGCTCGTCGAAATCGAGTATCTCGACGGCGACATCGAGGAAATTGACCTCGAAGCCTGGCACGAGATGGATCTCGAGCGCACGGATGAGCCGGAAGGCTGGTCCGAGCCCGAGGAAGACGAGGATGAAGACGAGGACGAGGACGACGACTTCGACGAAGACGATGAGGACGACGAAGACGACGACGACTTCGACGAGGATGAAGACGAGGACGACGACGAGCGTTGATCGGCGTTCGGCGCGCGCGGCGCTCGCCGGCATCGCGCGCGCGACATAACCCCTACGTTGCTCGGGTGACCGTATGACATGCCGGCCCGCCGAATGAGCAACTTGGATAGCTGGTATCACGAAAAAGAGTCCGCCTGGCTTTATCAGCGAGTCGCCGCTGCGGAGCCCGACGCCCGCAAGCGCCAGCTTTTCCTACAGCTCGCGGCCGCCGCCGAGGAGCAAGCGGCAAAGTGGGAAGCCTCCGCCGCACGCCAGAGCAGCGCGGTAGGTACTCCGCGCGCGCCCACGCGCACCTTTATCCCCTCTCTCCGCGCTCGCATTGTTGCGCGGCTGATCCAACACTTCGGCCCCCGCGCCCTGCGCTCCGTGCTAGCGGCGATGAAGCTGCGCGGACTCTCCGTCTATAGCGCGCCGGTCAGCATCGCCGCGGGCCATGCGATGCCTACATCGTTATCCGACGTCGGTGTCCGCCACCGCGGCGGACTCGGGAGTAATCTCAGGGCTTCCGTGTTTGGTGTAAGCGATGGCCTGGTGTCGAACGCCAGCCTCGTGCTGGGTGTGGCAGGCGCCGGCGCCGCCAGCGGCTATGTTCTCCTGACCGGCACCGCCGGAATGCTCGCCGGAGCGTTGTCCATGGCGGCGGGCGAATACGTCTCAGTCCGCTCGCAACGCGAAATGTATGAATACCAGATCGCCTTGGAGCGCGAGGAAGTCGCGGAGTACCCGGAAGAGGAAGCCGAGGAGCTCGCGCTCATCTATGAAGCGCGCGGCGTCGAGATCGGACAGGCGCGCGAAGTGAGCCGCGCCCTGCTCGCCAATCCTGAGCAAGCCCTCGATGTCTTGTCGCGCGAGGAGCTCGGCCTCAATCCGGATGATCTCGGCTCGCCCTTCGGCGCCGCATTCTCCTCGTTCCTCTCGTTTGCGCTGGGAGCCGCCGCACCGTTGATCCCATTTCTGGCGACCCGCAGCACGGCTACCTCAACATTGGCGATCACGGCCATCGTGACTGTGTTGGCCCTGTTTTGCATAGGCCTCATCCTGAGCCTGTTTACCGGACGCGATGCGTTGAAAGGGGCCCTGCGGATGGTATTGATCGGCGCCGGCGCGGGTATCGTCAGCTTTCTGGTAGGCAGGGCACTCGGTGTTGCCATAGGTCATGGCTGAGAATGACACCCTTACCCCCCATGGATGCCCTTCGTGAGTTCCTCGGCCCAGATGAGATTCTGACAGACTCCGCTGACGTCGCGCCCTACCTGGTTGATCATCGTCGTCTCTACGAAGGCCGCGCGCTCGCAGTCGTTCTGCCCCGCTCGGTCGAGCAGATCTCGCGCCTCGTGCGTTGGTGTAACGCCCAGAAGCTCGGCGTGGTACCCCACGGAGGCAACACGGGTTACTGCGGAGGCGCCACTCCGGATGGCTCGGGACGACAGATCGTCCTGTCGATGCGCAGGTTGAATCGTATTCGCGGTGTGGATGCCCTCAACTACTCCCTCGTAGCCGAAGCCGGTTGCATCCTGGCGGACGTGCAACGCGCCGCCGACGAGGCCGAACGCTTCTTTCCCCTGAGCCTGGGCTCGGAGGGCACCTGCCAGATCGGCGGCAATCTCTCCACGAACGCCGGCGGGTTGAGCGTGCTGCGCTATGGGATGATGCGCGAGCTGGTGTTGGGACTGGAAGTCGTTCTCGCCGACGGCCGGGTGTTATCCCTTTTGAGCGCCCTTCGCAAAGACAACACCGGCTATGACGTCAAATCGATGTTTCTCGGAGCGGAAGGCACGCTGGGCATCATCACGGCGGCCAGCTTGAAACTCTTTCCGAAAATCAGGTCGTCGGCCACGGCCTTCACCGCGGTCCGCGATGTGCGCTCGGCCGTCGACCTTCTTTCACGCTTGCGAGAGTCGAGTGGCGATCGCGTCAGCTCGTTTGAGCTCATCCCGCGCATCGGCATCGAGCTCACGACCCGACACATCCCGGGCGTCACCGATCCTCTCGATGACCCATACGATTGGTACGTCCTGTGCGAGCTGACATCGGCCCGTGCGAGGGATCCCCTCGAGGAGGTCATGGAGGAAACGTTGGCGGCCGCGTTGGAGGCCGGCCTCGTGCTCAATGCGGCGCTCGCTCGCAGTGAACGCGAGCGCGCGGCCTTCTGGAAGCTCCGTGAGACCATCCCGGAAGCCCAACGCATCGATGGTGCAAGTCTGAAGCACGATGTCGCGGTGACCATTACCGCATTGCCCGAGTTCGTCGAGAAGGCTTCTGCCTGGGTGACAGCGCATGTCCCGGACGGACGGCTCGTCGTGTACGGCCACGTCGGTGACGGCAATCTGCACTTCAATATCAACCAGGCGCCCGGGACAGACCGTAATACCTTTCTTGCCCGTGAGCCGGTGATCAAGCGAGCCATCCATGACCTCGCGCACCAGCTCGGCGGCAGCTTCAGCGCCGAGCATGGTATCGGTCAGCTCAAGGTCGATGAGCTCGAGCGATACGCCTCGACCACGGAGCTGGAAGTCATGCGCGCCATCAAGCAAGCGCTCGATCCGAACGGTGTTCTCAATCCTGGGAAAGTCTTGCGCTGAAGTTGGGTGCTGGAGGCTAAGATGCGCCAGGCTCCTACGCCCTGACGACGCAAGGACAACTGCATGCACCCAAGTCGGCCGATGATCTGCGCGCTGTTGGCCGCACTCGCCTTGGCGGGCTGCAGCAAGAGTAAACCGTCGCCAACAACCGACAGCGCCGACGCGGCGCCGGCTCCGCACGTCGATGGGTTGCCGCAACTCGCACTCACTCCCGACAGCGTCCATATCGAATATCGCGTGTGGGGCCAGGGCGAGCCGGCGATCGTGCTGATACACGGCTGGGCCTGCGACTGGAACTACTGGAAAGCGCAGGTCGACGCCCTCAAATCAAAATACACCGTGGTCGCGCTGAACCTCGCCGGACACGGCGCTTCGGAGCGCAACCGGTCCGACTGGAGTATCGGCAACTACGGCGAGGATGTCGCAACCGTGGTGCGACAGCTCAAGAACCGCCAGGTCATTCTCGTCGGCCACTCGATGGGGGCCGACGTGGCGCTCGAGGCCACGCGCCGCATTGGTGATCGCGTCATCGGCATCATCGCGGTGGACTCCTTGAAGTCCGTCGGATTGCCACCGATGCCGCGACGCGAAATCGAGCGACAACTCGCCCCGTTCAAGGCGAACTTCATCGAGACGACACGCAACTACGTCACCGAGAAGATGTTCGAGAAAGGGGCCAACCCTGTGCTCATGCAAAAGGTGGCTTATGACATGTCACTCGAGCCACCGGCGGTCGGAGTACCGTCGCTGGAGTCATTGCTTTCTCTCGATTTCAGCACCGTCCTACCCGACATCCACGTTCCGGTGCTCGCTATCAACTCCGACCTCGGCCCCACGGACGAAGCGCGCATCCGTAAATACCTCCCGGGGTTCAAGGTCGACGTGCTCGAGCACACCGGTCACTTCCTGATGATGGAGGATCCGGCGCGTTTCAATCCGCTGCTGGTGAAAGATATCGAGACGCTGGTACGCTCGCCTGCAATTCATCCGGATCCGGCACCGTCGGGCCACAGCGGATCCGCAGCCAACTGAGATTCAACGCGATCTCGGTCTCGTCGGCCGAAGCCCACGCGGTCGCGAACGGCGCATCCGCTCCCTGCTCCTGGAGCACGAGTATCAAGGCATCGCGCTCCAGGGCGAATGGCCAGTCGTCGCTGTGCAAAGTGAGCTCCAGTTTCTTGCCGTCGGGGGTCGCGAACCGGCCGTGCCCCCCCTGGTCCTGGACATCCAGACGCAACAGCGGGCGCAAGTCCTGGGAGCGCCCGCTCGCCGCCCAGTCGACCCGACATGTGTAGAGCTGGGTCGTGTTGAGCTCGAACCAGTTGAAGCCGATGACCTCTTCCTGCACCTCTGCGTCGGCTTTGCGCAGCAACCGGCGCCGGTACCAGTAGAGATCCTGGCCGATGAGAAGTTGATATTCGACATACCGGGTGGTCGGCCCGTGCGCAGCGACACAACGACGGCCGGTCGTCGTACCCCGGAATTGATCGCCCTCGCGCGTAAACAGCAAGTCGCACGCGGAGATCGTGGCGATATCCCCGCTGCTCAGCATTGCCAGCCGATTGGGATGGAGATTGAGATGAACCCAGGCCCGCGGCCTGAAAAAGGTGAACAACTCCGCGCGTACCCCGCGGGCCGGAGGCTCCGCCGGCTCGAGCTTCACCAACAACTGACGCCGCAGATTGTCAGGATCATCGTGTAGAAATTCCTCGAAGTAGAGGACGTGAGCGCCAAGCCAGGCGAGCGCGACCGGCTCTACCACCACCCGCACGCGCCGCTCGCTGCTTTCCGGCCAGGCGCTGATCCCGGTGTCGCTGCTGACGACGACCTCTTCGCTGGAATCGTGGATACCCGACCAGAGTTGCTGCAGGGCCTCGACATCCGAGCCGGCAGTGGCGCCCGTGAGGCGCGCC
>CAYNTW010000068.1:0-29646 GCA_964400085.1 uncultured Steroidobacteraceae bacterium | reverse complement strand
TCCTCACGGGTGGTGGCGCGCTCCTGCGCGACATCGACAAGCTCCTCACGGAGGAGACCGGCCTGCCCGTCGTGGTAGCGGATGACCCCCTCACGTGCGTCGCACGGGGTGGTGGTCGTATCCTCGAACTGATGGACGAGCTGGGCCCTGGCCATTTCGGCCTGGAATAACCCTCCCATTACCATCACCCGAGGTTGAGTGGCGGCCTTCGGCACAGGGGGCAGTAGATCGCAAGTCCGGGGACCCTCACTGGGTTTCCGCTTCACCCTGTATGCGATCCTTTCCATGGTGGTCATGTTCCTCGACCAGCGTCACGGCTGGCTGGAACGGGCCCGGTTTCTCCTGCAGACGGCCGCTTATCCCATTCAGGTTGCCGTGAGCTCACCCTCGACCGCCTGGAACTGGCTGAGCGAGAGCTTCGCCACGCGCGACGCCCTGCGGGCCGAGAACGAAAAGCTCCGCAAACAGCAGCACGAGCTGGAGCTGCGCACGATGCGCTTCGAAGCCCTGGCCCGCGAAAACGGCGAGCTTCGCGGGCTTCGGGACGCGCTGCCGCCCGCCGCGGAGCGGTGGCTGGCCGCGGAAATCGTCAACGTCGAGCTCGACAGCCTCCGCCACCGGATTCTCATCAATAAGGGAACGAACAACGGGGTCTTCAAAGCCCAGGCGGTCCTGGACGACAAGGGCGTCATTGGACAAACCACCCATGTCGGCCTCTGGAGTGCCGAGGTCATCCTCATCACGGACCCGGAACACGCCATCCCTGTGCAGATCGAGCGCACCGGGCTGAGAACAATCGCCGTCGGCGCCGGTGACACGGCCTCGCTCGCGCTACCCTACTTGCCCGGAAACGCGGACGTCAAACCCGGCGACCTACTCGTAACCTCGGGTCTGGGAGGGGTGTTCCCCGCCGGCTATCCAGTCGCTCGGGTCTCAGAGGTCCATCGGGACGTCGTCCAGCCGTTGGCGCAGGTACGAGCGATTCCCTTCGCAAACGTCGATGCGGACAGAGAGGTCATGCTCGTCTGGTTCCGATCCGATCACCCGGCCGCCCCAGCGGCTGCCGCAACCGCGACCGGAGACCTTGCTGTCGGCAACAAGAAACTCCAACCGCAACAGGCGCCTCCCGCGCGCACCAAAGCGCCAGCGTCGCAGGGGCAGGCACCGGAGGCGCCAGCCGCTCACGCCTCAGGACCAACCTCGGGCGCCGCCGCGGCGGGCTCGACCGGGACCAACTCAACTGCGACAGCGCCCAATTCGTCGGCTGGCGCACGGAAACCAACGACTCCCTCGGGCACAGTGAACCCAACCCCAGCACCGCCGTCGAAACGGGTGACCACACCCGCTCCCGCTTCAGGCGCGGCAAACCCTGAGACACCCAAGGAACCCTCTGCCGGTGAAGGCACCACGGCTACACCCACGACACCGCCACCGTCCGACGCGACGCCGAGGAATCAATGAGCTCGGAAATTCCGCGTGGCCGAATGCTGCTGAGCGTGCTCGTCTCCCTGGTGTTGACGGTGCTCCCCCTGCCGACGTACGGGGATCTGATACGGCCCTCATTCCTGGTCGTCACCATCCTCTACTGGTCGATTGCCGCGCCACGCGCGGGAGGAGTCGGGTTGGGCTGGTTCTCGGGACTGATACTGGATGTCTTTCAAGGGCCGGTGCTGGGAGAGCACGCGATGGCGCTGTCGATCGTGACTTATGCGGTCGCCCGGGAGCACCAGAAAATCCGCTCCAAGCCCCTGTTCCAGCAATCCCTCATTGTGTTCGCGGCGCTCGCCGCCTACGAAGCGTTGCTGTTGCTGATCGATGGCTGGACGGGCCATCCACTGACGAGTCCGTTGCGTTGGATTCACTGCGCCACTGGCGCACTGATCTGGGCGCCCGCGGCGACCATCCTGGCGCAAGGAAGACGCGCGTGAGGAACGGGATCTAACGATGCCGGCTGGCCGCATCAAGGACCACTGGGGCGAGCAACGCCTTTTCGACCAGCGATCGCTGGTCGCTGGCGTGCTGATGGTCGTGCTGACGGTTGTCCTGCTCGGCCGCCTGTACCTGTTGCAGGTGGTCCGGCACGACTACTACGCCGACCTCTCGCAAGGTAACCGGGTCCGGACCGAGCCGATCCCAGCCAGCCGCGGACTGATCCTCGACCGCAAAGGCACGGTGCTGGTGGACAACGAGCCGGCGTACCAGCTCGAGCTCACGCGTGAGCAGGTGCCCGATCTCAACGACACCCTCAAACGACTCACCGCACTGGGACTGATCGAGAAGGAGGATCTCGACGAGATCAAGCACATGATCTTGTCACGCCGCAGTTTTGACACCATTCCGCTGCGGCTGCGACTCACGGATGAGGAAATCGGACGCTTTGCCGTCCACCGCTTCGAATTCCCGGGCGTCGACCTTGCAACACGTCAAACACGTCACTACCCCTACGGCGAGCTTGGGGTCCATGCGCTGGGCTATGTTGGTGCCATCAGCGAGCAGGATCTCGAGCACATAGACCGCGCCGCCTACGCGGGCACCGCACTCATCGGTAAGTTGGGAGTCGAGGCATCCTACGAAAAGCCGCTGCACGGAACCAACGGTTACCGCGAAATGCTGGTCAACGCGCAAGGGCGGTCCGTGCAACGACAAGGCCCCTACCAGCCAGACCTGCGGGCGACCGCACCGACGGCCGGGGACACACTGGTGTTGGGCATGGACCTGAAGGTGCAGCGCGCGGCCGAGGCCGGGCTCGGCACCCATCGCGGCGCCGTCGTTGCGCTCGATCCCGCCACGGGCGACATCATCGCACTCGTCAGCAAGCCCGGATTCGACCCTACGCTTTTCGCGCGTGGTATCCGTCGCAACGAATACGCCGAGCTGGTCAATGATCCAGACAAGCCCCTGCTGAATCGCGCCTTGCGCGGCGCCTATCCTTCCGGTTCGACGATCAAGCCGGCCATTGGCCTCGTGGCCCTGACCGACAAAGTCATCACGGCCGACCGCAGGGTGCTATGCCTCGGCACCTTCTCGCTACCCGGCAGTGCACACGTGTGGCGCGCGGACAAAGACGAACCGAAGGGCGAGTTGGATCTCCGGGAAGCCATTGCCCGTTCCTCGGACGTCTACTTCTACAAGCTCGCATGGCAGATGGGCATCGACAAGCTCGATGTGGGCCTGGCGCCGTTCGGCTACGGACAACTCACTGGCATCGACATCGCTGGCGAACGCAATGGTCTGTTGCCTTCGCCGGCCTGGAAGCGCACCGCTTTCAAGCGCCCAGCGGATCAGATCTGGTTCCCTGGCGAAACCGTCAATTTGGGCGTGGGGCAGGGTTACCTGCTGGTGACACCACTACAACTCGCGCATGTTGCCGGCGTGCTCGCCGAACGCGGCCGCAGCTTCAGACCCCGACTAGTCATGGGCACGCGTGACGCTGATGGAAATCTGAAGCGGCTGCCGCCGGTGGAGGAAAAGCCCGTCACCGGCATCGCTCCCGCGGATTGGGATACAGTGATCGATGCCATGGCGGCCGTGACCCGTTGCGACCGTTACTGCGGTACCGGCCACATTGCCTTTGCAAAGGCCGCATACACCGCCGCCGGAAAAACGGGCACCGCGCAGGTCTACACCGTGGCTCAGAATGCCAAATACAACGCCAAGACCGTTGCGGACAAACTGCGCGACCACGCTTGGTTCATTGCCTTTGCACCCGTGGAATCCCCGCGCATCGCGGTTGCGGTCCTGGCGGAGAATGCCGGTTTCGGTGCTGGCACGGCGGCCCCCATCGCACGCCAGGTGATTGATGCCTACCTGCTCGGCGAGGATGGCAAGCTCAAGCCCGAAGAGCCCCGTCGCGACGGACCTCCCGTTCCGGCGCCGCCGCCACCGTTGCAAGACACTCTGCCACAGCAAAACACAGCGCAAACTCCGCCCGCGCAATCCCGTCCGCCGACCCAGATTCCAGCGACGACACAATCCAACCAGCCGTCGGTGCAGAAGCGCCCGGGCGCCCTCCAGAAGCAACCGGCATGATCTACGAAGAAGTCAACACCGAATCACGCGCGCGCCGGACATTGACGGGCGCGGCGCGCATCCTGTTCGCGTTGAAGATCGACGGCCCGCTCGTCATCGGTCTTGCGCTCATTTCGGTGTACGGACTGATCGTGCTTTACAGCGCTTCCGGCCAGAACATCGGAACGATCATCCGAACAGTGATGCGCTTGTTCCTGGGGGCGGTCGCGATGCTGGTGCTCGCGCGCGTCAACCCCAACTTTCTACGCCGCACGACACCTTGGCTCTACGTCATCGGCGTGTTCCTCCTGGTCGTCGTGGCCGCGTTCGGTCATATCGGACTGGGTGCGCAGCGTTGGTTGAGCCTCGGCTTCATCCGCTTCCAACCTTCGGAGCTGATGAAGTTGGCCGTGCCAATGATGTGCGCCTGGTACCTGCACGAGCGTCCGTTGCCCCCCAGCTTCGCCTCGCTCATCGTGCTTGCGGTTCTGATCCTCGTCCCAGTTGGATTGGTGGCGGTGGAGCCGGACCTCGGGACCGCCGCGCTCATCGGTGTTGCCGGCGTGCTCGTCATTGTCATGGCGGGGCTGCAAGTGCGGATCATGACCGCCTTCGTGATGCTCGGAGCGGTCGGGGCCTGGTTTGGCTGGCGCTTCATGCACGATTACCAGCGCAAGCGCGTGTTGACCTTCATCAATCCACAGACCGATCCCCTGGGGGCCGGATACCACATCATTCAATCGCAGATTGCGATCGGCTCCGGAGGCGTCTTCGGCAAAGGCTGGATGAATGGCAGCCAGGCGCAGTTGGACTTCCTGCCCGAGCGCTCGACCGACTTCATTTTCGCCGTGATCGGCGAGGAGTTCGGCCTGATCGGGCTGGCCATCCTGTTGGTCCTCTACATGTTCGTGACCGCCCGGGCGATCTACCTGGCAATGCAAACCCAGGACACGTTCGCACGCCTGCTCGCAGGCAGTCTCGCACTCACCTTCTTTGTCTACGTGTTCATCAACGCCGGAATGGTCACGGGCCTGTTGCCGGTGGTCGGTGTTCCCCTCCCCCTGGTCAGCTACGGCGGAACCTCAGTGGTGACCCTCCTGGCCGGCTTCGGTATTCTGATGGCGCTGTATTCACATCGGAAACTCATCAGCTCGTGATCTAGCTTGAATTACCGTTTCGCTCTTCTGCTCATCACTCTCCTTGCGCCCGTTGCCGCACAGCCCGCGTTCGCGCTGAGGCATCACTCGCACCACAAGAACGCGGCCGGGTTCGATCTCAAGCGTCCCGAGATCGTCAGCTTCGTGAACGAGGTCGTAGGCCGGGATCAGTTCAAGCGGAAAAAGGTGTTGGCCCTGTTGGCCAAGGCGGAGCCACAGCCAAAGATCATCGAGCTCATGACCCGGCCCGCCGAGAAAGTCACGCCCTGGTGGGAGTACCACGACCACTTTCTGACCCCGGAACGGATCGAGCTCGGCGCCCAGTTCTGGACCGAGCATCGTCAGACCCTCGAGCGGATCGCCTCTGAGCGAGGTATTCCACCGGAGTACTTGATCGCCATCATTGGTGTCGAGACCCGCTATGGACGTACGACGGGCAAGTTCCGGGTGCTGGACGCTCTGGCCACGCTCGCGTTCGATTATCCGCCGCGGAGCGAGTACTTCCGCAGCGAGTTGGAGCAGTTTCTCCTCCTGGCCAGCGAGGACAAACTGAACCCACTGACCACGACCGGGTCCTATGCAGGAGCTATGGGTGCCCCGCAGTTCATGCCTTCCACGTATCGTCGCTACGCCATTGACGCGGACACGGACAACAAGCGTGACCTTTGGGGCGACTGGGACGACATCATCGCCAGCGTCGCCAACTATCTGCAGGAACATGGCTGGGAAACCGGCGGCCCCGTGCTCGCCGAAGTCCATCTCGCCGCCGATACGGCGTTCCAGATCGATCCCACCGGCAAGGTCGACCTGAACGACACGGTGGATAGCCTGAATGCCCGGGGCGTCAAGATCGACCTGCAACTGCCGGGCGATACGCCGGCCGTCCTCATCAGCGCGGAGCAGAAGGATGGCCCCGCCTATCGGGTGGGGTTCAAAAACTTCTACGTGATCACCCGTTATAACGGCAGCGCCCGTTATGCGATGTCGGTATACGACCTTGCCCAGGCGATCAAGCAGCGCGTCCAGGCGGTTCAGTCCCCGCCGATTCAGCAAGCGCAGTCGATTCCGGGAGCTCAATCATGAGAGCCGCGCGCGCGGATCTCAGTCGCGCGGCACTCGGCTCCATTCTCTTATGCGCACTGGCCGGCTGCTCGACCCTCCGCCCAGTGGCTCAGACCACCCCGCCCGTCCCCCCGGTTGAATCCTTACCTTCGCCGCCGACGAATGTTGATGCGATACCCGATGCGGTTCCGCGCGTCGAGCCGCGCAGCGCCCACGGCAACCCGCCATTCTACGATGTGCTGGGGAAGCGATACTTCGTGCTCGGCGCATCCGACGGCTATGTCGAGCGCGGCGTCGCTTCCTGGTATGGCCCAACCTTCCATGGAGTAAACACCTCGAGTGGTGAGCCGTATGACATGTACGGCATGACGGCGGCCCACAAGACACTGCCGCTGCCCAGTTATGTGCGCGTCACGAACCTCCGCAACGGCCGCAGCGTCACGGTCCGCGTGAACGATCGAGGTCCGTTCGTGGCGAACCGTCTCATCGACCTCTCCTACACCGCGGCCGCCAAGTTGGATATGTTGCGCGAGGGGACCACTTTGGTCGAAGTTCGAGCCCTCGAGCCCGGACAACCCGACAATCTGACACGCATTTCCGAGACGCCACCGCCGGCGCTGTACGTGCAGGCGGGTGCCTTCGCGGATCAAAACAACGCGCAGCGCGCGATCACTCGTCTGCGAACCGCAGGACTCACCGGCGCGTTCATCGCTCCGCCTGCGAATGACCAGCCCCTGCTCTATAAAGTGCGCGTCGGCCCCATACGCGACGTAGCTGAGTTCGATCGATTGGCCGCGAAGCTTGCGACGCTCGGTTTCTCCGGCGCGCGGCTGGCTATGGACTGAAATGCCGAGGTCGTGGCCGTAGGCTCGGCGGCCGAGACGGGTGCGTTCGAAGCAGGTGCACATCAGCAAGCCCGTGGACCCCGCTGAGTTGGTCACCGTGATCGCCATGCTCGCCGGCCGCGGCGCGGCGCGGTGTTGAGAACAGCGTCGGGCGCCGTTATCTGATTTTCGCTAGAATTGCTGACTTTCCAATCGTTGACGCCAGGAGCCTGGCTGTATATCCGGGGGATCTCTAGGGATGTTTCGCTCGTCCGCCTTCTTTGCACTCCTATGTCTGTCGCTCTTCACGCTCGACCGCGCGCACGCTGCGGCGGCGCCGATCCCGAAGGCGCCCGACGTCAATGCCCGCGCCTACATTCTCACTGATTACCAGAGCGACCGCGTGCTCGCGGAAGATCATGCGGATGACCGCATGGAGCCCGCGAGCCTCACGAAGCTCATGACTGCTTACGTCGTGTTCACCGCGTTGAAGGAGAAGCGGCTGAAGCTGACCGATCTGGTCACCATCAGTGAGCATGCCTGGCGCGCCGAAGGGTCACGCACCTTCGTACAGGTGGGCACCCAGATCCCGGTCGACATCCTGATCAAGGGCATGATCATCCAGTCCGGCAATGATGCGACCATCGCCCTGGCCGAGAAAGTCGGGGGCACCGAGCCGGCATTCGCCCAGATCATGAATGAGTACGCCAAGCGCCTAGGCATGAAGGGCAGCCACTTCGAGAACAGCGACGGTCTGCCCAATCCGAACCACTACACGACGGCGCGCGATATGGACATCCTTGCGAAGGCGCTCATCCGGGACTTTCCGGAAGACTATCCCCTCTTCAGCATGCACGAGTTCCTCTGGAACAACATCAAACAGCAGAATCGCAACGGACTGCTGACCCGCGATCCGACCGTCGACGGTTTGAAGACCGGCCACACAGACAGCGCCGGGTATTGCCTGGTCACGTCAGCCAAGCGAGACAACATGCGTCTGATCTCCGTGGTGATGGGCTCGCCGAGCGTGAAAGCGCGTGAAGACGCGAGCGCAGCCTTGCTGAACTACGGCTACACGTTCTACGAGACCGCACGCATCAAGCAGGCGCGTGAGGCGGTGTTGAAACCGCGCGTGTACAAGGGTGCAAGCGACTTCGCTACCGTTGGTGTTCCGAACGACGTGATCATTACAGTCGGTCGCGGCCAGGCAGCGAGTCTGACCACGACCGCCAAGCTCAACAAAGAGCCGTTGATTGCGCCCCTGGCTGCTGGCCAGGTCGTGGGCGAGCTCACCGTGACCGACTCCAACGGCCAGGTTGTAGCGCACGCGCCGTTGGTTCCGCTCAGCGCGGTCCCTCAAGCAGGCGTCTTCGGGCGCGCGGCCGACACCGTGAGACTCTGGTTCCATTAGATCACGGTCCTGACATGGCGCCCCCGCTCCCGATCTGTTACTTGAACGGCAAGCGTCTACTGCTAGAGGAAGCACGCATCTCGCCGCTCGACCGCGGATTCCTGTACTCGGACGGCGCCTACGAACTGATGCCAGCCTACTCGGGGCGCCCGTTTCGTTTCGATGCGCATCGTGAGCGGATGACGCGCAGTCTGAACGAGCTCCTCATGCGCGATCCCCACACGCACGAGGAATGGCGTGAAATTCTGGGTGGCCTGATCGCCGCGAACGGCGGCGGCGATCAATATATCTATTGGCAGGTCACTCGCGGCGCCGAGAACGGCAGAAACCACGCGCCGCTACCGGATATCCCGCGCACGGTGTTTGCATTCTGCGCGCCGCTCCCCGTGGCGCCCGCGAGCGTTTTGGAAAGCGGCGTCGCCTGTATCACAGCGCAAGACACTCGCTGGGCTCGTTGCGATATCAAATCGGTCTCCCTGCTGGCGAACGTATTGTTGCGCCAACTCGCCGTCGACGCGCAGGCCGCCGAAACGATTCTGCTTCGTGATGGGGAGTTGATGGAGGCGTCCTCTTCGGCCGTGCATGTGGTTATGGATGGCGAGATCCGTACGCCACCGCGCTCACGCAAAATCCTCCCGGGGACGACGCGCGGTGTGATGGAGGAAATGGCCGAGCGCGCGGGGATTCCCTTTCGCTCCACGCCCGTGAGCGAGTCGGAGCTCCGCGCCGCTGGCGAGATCTGGATCTCGGCCGCAACGCGCGAAGTGCAGCCTGTCACTCTCCTTGATGGCCGACCAGTCGGCTCCGGAAAGCCAGGTCCGCTCTGGCGCCGGGTGTACGATGAGCTGCAACGATACAAGCTCGAGCTGTCAGGTACCCCGTGGTAGACGAACCCCTGCTGCAATTCCCGACCGACTATCCGATCAAGGTGGTCGGCCGCCCCTCGGACGAATTCCGGGCGAACGTTCACGCCATCATGATCCGCCATGCCCCCAACCTGGACACCGACCAGGTCTCCGAGCGGCTGAGCGAGAACGGTAATTTTCTATCTATCTCGTATACCATCCGCGCCGAGAGCCGCGAGCAGGTCGTGGCGCTGGCGACGGATTTGAAGGCCCTGGAAGGCGTTTTGATGATTTTGTAACCGGTTTGTTACCCGGACCCGGCCTCGTCAGTCAGGCGGCGACTCGCCCGCTTATAACCTTATAACCCCTTTGTCACTGACGCCAAGGCCACGGGGTCGGTAGCATTACCCGTTTTGCGCGGTCCCATTGGTGTGGACCGCCGGTAATCTCCAAAACGTATGTCGATCACCTTAGATCAGGTGACCAAGCGCTATCAGGGCGTCCCAGTGGTCAACGATGTCTCCCTGGACATCGGTGACGGCGAATTCTTTGTTTTGCTCGGCCCCAGTGGCAGCGGCAAAAGCACCCTGCTGCGCGCCATCGCTGGACTGTCCGGAGTAGACCACGGGCGCATCGCCCTACATGGTCGAGACGTCACACACGTCGCCGCTCGGGGTCGCGGCGTCGGCCTCGTCTTTCAGAACTACGCTCTGTTTCGGCACATGACCGTCGCGGAGAACATCGAGTTCGCACTGCGAGTCCGCCGTGTAAAAGCTGGCGAGCGGCGCAAGCGCCGCCAGGAGCTTCTGCGTCTGGTCGCGCTCGAGGGTATGGACCAGAGGCTCCCGGCACAGCTCTCCGGCGGACAACAGCAGCGCGTCGCGGTCGCGCGCGCGCTCGCCCACAAACCGGAAGTCCTGCTGTTGGACGAGCCCTTCGGAGCCTTGGACGCCAAGATCCGTGAAGAGCTGCGCCGGACGATCCGCGAGGTACAGCGTGAGCTCGGCATTACAACCGTGCTCGTCACGCACGACCAGGAAGAAGCCTTCGCCATGGCGGACCGTATCGGGGTCATGAATCTCGGGCGCCTCCTCGAGGTGGGTCGCCCACATGAGCTCTACACGCGTCCCGCGACACGTTTCGTCGCCACTTTCCTCGGTGCCGCGAATCTGATCCTCGCGCGGCAAACGAAAGATGGCATTCATTTCGGCAACAGGCCCGTACATGCCCGTGTGGCGGCCCCCGTGCACGGCGCACGCGAGCACGAGGTCGTCGCGGTGGTACGCCCGGAGGAAATTGAAGTTGCTCCGACACGTGAAGGATTGTCATCCGGCTACATGTGCCAAGGCGCGGTGGATGAGATCGTATTCACCGGTGCTCTCGAGCGCATGCGAGTTCGGCTGAACGGTGACGCGGAGTCCCTGTCGCTTGCATATACGAATGGGGACTCGAGTCCATACCTCGAAGTAACACGGACGCAACATGAACAGCGCGCCTTCCAGGTCGCACGTGGACAAACCGTAGCCATTGGTGTCCGCAGAGTTCACATCCTCCCGACACCGTTGTCGAGTTTCACCGTGTGTGCGCCCAACGAGGAGCTCGCGACGGCCCTGACTCAACAGCCACTGCTCAGCGAGCTTGCCACGCGGATGAAGACCCGCATCTCCACGCGCATCGAGCCTGGTTTGGGCGTACCGGGTGCGCACCGGGGAGACGGGGCTGCATTCCCGGGCACGACGGTCATCGCATCACAACCGGATGTCGCGCACCAGGCCGAATGGCTGTTGAAACGCGGCGCCGACGAGGTCCTCATTCTTCCAGGGAATGCGTTGGCGCCCCAAAGGGTCCTCATCCACTGGGCTGGCGAGGCGGTCCGCAGCGCGACCCTTGCGGTATCCGCCAGTGTATTGCGACACGTGTCCGCGGAAGCCGTGTATGTAGGAATCATGCCTGAAGTGACCCCGTCGGCCCAGCGGCCACACGGCATGCGTGCCCTGCTGGACGCCCGGTCCGAAGCGCAGGCCGTACACGGTCTGGAAATGCGCACGGAACTGCGCTTCGGAGACGTGGCGCACGAGCTCGCTCGCCAGCTCGGTGAGGCTCCTGGCCAGATGTTGATCCTCGGCGTGTGTGAAATAGCCCGGCTCGTCGAGCGCTTCGGCGCCCTGCTGGAATCCGCCCGCTGGCCCGTATTGATCGTCCGCCGCGAGCATGAGGGAGGGCTCTAGGCCCATGGCCCTGCGCCAACCCAACATCCTCCCCGGCTTCGGCCTGACCTTTGGGTTCACGACGTTCTTCTTGAGCGCCCTGGTGCTGCTGCCGCTGGCGGCGCTGGTGCTCATGGCCGCGTCCATGCACTGGAGCGACTTCGTGCACGTCGTGCTGAGCCCGCGCGCGGTAGGCTCATATCGCCTTTCCTTCGGCGCAAGCTTCCTCGCCGCGACCATCAACCTGGTGTTTGGATTCATCATCGCCTGGACGCTGGTCCGTTATGAATTTCCCGGGCGCAAAATCATCGACGCGCTCATCGATATGCCGTTCGCGCTGCCCACCGCGGTCTCGGGCATCGCGCTGACGACCGTGTTCGCGCAGAACGGCTGGATCGGTCAATACCTCGAGCCACTGGGCATCAAGGTGGCCTACAACTGGATCGGCGTCACTGTTGCGTTGACTCTGATCGGAATGCCTTTCGTGGTGCGCTCGGTCCAACCGGCCCTGCTGGAAGTGCAACGCGACCTCGAGGACGCCGCCGAAACCCTGGGCGCCGGCCGCTTCTACGTCTTCCACCGCATCATTCTCCCCACCGTCTTACCCGCCCTGTTGACGGGATTCACCCTCGCTTTCGCGCGCGCGGTGGGCGAATACGGCTCGGTCATCTTCATCGCGGGCAACCTGCCGATGAAGACCGAGATCACGCCGTTGCTCATCGTGATCCATCTCGAGGAGTTCGATTACAAAGGCGCGGCGGCGCTGGGCTTCGTCATGCTGGTGATCTCGTTCGTCGTCCTCCTTACCATCAACCTGCTGCAGGCCTGGGGCCGGCGGCGCCACGTCCAGTCCACACGCTAATGGCCGCTGTTCCGCAAATCGCCGCGCACGAAGACATAGTCACTCGCCCGGGGCGAGCCTCCATCCGCAGCTCGCTGACCCGCTGGGCGTTCATCGGCCTCTCGCTTTTATTTCTGGCTGCCTTGTTGTTGGCGCCGTTGGCCACGGTGTTCGTGATGGCGCTCGAAAAGGGCCTTCACGCCTATTTCGCGAGCTTCGCCGATCCGGACACCGCCGCCGCGCTACGCCTGACTTTGACCACCGCGCTCGTGGTCGTGCCGCTCAACACCGTCTTCGGCCTCGCCGCCTCCTGGGCCATCGCGAAGTTTGAATTCCGGGGCAAGAGCTTTCTGATCACGCTCATCGACCTGCCGCTGGCGATCTCCCCGGTGATCTCGGGCATGATCTTCGTGCTGCTGTTCGGTCTGCACGGCTGGTTCGGGCCATGGCTCCAGGACCGCGACATCAGCATCATCTTCGCACTGCCGGGAATCATTCTCGCCACCATGTTCGTGACATTCCCTTATGTCGCGCGCGAGCTGATTCCGCTGATGCAACAGCTCGGCAATGACGAAGAGGAAGCCGCGATCACCCTCGGCGCGGGCGCTTGGCTGACCTTCTTCAGTGTGACCTTACCGAAAGTCCGCTGGGGCCTGGTCTACGGCGTCATTCTGTGCAACGCGCGCGCCATGGGCGAGTTCGGCGCCGTATCGGTGGTATCGGGGCACATCCGCGGCTTGACGAACACGATGCCGCTGCACATCGAGATCCTTTACAACGAATACAACTTCGTCGGCGCCTTCGCGGTCGCCTCGCTCCTGACGCTGTTGGCCGTAGTAACCCTGATCGTCAAAACGCTCGTCGAGCGCACCGGGTACCGGCGACGGTAACCAGAATGCTCGAACGGGTGCAAAAGCTGTGGCGTACGTTGTGGCCGGATCCGGCCAAGACGAGCCTCGGCTGGTGGCTCGTCGCCATACACGTTGCGATCGTGCTGCTGGTGGGTGGAGGGATCTGCTACTCGGCTATCGGTATGCTGCGCGACCTGGCGGACGAGCAGGGCAAGGCCCGCGCGCAACTGGCAGGAGCCATGGCACGCGAAGATCTTCGCCGCATGGTGGAGGATGCAGGCACGGCCGCCAAGGTGATCGCGGATCAGCCTACCGTGCAGAGATTACTCTCCCAAGGTCGCACGGACGCGCTTCCATCAATCCTCCGCCGCGCCTGCACGACAGGGGGCATGGATGCCTGCGCCATCTTCTCCGGCACACAGCTGACGACCCAGAGCGGGCCATCGTTGGATTGGCAAGGCATCGTGACGGACAGCACGGAGCAGGGAGCTACCTTCATGGCGCTGCCCTCCAATGTTCGGATGCCGGTCATCGGCGCGTACGCCTCCCTGGGTGACACCGAGGGCAGTCGCGTCTTCGTGGTCCGATTGCTCAACGACAAGCTCGCCCGGACGTTGAGTCAGCAGGTCGGTCTGGAGGTGAAGCTCATCGATTATCGGTCATTCACGAATGACCCGGTCAATGCGTTCACACCGCTCTATTCCGCGGCTCTCGCCGACGGACGCTCCGCCGTGCAGCGGATCAACTCGCAAGCAGTCTATGCGTCATGCGTGCCGCTGTTTGCCTCGACGGGCGAGGCCATAGCGCTCATCGAGGTACTGTTGCCGACCGCGGCCATAGACACATCATCGAGCCACCTGATCCACAAGCTGTTGGTAACCGCCGTGATTCTCGCCGTATTGGCGGTATTCGCCGGCGTCATTCTCAGCGAGTTGCTCGCGGGCCCGGTCAAGGCGCTCACCGAAGCCGCCGTACGCCTCGGGCAAGGAGACTTCTCGACCTCCATTCCGCCCGGAGGCGCCGCCGAAGTGGGGTCTCTCGCGCGCACGATGGAGGATATGCGACGCAACCTCGTCGATCTGACAGGCACCCTGCGCCGCAGGGAAGCCGAGGCGCAGGCGGTGCTCGGAGGGATCGTCGAGGGCGTGTACGCCGTAGACAAAGACCGCATCATTCGGTACCTCAACCCACAAGCGGCACGTCTTCTCGGCGTCGAGCCCGAGCATGCGGTAGGTCGGTTCTGTGGCGATGTTTTGCGGCCGCGCGACATCGACGGCCGGCGCCCGTGCGACTTTCAATGTCCTATCCTGCAAGCGCGCACGGATAACAGCGCCAAGGCAGTCGAGCACTTGCAGGTAGCCTCGACGGGCGCACGCACCACCGTGATCACCAGCTCCGGGGTAGTCGACGGACTGCAGGTGCAGGTGATCCGGGACGAGACGGAGCTCGAAGCCGTACGGCGTGCCCGCGACTCCGTGTTGGCCAACATCTCGCACGAGTTCCGCACGCCATTGGCGGCGCAGCTTGCCTCGATCGAGCTGTTGGTGGAGGGCATGGAGACGTTGGAGCCGGCACAACAGAAGGAGCTCGTCATGTCGCTCGAGCGCGGCGCCTTGCGCCTGACTCGACTCATCGACAATCTCCTCGAGAGCGTGCGCATCGAATCAGGACAGCTCGGCATCCGGCACCAGAGTGTGGACCTGGCGGAAGTCGTGGAGGATGCCCAGGCCCTGGTCAAATCGCTCCTGACACTGCGTCGCCAGACCCTGGAAGTGAGCCTTCCTGAGAATCTACCGCTCATCGAGGGCGACAAACCCCGCCTGACCCAGGTGTTCGTCAATTTGCTCGCGAATGCGAACAAATTCGCTCCCGAGGGCAGTATCGTGCACATTGGCGCGGAGGTCACCGACGATCACGTCCTGGCCTGGGTCGAGGATGAGGGACCCGGGCCGGCCACCGGTGAGAGCGAGGCGATCTTTGCGCGCTTTCAACGAGGCTCCGGCGAGGAGCCGGAACCGGGCGGGCTTGGCTTGGGTCTGTGGATCGTCAAGTCCATTATCGACCGCCATGCCGGCACGATCGCCCTCACGCGGACCGAGCAGGGCCGCACCCGATTCACCATCACACTGCCGATCGAGGAATTTGCATGAAGATGCTGATCGCGGACGACGATCGCGATCTACGCGAGTTGATCGGATTCACGCTCACCCAGGCCGGCTATCTCGTCCTGAAAGCGGGCGATGGTCCGAGCGCGCTGCGAACGTTCGAGGAGGAGTCCCCCGACCTCGTGGTCCTCGACATCAACATGCCGGGCATGAGCGGCTTTCAGGTTTGCGAAGCCATCCGCAAACGCTCGCGAGTGCCCGTCATCATGTTGACGGTTCGTGGTGAGGAAGAAGACCTCGTCCGCGCGCTCGAGCTCGGTGCCGACGATTACCTGACGAAGCCCTTCAGCCCCCGAACCTTGCTTGCACGCATCAAAGCGCTATTACGCCGAGCGGGCATGGAAAACGCCGCCCCTCTCGCGGCCGGCCGCGTCGCTCTCGACATCGAAGAACACACTGTTCGCATTGGAGAAGGCGAGGCCGTCCGCCTGACGAAGCTCGAGCTGCGCCTGCTACAGATGCTTCTAGCCAACGCCGGACACACTGTGAGCTCCGACCGCCTGCTCATCCAGGTCTGGGGCCACCGCAACTCCGGCGACCGACAACTCTTGAAGCAACTCGTCCACCGGCTCCGCCAAAAGATCGAAGCCGACCCAACCACGCCCCAGCTCCTGCAGACCGCCTCGGGGGCCGGGTACAAGCTCGTCGTAGACTGAGTCCAAAGGTCCCGCCGCCATTTTTATTTGACGATTTAAACGGAACGCTCACCTCGCACATCTACTCGTATCAGTCTCGAGGGAAGACTGGACGGGAGAATGCTCCAACGAACAACGACGAGCGAGCCAAGAAGCGCCCCACCCAGTGGCGGCGAAGTCCCCGTTGCTCGCGCCATTCGTGACACCTCAGCGACAGACGTCGTAGTCGAGCCAGCCGGACCGAATCGCAGGCGCGTGATCATCGCTGCGGCGGCAGCCGTTCTTGGAATCGCTGGAATCGTCGCCGTGCGCGCTTGGATGACCACAGGAGTGGGCATCCCCCGAGACAGGGTGCGAATTGCGGAAGTCACCCGTGGCACGTTCATCAGGGATGTCGCGGCCGAGGGCACCGTGGTGGCGGCCAACAGTCCTACCCTGTATGCGGTTGCCACAGGGACGATTACCTTCAGCGCCCGAGCGGGCGAGCGGGTCGCCAAGGGCCAGACATTAGGCTCGCTCGACAGCCCGAGCCTGGTCAACGAATACCAGCGCGAGCAGGCGACGCTGGACAGTCTGGACGTCGACCTGGGGCGCCAGGAGATCGAGGACCGCCGCCAGGAGTTGAAGAACCGCGAGGACATCGACCAGGCATACGTCCAGATCCAAGCGGCCCAACGCGAATACAAGCGAGCCGAAAAAGCACGCCAGGACGGAGTCATTCCCGAGCGCGACTTCGCCAAGGCCCGTGACGACGTCCAGAGCGCACAGCTCGCCTTCGACCACGCGAAAGCGAACGCGAAACTGGAGACGGACAGCATGCAGTTCGAGCTGCGGACGAAGCGACTCGAACGGGATCGCCAGAAGCTCGTTGTGGCGAACCTGGCCCGACGCGTCGCTGAGCTGACGATCCGCTCGCCTGTTGACGGCATGGTGGGGAGCCTTGCGGTCAATCAGAAAACCACCGTCGCCGAGAACGCCGCGCTCATGACGGTCATCGATTTGTCCGCGCTGGAAATCGAGTTCCGCGTGCCGGAGTCGTACGCGACCGAAATCGCCCCGGACATGAATGCTGAAATCGCCTACGGCGGTAAAACGTACGGCGGGCAGGTAACCACCGTCTCACCGGAGGTCATCGATCACCAGGTCAGCGGTCGACTGAAGTTCGCGGACAACGCGGCGGTTGGCCTGCGACAGAACCAACGCGTGAATGTTCGGATCGTCATGGATTCACGCAAGGACGTGGTCAAGGTGGAACGCGGCGCGTTTGTTGACTCCGGCGGCACCGTCTATGTCGTTGATGGCCCCATGGCGCGCCGGCGGACCGCGCGTCTGGGGGCCATGAGTATTGGTGAAGTAGAGATCCTCTCGGGCGTGGCGCCCGGAGAGCAGATCGTCATTTCGAGCTTGAGTGATTTCAACGACGCACCCGAGGTGCGGCTCGGGAACTGACATCGGGCAAATCAGCGCCGTTCGAGCGACGGCAGGGGGTTGACGTGATCGACATGCAGGATGTCTCCAAGGTCTTCCGGACTGACGTGGTGGAAACCCGTGCTTTGAAGTCGTTTAGCCTGAAAATCGAGCCGCACGAGTTCGTCGCGATCACCGGTCCCTCGGGGTCCGGGAAGACGACATTCCTCAACGTGGCCGGCCTGCTGGAGGAATTCACCTCCGGCAAGTACTTTCTGGACGGCAAGGACGTCAGCCGTCTGAGCGACGACGAACGCTCGCGGATTCGCAACGAGAAGATCGGCTTCATCTTCCAGAGCTTCAATCTCATCCCGGATCTCAACATCCACGACAACGTGGAAGTCCCGCTGCACTACCGGGGAATTCCCAGCGCGGAGCGGCGCAAGCGCGTCAGCGCCGCGCTCGAACGGGTGGGGCTCGCATCCCGCATGAAGCACATCCCTTCGCAATTGTCAGGCGGCCAGCAACAGCGCGCGGCAATCGCGCGGGCGCTCGCGGGCGAGCCCAGAGTGATCCTGGCGGACGAGCCCACCGGCAATCTCGACACGACGATGTCAGGGCAGATCATGGAGCTGCTGGAGGAAATCAACGCCAGCGGAACCACGATCCTCATGGTGACCCACAACCCCGAGTTGGCGGCGCGCGCCCATCGACACATAGAGATCGTGGATGGGGAGCTCGCGGCCTCACGCCCTGGGAAGCGTGCGGCGCCCGCCGTCGCCGCTGTGACCGCCATGCCAGCCGCCCGATCGGCCGGCGCCACCGGACAACGGCCATGATGTTGAAGCACGATCTGCTACTCGCACTACGCAGCTTCAGGCGCAACCCCGTCCTGACCGCGTTGATGGTGTCAGCGATCGCGGCGGGTGTCGGCGCGGCGATGGTCACGATCACTTTGTATCACGCCCGCGCCGGCCATCCGATCTGGTGGAAGGAGGATCGGCTGTTCGCGGTAGCGCTCGACAATCGGGGGAGCGATCACACCAATGAAGAGCTCATGCGTCACCCGGAATACCCTCCCGATCAGCTCACTTTCCGTGACGCGCAAGCGCTCTACCGCTCCGATATTCCGGAGCGCAGCGTCATCATGTATCGCAGCGGGCGCGTCGTGGAGCCAGGAGGCGCGGGCCTCAAGCCCTTCGGAGTCCTCGTCCGTGTCACAACGGCCGATTTCTTCCCGATGTTCGACGTGCCCATGATCTACGGCGCCGGCTGGGCTCGCGCGGCCGACACAACGCCCGAGCCGGTGGTGGTCATCGGCAAGCACTTGAACGAGAAGCTCTTCAAGGGAGCGAATAGTGTCGGGCGCCTGGTGACCCTGAACGGACGGCAGTTCCGCGTCATCGGCGTCGTGGGTAGTTGGATGCCCCGGCCGAAGTTTTATGATCTGAGCAGCGGCGGCGCCTTCGATATTACCGAGGATGTCTATATGCCGTTCGGGTGGGCGACCGCTTTGAAGCTGCAATCCTACGGAAATATAAACTGCGTGACCCCGAACGCGAAAATCGGAACGTTCGAGGACACGCTCAACACCGACTGCGTGATGTTTCAGTTCTGGGTCGAGATTTCCGGCGCCGCGCGGCTGCAACGCTACCGGCAATTCGTCGACAACTACACGATCGATCAGAAGCAACATGGTCGCTTCGTACGCCCCACCAACAACCGGGTCGTCGACGTGCCGACCTGGCTGATGATGCACGACGTCATCGGTGATGACAGCCGTATCGAGGTTGTCTTGGCATTGGTGTTCCTCGTCGTCTGCATTCTCAATACCCTCGGACTGATGCTGGCCAAGTTTCTCGGGGCCGCGCCGATCACCGGTCTGCGGCGGGCGCTCGGCGCGAGTCGCAAGCACATCATGCGCCAGCACCTGATCGAGGTCATGGTGGTGGGCATGATCGGCGGACTGGTCGGGCTCGGGCTCGCCTGGCTGGGATTGTGGGCGATCCGCGCGATGACCTACGTACCCGGCCCGGACGACAGCCCGGATAAGCGCGCGCTCGCGGAAGCGCTGTCGCACATGGATTACCGCATGATCGGGCTCGCGCTCGGTATTTCACTCCTGACGGGCGTGTTGGCCGGTATCTACCCGGCCTGGCGCATCGGCAAGGCAGCGCCCGCCCGATTCCTCAAGGCCCAATGAGGGCGACGGCCGAACCCAACTCCACGGAGCCATCATGGAAGTTCGACATCTGCTGAGCGCCTTGTGGCGCACCCGCACGGGCCCCATCCTCATTGCCGTGCAAATCGCCATCACGCTGGCGGTGCTCGTGAACGTGACCTATCTCATCGCCTTGCGCGTGGCTGCATACTCTCAACCCACCGGACTCGATATCGACAACATCTTCTGGATGAACAGCGTGTCGTTCACCAGTGATTACGACCAGAAGAACGCGGTCGCCTCGGACCTGCAGTGGTTGAATTCGTTGCCGGGAGTCGTCGCCGCGGCCGCGGCCATCAGTCCTCCCCAGAGCCACTGGGGATGGGGCATGCCCTTCTCGGCGTCGCCAGATCCTAACGCACCCAAGGAAGGCGCGCGCGTCTACGCAATGACCGCGCAAGGACTAGCCGCGCTGGGTGTCAAACTGGCGTCCGGCCGCACGTACTCGCCCGAGTCGGTCGCCCCACCGGCTTCCGATCAGGGTGCCGCCGTAGCGCAATGGGTACCCGAGGTCGTCATCACACAGGCGCTCGCTGAGCGATTGTTCCCGAAGGGCGATGCGTTGGGAAAGAACTTATACATCGGCCTCGTGAACAAGTCCGCCAAGATCGTCGGCATCATCGAGACGTTGCAGGCAGCCCCGATCTATGGACCCTTTGCCCGATTCGCCAACCAGGTCGTCGTGGCTCCAATCACGCCCGCGGGACCCGGCACCGTGTACATCGTCAGGACGAAACCCGGACGGCAGTCGGAAGTCATGGCGCGCGTGGAGAAGGAATACGCCGATCGGTTACCCGGCCGCTACATCGCCGAAATCAAGACGGTCGCCCGTACTTCAGCGGATACGAGCAACTGGATACGCTCGAGCTCCATCATCCTTGCCGTGGTTACCGTGTTGGTGCTTACGGTGAGTGCGATCGGCATTTGCGGCCTTGCGGTATTCAACGTGATCACACGCACGAAGCAAATCGGCACTCGCCGGGCCGTCGGCGCCCGGCGCTGGCACATACTGCGATATTTCCTGGTCGAGAACTGGCTCGTCACCACCAGCGGTGTCGTGGTGGGTTGTATTCTCGCGCTCTCGGCAGGTGTCATCATCAGCCACACCACACAGGCGCCACGCCTTCCTCTGTACTATCTCGTCGGAGGTGTGCTGTTTGTTTGGGCGCTAGGGTTGCTTTCCGTACTCGTCCCCGCGCGCCGTGCGGCAGAGATCTCGCCCGCGGTTGCCACCCGGACCGTGTGAAGGGGGCTGGTGACAAAATTCCCCCAACTTGTCACCCGCCAGTTACTGGCTTGATATCGAGCTTCCGCTAGGCTGATCTCACAGCAGCCACGGAAGCTCAATCGTGACCCATCTACCGCGAACCATCGTCATTGTAGGTGCCGGATTCAGCGGCACTGCCGTCGCAGTGAATCTCCTGCGGCTTTCGTACTGGAAGCCGGTGCGTATCGTGCTGGTGGATCGAGCTGAGCAAATGGCCCGAGGCGCCGCCTACGCTTCACGCGATTACCCCTATCTGCTCAACGTCCCGGCCGGACGCATGTCGCTCAATTCCAGCGACCCGCTGGAATTTCTCCGATTCGCGCGGGAGCGGCTGCCCGGAGCGACCGAAGAGGACTTCCTGCCACGCTCCTTGTATGGCGAATACCTGGAATCCGCTTTGCTGGAAGCGGAAGCAGCCTCACCCCCTCACGTGCGCCTGCATCGGATCCATGGACATGTTTGTGGCATCGAGCGCACCGGAGGCACCTCGCCCTATCGGGTCGAGCTCACGGATGGAAGCAGTTTCATCGCCGATGATGTCGTGCTCGCGCTGGGCAACCCGCCACCGGCGGGAGTCTCAGCCGTGTGGGCACTGCACGGTTCGTCACGATACGTGGCCGATCCGTGGCGCGCGTCGCCGGAATTCCAGCCGGGCGAGACGGTGCTCGTCATCGGTACTGGACTCACGATGGCTGACACTGTGATTGCCGGCAGCGCGTCAGCGCAAAACCAGGTCACCTTCCACGCGATCTCCCGACATGGGCTGGTACCTCCCTCGCAAACCGCATTCCATCACGCGGGATGCGATGAGCAGGGTGTTGCCCTTTTGCGGGCGGCCTCGTTCTCGGCACGGCATCTCTTGCGCGCCGTTCGCGAACTGACCGACGAAGTGCAAAGCCGCGGCGGTGATTGGCGCGAAGCCATCACTTGTGTCCGCAATCTCGCACCGGCGCTATGGCAACGGCTGCCACATCGGGAGCGACAACGTTTCTTGAGACATATCCGCCCCTACTGGGAGGTGCATAGACACCGACTACCCCAGGAGATCCTGGCAAAACTCAATCAGCTCCGGCGGGCGGACAAGCTCCACATTCACGCGGGTCGTCTGCTCGACTTCGAGTGCGTGGGAGAGAAAATCCGCGTGCGCTGGCGCGTCAGGGGACGCGACGAGATCCAGACGCTGTCCTTCGACCGAGTCGTCAACTGCACAGGCGCCGATTACAACGCGACCCGCTCGCGCGATCCGCTCACGCGCGCCCTGTTGGATCAAGGGCTCGCAACACCTGACTCGCTCGGGCTGGGACTGCGAACCGGCCCCCATGGCGCGCTGATCGATGTCCGCAATCGGATCGCCGCTGGTCTGTACTACATCGGCCCGATGCTCCGCGCCGACCACTGGGAGTGCACTGCCGCCCAAGAGCTGCGCGTCCACGCCGAGCGCCTCGCTCACCATCTCGCCGCGCCCGCTGTCAAACCGATGTTCGCCGCCCGCCGGGCCTAGCGCGTCGCGTAGATCTGATCGAACACTCCGCCTTCGCTGAAGTGCGTCGCCTGGACTTTCGCCCACCCGCCAAAATCGGCGACGGTGACCAGGTTGAGCTTCGGATACTTGGCGGCATACTTCGCGGCGATTTCTGGGTCGCGCGGCCGATAGTAGTTGCGCGCCACGATTTCCTGACCCTCCTTGCTGTAAAGGTACTGCAGGTAGGCGTTCGCCACCTCGCGCGTCCCGCGTCGCAACACCACCTTGTCCACCACGGCCACGGGCGGTTCCGCGAGCACGCTGACCGTTGGAACTACGACCTGCAGCTTGTCGGCACCCAACTCCTTGACCGCCAGCAGCGCCTCGTTCTCCCAAGCAATCAACACATCTCCCAACCCACGCTGCACGAATGTAGTCGTCGCACCGCGCGCGCCGGTATCGAGAACGGGCACGTTCTTGTAGAGTTTGCGCACGAATTCCTTCGCTGTGGTGTCATTCCCGCCCGGTTGTTTCAACGCCCAACCCCAAGCGGCGAGATAGTTCCAGCGCGCGCCGCCGGAAGTCTTCGGATTCGGTGTGATGACAGACACGCCCGGCTTGATGAGATCGCCCCAATCTCGGATCCCCTTGGGATTGCCTTTGCGCACCAGGAAAACGATCGTGGAGGTATACGGCGAGCTGTTGTCCGGATACCGGCTCTGCCAATTGATCGGCAGCAACTTGCCTTGTGAGGCGATCGCGTCAATGTCCGCGGCCAGCGCCAGGGTCACTACATCCGCCCTCAGCCCATCGATCACCGAGCGGGCCTGTTTGCCCGAGCCTCCATGCGATTGGTTGACTTTGACGTCTTGGCCCGTCTTCGCCTTCCAGTACTTCGCGAAAGCCGAGTTGTAATCGGTGTAGAGCTCGCGCGTGGGGTCATAGGACACATTGAGGAGCGTGACCTCAGCCGCGCTCGCCACCGAGGACCCCAACACGGAGCTCAGAGCGAGGGCCATCGAAAGGGCAGCCAGCCTGGGCAGCCAGTGCTTGTTTTTCATCAAACGACTCCCGGTAGAACCGCGCGGATTCTAGCCGGCCACCGGTTATCCGGGGGTTATAGCCTTATACCCAAAGGATCATCAGCGCTGAAATCCCAGCGCGTCCAGCAGGTGCGGCTCGAGCGCCTCCGCGGCGGCATCCACCGACTCCGGTCCGCCGAGCTCGGAAAACTGCGTCATCCGCAACCCTTCGTACCCACAAGGGTTGATTCGGCTGAACGGCTCCAGGTCGAGGCGGACATTTACCGCCAAGCCGTGATAGCTCGCCCCACGTCGCACGCGTATACCCACGCTGGCGAGCTTCCGACCTTCGACATAAACACCGGGAGCATTGCGCCGTGCTTCGGCCGTGACGCCGGCTGCAGCGGCCAGCTCAATCACACTCCGCTCGAGCGCCGTCACCAGATCGCGGACGCCCAACCCCGAGCGGCGCAGATCGATCAGCGGATAGACAACCAGTTGCCCCGGGCCGTGATACGTAACCTGTCCGCCACGGTCGATCTGCACCACCGGGATATCCCCCGGTGCCAACACGTGCGCTCGGCTCGCGTTCATGCCGAGCGTAAACACCGGCGGATGCTCGAGAAACCAGATCTCGTCAGGCGTCGTCGCGTCGCGCTCATCAGTGAATCGTTGCATGGCGCGCCACGTCGGCTCATAGTCAACAAGCCCAAGCCGCCGAATCGCGGGCCGAGGTAGATCAAGCGCTCTACTCACTTCACCAAACTACGATTATCCAAGCCCGCGTTGTTACGATTGAGGGCTTGCTCCGCCCGATAGCTCGAGCGCACGAGCGGCCCGGACACGCACTCGAGGAAACCCTTCGCCAGCGCCCGCTGGCGGAAAGCATCAAACTCGGCGGGAGTGACGAAGCGCTGGATCGGCAGGTGGTTTGGCGTCGGCCGCAGATACTGGCCGAGGGTGACGATGTCCACGCCCGCGGCACGCAGATCGTCGAGCGCCTCGTCGACCTCCTGCTCGGTTTCCCCGAGCCCCAACATCAGACTGCTTTTGGTGAGGACGCCCGGGTTGTGTTGCTTCGCATGCCCGAGCACATTCAAGGTCTGCTCATAACCCGCACGCGGATCCCGCACCGGGTGCGTCAGTCGACGGACGGTCTCGAGATTCTGTGCGAACACCTCGAGGCCAGAGTCGACAACCACCTCCACATCCTTCAGCACGCCCTGGAAGTCAGGAGTCAGTGCTTCTACCGCGGTCTGAGGATTACGCCGCTTGATCGCGCGAATGCACGCTGCGTAATGCGCGGCACCACCATCCGCCAGATCATCACGATTGACGGACGTCAGCACGACATACTTCAGCTTCATCAACTCGACCGTACGAGCCGCATTTTCCGGCTCCTCAGCATCGAGCCAGCCGTGCGGATTCCCCGTATCGACCGAGCAGAATCGGCACGCCCGGGTGCAGACCGCGCCCATGAGCATGATGGTCGCAGTACCCGCATTCCAGCATTCGCCAATGTTCGGGCACTTCGCCTCTTCGCATACCGTCGCGAGACGATGCTCCTTCACAATAGCCTTGACGCCCTGGAACCCCGCACCGGCCGGCATCTTCGCCCGCAGCCAGGTCGGCTTGGCCGCAAGCGGGCCATGAAGCACGCTCCCACCCTGCGCCTTGATCCCGTCCCGAATAGCCGTAAACCCCTGTGGGGTCAGGTATTTTTCACCACTTCGCGCCCGCTCCGCGTCCGCGACCACGGGGATATCTTTGAGGTTCGACATACCCCATTGTAAAGCCAAACCCCCGCCACACCGAATCGCCTAATGGATCCAGCCGAACGCCTTGGCCATCAACGCCGCCAGCCCCAACGCGACAACAATGATCGCCCCGAAGAGGACTCGAAAGTCCCGCTCCTGATGATCGCGCACTTCGTGCACCTCATCGCGCACCTCGTGCACCTTGGATTTGAGCCAGGTGACATCGGTCTTTAGCACCGCCACATCAGTCTTTAGCACGGCCACATCGGCCGTGAGCACGGCCACGTTGGCCGCAAGGCCATCAAACTTCCCCTCGAGCTTCGTATACCTTTCTTCCATTTAAGACACCCCACGGCAACCGACGGGCGCCAAGATACCCCAAGCGCATCGCAACCAACAAGGCACGCGTCGCCGACAAACTCATCAAATCATGAGTTTTCGCGCAGATATTCGCTGTTATTGCTTGAAGTCCCGCGCGCGAACTTCGGCGTCGAGCGTAGCGAGGCGCTCGGGGGTACCAACATCGCACCATTCGCCACGATGCAACTCCCCACGCAGGAGTCGCGCGGCGATGGCGCGCTTCAAAAGAGGCAGCATCGGAAACCTGCCCGGCGAGCATCCGGTGAAGAACTCGGGGCGATACACAGCAACACCGGAGTAAGTGAACCGATCAACATCGCGGTCTACGACGAGGTCCCCATCGAGCCCGAAGTCACCGCGCGAGTTATGCGTCGGGTTCCGCACGAGCACGATACGTCCGTGGGCACCGTCTTCCAACGCGAGGTGCCCATAATCGATGTCGCTCCAGGTATCACCGTTGACGACAAGGAACGGCCCAGCGCCCAGCAGGGGCAGCGCCTTGAAAATCCCGCCGCCGGTCTCGAGTGGCACCGGCCCTTCTTCGCTATACGCAATGGAGAGGCCGTAATCGCGCCCGTCCCCTAACGCAGCCCGGATGCGATCGCCCAACCAGGAGAGATTGATCACCACATCCTTGATGCCGGCACGCGCCAACCGCTCCAGGTGATAGCCAATCAGAGGTTTCCCCGCCACCGGCACGAGCGGCTTCGGCAAAGTATCGGTGATGGGCCGCATGCGTTCGCCGCGGCCCGCTGCAAGAACCATCGCCCTCACGGCATCACCTCGCCTGGCCTCACTTCCGAGCGGCTTCAAGCACCCGCGCATTCGCCCGCGGCAACTCAGGAACGACCCGCTCCTCCAGGAACCGCGCGAGCGCGCCCAACTCCGGATACAACGAGCACGCTTCGCGCACATACTGAAGCGTGAGCGGCAGATCGTGCAGATACCCCGACTTCCCATCGCGATACCAGAGCCGGGCGAAAATTCCCAACACTTTGATGTGCCGCTGCACGCCGATCAGATCGAACCACCGCAGGAATTCGCGATCGTCGCCGCCGCTCAAGCGAATGCCCGGTTCCCCGCGGGAGCGCAGCAGCACGCGGTAATCGCGAACCCAACCGACGACCCGCTCGCGTGGCCAGGAAATGTAACAATCCTTCAGCAACGACACGAGGTCATACCCGATGGGGCCGCGCAACGCGTCCTGAAAATCCAGGATCCCGGGATTGCGGTCCGCCACCACCATGAGATTGCGCGAGTGAAAGTCACGATGAACAAACACCGCCGGCTGCGCGAGCGCCGCCCCGATGAGAAACTCGAACGCTTCCGCGATGACCCGCGTTTCCGACACCGATAGCTCTAGCGCCAGGTGCCGCCCGAGAAACCACTCCGGCATCAAAGCCATTTCGCGAGCCAGCGGCTCCCGATCGTAGGGAGCGAGCTCCGCCGCGGCGGATCCCCCACGCACTTGAATGTCGGCGAGCACACGCAAGGCATCGCCGTATAGACGGTCTGCGTCATCCCCCGCATTGAGCCGCGAGAGATAGTGTGTCCCACCAAGGTCCTCGAGCAGGAGCAGGCCACGCTCGATATCCGATTGGTGTACGTGCGGAACGTGCGCGCCGAGATCCTCCAGAAGTCGCGTCACCTTCAAATAAGGCCGAACGTCCTCTTTACCCGGCGGCGCGTCCATGACGACGCGCGTGGCGCCATTGGCGAAGAAAGCGCGAAAATACCGCCGGAAACTGGCGTCAGCGGACGCGGGCTCGACGCGTTCGGGTCGTAAACCCAGATCGCGCGACAACCATTGATGTATAAGCGCAAGTCGCGCGTCGGTCTCAAGCATGCGGCGTTAAGCTTTTTGCGCCCTCGGCATCAGGACAGGCCATTATAATGCTGCTCCTCATGCTGCGTCCGAACCCCATTTGGCTCGCCATAGTATCGTGTGGCGCTCTCACCCCCTTGGCGCGAGCCGCGGATCCGAGCTGTCCGTCACAAACAGCGGCCGCGACGTCTCCGGCGCAGCCACCGGCGGCCACGCCAAAACCAAAGGGTGAGAAAGGTGTCGCCGGCGGCGGGCTCATCAGCGTGGATGCAGACCATAGCGACTACGACGTCTCGAGTGATACGGCGACCTTCACAGGTCACGTGATCATTCAGCAAGGTGACCGCGAGATCAAAGCCGACCAGGTGCAGATCGACAGCAAGAAGAACGTCAAAGGCCAGGGCGGCGTCGACTACACAGACCCCGTCGTGCATATCGTCGGTGCCGGCGGGAACTACTCACCCACGGGCGGCGCTGACTTCAAAGACGCTCAGTTCCAGTTATTGCAGCGCCCGGCACGCGGCGCCGCGCAAAGCATGAACCTCACACCCGAGGGCACCCTGAATCTGAAGGATGTGAGATACACAACCTGCCCCGTGAATGATGAGTCGTGGTCCCTCGATGCGCGCGATATCAAACTCGATACACGCGCGCGGGAAGGCGTGGCGCGCGGAGCGAAGGTTGACTTCCAAGGCGTCCCCATCCTCTACCTGCCTTGGGTCTCGTTTCCCCTCGGCGATGAGCGCAAGAGCGGCTTTCTTTACCCGACCCCCGGATACTCATCCCGAGGCGGCGTGGTGCTCGCGGTTCCTTACTACTGGAACATCGCACCCAACATGGATTTCACCGGCGAGCCGATCTATTACAGCCGCCGCGGCATCGACCTGGGCGGCGACTTCCGCTATCTCGAGCCCAGCTCGCGCGGCGAGTTGTCGTGGCACTACCTGCCGAACGACACGGTGTTCCACGGCAGCCGCAGCGACGTCAGACTGCGTAACACCGCCGACCTGATCGACCATCTTCGCCTTACCGTCGACGCCGAGAACGTCAGCGATCCGCAGTATTTCCAGGATTTCTCGCAAGGTCCCGAAGGCACGAGCACGGCCTTCGTCGAGCGACGCGCGACGGTGTCCTATCGAGATGAGCATTGGCGCATCGACGGCGAAGCTCAACATTTTCAAACTATCGACAACACCCTCGCCGAGATAAACCACCCCTACGCGCGCGTGCCGAGCCTGACCGCCAGCGCCGATTACGGGTGGGGCCCCGGTAGTCTTTTCCGCTACGGCTTCGACTCCGAGATCGTCAACTTCGATCGTGACATCAGTCACGCGATAACCTGCGTACCCAACGGCGCGCTGACCTCACCCTGTGTCACCGGTTGGCGCGTTGATGTCATGCCGACCGTGTCACTGAATCTCAGTGATCCCGGTTACTTCTTCCGACCCTCGCTGGCCTACCGCGCGACCCAGTATCAGTTGGACCACACGCTCCCTGGAGAAGACAAGTCACCCTCGCGCACCTTGCCGATCGCCAGCGTCGATACCGGCTTGCAGTTTGAGCGCGACCTGGGCCCGAACGCCAAGCGCAAGCTGACTCTCGAGCCGCGGCTGTTATATCTCTACGTGCCCTACCGGAATCAGAACACCTTGCCGGTGTTCGACACGGCGCTGCCGGATCTGGTCCCCGTGGAACTGTTTCGCACCAATCGCTACGTCGGCGCCGACCGTGTGAGCGATGCCGACCAGCTCGCCTATGGCCTGACGAGCCGCTTTCTCGATGGTCGTAACGGCAGGCAGTGGATCTCGGTGACCTTCGGCCAGATCTACTACTTCGAGACCCCGAAGGTGGTCCTGCCTTACGAAACACCACAGAGCGGCTCGCGCTCGAACTTCGTCACGCAACTCGCCATCAACGCCTTCCAGGACTGGAACTCCAATATCGGCCTGCAATGGAACCCGCAGGCCTCCGAATTCGAGCGCGCGGATGTAAACATCCAGTACAAGCCGGCAGTGGACAAGGTCATCAACGTGGCCTACCGGTTCGAACGCGGCACCATCCACCCGGCGAGCCAGTGCAACATCGACAACGCCACGGGTGCCGCGAACGTCGAGCTGACGGCTGCCCAATATTCCCAGGCGGGCATCTGCGGCTTTGAGCAGCTCGAGATCTCCGGAGCGTGGCCCATCGCGAACCGTTGGAGGGCCTTCGCGCGCGAGGTCTATTCTCTGCAAGACAAGCAGCCGCTGGAGAGTTTTGCCGGGTTCGAGTACGGTTCGTGCTGCTGGCGGGTGCGCTTCGGGGCGCGCCGCTACATCA
>CAYNTW010000067.1:28207-29926 GCA_964400085.1 uncultured Steroidobacteraceae bacterium | reverse complement strand
ACGGTTGTGGCGGGACAAGGAAACCAAGCTCAGCTGGCTCGCCCAGGCGCCCCTGATCATTCTGCCGACCAAGTACAAGAAGCGGCAGGCGTATCCACTGGATTGGCACGAGCAGCGGATACTGTTCCAAGAGCTGGCGGGCCACCTCGAGCGTATGTCGCTCTACAAGGTGAACACCGGTACTCGGGATCAGGACGTCTGCGCTTTGGAATGGGCGTGGGAGCAGCGGGTTCCGGAGCTGGACAGTCTGGAGATCAAGCGGACTGTTTTCGTCATACCCGGCGAACTCACGAAGAACAAGGAGCCTCGGGTCGTCGTTCACAACGACGCGGCACAAGCCGTCATCGAGAGCGTGCGAGGACAGCACCCTCGATGGGTCTTCACCTACGCCGACAAAAGGAATGGATACCGGCGGTCGCGGCTGGCGAGGATGAATGCGGCTGGGTGGCGGGCAGCTCGGCGCCGGGCAGCCAAACGGTACCGGGAGGAATTCGATCGGGAAGCGGCCCCGGGCTTCAGCCAAGTGCGAGTCCACGATCTCAAGCACACGTTCGGTCGCCGGCTGAGAGCGGCAGGGGTCAGCTTCGAGGATCGCCAGGATCTGCTAGGCCACAAGTCTCGAAGGATCACCACAGACTATTCCGCCGCAGAAATCGGCAAGCTGATCACCGAGGCGAATCGGGTCCTGCACACTGGCCCCGCTCCGACATTGACGCTCCTGCGGGTCGGGAGTACCGGAGCCACCTCCGAGACGGTCCCGCGGAAGTCCCGCAAGCTTGTGCGCAGTGCCTGAGTGGGCAGCACAACAAACGCTTGAATCGCAAGCGATATTCCGGGCTAGGGGCGACACCTAAGGCAGCGCATTCGTAATGCGTGGGTCGTAGGTTCGAATCCTATTCCCGGCAAAACTTTTTCCCGTGTGCTCACAGCCGCGCTATAACGGCGCCGGCGGCCGGCCCGCGCCGCCTATGCCGGATTCCGCGCCGCGGACTCGCCCTTCACCAGGGCCAGGCCCGCCTGCACGTACCGGGTGCCCGCCACGGCAGTGCTCGTCAACACGCGGTTGATTCGCTCCAGCTCCTCTGTCGTGAGGACCAGCTTCGTGGCGCCGGCGTTTTCATCCAGACGGGAGATGCTCCGCGTGCCGGGGATCGGCACGATGTCTTGGCCCTGATGCAATAACCAGGCAAGCGCGAGCTGTGCGGGTGTGCAGTGTCGCTCGGCCGCAATCTCGGTCACCGCCTCCACCAGGCGCCTGTTGGTTGCGAAGTTTTCGTCCTGGAAGCGCGGATTCGTGCGCCGCCAGTCATCCGCGGACAGTTCCGCCGGGCTCTGGATCTTGCCCGTCAGGAAGCCACGTCCAAGGGGACTGTACGCAACGAGCCCGATTCCGTGCTCGCGGCAGACAGGCAACGCTCCGTGTTCGACATCCCGCGTCCACAGCGAATATTCGCTCTGGAGCGCCGTGATCGGATGTACGCGAACGGCGCGCCGGATCGTGCTCGGCGAAGCTTCGGACAATCCCAGGTAGCGCACCTTGCCCGCCTGCACCAACCGCGCCATCGCGCCCACCGTCTCCTCGATCGGCACGTTGGGATCGACACGATGTTGGTAATACAAGTCGATGTGATCCACGCCGAGTCGCTTCAGGCTGGCATCACATGCGGAAGCGACGTACTCGGGCGTGCCGTTGATACCCAACACCCGACCGTCCGGCGC
>CAYNTW010000067.1:22534-28107 GCA_964400085.1 uncultured Steroidobacteraceae bacterium | reverse complement strand
ACGGATCGCTGGCTGGGTCCTCGCCGAAGATTGCCTGATTCTGCAAAGGAGGCGAGCGCCGGCCCGGGACAGGATGGGCAATTCGTGCATAATGACTCGGACCACAAGGACGCTGCATTCCTCACTATGAACGCACAACTCGCGCCCCTCACCCGGGCAACCGACGGTTTGCACCGGGATCTCGCTGCCAAGCTCACCCGCTACGCCCCAGGACATGGAGCGCATCCGACGCCTGTTCCGGGAGTCACGGTGTTGCGCTCCAACTCGCCGTCCCGGCCATTGCCAGCGGTGTATGAGCCGAGTCTGTGCATCGTCGTGCAAGGGCGTAAGCGCGCGGTGGTCGGTGATGAGGTCTACGTCTACGATCCCCTCAACTATCTGGTCGTCTCGGTTACCCTACCGGCGCGCAGTCACATCGTCGCAGCCACCCCCGATGAGCCTTATCTCTGCCTGCGGATTGGAGTGGATGCCGCCGTGATCGGCGAGCTGTTGGACCAACTCGGCCCCGACGTCATTTCGCGTCCGACCTGTGGGCGCGGCCTGTTTCTCGGGGAGATGACTGTGCCGATGTTGGATGGGGTGTCACGTTTGGTGGATTTGTTGGGGCGGCCGCAGGAGGCGGCGGTCCTCGCTCCTCTGGTGTTGAAGGAGATCCACTACCGGGTGTTGACGGGAACGTTGGGTCACCGGCTTCGGGAGCTGTGCACGGCGGATAGTCACGCGCAACGCATTGCCCGTGTGATCCGGATGTTGAAAACCGACTACGCGGGCCCGGTGCGAGTCGAGGATCTCGCCGCCGCCGCCCACATGAGCGTCTCGTCGCTGCACCATCGGTTCAAGGAAGTGACGGCAATGTCGCCGATGCAGTACCTCAAACAATTGCGGCTGCACGAGGCACGGCGGCTGATGCTGACCGAAGGCTTGGACGCTTCAGCCGCGTGCTACAGGGTCGGCTACGAGAGCCCGTCCCAATTCAGCCGCGAATACCGGCGGCTGTTTGGAGCTCCGCCGCGCCGTGAAGTTGAGCGGTTTCGCGCTCACACTCCATGGCCTAACGCGGAGGACCACGGTGCGGCGTGAGTGAGTGGCTATCGCCAAGACCGGGCCCAAGTGGAGCAGCGTGAGGGGACCTCCGGAACTCGTCTTGAACGCGAGCGTTTCTATGAGTTGGAGGAACTCCACAATGACGAGCGCCGCGGCAACGCAATGCATTATCTTTGATGTCGAGGGCACGCTGGTTGACTGTGTGGCTCTGCAACTGGAAAGCTGGCGCGAAACGCTCGCCTCTGCCGGGCATTCATTCACACACGCGGATCTGCAGCCCTTCTCGGGAATGGACGGAGGGGGCATGCTCGAGCAATTGCTGCCGGCCGAGAGCCCGGAGACCCGCCAGCAGCTTCTGAAGGCTCAGGGCGAGGCATACCGGAAAGACTTCCTTCCTCGCGTCAAAGGCTTCCCCGGGGTGCGGGCGCTGTTCGAAAGCCTGAAGGAAGCCGGAGTCCTCGTCGGAATCGCAACGACCTGCCAAAAAGATGACCTTCACGCCTACGATCAAATTCTGCGTGTGCTCGAACTGACGGATGCCGTTGCCTGTGGCGAGATGGTCAAGCACGGCAAGCCGGACCCTGCGCTATTTCAGCTCTGCCTGGAAACATTGAAGGTCGCCGCCCCCGCCAGCGCCGTCGCCGTCGGCGATACGCCCTACGATGCGATCGCCGCAGCCCAGATTGGGATGCGCGCCGTGGGCGTGCTGACGGGCGGCTTCTCCGGAACCGCTCTAACAGAGGCAGGGTGTACTGAAGTCCTCCAGAGCGTGCAGGAGGCACGCCACCTGTGGACCACCAAAGCGACGCGTTTACCACCGCCGATTCCGCTCAAGCACAACTTCGGTTGAGCACCGCTCGAGGTGGCGAGTTCCGAAAACCGCCGGCAAGCCCCTCGGCGCATTCCGTAGCGTGGTGACAGCCCACACTGCTGGAGCCGCCGATGAGAAATGCGATTGCCTTGGCTGCCATCTGCCTGGCAGCTCTGATGTTCGGCCTGGAGATCTCCAGCGTTCCGGTCATCTTGCCTACCCTGGGACGCGAGCTGCATGCGGAGTTTGTCGACCTGCAGTGGGTCATGAACGCGTATACGGTCGCTTGCACGACGGTGTTGATGGCTGCGGGAACCTTGGCGGACCGTTTTGGAAGACGACGCCTTTTTGCAATTTCCCTGGCTCTATTTGGTCTCGCCTCGCTGGGCTGCGGCGTTGCGCACGATGTTGTAACGCTCATAGTGGCTCGTGCCATGCAAGGCATCGGAGCAGGCGCCATGTTGACTTGCTTGATGGCGCTCCTTTCGCGTCAATTCCCCGCGGGAGCCGCACGCAGTCGCGCCTTTGGCGTGTGGGGCATCATTTTCGGCACGGGTCTTGGGCTCGGCCCCGTCATTGGCGCATTCATCGCCTCAGTCGCGGGCTGGCGATGGGTGTTTCTGGTCCATGTGCCGATTACGGCGCTCACACTGGCGCTCGCTTACGGCGCTATCCGGGAATCGCGCGACCCGCAGGCGCGCTCGTTGGATCTCCCTGGCGTCGCATGGCTCTCCCTGGCGGTGTTGGGCATGATCTCTTTCATCATGGAGCTTCCGCAGTTCGGCCTCGACAGCAGCGTGTCGGTCGGCATCGTCGCCATCACCGTGTTGAGCTTCACGTCCTTCGTCCGCGCCGAGCAGCGCGCCCCACATCCCATGTTCGATTTTGCCGTTTTCAGGATTCGACCCTTCCGCGGAGCCATTCTGGGCTCCGTTGGAGTGAACTTCTGCTTCTGGCCTTTGATGATCTACCTGCCGAGCTATTTTCAGAACGGACTGGGCTACAACGACACCGGGGCCGGCATCGTGCTCCTGGCGTATACCCTGCCCGTGCTGTTGCTTCCACCCCTGGGTGAGTATCTTTCCGCTCGCTACCAGCCCCGCATCGTCATTCCTGCCGGCCTGTTCGTCACAGGGCTTGGATTTCTCATGATGTTTTGCGGCAATGCCGTCGCAGCGCCAAGCGCGTTGACTTTGTTGCCTGGCTGCGTTCTATCAGGCGCCGGCGTCGGCCTGGTGAACACACCCATTACCAACACCACCACCGGCTCGGTTTCTGCGGGCCGCGCCGGGATGGCCTCGGGCATCGATATGACTGCCCGCCTGGTCACGCTGGCCGCGAATATTGCCTTGATGGGTTTCGTCCTGCTCTCAGGAGTTCGAGCGTCCTTGATGAGCTCGCTTGGAAACCTGCACGCATCGCAAGTCAACGCACTCGCGGCGAGCGTCATCGCTACCGGGAGCTCACGACCTCACGACCCTGTCCTCCACAGCGCGCTTCAACATGGCTTTGGCCTCGTACTGATCTATGGCGGTCTCGGCGCGTGGACGCTCGCCGTGGCGAGCTACAGGGTGCTGCGTCCTCTTCGGCCTGCCACTACGGCGAATCCTGCGCTGAGGACAGCTGTGCGAGAGCCTCCTGTGTCAATATCAACTTTGCGGCGGCGAGATTCTCCCGGAGATGAAGCAGCGACGACGTACCGGGAATGAGCAGCACGTTCGGCGCCCGATGCAACAGCCAGGCGAGCGCTGTCTGCATCGGCGTAGCGCCGAGTTGCGCCGCCACAGTGGCGAGCACCGAGGACTGCAGGGGTGTGAAGCCGCCCAAGGGGAAGAAGGGGACATAGGCGAGCCCCAAGGCTCCGAGCTCATCGATCAGCGCGTCATCGAAGCGATGCATGATGTTGTAGAAGTTCTGCACGCACACGACCTGGGCGATATTGCGCGCTTGTTTCAATTGAGCGGACGTGACGTTGCTCAACCCGATATGGCGGACCAGCCCGCGTTGTTGGAGCTCGGCAAGCGCGGTCAAGGGCTCCTCGATCGATCCCTCCGCCGGCAAATGCCCATCGCCGAACATCCGTAAGTTGACGACCTCGAGCCTATCGACCCGCAGATTCCGGAGGTTGTCGTGAACTTGGCGCGTGAGATCGGCAGGACTGAGCGATGGGTGCCACGAGGCGTCATTGCCGCGCACCGCGCCGACTTTGGTGACGAGCACCAATCCTTCCGGATACGGATGCAACGCCTCCGCAATGATCTGGTTGGTGACATGGGGGCCATAGAAGTCGCTGGTGTCGATGTGATTGACCCCGCTGGCGACGGCTTCACGCAACACGGCGACGGCCGTTTTCCGATCTTTCGGCGGGCCGAACACACCGGGGCCGGCGAGCTGCATAGCGCCGTAACCGATGCGATTGACCGCTCGATCGCCGAGCCGGAACGATCCAGCGCTAGAGATGAGGTTCGTCATGGGAGAGTCTCCTTCGTTCGTGAGGTCCGCATCGCGGGCCTGGACGAAATAATGGGCCTTTTGGAGTCGCTCTAAAACCCACTACAATCAGAACGGGTTGTGCGGAATTTCGAACAATGCTGGCTGAGCTGGGCGACGTTTCGGCTTTCATAGCGGTTGCGCGGGCCGGGGGATTCCGCCAGGCGGCCCGCGTCAGCGGTATGTCTGCCTCCAGCCTTAGCGAAGGAGTGCGTCGGCTGGAGGCGAAGCTCGGAGTGCGGCTGTTGAATCGCACTACCCGGAGTGTCGCTCCGACCGAGGCTGGCAAGCGGGTGCTCGAGCGACTAACCCCCGCGCTCGCCGAGGTCGAAGCAGCGCTCGATGGCGCCAATGCGTTTCGAGAGCGGCCAGCGGGGACACTGCGCCTGAACGTTCCCTCGAGCGTCGCCCGCACCATACTGCCGCCGATCATCAGTCCCTTCCTGAAGACCTATCCAGACATCCGGTTGGAGCTCGTCGTCGAAGATAGCTTCGTGGATTTGTTGGCCGCGGGGACTGATGCCGGTATCCGTTATGAGGAGCGGCTGGAACGCGACATGGTCGCGGTACCGATTGGCCCGCGTATACAGCGCCTCGCCGCTGCGGCCGCCCCGGGTTATCTCGCGGCTCACGGACGACCGGAGCATCCGCGGGATCTGCTCGAGCACCGCTGTCTTCGCGGACAGTTCTCCGGCGGCGCCATGGCGACGTGGGAGTTTGAACGTGACGGCGAGGTGGTGCGCGTCGATCCTGTGGGAGTGCTGGTAGTCCGTCCCGGTGCAGCCTCGGACGTGCTGATCAGCGCCGCGATTGCCGGACTCGGGATCATCCGCCTCTTCGAAGACCGGCTGCGTCCCGCGATGGACGCGGGCACGTTGCTGCCGGTGTTGGAATCGTGGTGGCAGACCTTCTCAGGGCCTTTTCTGTATTTCCCGAGCCGCCGCTTGCTACCTGCCCCGCTGCGCGCCTTCGTGGATTTCATAAAAGGCGGCCAGCTCTGAACGAATGCCCACTCCTTGTCGGCTCGCCGGACACTCGCACGTCCTTGGCCATGAACACCGCCTATACTCACCTCAAGGAGCTAGACCATGCCCGTCACGAATACGAACACCGTCCGACTCCACCGCGTACTGCGCACGAAGCCGGAGCGGGTGTACCGCGCTTTTCTCGATGCCGCCGCTCTTTGCAAGTGGCTCGCGCCATACGGATTCACCTGCACGGTGCATCA
>CAYNTW010000067.1:0-22434 GCA_964400085.1 uncultured Steroidobacteraceae bacterium | reverse complement strand
GCTGGTCGAGCCGGAGATCCCGGCCTAAGATTCGTACCACCGTGCGCCACGAATTCGAGCAATCCATCCAACAACTCTGCCTCGCGTTTCCCGAGGCAGAGGAGCTCATCTCGCACGGGATGCCGAACTACCGCGTGCGTGGCGGAAAAGTGTTCGCCACGTACGCGGCCAACCATCACGGCGATGGCCGAATCGCATTGTGGTTGAATACACCGGATGGTATGCAAGACGCGTACGTGCGCGAAGAGCCGGAACACTTTTTCGTGCCGCCGTATGTAGGGCCGAGTGGCTGGTTGGGTGTGCGACTCGATGTTGGACTCGCATGGAAGCGCCTTGCTCCGATCGTGCGGGCCGCCTATGAGCACGTCGCTCCGGCCAGACTCACCGCCCAACTCAAAGCGACTCCTGCCGTACCCGCACCGAAACGCAGGATCACGGCAGCCGATATCGACCCCACGAGGACACCACGCGGCAAACAAGTTCTGGCGAGCCTGCGCAAGATATGCCTTGCGCTCCCCGACACCTCAGAAGACGTCCAATTTGGGCAGCCGGTATGGCGTGCGGGTAAAAAGGTATTCGCGCGAGTGTATTACCATGAGGAACGGTGGCGTGTTTGGTTCTGGGTGGGTGTCCACGCGCAACTGCTCATGACGGAAGACCGTCGATACACTATTCCGCGTTACATGGGTCACAAGGGTTGGATTGCGCTCGATATCACGAAGAAACATACCGAGCGCGAGCTTCAACCCCTCGCCCTGGAAAGCTATCGGCACTTTGCGACGAAGAGGATGTTGGCGAAACTGTCGCAAGCGCAGAGCTAGTTGTTTGCGGCGTCCCGCTCGTAGACGAGCCTGGACTTGCGGTCCGGCTCGGCAACGCTCCAGTTGATCTCCGTGAGCCAACGCCGGTCAGGCGAGATGGTGATCGAGCCACGCTCGCTGATGCGGGACTCGTTTTTCATCACGTAATCAAACCGCCGCGGGCCGGCGGCGCGGACTGCAATCGTCGAGCCGGTTGCCCCCTTCGGCCCGACAATCGCAAGGTCGCTGCCATCGAAGTGGCCCGTGATCACTTGCAGATCGGTTGGGATTCGCCAGGTGACGATGCCATCATCCGCGGTCGAAATAACAAAACCGTCCCAGGTCGCGCCTGTATCGACCTTGATGGAATGCCACCGCCCGACCAGGCCTTCCCCCGGCTCCGCGCGTCGGTAGGTCACGGTTCGCTCATAAGGCCAGCCGTTCGGCAATTTCCCGTGCGCCTCCATGCGCAGTGTATTGCCTGACAACGTGACCGTGAGCGTCTCGACCACAGTACCTTTCCGGCTCCTGGTGACGCGCCAAGCATCCTGTCCCGTCGGGGCCCAGGAGATCGTGCTGCCATTCGACACCGGATGGGACCCACCAAGGAGGTCGAAGTCATATGAACCGCTCGAGGCACTCTCGGCATGGAGGTTCCCCGTATCGCCCCGGGTAACCCGCAGATCGGGCTCGGTCTGCCGGCTCTTCGCCGCGTTGTAAGTCCAGTGCCCGGCAAGTACAGCGACTGAGCGGTCAGCGAGGGAATCCCCGGCGGGGGCGACCGGCGACTCCCCGGCGCGCAACGGCGTAAGCCCGAGCAGCATGACGGCCAGCATCATGACGCGATACACGCGACCACCTCCTTGCCGGCTAGAATGATGCGATCAGCCACCCTCCACCTCCCAAAGCCATGACCACAACCAACCAGACGCTCCGGCAACTGCTGATCCGAAACCTGGACGACATACCCAAGCAGCACAAAGTCCGTGAGCCGCGCTACGATAGCCGCCGGGCGCGCTTGTCGGAAGGGACAGCGGCGCAGAAGCTCGGCGCCACGGTGGATATTCTTGCGCCGGGCAAGCGCATCTGCCCCTATCACCTGCACCACGCGCAGGAAGAGATGTTCGTCATCCTGGAAGGCTGCGGAACCCTGAGAGTCGCCGGCGAAATGCTCCCGTTGAAAAAGGGTGATGTCGTTTTCATCCCGCCCGGTCCCGAGTATCCGCACCAGATCATCAACACCTCGGATGCGCCGCTGAAATATTTGTCCATCAGCACTCAGGAAGATCCCGAGATCTACGAATACCCGGACTCCGGCAAGTTCATGGCCGAAGGGAGCCTGCGATCGGAGCGGCCGTTCGAGATCATCCAACGTCCGGAACCCAATCTCGATTATTGGGAGGGAGAGATCTAATATGGACCCGATGCCCACGCCGGAACTCACCCGCAAGCGGCGCCGAGTCGTGCCAGCGCCGCAACCGAGCAACCCACGCCTGCGCTCCGCGGTACTCAATGTCGAGTGCGCCGAGGACGAGTCGGTCGAGTGGCACTGGACCGAGACCATGGAGGGCCGCTTCGTCTCCGGCTACACCATCGTGCCACGCAAGCGCAACGGCGCACGTTAGAAGTTGCAACGCACCCGTCGCCAGGCAATTCAGCCGTCCAGTCTCGACATAATCCCTCACTGAATTTCCGCCGCTAGTGCAGCCTGCGACAGAGGTCGCAGCCACCGGTGGCCACCAGCCAGTCGTCCGGTCGCCTGCGGGTGTCTCTTTGGCGTATTGCTGCATCTTTTGCTTAATGGATGTTTAAACTTTCGCAGTACCGATCGCGCTACATTTCAAAACGTTCTTACAGGGATCACACAAGGAATCCGCCGTGGGCGCCAACCCGGAGCACAAAATCGACGATTCAGGCGGCCGCGGGGAGCCAATTGCCTGGATTGGTCGCGATCATGCGCCGATTGAGCGCGTTCTCGGTGAAGGACGGGCCAATCCGGCCGTCGATGAGCCCGCGACGATCCTGCATCACCCAGCCACGGACGCCGGCTCGCCGAGCCGCCTGCGCTGGACTCTAGGCGCCTTGATCGTTTTTATCGCGTTGGCCATCGCGGCAGCCCTCTGGATGTATCGCTCATCCACGCCGGCGGCCCCCACTACCTTGGCGGAACAGCAGAACATCCCAGTGGTGAGCGTCACCTCTCCCGGCGTGCGGGGTGTGACGACAAACGTCACCTTCACCGGTGCAATCTCAGCACGCTATGACATGCCGATCGGGGTCGACGGCGATGCCGGCCGAATCGTCGGGATTTATGTCGAAGCCGGCGATCATGTGAAGCGCGGGCAACTGCTCGCAAAGCTTGATGACTCCGTCCTCATTCCCCAGGTGAACCGCCTGGCCGCCGCGCTGGAGCAGGCAAAAGCCCAGGCGGCGCTCTCAGCCGCCGAGTATCGACGCGCGCAGGCCGTCGCACCCGCCGGCGCCCTCTCCGCGGAGGACGTGGAGAAACGGCACGCGACCGAAGTGACGGACGAAGCCAACGTGAAAGTCGTCGCGGCCCAACTTGCCGAATACCAAGCGCGCTTGAACCGCACGCGCGTTGTAGCACCGGTGGATGGCACGGTGTTGATGCGGAAAGCCGAGGTCGGCCAGATCGCAAGCCCTGGCGGTGAGGCCCTGTTCCGGATCGCGAGCGGCGGCGAAGTTGAAATGCGCGGCCAGGTTGCCGAGCAGGACCTGGCCGTGCTCAAGACTGGACAACCGGCGTCGGTGTACATCACGGGACTCTCTCGAGCTTTCGAGGGGCGAGTTTGGCTGCTCGGCGCGGTGATCGATCCAACAACCCGCCTGGGTGAGATCCGCGTGGCTTTGAAGCCGGACCCGGCACTACGACCCGGTGCCTTTGCACGCGGCTCGGTGATGGTTGCCAAGGCGGAACGCCCGGTGCTCCCACAAACCGCTGTCATGTCGGACAGCCGCGGGCCCTACGTTTACGTCATCAACGATAAAGGCCGCGTTGAGCGGCGTGCGGTTACCGTGAGCGGCACGATCGATAGCGGAATCATCATTGGCAGTGGCATTACCGGCAAAGAGCAAATCGTGACGACCGCGGGAGGGTTCCTCCGCGACGGCGAGCAGGTCACGATCGCCCAGCCATCGCCGACCGACACCAGCGTCGCCACCCGGGAAACCGCGAAGGACTAGCGCACATGAGAAACATGTCCGCGTGGGCGATTCGGCATCCGATCTCGCCCATCGTGCTGTTCGTCGTGCTGTTGTTCATGGGCATCGTGGCCTTCGTCCGTTTGCCGATCACGTTGAATCCGGACATCGCCTTCCCGCTCGTGCTGGTGCAGGTGTTGCAACCAGGAGCCGCGCCGACGGATGTCGAAACGCAGATCGTCCAAAAGGTGGAGGGCGCGGTCGCCGGCATCGGCAACATCCACAACATCACCTCCCTGTCCCTCGAGGGCCAGGGGCGCGTCTTCATTGAATTCAACATCGGCACCCCGATCGATCGCGCGGTGGCCGACGTGCGCGATGCGGTTTCGAAGGTACGGGTAAACCTCCCCGACGGAATCAAGGAGCCCATCGTCCAACGCCAGGATGTCGATGGCGGGGCGATCGCATGGTATGCGGTGAGCGCCACCACGCTCTCGGAGCAGGAGCTTTCCTGGTTCGTGGACAACACGGTCACCAAGCGATTGCTCGCCGTGCCCGGGGTGGCGCAAGTCTCGCGAGGTGGCGGTGTAAACCGCGAGATCAGGGTGGAGCTCGACCCCGCGCGCATGCAGGCGCTCGGCATCACCGCTGTCCAGGTCAACCAGCAGATCCGCCAACTCAACCTCGACTCCCCCGGCGGACGCGCGGAGGTCGGGGGCGGCGAGCAAGCGATCCGGGTCCTGGGCGGCGCGCGCACGGCCTTGCAGCTCGCCAACACGCAGATCATGCTGCCCGGAGGCCGCTTCACGCGACTGAGCGACATTGCCAACGTGCGCGACAGTGTGGGGGAAATCCGCTCCATCTCCCGATTGAACGGCCGCCAGGCCACCACCTTCGGCGTGTTCAAGGCGAAGGGTTTCTCCGATGTGGCGGTCTTGAACGCCGTGGAGGAAGAGCTCGCCAAGATCAAGAAGGAAAATCCGCAAGTCGCCGCCACGCAGGTCTTCACGACCGTCAATTTTACGAAGAAGACCTACGAGTCGGCGCTGAGCGCCTTCATCGAAGGCTCGATTCTCGCCGTGTTGGTGGTCTGGTTCTTCCTGCGCGACGTGCGTGCGACCCTCATCTCGGCGTTGGCGATTCCGCTCTCGGCCATTCCCACGTTCGCTTTCATGGAATGGCTGGACTTCTCGCTCAACTCCATCAGCCTGCTGGCGCTGTCACTCGTAGCGGGCGTGCTCGTGGACGATGCGATCGTGGAGATCGAAAACATCGTGCGCCACATGCGCATGGGCAAGAGCGGTTTCCAAGCCTCTCTCGATGCCGCCGACCAGATTGGACTTGCGGTCGTGGCCACCTCGGCGACCATCGTCGCTGTCTTCACGCCCGTGAGTTTCATGGGTGGCATCACTGGCCAGTATTTCAAACAGTTCGGGCTCACTGTGGCCGCCGCGGTGTTTTTCTCGCTGCTCGTCGCGCGCCTGATCACACCGGTGATCGCCGCTTACACCTTGAAATCCGAACGGGTCGCGGCGCACGCCGACGGGCCCGTGATGGCGTGGTATTTGCGCGCGCTGCGCTGGTCCGTGCGTCACCGCTGGATCACCATGGCTGCGGGAACTTTGTTTTTCGCCCTGTCGATCCTTGGGTTGTACCTGATCCCGAAATCCTTCGTACCGGATTCTGACTTCAGCAGCTCGGATCTGATTATCGAGCTCCCTCCAGGCGTGCGCCTGGAGGACACCGCTGCGGCTTCGGCGGCGGCCTATCGCATCCTCGCGCGGCAACCGGAGGTCGCGGACGTCGTCGAATCGATTGGCGCGGACGAGTTCGATGAGGTGCGCAACGCAAACCTCTACATCACCCTCGTGCAGCCCAATCAGCGCAAGGTGACCCAGAAGCAATGGGAGGACCGCGTCCTCAAAGAGCTCAAAACCATTCCCGATGTCAGGATCAGCTTCCAAAAGAATTCCGGATCGGGTGGACGTGACGTCACCATCTACATCACGGGTGATGTCCCCGACCTGGTGCAAAGTAGCGCCGAACGGGTGGTTGCCGAAATGCGGGCACTCCCGATCCTGCGCGACGCCCGCATCAACGGTGACATGCAGCGACCGGAGATTGTCATTCGCCCGCACCTGGACCTGGCGGCGCAGCTCGGTGTCACCGTCTCGAGCATCAGCCAGACCATCCGCATCGCGACACTGGGGGATCTCGATGAGAACAGTGCCAAGTTCTCGCTACCCGATCACCAGATTCCGATCCGCGTCAGCCTGATCGAAAGCACCCGGCGCGACATCGCCACCCTGGAGAACCTGCCGGTGCCCACGGCCTCTGGCGGCACTGTCCCGTTGAAGTCGGTCTCGGACATCAGCTTCGGCGAAGGGCCCACCCGCGTGCGGCGCTATAACCAGATGCGGCGAGTCGCGATCGAGGCCGATCTGAACGGGGTGGCGCTCGGCACCGCCATGGACCAGATCTATGCGCTGCCGGCGCTGAAAAATCTTCCCCAGGGCGTGCACCTCGTCGAGACCGGCGATGCGCAGATCATGAAAGAGCTTTACACGAACTTCAGCATTGCGATGGTCACCGGCATTCTGATGGTGTTCGCGGTCCTGGTACTGCTGTTTGCAAGGGTGCTCCAACCCATTACCATCCTGTCCTCGCTACCGCTGTCCATTGGCGGAGCGGTCCTGGCGCTCGCGTTGACGCGGCACCCGGTCTCACTTGGGGTCATGATCGGTTTTCTCATGCTGATGGGCATCGTCGCCAAAAACTCGATCCTGCTGGTGGATTTCGCCATTGAGGAGATGCGCGCGGGCAAGGATCGGCTCACGGCGATTCTCGAGGCGGGGCACAAGCGCGCGCGTCCCATCATCATGACCACGGTCGCGATGGTCGCGGGCATGATGCCGGTGGCGCTCGGGTTTGGCGGCGACGAGGCGTTCCGTGGACCTATGTCGATCGCCGTCATCGGCGGCCTCATCACCTCCACGGGCCTCACACTGGTCGTGATTCCGGCCGCCTTCACGCTCATTGACGACATCGAGCGCTGGCTCGGTCCCAAGTTCGGACGGGTTTTGATCGCGCAGCCCACACCGGCTCCCGCGCCTTCACGGCCCCATCCGGCTGCGTGATGTTGAGAGCGGTTAGCACCGACAACGGACCTGACCCGACAGCGGAGGCTCCCAAACCCGGCCGGCCGGTCTGGTGGGTGCGGCTCATCTCCCATCTGCCAATGGTCCTCCTCGACCGGCTCGCGGACCTGCTCGGCTGGCTTGCCTTTCGCGTATTCCCCTACCGCGAGCACGTCGTGCGGGAAAACCTTTCCAGGGCATTCCCGGAGCTCGACGAAGCTGGCGTTCGCAAGATCATGCGCGACTACTACCGAGGGTTCGCGCAAATGCTGGTGGAGCTGCTGAAGGGCGCCACCCTGCCCCCGCGTGAAATCAAGCGACGCGTGCAGATTCTCAACCTCGACAAGGTTCAAGCCTATCTCGCGCGGGGGCAATCCGTGCTGCTCGTCGCGGCTCACCAATGCAATTGGGAGTGGATGCTCCTGGGTCTGTCGCTGGAGCTCGGGTATCCGCTGGATGCCGCCTACAAGCCCCTGGTCGACACCTGGGCCGAGCGCGAGATGAAGAAACTGCGCTCGCGATTCGGCTGTCGTCTCATCCCCGCGAAGGAGCTGTTGGCCGACATCATCAAGCGCAGCAAGGTTGTGCGCGCCGTGGCGATGGTCGCCGACCAGGAGCCCACCACCAGCGAACACAAACACTGGACTCGGTTCCTGAATCGCGATACCGCTTTTTACATGGGACCCGAGGAGATCTCGCGGGTCACGCGCTTCCCCGTGTTCTTCATCGAGATGCGCCGCCGCCGCCGCGGATATTACGAGATGGCGTTCGTGCCGCTTGCGACTCCCGAGGAAGGACTCAAAAGCGGGGAAATCACCGAGCGCTACGCGCGTTTGGTCGAAGCACAGATCCGTGCGGCGCCCGCGGATTGGCCGTGGTCGCATAAGCGTTGGAAGCTCAAAAAGTCGGTTTACAAACGCTAGCCTCAGGCGCCCGGGTCACGAGGGCAACTGTGGCCCGGCCGCGCAGACTTGCGAGTTGATCAGTGAGCGGACCCGCTCCGCATCTTCCGGCGTTGCAGGGTTATAGATCACCGCACGGAGCTCCGGCTGATCATCGACGACAAAGGCTGAATATTCGAACGCAATGAGTCCGACTTGCGGATGTCGCAGGCGCTTCATCCCGCCGCCGTGAGCGCGGACGTCGTTCTCACGCCACATGCGCTCGAAGTCGGGGCTCGTGCGGCTGAGCTCCTCCACCAACGCCTCCACCTTTGTTGAAGCCCCGGCCCGTGCTACATCCGCGCGGAATGCGGCTACGACGAATCGCGCGACACTTTCCCAATCAGGCTGCAAGGCGCGGATCCGGGCGTCCAGGAACATCAGCCGTAGTATGTTACGTTGCTCGGGTGGGAGAGCCCCATAGTCGATCAGCACTGCGGACGCAGCACGATTCCACGCGAGAATGTCCCACGTGGAGGTTCTCACAAATGCCGGACTCAACTCCAACGAGTCGAGCACGTGTTGGAGTCGTGGCGCAACCGTCTCGGCTTCCCGGTAGCGAACTTCCGGAGGCCGATTCTGCGCGAGCAGGAACAAATGCTCGCGCTCGACGGGCGTTAGTGCGAGTGCGCGCGCGATCCGATCCAGTACCTCTGCCGAGGGCACGCCGCCCCGACCCTGCTCGAGCCAGGTGTACCACGTCACACTGACGTTCGCGCGTTGCGCCACCTCTTCCCTGCGTAGCCCGGGCGTTCGCCTTCGCGTGGAGGGAAAGCCGAAGGCGGCCGGATCGAGCTTGGCGCGGCGATCCTTCAAATAGGTTCCGAGCAGGTTAGCCCCGCCAACATCGCTCATGCTCAGCCTGTCAGTCGCCATACCGGTATAACGTCACGGCTTCAAGGTCGACACCCTTGCGCCGATCATCCACGCCCTCCAATCCACCGAGCCCCAAATGGGCCCAAGGATTTTACATGCGTGTCTTTGTCACTGGCGCCACAGGATTCGTCGGGTCGGCCGTTGTGCAGGAGCTGATCCGCGCGGGGCACCAGGTTATCGGTCTCGCCCGCTCGGACGCTGGCGCTAAAGCGCTTATCGCCGCCGGCGCCAAAGCGCACCGCGGATCGCTGGAGGACCTGGAGAGTCTCAGGAGCGGTGCCGCCGAATCCGATGGCGTGATTCATACCGCCTTTATCCACGACTTCGCCAATTGGGCAACGAACTGCGAGATCGACAGCCGTGCCATTGAGGCACTCGGCTCAGGACTCATGGGCTCTGACCGGCCTCTCATTGTCACGTCAGGCACCGGCCTCCTCGTGCCAGGTCGCGTGGCGACCGAGGATGACCCGCCCCCGTCCGGCTCCGCTAGGCAGCATCCGCGTGTGTCAGAAGAAGCGGCAGCCACAGCAGCGGCACGTGGCATAAAGGCTTCGGCAATACGGCTCCCGCCATCGGTACACGGTGAGGGCGATCACGGATTCATTCCACACCTCATCTCGGTCGCACGCGAGAAGGGCGTTTCCGCGTACGTGGGGGACGGACTGAATCGCTGGCCCTCGGTGCATCGTCTTGATGCTGCGCATCTCTATAGGCTGGTTCTCGAGAAGGGGGCAGGACACCCCCGGTATCACGGAGTCGCGGACGAAGGAGTCCCCTTCCGGGAGATCGCCAGCGTGATCGGACGCCGCCTGAACGTGCCGGTGGTCTCGAAGACTCCCGAGGCGGCAGCCGATCACTTCGGCTGGATGGCCCGCTTTGCCAGGAACAACGTGCCCGCTTCGAGCGCGCTGACCCAGAAATGGTTGGGGTGGCGTCCGTCGCAGCCGGGATTGCTGGCCGATCTCGACCAGCCTCATTACTTCAAGACCTGACAGGGTAATCGCGCTGACTCTTGCCAGAATATTCTGACTCGGATATACATGAACGTATATTCGAAACAAGGAGGCGAGATCATGCGTGCCCTTCGTGTTCCTGTCTTGATCGTAGGCGGTGGTTTGGCCGGCCTCACCACCGCCGTGATGCTCGCCTGGCGGGGGGTCAGGCCCCTTCTCGTGGAGCGCCACGCGGACACGTCAAAGAACCCGCGCGCTCGTGGCGTGAATTTTCGGACGATGGAACTGCTGCGCGTGGCTGGTCTGGAGGCCGATCTCATCACTGAGGGCGGCCCCTTGAATGACTTCAGCATCATCATTGCGGAGACGGTGACCGGCCGTGAGCTCCGCACGATCCTCCCCCGCGGAAGTTGGGACGCGACTGATCTCAGCCCCGCGCAAATGAGTGGCGCCGGCCAGGATCAAATGGAGCCCATCCTGCGAAGGCACGCCGAAGCGCTGGGGGCGGACGTTCGCTACTCAACCGAACTGACACACTTCGAGCAGGACGGTCAGGGGGTGACGGCGACGATCCGCGATCTACGCACGAGTGAGGAGTCGCGCGTGCGTGCCGACTATCTGGTCGCGGCCGACGGCAACCGCAGCCCCACGCGCGAGCGGCTAGGCATCGGGCTGCACGGCGCCGGCAGCCTCTCTCACAATATCGGAATAGTCTTCCAGGCCAACCTGGAACAGGCGCTCCGCGGGCGCAGCCTGGCGCTCTACTACCTCCAGAATCCCAAGTTCACCGGAGTCTTCGTCAACACGACCGCGCCGAACCGTGCGTTGGTTTCTGTTGAGTATGATCCCGACAAGGAGCGCCCCGCGGATTTCGCTACCGACCGATGTATCAACCTGGTGCGCGCCGCGGTCGGTATTGCGGATCTCGAGGTGAAGATTCTCGAGGTATCGCCTTGGGAAATGGCTTCCCGCTCGGCGGAACGGTTCGTCTCGGGTCGCGTCTTCCTCGCCGGAGACGCCGCGCACACCATGCCACCCACCGGCGGCTTGGGTGGCCAGACCGCGATGCAGGACGGGTACGACCTTGCCTGGAAGCTGGCGATGGTGATTCACGGCCAAGCAGGCCCCGAGCTGTTGGCCACGTATGATGCCGAGCGCAAGCCTGTTTGCGACCTGACGGTCGACCTCCAGACAGCCAATTATGTCGAGCGCATGCGACCCGACCGCAAGGACCTCCAGACCCGGGCGCCCGCAACCGACTACATGAGCATCGCCTTTGGATCCCGCTATCGCTCGGCGGCTATATTGCAGGATGTTCCCGATGACGGCGCACCGGTGGAAGATCCCACCCGGCCCACCGGCAGGCCCGGAACCCGTGCGGCGCACGTGGTGTTTGAATACCGGGGCAAGTCGATTTCCTCCGTGGATCTCATTGGACGTGACTTTGTATTGTTGACCGGCCCCGATGGCGCTCCCTGGGCACGAGCCGGTACCGCCCTCGCCTATCGCTGCGGCGTGCCGCTCTCGATCTACCGGGTCGGAGCCGATCTGGTCGATGTCAATCGTAAATGGGAGGACCGCTACGGTGTGACCTCGGCGGGCGCCGTGCTGCTGCGTCCCGATGGATACATCGCGTGGCGCGCGCGTACCGTCGCAAGCTCAGCTTCAACCGCGCTGCGCGAGGCGATAGCGCGTGTCATGTTCAGATCAGTGAACACGCTCGCCGTCTCCGGCTTCGCCGACGCATCGGAGGCGTTGGGATGAGTCGGCGCAAGGTCTCCAATCCGCTGGCGCTTGCGGTGCTCGCGTGTCTCTACGAGCGACCTATGCATCCATATGAAATCGCAAGCACGCTACGCGAGCGCCACAAGGATGAAAGCATCAAGCTCAACTACGGCTCGCTGTATTCCGTGGTCGAGGCGTTGAAAGGACACTCACTCATCGTGGAGCAACAGACCGCGCGCCAGGGCAACCGGCCGGAACGCACCGTCTACGAGCTCACGGACGCGGGACGTCTCGATCTCATCGACTGGTTGAGTGAGCTGCTGTGTCGACCCGTAAAGGAATACACGCGATTCGAGGCCGGCCTGTCCCTCTTGCCGGTCCTGCCGCCGAACGACGTGCAGGCCTTGCTGGAGGAGCGCTGTCGTCGCCTGGAAATCGAAATCGAACAGTACGATGCCCTTCGCAAAGTCGTTACCGAAAAGAAACTGGTGCCGCGGCTATACCTGATCGAGTCGGAGTACCGGATCAGCCTGCGCCACGCCGAGTTGAGTTGGACCCGGAAGCTGATCGCGGACCTCGCCGCCGGGGAACTGGAGGGGATGCAGCAGTGGAGGGAATTCCACGAGCGGGCGGGCCGGAGCTAGGGCTTCTCCGCCACAGCGCTCGGCCGACGCAGCTCGCGCGGAAGGGCGAAGTAAACATTCTCCTCGCGGCCCACGACCTCGCTCGGCACTTGCCCGCCCCAGCTGCGCAGCCGCTCGACCACCTGCTGCACGAGCAGCTCGGGCGCGGAAGCTCCGGCCGTCACACCAACGGCCTGCTTGCCGTCAAACCACTCGCGCCGGAGATCTTCCGGACCGTCCACCAGGTACCCCGGCACCTTGGCGCGGTCGGCCATCTCACGCAGCCGGTTGGAGTTGGAGCTGGTGCGTGAGCCCACCACGAGCAACACATCACATTTCTCGAGGAGCTTTTTTACCGCATCTTGGCGGTTCTGCGTGGCATAGCAGATATCTTCCTTGCGTGGTGTGGCGAGCGATGGGAATCGGTCCCGGAGGGCGGCGACAATCTCCGCCGTATCATCCACAGACAGCGTCGTCTGGGTGACAAACGCCAGCCTCTGCGGATCGTGCACGGTTAACTTTTTCGCGTCCTCGACGCTCTCGACAAGGTGCATGGTGCCGCCATAGGACGTATCGAACCGCCCCATCGTCCCCTCGACCTCCGGGTGCCCGGCATGTCCGATGAGGATGACATCACGGCCATCGCGGGCATAACGCTGCACTTCCATGTGCACCTTGGTGACCAAGGGGCAAGTTGCGTCGAAGACAGTCAGCCCGCGAGTGCGTGCTTCGTTCTCCAGGGCGCTCGACACCCCGTGGGCAGAGAAGATGACCGTGCCGTTCGCGGGCACCTCGCTCAGCTCCTCCACGAAGATCGCCCCAAGATCGCGCAGGCGATCGACGACATGTCGGTTATGTACGATCTCGTGCCGCACGTAGATCGGCGCCCCAAATAACTCGATGGCGCGCTCGACGATATCGATCGCACGGTCGACACCTGCGCAGAAGCCACGAGGATTGGCGAGAAACACTTGCATCAGACACCCACCTTTTTCGCGCTCCGGCTCTCTCGCCATGCATCCAGGAGCAACAGGATGGCTCCAATGGTGATCGCCGAATCCGCAACGTTGAACGCTGGAAAATAGTAAGTCCGACCCCAGTGGGCGGAGATGAAATCGACCACATGACCGATGCGTAGCCGATCGATGACGTTCCCAATCGCGCCACCCAGGATGAGCGTGAGGCTGCAGCACAGCAGTCCCTGGGAGCGGGCCTTGAGCCGGCGCAGCCAGCCGACAATCGCGGCGCCGACGCCCAGCGCGAGTGTCACGAACAGCCACTTCTGCCACCCAGAGGCGTCCGACAAAAAGCTGAACGCCGCGCCGGTGTTGAACATCAACGTGATATCGAGCACCGGTAACACGTGGACGCTCTGGTAGATGCTGAAGTGTTGCACCATCCAGGCTTTCGTCGCCTGGTCGAGCAGGATCACCCCAATACTCAGTGGCAACCACTTCCAGCCGTTCGCCTCGCCGCCAAACCGTCGCCGCTCCCTGGTCTGCGGAGGCGCCTGGACATTGCCTGGAGCCGGATCGCTCATACGAACTTCCGCCGCTCGCCGGGACCATCAACGTTGGCAACGCAGCGCCCGCACAGCTCGGGATGCTCCGCATAGCGCCCCACATCTTCGCGCCGATGCCAGCAGCGTACGCACTTGGCGTTCTCCGAACGCTTCAAACCGATCCACACACCGGCACGCCCCGTGTTCGTTGCAAGGACGGCGTTGTCTGGCGGTGTCCTGACCTCGTGCACCCGGGCTTCGGAGGTGATGAACAGAAACCGCAACTCCTCACCCAATCCGTTGAACCTGGCGTACTCATCCGGGGCGCAGTAGATATCGACTTCGGCATCCAGCGGCGCGCCAATCGACCCGGCATCGCGCAGCTTTTCCAGCTCACGCACCACATCGGTTCGCAACTGGATGAGCGCCGGCCAGTCGACATCATCGCAGCGGACTTCCGGCAATTTGTGCCACGTCTCGAAGAATACGGACTCGCCTCGCTCACCCGGAAGAAAGCGCCAGATCTCCTCCGCGGTGAACGACAATATGGGCGCCAGCCAACGAACCATGCTCTCGGCGATGTGGAACATCGCTGTCTGCGCGGAGCGTCGCGCGTGACTATCCGCACCGGTCGTATAGAGACGATCCTTGGTGACGTCGAGATAGAAGCCCCCGAGATCGACGATGCAGAAGTTGTGCACCTTCTGATAGATCAGGTGGAATGTATACTTCCGATAGGCCTCGACGATCTCCGCCTGCAGCGCCTGGGTCCGCGCGAGCGCCCAACGGTCGAGCGCCAACATCCCGGCCGCCGGCACCGCATGTTGCTTTGGATCGAAACCATGCATGTTTCCGAGCAGGAAACGCAGCGTGTTGCGCATCCGGCGATAGGAATCGGCCATGCGCTTGAGGATCTCGTCCGAGACACTCATCTCGTTCGCATAGTCGGTCGAGGAGACCCACAGGCGCAGCACGTCGGCCCCGAGGCTATTCATCACCTTCTGTGGCAGAACCACGTTGCCGAGCGACTTGGATTGCTTGCGGCCCTTTTCATCCACCGCGAAGCCGTGCGTGAGAACGCCTCGATAGGGCGCCCGCTCATACAGCGCTTCGGACAGGAGGAGCGAGCTCTGGAACCAGCCGCGATGCTGATCCGAGCCTTCCAGGTAAAGGTCGAAAGGAGCCTGGAAATCCGGTCGGCTCGCTCCAACACACTCGAAGGACGAGCCGGAGTCCGCCCAGACGTCCATCACGTCCGTGACCTTGTCGTAATGCTCGGCCTCGGCGCCCAGCAACTCGCCCGGCTGCAGCGAGAACCACGCTTCGATGCCACCCTTCTCGACCTTCGCGGCAACCGCTTCGATCAACTCCTGGGTGCGAGGATGCAACTCGCCAGTCTCCTTCTTGACGAACAGCGGGATCGGCACGCCCCAGGTGCGCTGGCGAGAGATACACCAGTCCGGGCGAGTCTCGATCATGCCGAAGATGCGCTGCTCGCCCCATTCAGGGGTCCACTGCGTGCGCTTGATGTCGCGCAGCGCATGCTCACGCAGGCCGTTTTGCTCCATGCTGACGAACCACTGCGGGGTGGCGCGGAAAATAACCGGCGTCTTATGGCGCCAGCAATGCGGATAGCTGTGCCGAAGCGGCTCGTGGTGAACCAGGCGGCCGCGCTCTTTCAACGCGGCGATGATGACAGGGTTGGCATCGTCCACCTTGAGACCGGCGACCAGAGGAGTGCTCGCGTAGAAACGGCCGTCGTTGCCCACCGGGTTCGCGACCGGCAGGTTATAACGCTGCCCGACAGCGAAGTCCTCATGGCCGTGTCCAGGAGCGGTGTGCACGGCCCCGGTGCCGGCATCGAGGGTCACGTGTTCGCCGAGAATGATCGGTACCTTCCGATCCTCGAACGGATGTTGGAGCATCAACCCTTCGAGCGCGCTGCCGGAAACCTCCGCAAGGGTGTTCGTCGCGGTCATGCCGTAGCGCTTCAGACATGACTCGAGCAGGTCGGCCGCCAGGATCAGGCGATAGCGCTCGCCGTCCTTGTCGGCTTCGACGAGCACATAGAGAAAGTCGCCGCGCAGGGCGACGGCCTGGTTCGCGGGCAGCGTCCAGGGAGTGGTGGTCCAGATCACCAGGTCAAATGGAGCATGGTCCAGGCGCCCCGGAGCAAGGCCCGCGCGAGCGACGAGCGCCTGACTATCAACCACGCGGAAAGCTACATCGATCGCCGGGGAGGTGCGCTCTTCGTACTCGACCTCCGCCTCCGCCAGCGCCGAGCGGCAATCCAGGCACCAGTGCACGGGTTTTACACCCTTGTAGAGGTGCCCGTTGCGAATGACCTTGCCGAAGGCGCGCAGTTGTTGGGCTTCGAAGGTGGGGTCCATCGTGCGATAGGGATTATCCCAGTCTCCCAGCACGCCCAGCCGCTTGAAGTCGGCCCGTTGCAGATCGATCTGCTCCTGCGCGTAGGCGCGACAGGCGGCTCGGAATGCCGCGACGTCGAGCTTCTGTCCCGGGCGTCCGTGCTTTTTCTCGACCTGCAGCTCGATCGGCAGACCATGGCAATCCCAACCAGGGATGTACGGCGAATCGAACCCGTCCAAGCCGCGCGACTTGACGACGATGTCCTTTAGAATTTTGTTGATGGCGTGGCCAATGTGAATGGTGCCATTGGCGTACGGCGGGCCATCGTGCAATACAAAACGCGGCCGGCCACGGGCTTGCTCGCGCAGCTTCTCGTAGACCCGCCGCTCCTCCCAGGCCTTCACCATGGCGGGCTCGCGTTGCGCGAGGTCCGCTTTCATGGGGAAGTCCGTCTGCGGCAGGTTGATCGTGTATTTGTGCTTCTCAGCCATGTACTTCGTTCAGCTATCGACTATGGGCCGCGCCTTGCGCGGACAATATGCGCCGCGCCTCCGCGGCATCCCGATGTATCTGCTCGACCAGCGCCTCCAATGTCGGGAAATGCTCCTCGTCGCGCAGCTTCGCCACGAACTCCACTTCGATCTCCCGCCCGTAGAGGTCCGCCGAAAAATCGAACACGTGCACCTCGAGTAACGTGTGCACCCCTCCAACAGTGGGGCGCGTACCCAGGCTTGCAACACCACGCAACGGCATTTCCTCCACGCCGCGTACACGGACCGCGAAAATGCCATGCAGCGCCGCGCGGCGCCGCTCAATGCGCAGGTTCGCTGTCGGGAAACCCAGGTCCCGCCCGAGTCGCTGGCCAGGGACGACGCGACCGCGCATCGAATACGGTCGGCCGAGTCGTCGCTTCACGAACTCAAAATCGCCTCTCGCGAGCGCCTGGCGCAGGCGACTGCTGCTGACGCGCTCACCTTCCAACATTACCGGCGGCACGACGTCGACCGTAAAGCCCAACCGCCGTCCGGCATCGGCCAACATGGATGCGGTCGCCTCGCCATGACACCCGAACCGGAAGTCATGGCCGACCACCACGGCGCGAGCCCCTACGTCCCGCGCCAGAAGAGTAGCGAAAGCCTCACCCCGGAGATTACGCAACCCCTCACCAAAGCGCAGCAATAAAACAGAGTTGAGGCTCATGCCCGCCAGGATCCGCCAACGTTCGCGAAACGAGGTGAGTCGCGCGGGCGGCGCCTCCGGACTCAAGTACTCGCGCGGCATCGGCTCGAACGTCAACAGCACCGTCGGGAGTGAAAGTCTATTGGCGTGCTCGTTGAGCCGACGCAGCAACTCCTGGTGGCCCAAGTGGATGCCATCATAGGTGCCGATCGTTACAACACAGCCCCGCTGACGCTCGCGCACATTGACAAGGCCGCGGATAAGCTCCATGGGCCGCTTAAGCCACTGATTCACAAAAGGTTAAGTATACGGGTTTTACCTGGCCCATGGGGGTCTTCCCGGGCCGCCAAAACCCGCGGAAGTTCACGCTCGCCAGTTTATGTGAACCCAACCGAATCCACCTCTCCCATGAGCCGTGCAGTAACGTTTTTAGCGTTGACAACGACATGGCCGATGAGCAGACTACCGGCCCCCCGCGCCCGGGGGTCGTGAACTGACGGAGATCTTGTGGCCAATACGAAGTCCGCTGAGAAGGCTGCCCGCCAAGCCCAGAAGCATCGCGCGCGCAACGTAGCACTGCGCTCACGTATGCGTACTGCGGTGCGCAGCGTCACGGCGGCCATCGCGGCGAAGAATAAGGACGCAGCCGTGGCCACGTACAAGGAGGCCGTCCCGGTCATCGATGCATTGGTGAATAAGCAAATCATCCACCGCAATAAGGCTGCGCGTCATAAGAGCCGGCTGTCAGCTCAAATTCGCGCGATGCAGTGAGGCTGAGATGGACGTTAACGAGAAACGCTGGGCTGCTGTCCCGGCCAGTCCCCCGGTGAGTCTGAAGTTGAAACCCGCTGCTAGGCGGCAGTATCTCCTGCAGGTGATTCGCGGGCGTGTGCCGCGCGAGCCTGCTGCTCCTCCAAAAACACCATAATCGCCTGAGCGAGCTCTTTCGTTCCGCGGCCGGTTGCTGCGGAAACGAGGAAGTGCGGGCCGCGAAAACGCAGCCGGCGCACGATGTCGCGCGCGCGTTTCCCGGCCTCATCATCCAGTAGCAGGTCGCGCTTCGTCAGGACGAGCCAGCGGGGCTTCGCCGCAAGGTCTTTGCTGAATTTCTTGAGCTCGGCGACGATCGCGCGCGCATCTTTCACGGGATCAGCCTCCGGGTCGAGCGGCGCAATGTCGACAAGGTGCAAAAGCACGCGCGTGCGCTGCAGGTGCTTGAGGAACCGAATTCCGAGTCCCGCGCCCTCGGCCGCGCCCTCGATGAGTCCCGGAATATCGGCCATCACAAAGCTGCGATGTTCACCCACATCGACTACCCCAAGATTGGGATACAGGGTGGTGAACGGGTAATCCGCTACCTTGGGTCTGGCATGCGAAACAGCGCGAATCAGTGTCGATTTGCCGGCATTGGGTAGGCCCAGGAGCCCTACGTCCGCGATCACCTTGAGCTCGAAAAACAGCGAGCGCTTTTCGCCGGGCAGCCCAGGGCCGTATTGGCGCGGAGCGCGGTTGGTGCTGGACTTGAAGCGCTGGTTACCCCAGCCACCTTTGCCCCCTTTGGCCACCAGCAGCACGGCGCCCTGGTGCGTCAGATCGCCCAGTTCCTCTTCGGTGTCCGCGTCGCGTACCGTTGTCCCTACGGGGACGTCGATGTAGAGGTCGGCGCCGCCGCGCCCGTTGCAGTCGTTTGAGCCACCGGGCTCACCATGGGGCGCCCGGTACGTGCGCTCGACGCGGAAGTCGGCAAGCGTATTGATTCCCTCTTTGGCGCGCAGGTAGACGCTTCCACCATCCCCGCCATCACCGCCATCCGGCCCGCCGAAGGGCACGAATTTCTCGCGACGAAAACTGGTGCTCCCTCGGCCCCCATTGCCGGCTTGCACCTTGATTCGAGCTTCGTCGACGAATTTCATGAGCGCAGCTTACCGTCTGGCGTAAAGCAAAACCCCGGCGCGGGGGCCGGGGTTCGCGAGGAAGAATGCTTCGTTTTCTGGCGTCAGTTGACGACCGCCGTGGCCGCCGCTTCCGGTACCACGCTCACGTACAGCCGCTGCTCGACACCTTTCTTCTGGAACACCACCTTGCCCGCAACAAGGGCGAACAGGGTGTGGTCGGTGCCCGTGCCGACATTCGAGCCGGCGCGCACCGGCGTGCCGCGCTGACGGATGATGATGTTTCCGGCCAGGACGTGCTCGCCGCCGAAGCGCTTCACGCCCAGTCGCTTGGAATGGGAGTCGCGGCCGTTCTTGGTACTGCCGCCTGCTTTTTTGTGTGCCATGAGTGAGTTTTCCGATTTCAGCCAACGCTGATGTCAGTGATCTTCACCTCGGTGAAGAGCTGGCGATGCGTCTTTTGTCGCAAATAGTGGGCGCGACGCTTGAATTTGATGACCGACACCTTGGCGGTCTTGCCGTGGCGTACGATAGTGCCGACGACTTTGCCGCCCTCAAGAAGGGGGGTGCCCAGCTTGACGTTGGCGCCCTCGCCGACGAGGAGCACCTCGCCAAATTCGACGGTTGCGCCGGCCTCGCCCGCCAGTTTCTCGACGCGCAGCACGCCGTCTTTGGTGACACGATACTGCTTACCGCCTGTGGCGATGACTGCGTACATAAATAAGAATGCCCTTGGAACGAAGGGTAGGGAGCAACCCCGACCCGAAGAAGGTCGCGCATTCTACTGGCGGACCCGACGCGGGTCAAACGCGCATTTTTCTTAGCCAGTACGGGTACTTAGACGGCCATGCAACGTTCCAATCCATTCTCGGCGACGCCCGCGTCGGCTAGGATGGGGGGCTGCCACCGAGGACTTGTCGCCCGATGACCCTGGAAGAGATACGCGCGCTCGTTAAAGACGACCTGGCGTCCGTCAATGACGTTATTCGCGCGCGCCTGAAAAGTGCGGTTCCCCTGGTGGATCAGATCGCGGAACACATCATCTCGGGGGGTGGCAAGCGCCTGCGACCCATGCTCGTGGTGCTCGCGGGTCGGGCCTGCGGACACAAAGGCGTTGCCCATATAGAGGCGGCGGCCTTCATCGAGTTCATTCATACCGCCACGCTTCTTCACGACGATGTGGTGGACGGATCTTCGATGCGTCGCGGCCGCACCACTGCGAACGAGGTTTTCGGCAACCAGGCGAGCGTGCTCGTCGGTGATTTCGTGTACTCGCGCGCGTTCCAGATGATGGCCGCTCTCACATCCCAAACGGTGATCGAGATCATGGCAGACGCCACGAACGTCATCGCCGAGGGCGAAGTGCTGCAGCTCATGAACGCACATGATGCTGACACGACCGAGCAGCGCTACCTCGAGGTCATCTACCGCAAGACCGCGAAGCTATTCGAGGCCGGCGCGGAAGTCGCCGCGGTGCTCTCGAATAGCACGCCGGCGATCCGCAAGGCGCTCGGGACCTATGGCCGCCACCTCGGCACCGCATACCAACTCGTCGACGACGTGTTGGATTACCGCTCGAATCCAACCGAGCGGGGCAAGAATCTGGGTGATGATCTCGCGGAAGGCAAGCCTACTTTGCCGCTCATCCATGCTTTGAAGCGCGGCAACGAAGGCCAACGGGCCGCCATCCGGCTCGCGATCGAGAAAGGCGGGCTGGCGCAGCTCGAGCCGATCGTCGCCGCGATAGATGACACCGGCGGCCTCGAATACACCGCGCAACTCGCGCGCGGCGAAGCCGAACGGGCGCTGGCCGCCCTCGAGCCGCTGCCGGGATCGGTTTACAAGGATGGGCTGATGGCGCTGGCGCGGTTTTCGGTCGAGCATACGACCTGAGTCGGCTCAGGTTAGGCGGCGTCGTAGTCCCGCGCCCCATACGCCTTCTCGGCTGACGTGAGGTCCTCTCCGGCAGCCGGACCTGAATTCACCAGCGCAAGCAGAAGCGGCAGCAACCGAGCGCGCAACCGTTTGGGGCTCGAGGCTTCAGGGCTCATGGGGAACTCCCTTGTTTTCCTGAAGCATACTTAATCTTGGCGATGATGGCTGGCCCCCAAGCCCTTCGCCATTGCCCCCAAGGGGCCGCTTCAGTACACTTCGCCGCCCGCCGTTCGTGCCGCCCGACGCATGAAAGTGCGCGGGCTCGTCTTCTTCGGGGTGTAGCTCAGCCTGGTAGAGCACTACGTTCGGGACGTAGGTGTCGCAGGTTCAAATCCTGTCACCCCGACCAATAGGATCAATGACTTACACTGACGTCGAACTTGGAATCACTTTTTTCGAGTGAAGCTCTGGAGACCGTGGTGGAACGACAATCCTGACCTAGGGCCGCGGCTTTAGCACCTGCTGCGAACCTCCGACTTACTGAACGGATCCAATTACCTAGTTCTGTTTGAAGTTAGGCAGTACGTCGTGGTCGCAGGTTCAAATCGCACGTTCAAGTCCTCGAACGCAGACCGGTACAATGACCGGCAGCAGGCATCCACTGCCGCCGTCACGGCCGGCCGATCAGGAGATCAATGCTCATGAAGTTCGCGCGAATCACGGTCAATCCGCTGCAGATGGGAGGCGTCCCTTGCATACGCGGACTGCGCATCCCGGTGGCGACCGTTATTGAAATGGTGGCTGACGGGATGACGGCGAAAGAGATCCTTGACGCATTCCCAGACTTGGAAGCCGCAGACATTGACGAGGCTTTGCACTTCGCCGCTGATGCCGTCCGCGAGCGTCAGTTACCTCTCGTCAGCGCTGCGTGAAATTCCTTGTCGACAATGCGCTATCCCCAGCCGTTGCCGACGGGCTGCGGCAGGCTGGCTACGACGCGAAGCACGTTCGCGACTGGAACATGCAGGCTGCCCCGGACCCAGCTGTCCTCGCTCTTGCGGAGCGTGAGGGACGAGTACTGATTTCAGCGGACACCGACTTCGGGACACTGCTGTCTTTACGACAGGAAACCAGACCATCAGTGATCTTGTTGCGTCGCCCGTCGCAGCGGCGGGCCGAGCAGCAAACCGCCCTATTGTTGGCCAACCTCCCAACGATCGCGAGCGCACTTGATCAAGGCGCCATCGTAGTCTTCGAGGAGAGGCGAATACGTGTTCGTCCGCTCCCGATTGGCGGGGCTGACGATCAGTAATCACATTCAGAGATTTCTTCCCGCCAAACTTTCCGGGTCATTGATTCCAACATTGGTTGGGTCACAGCTCAGGGGCGTCTACGGCGCT
>CAYNTW010000066.1:23975-30264 GCA_964400085.1 uncultured Steroidobacteraceae bacterium | reverse complement strand
GATCTCAGCAGCGCCGCTGAAACCCGTGCCATCGCCGAACAAGTGAACCGCATTGGCCGGATGGATGCGGTCATTCACAATGCGGGCGTCTATCGGGTACCGACTCGCGGCAACACGCCCGAGGGGCACGCGACGATCCTTGCCGTGAATACGCTGGCGCCTTACCTGCTCACTGCGTTGATCGAGCGACCGCATCGTTTGATCTATCTGAGCAGCGGGATGCATCGCGGAGGTGGTACTTCGCTGCGCGACATCGATTGGAGCGAGCGTCGCTGGGAACCGAGCCTCGCCTATTCGGAAAGTAAGCTTTACCTGACAACGCTGGCGTTCGCAGTCGCCCGACACTGGCGGGACGTACTGAGCAATGCCGTCGACCCCGGTTGGGTACCGACCAAAATGGGCGGCGCCGGTGCTCCGGACGACCTGACTCTGGGGCACCTCACGCAGACCTGGCTGGCCGTCAGCGACGATCCAGCGGCGCGTGTCAGCGGTGGCTATTGGTACCACCGCGAGCAACAGAAACCCGCGCCGGCAACACGCGATCCCGAGTTTCAGGATCGCCTCATGACCCGGCTCGCACAGCTGACCGGCACGACGCTGTTTTAGCCACGTGTCCCCCAACGCGGCCCCGCTGCCGGGAGCAGACGCGATTGGGCAGATCTATCAAGCAAACACGCATCTGCATTAGCGACCTCGCGCGGGGAGCTACGAGTGCACCTCGACGCAGAGGCCTGCCACGCGCATTCTGTCGCGCTTCAACTTTGTGATGTTGGTTCCCAGGTGGAGGGTCGCAGGCCGCTTCAGCCCCTTGCAACTGCGAGCGTCGTAGAAGGTGACATCGTCACTGGTGATTTCGATGAGCCTGATCGCAACAGTGTGCTCATCGCCGTAGAGCTCAGGTGTCGCATCGGAGTTGGTGACGATCGTGCACTGCCGACCTCCCGCCCTGGCATCGATGGAGATTCGTCCCGACAGCCTCACCAATGTCGCTTTCCAGGGTAAGGAGGGGTCGTCAAACACGAGCGTGCGGTCCGCACGCTGTGGCCGGATTCTGACGTATTGACATGCAGGGCCGGCGTACCCCTGCGTCAGCAGCAGGCTGGAGCAGGTCAGGAGCACACCAGCCCACCTCATTCGACTCACTTCGTTCCACCTCGCGGAACATCCAGCCACGCGTATTGGGTCTTATCCCGGGACGTTTTCGGCATGACGAATGAGATGGTCACCTTTTCCTTCACGCGATAAATCTCCATGGCGGCGCCTCCATAACAGTATGGATATCCTCCTGCAGCGTCCTGGTCTACGCCGTCCGCGCGCGTGAATGTCGATGGGGGGCACAGTCCGCCGGGGGCAATGACTACGACGTGGCCCATTGTCGGCGCCTTCTTTTTCGGGTCCGATCCCGCCTTCATATTGGCCAGCGTGAGCCCTCCCAGCACGAGCTGCCCTTCGGCCGCCTTATCGGCGGCGGCTTTCTTGTCGGTTCCGAGATCGTGAAACGGCGCCGCACGGAATTTTGCGATCATGGCATCCGCGTTGTCGCCCTTGTTGAACAGCTTGTCATATTCGAAGTTCGCACAGACGGCCTGCACAAACAGATTGCACCCCTTCAACAACTCAGGGTGCTCGAGATAGTCCTGACACACCTGCTCGACCGTGCGTGAATCGTCGGCCATGGGCAACCCTCGTTCTTATAGTCAGAATGGCGCCAAAGACTGACGATATCGCAGATCAGGGTGAAGCTGAAGTGAAACTTCGAAAACCCCGCGAACTCCTCGCAGGCCGCTAAGCGGACCTTTGAGAAGTCGATTTCGTGATGCCGAGGTCGCCCAGCACTTCGTCCACGCGCGCCTGCCAGAAGAAGCGGGTCTTGCATCGTGTACAGCGCCGGCCAGCGCTGCGCTGCGGCGGGCGTCTACCCCCGCCGGCGGCCGTCGCTTTGATCTCTCAGTCAGCCCAGAGCGAGGAGAGATCGAACGTAATGGCGTCAAAAGGAGGCTGGCTGACCGGCGCATCGTTTTCCAACACGGTGAGCAGCACCCATTTCCCATTCTGACTCTCGAAAACCTCCAGAGTCTTCAGATCCGGATCGACCAGCCAGGCGTGTTTCACGCCATGCCGCAGATAAAGGGGCAGCTTTTCGGCGCGATCGAATCGGGCGGTGCCGGGGGAGAGAATTTCGCACACCCAATCGGGCGCCAGCGCAAACCAGGCAGTCTCAGGAAGGTGAGGCATGCGCTCGCGTCGCCACCCGGACAGATCCGGAACCAGGATGTCGGCGTCCAGATGCACTTCGGGCTCGTCCAAAATCCACCAGCCCCCCGGTCCTCCGCGTCCCTTGTCAAAAGGCGGACCCAGCTCCCCGCCCAGTGCCGAATAAGCGCGGGCATGCCTCGGCGCGGGCCGGGGTTGCGTTACCAGCCGACCGTTGACGATCTCACCGACCACGTGTCTCGGTAAGTTGAACAAGTCTTCATACGTTGCAGGCTTATGTTGAGGCAGCGCCATGTGAAAAGGCTCTCGACGATCCGAAACCCTATTCTACCCTATGCTTCAGGGCCAGCCCGAAACGCCTAAGCCATTGTTCCTGAAGGTCCTTCGCCCGCTCGATCGCTGCGCCCCCTCATCTATTTTAACTTGATAATTTTAGTTATCCATTCTAATGTATACACCCATGACTCCCAAACCCACCCGCGCCCAACCGCCCTCGCCCGGACCGCCCACCGACTGGATCGCCCCGACGGCCCCCCGTGATGCGTGGCCGGTTGCGACCTCCTCCCCCGAGCTCGCCCAACTCAGAGCGGACTCCGTCGCCAACCCCGCACGCCTGTTCGACTTCCTGCACACCGCCCATTTCCGCGGCCTGGAAGCCCTCGCCCCCAACACCCAACGCGCCTACGACAGCGACTGGCGCGGCTTCGTCCGCTTCTGCAAGCACGCCGGTTTCAAACCCCTTCCCGCAACCCCACCCGCGCTCGAAGCCTTCATCGAATACTCGCTCCCCTACCAGGCGCACGTCCCCTACAAATACCTCCTTCCCGAAGCCCCCCGCCGCAAGTGCAGAGCATCGACCCTGGAGCGCGCCATCGCGGCAATCAGCGCGGTCCACGAGTGGCTCCAATACCGCAACCCAACAAACCACCCCGACGTGGCGCACACGCTGAGAATCAACACCCGGCGCCGTTCCGCCAGGACCCCCAAAGCCCCACTGCCTTATTCCGCGATCGAGCGCGCGTTGCCGACCTATGGCCAAAGCCTGTCTGACCTGCGCGCGAAAGCACTCGTGACCTTGGCCTTCTCCACCATGCTCCGTCGCAGTGAGTTGGTGGCGCTGGAGGTGACGGATTTCAAACCCACACCCGACGCTCAGGACGGCACCATCCGCGTCCGCAGCAGCAAGGCCGATCAGGCCGGCCACGGCGCCGAGCGTTATGTCAGCCCCGAAGCCCGTCGCCACCTGGAAGCTTGGCTAGATGCCGCTGGCCTCCACGACGGACCTGTTTTTGTACGATTGAACCGCAACGCTCAGCCGCTTCCGAAGGCCCTGCACCCGAACCAGGTCGCCCTGATCGTGAAGGACCTCGCCCGCCGCGCCGGCTTTGGCAAGCGCGAAATCAACACGATCGCCGCCCACTCCACCCGCATCGGCGCCACTCATGCCCTCGCCGAAGCCGGCACCGACGTCCTGCAGGTCCAACAGGACGGCGGCTGGAAATCGCCGCAAATGCCGGCCACCTATCTGCGGGGCCAACGGGCGCGCTCGGGCGGCATGGCGCAGTGGTTTCGAGCGCGCTCGAGTCGGAGAGCGAAATAACAACCGCTGAGGCGTTACAATGCCGGCATGGCGCTAGTTCTGATCTCACTGCGAAGCGGATGCTCGGCTCTCGCGGTATCGGAGTTTCCAAACCAGTGAATGACCTGCTCGCGAGCCTCCGGTGACACCCACGCAGGCCTGCCTCGCTCCGTGGCAAATCGACCTGGCTGCTCTCTTTTCATCGAGATTGCAACACCACACCACCGAAGAGAACCTCTCTCGTCTGGAATCATTCATTACCGCCTATTTCCTGTTCGAGCGCATTTTCATCGCGGAAAAGTACCGCGGCTCGGCCTTCATCGCCGCGCTCGACCGCGAGGGTGAGATATTCCTTCCCGACCCGGAGATATCCGGCTCCTATCCGACGGACAGCAACGGACAAGCGCTGCTCGCTCCGGACCCTTCCCTGCTCTTCAAAAACCGCGGGCACCTGAGGTCCAAGTCGAGTGCCTGGCTCAAACAGCACATGACAATGAACGCCACCCGAGAGCAGCGGGAAGAGCTCTTGGAATATCTCCAGAAAACGGGGAGCTCGGCGTCCGCGTGGTTCTACCAGGCACTCATCGTGGAGTATCAAACACTCTTCGGCTTGGGCATGCTCAACCAGGCCTACTCAGTCCTGTGTGCCTCGCTCTCCCGGATCTATCTACCGGATTTCACCGAGATCCCCCGGTTCGTCTCCTTTCTCGACAAGGCGCTCAGGAAACGAGCGAACCGGATGAGCCCTCGTGAGGTGTCGGGGGTTTTCAGTTTCGAGCTGCCAACCGGGGGTGTGGAAGCTCGCCTCAGCATTCCGCCGTTCTTCGCCACTCTCTTAGAGCACCTGCGCAGTCAACCATTGACTGTGGTGCTGCCCGAGTTGCGGCGGGCCTATGAGCCTGTGCGCGAGGCATTTCGACCGCTCGCCGCGGCATTTGCAAAACACCGGGGCGATGACCTCGTTGCGGCGGACATGGCTGGCAAAGAGCTCGACGAGTGGAACAACTACGTTAAGCACAACTTCAAAACCTCCGATAAGGCAGTGTTGCTCAAATCGGAGGTCATTGCCGTCGAGCTGCACGCGGGATTGGCGGACTCGGAGCTGCGCGCCACACTGACGGATCGCATCAAATCCAAGGGCTCGCTCCTGCGCCTGAGTCCCCCCCACTCCTTTCTAGCCTATTCCCGCAAGCCGGGGGCCTTGCGCCCCCTTGGGGTCGAAAGCGCGCTCGCCTTCGAGCGCAAGCTGTTCCGCATTGGCCGCGGCTACCGAAACAAGCGCCGCGTCCTGCACGGAGGTCTGGCTTGTGTCATCAGCTTCCCGCTGTCCCCGAGCGCGCAATTACCCCAAGAGGACCTGAACGACCCCGCCATCCGTGCCTTGGGCGACAAGGACCCGCCTCATCTCTACATGCTTTGCACGCGCCCTCGAATTTCAGTGAACCCCGCAATCAGGCGCGGGAAGGACTGGATTGAAGTGGAGTTTCAGTTTCACCATGGCACGCACATTGAAAGCGAGCGCATCGGGTTTTCCACCTCTACCGTCCGAAATGTGATCGTCAAAGAAGGCGCTCGCACACAGGTCGTCATCGACAGTCACATGGAGGGAAGAACGGCGTCGGCTCCCTCGCTCCTGTACCAGAACATAGTCAAGTCGATGCTGTCAGCAGGCGCGCCGCCGCCACTCCTCGGCCCCGAGGGCAGGTTCCTTTCCAAAGAGCAGCGCGATGCCCTCGCGCACGTCGATCTCGAAGTCATCTACATCGGACAAAGCAGAGGCAAAGACTTCGACAAAACCGCCATCACTCGGTTGGATTACCATGAAAAATGGGCAGTGTTCAACCGTCACATCGCTGCCGAAAACCCACACCAGGAGATCTGGATTCTCCTCATCAGGCAATCGCCCCCGTACCACCTGAACGTCGCCCTGCCCAACTCACAGGCGCGCGATCCCGATGCCGCCGAATTGATGCGCAGACTCGCCAACCCCGCCCGTCTCGATTGCGTGGATCGCCTCAACTTCATCGAAGCTGCCCTGATCAACTATTTCAAACCGCGCTACAATGACAAGTTCAAGAAAGGCGTCTTCCCTTCCCAGCACCATGAATCCTATGAACAGCTCCTCATGTCGACGGTGGACATCGCTGCGATCGAGTTGGACACCGCGCCCCTGGGCTGCAGGTTATACTCCCCGAGCGTCGAGCCCCGTTTCGCGCACGTAAAGACCTGTCAATTCAACCCAGCCTTCGACATGGAACAGCTATTCCCGCGCAAGTGACTCTCGAGCGCACCACCGTCTTCGCACGCGTCCGTATTAACGTGCGAATATGCGTGGTGCAACGCACGGAATCGGACACGGTGGATCGCGGTGGACTGAACGTCTCAACGTACCTGCAAAATCAGAATAATCGCGTGAAATAGGCCATTTTGGAGGCTTCCCTGCGGCGTTGATGGCGACTAATCTATTGGACGGACGAGTGCAGGAGCAATTCAACA
>CAYNTW010000066.1:22184-23875 GCA_964400085.1 uncultured Steroidobacteraceae bacterium | reverse complement strand
ATCAAGCTGCATTCCTTCGCGACGGAGGTGGCGAAGGAATTCGGCGCGATCCGGGTACTGATTGCCGAACAGATTGCCGGACTGAGAACCGAAATGAACGAACTGAGAACTGAAATGATCGAGAAGATAGGTAGCCTCAGAATCTGGGTGTTGATTACCATTGCAGGCTCAATCGCAAGCCTGGTCTCGATGGGGATGAGCATCGCCTCATTTGTGCGCGGATGGAAGGCACCGTAAAGCCGCGGCGCGTCGCTACATGCAATGGACCGTCTTCAGCACCGCTGATACCAGGCGACTCCATTCGGGTCGACCCAGCGTTTGATCTGGCGACGACCCATCAAACAATTCAGATGCGCCACGCTTTCCCCCGTAGCCATCTGCAAAGTCCCCGCCGAGACGGATCGACGGAACAACACGCTGAACACGTCGCGCGCCGTTTTCGGCTCCGCGAGCGCCTCGAGCAAGCGGCTCAGCGACGTTTCATGTCCGTCGATGAGATGATCGAGGCGGTGGTGCAACCCGTGATACGGGTCGTTGTGAGCGGGAAGAACGAGAACGTCGTCCGCCACAACAGACCGAATCCGGGCGAGCGATTCGAGCCAATCCGTCAGCGGATCGGCGGCAGGCTCCGTCGGAAATACCGACACGTTGGGCGTGATTCTCGGCAAGACCTGGTCACCCGCGATAAACAGGCGTAATTGCGGACAATACAGACACAGGTGCTCGGGTGAATGCCCCTGTCCAATGACCGCGTGCCACATGTGATCGCCGATCAGAAATCGATCACCCGCCGAAACCCGGTGATAACTGTCCGGCAGCGGATGAACCATTTTGCCGAACTCCCCGAAACGAGCCTTGTAGTGCTCGAGCTCCGCCACGGTCCAACCGCACGCCCGATAGAACCGGACCGCATCCAGGGGCGCCTCGCGACCGGTGTCGGCGACCAGCATCCTGCAAGTCACGTACTCGAGTCGAGTGATCCACAGTGGACAATCGAATCGTCTCGTCAACCATCCTGACATACCGATATGGTCCGGGTGCATGTGTGTGCACACCACCCGCCTGATCGGTCTGCCCGCCATCGGGCCCGATAGCACGGCCTCCCACGCGGCGGCAATGTCGGTCGTCCGCATACCGGTGTCCACGACTGTCCAGCCGTCGCCGTCCTCGAGCGCCCACAGGTTGATGTGATCCAGCGCGATCGGCAATGGCATGCGTAGCCAATGCACCCCCGGAGCCACCTCGATCGTCTGTCCCGGCGCGGGGCGTGCCTGCAGCGGGTAGCGCAAGCCTTCAGGCATCACCGCAGGAGTGACAGATGCATCGCTCATAACCTGTTGCTCATATCACACCAACGTCCCCGCATCGCAAGATTTTGAAAGAGAGTGCCCTGCTTCATCAAATGAGCCGGAACCCTTGACGTGGACGGTGCGTTGTCTGACTCGAGGGAGACTCCACCGAACACCGATCCTGGGCTCACCAGCGATAACAATCTTCAAATGGAGCACACTTATGCCATCCAAGCTACGGATTTCTTTGGCAGTTGGCGTTTTGCCTCTTCTATTGAGCGCCATTGGCCCGGTGCATGCCGCTGACACGACGCCGGCCGCTGACGAGGCACCCGCGACCCAGCCCTCGTGCGCCACGACCGACCTGCTATCAGGGGACGACGAAACGGCCTCCCTTTTCGG
>CAYNTW010000066.1:6250-22084 GCA_964400085.1 uncultured Steroidobacteraceae bacterium | reverse complement strand
GGTACACCCGCCGAGCAGTGGGGCTCCGTCATTGCTTTCAAAAATGGCGTACTCGCGGTCGCGGTCACCGAAATTGTCTCCACCCCTGGACCCGATGGCACCGGCTACGTGACCTCCACCAGTTACCACGTGGACGTCTACCAGATCGTGACCCTCGGCGATCGTGGCGCGGCGATTCGAATTGCACGGCTGAACGCTCCCGCAGGAGACACCGGCATATTCGGAGCCTCTCTGGCTTTGAATGGAGAGACGCTGGTCGTGGGTGATCCCCCCAACACCACCGCCTACCTCTACAAGAGACATGGCTTCACGTTCACGCTCGACCAGACGCTCACCGCCACGGAAGCGACACCGAGCAGCGCCTTCGGATTGGCCGCCGCCATTTCGAAGAACGTCATCCTGATCGGAGCACCCCAGGAAGACCCTATTCTCGATTGGTTCGGAGTCGCTTCCCAGGGCGCCGTCTACGCCTTCCGCCACGAGTCAGGTCCTGACAGCCCGTGGGTCGAAACGCAGCACTTCAGTGCCGCGGCAATGGGCGGCCCCTACGCCAGCTTCGGAGGCAGTCTGGCAGTGAATCGCAATGGACAGGCCGTGATCGGCACCCCGAGCCCTTATGACGTCCGAGGAGTCCAATACGGCCCCACATTCCTGTACACCTTGCAGGGCGGCCAATTCGTGTTTTCCCAACCGCTACAACAAATCCCGAATCCAGCCACTTCCCTGGGAATCACGGATGAGTATCTGATCAGGGGATTTGTCGCCAACACCACCGCCGGAGATGTGTTCTCAGGCGCGACCATCGTCAACCTGAGCGACCTACCCGCGAACTGACGATCTCGAGAGCCCAGTATTTCGGGGCGCTCGCCGCCATTCGTGTGACGAATTATCGATTATCGCGGCGCCTGTTGGCGTATCGCCAACAGGCGACATGACAGCCCGTGAGACGCAATCCTCATTGCCGATCCATGACGCTGCGCCAGTTTGCCGGCACGTGCGAACATTCGTCCCAGCCGGCTGGGAGAGGATTGGATTCATGGAGGCCATGTCACGATTGCCGCGGACGACTCGATACGGCGCGCTAGCGCTGCCCCTTGCGCTGTGCCTGGCCGGGATCGTTGCCACGCTGCCGGGCAATGTGAGTGCTCAAGAGATCTGTGTGGGCAAGGTCACTGCGACGGATGCGGAAGCCGACGCGCGCTACCTGTGGAAGCTCTTGCACGATCGCAGCTTCGAGACCTTGGAGTCCGAGTTCCGCGATCGGCAGCAAGGTTACGAGCATGGCACTTATAGCGAAGAGAAACTCATCTACTCCTTCGGCGCGTTCGACTCACCGACCCACTCCATCACGCCCCTATTGGAGGAGTGGGTGAACGGGCACAAGGAGTCTTACGCCGCGCGCGTTTCGCTGGCGTTCCACCAGATATCGGTCGGGCGCGCGTTACGCGGTGGGAAGGCGAGCAGCCAGACCTCCGACGAACAGTTCAAAGCGATGAAAACCTCGATGCGAGAGGCGGAGTCGAACCTCAACAGTTCGTTCAGCCTTACGCAGAAACCGATCGTCGCGTACGTGTTGGCTATCGAAGTGCAGCGTTTCATCGGCACGCGCAAGTCACTGGAAGCGGTCTACCAGCGGGCGCTGAAAATCGATCCGGCATCGGCGTACGTGCGCCAGAGCTATCTTCGGGCCATCGACCCACGATGGCACGGGACGCGTGCGGACATGATCAAGGCGCTGGACGGCATCGCAGACTCAGACCTGCCGAACGATACGAAACGCTTTCTCAAGTACGAAGGCTTCATGAGCCTTGCCGGTGCGCATCTCATGTTGAAGCAGCCAGACCTTGCAGAGTCCGCGATGCAAATCGCAGCCACACAATGCGTGCTCGCCGATCCCTGGCAGTCGCTCGCGAATCTCTACAACGAGTCAGGTCAGTGGGAGAAGGAGCTGGGCGCTCTCGAGAGATATCGTGCGATCAAGCCGGACGAGGCTTGGGCCATCCGCAGGCAGGCCTATGCGCACGAGCGGCTGGCCAACTGGCCGCTGGCGTTGTCGCTTTACAAGGAAGCGGCCGAGAAGGGCGATGCGTATGCGCAAAACGCCTACGGTTGGCAGCTCTACGAGGGAGTTCATGTGCCTCGCGATGTCGAAGCGGCCTTCAAGTGGTTCCGGATGGCGGCGGATCGCGGCGACGAGAACGCGAGAGTGAATCTCGCCCAAGCACTCAGGGAAGGGGCTGCCACGCCGTAAGCGCGCCAGTCCAATCGCGATCCCACCCTCGAGCTCCGCAGGACCTGTGTGTCCCCTTAGGTTCAGGACCCGCGCGCTACCACGTCGGCGTACCGCTGTAGGTACAGGGGCCAACCTTGATCGCCGGCAACACCATCGCGCACACCCTGCCACCCTGCTCCATGACGCTCCAACTTCCGGTGCTCGATTTCCACGCGAGTACGCTGCGGCGACTCGGCAGTGAAGCGTACCTCCCACTCACTGGTCTTGGCCGGATCGGTCTCGATCTGCCATTGCGGACTGATGTTCCAACTCAGAAGCAGCCGGTGCGGCGGCTCGTAGGCGAGGACGCGTGCCCACCGGCATTCGCTGCCATCGACGCCTCGGTCATAAAGGTAACCACCCACTCGAGGCTCGAACACCGTCTCCGCGATCTTCACCGCGAGCAGGTTGTGCTCCGCAGGTTTGAAGCTGCCGAATTGTTTGGTGAACACCTCGAATGCGCGCTCGATGGGCGCCTCGACCACGATGGATTGCTTGACCGAATTCTCCGTTGCATGCGAGCTCATGTTTTTTCCTCGGGTGGTTGCTCGACGGCCAGCTTGTAGGCCGCAAGCGTCTGGTTCCAAAACCGGTCGAGCTCCGCGCGCAGGGCCACAAGTCCCTCGGGGTCAACCCGATAGATGCGTTGCTTGCCTGCTCGTGTGTCGATCACGAGGCCCGCGTCCTTGAGTATTTTCAGGTGCTGCGAGACCGCCGGCCGACTGACCGGCAGCCCATGGGCCAACTCGGTGACCGAGCACGGACGTTGGACGAGACGCTCAAAGACCGTCCGCCGAGTCGGGTCAGCGAGCGCCGTCCAGCCACTTTTCGCGTAAGCCATCACTAACGCGTTAGACTAAACTTACGCGTCTGACATGTCAACCGACGAATCGCTGCCCTATTGCTCCCTGGTCAAGCCCTAATGCATACTGTATTTATAAACAGTACGCAGCGACACGCGCGAACCCTGCAGCGGCGATCGGTATGGAAGCCACCATTCTCCATGCGGACCTCGATGCCTTTTACGCCTCCGTGGAGCAACTGCTAGACCCCTCTCTGAAGGGCGTCCCGCTCGCCGTCGGCGGAGGAGTCGTGCTCGCGGCGTCCTACGAAGCCAAGGCGTTTGGCGTGCAAAGTGGCATGTCCGGACGGCATGCACGACAACTGTGTCCGCAACTGACCTTTGTTAGCGGCCACTTCAAGGAATACCAACGCCTAGGCGATGCCGCGATCAACATCATCGGTGACTTCACCCCCGCCGTTGAGCGGATCTCCATCGATGAAGCCTTTGCGGACGTGGCAGGGTGTACGCATCTGTTCGGGTCACCTGCCGAAATCGCAAGTACGATCCGCCGCCGCGTGCGAATCGAACTGGGCCTTCCCATCTCGGTAGGCGTTGCCCGGACCAAACATCTTGCAAAAATCGCTTCCCAAGTCGCCAAGCCGGATGGACTCGTCGTCGTCGATCCGGCGAGTGAGCTCGACTTCCTCCACGATCTGCCGGTTGAGTTGATGTGGGGCGTGGGGCCGGTCACCAAAGCGCGATTGGCTGAAGTTGGGGTGAGCACGATTGGACAGCTTGCGAGGATGCCGGGGCAGTCACTGCAGCGGCTGCTCGGTTCGGCTGCCGGTGAGAAGCTGACAGCGCTCTCGTGGAATCGCGATCCGCGTGAAATCAAGACGCATCGCCGCGCCAGGTCGGCCGGGGCGCAGTCGGCGCTCGGTATCCAACCGGCGCAGGAGAGAGTCTTCCTGCCTACGCTGCGGCATCTTGCCGACAGGATCAGTTCGCGATTGCGGGCCAAGTCCCTATCGGGGCGCACGGTGACTGTCCGAGTGCGCTTTGCCGATCTTCGCGCGGTGACTCGTTCCGTGACGTTCGACACACCGATTACAACATCCGCCGCACTGGCGGAGGTCGCCGAAAAGCTCGTGCGTGCCGTTCTGGCCCAGTACCGCCGTGAGCACAATATATCGCTGCTGGGAATCAGTGTGTCACACTTGATGAGAGAGTCCGAGCTGCAACTCGCTCTACCGCTGGAGATCCAGGACAAACAGCGCGGCCGCAGCGCTGGGAGCGTGATGAGATGCGCGCCAGATCGCGCGGTTGACACCATTCGAGAGCGCTTCGGGTGGTCGGCCATTGGCTATGGCTCGGTTGTGTTGGGCTCGGGACACGCTGTGCCGGATGAATTCCGCGAATTGGCCGAAAAAGAGCTCTGACTGACTACGGATCAGATCGGCACGGCCCGACGCCCCAGGAATGATCTGACACGGGTCAGGCTCGATCGGCTCACGACAAAGCCGTTGGCCATACGGACCTTGCGCGCACCTGCTTCCGACCGCTTGCTGGCCACCTAGCCCTTGCTCTTCGCGAGTCGCGCGCTCTCCCGCTTCAGCGGTCGGGACACCGGGCAGACCTCCTGTAAGTAACCGTTGAGGGTGTTCACGAGGTTATCCTGTACCAGATGGTAATGGATGAACTGCCCGCGCCGTTCACCCTTGATGAGGCCGGCATTCTCTAGTATCGAAAGATGCTTGGAGATGGAGGGCTTCGAGATGTTGAAGCGCTCCGCAATCTCACCGGCAGTGAGGTCGCTGGCTGAGAGGTACGCCAGAATTTTGCGCCGCACCGTGGAGGACAGTGCTTCGAAGACATGGTCCAGGGACATTGGTGATCCTGCTCGATTTATTTAGCCTATTGACTAATTGTCTAAGTACGCTATGATATTTAGCGAATAAGCTAATTGTACAACAAAAGGAGCGCGAACATGATGGTCTGGACGTATTTGATCTATGTGGGAGTAAGCCTTGCCGTGATGCTCTGGGTCGGGCGGAGCCTGCATGGGAACGGCCGGATTTTCCTCGTGGAGAACTTTCACGGTCGAGAAAAGCTCGCGGACTCGGTAAACCACCTGCTTCTCGTGGGCTTCTATCTGGTAAACATCGGCTTCGTCTGTCTTGCGTTGCGCTATGGCGAGAAACCGACTAACCTGGTGGGTGCGGTGGAGTTCCTCAGCACGAAAATAGGCCTCGTGATCGTGCTTTTAGGGGCTATGCACTTCTTCAACATGCGAATGCTCGTGCGTTTCCGCGCGTCCCCATTGTTCGGACGACTCGCGCAGGAGGCACAGTTGGCCTGAACTGGTCTGAGATCTCGGGGTCGGTCAGGTTCAACGGACCACATGTGGCGCTTCACCGCATTGTCGTTCGGACCGACCCCGCCGATCGGTCGCGAGACCGCCAACGCTCAACCAAGCTCGACGATTCCCCTGCTTTGCCGGGCTGCGCTTGTCCGACGGAAGGTCTGTGACCAGTGGAGGCCTCAGTCCAGGTTTTTGCTGGTCACCACCCAGTGGGGATTGACACACAGCCCGCAGTCGGTGCCGACAAACAAGTGGCGCGCTCGAGGGTCGCGCTTGAGTTGCCAGTTGAGCCACCCCACTGCGACACCAGCGAACTCCCCGCCGTTGCGCTCGTTGTAGGTGCCTGAATGCAGGACACCGCGCGCGTACGCCCGGAAAGCAGGGACTTTCAGGCGGTCGAAGTCATCGTTGGCGTTCACGAAGGCGATGTCTTCAGCATCGCCGCTGATATAGGCGGTGGGGCCATGCAACTTGTCGAGATCGCTCTTGGTCAGCGGCTTGCCGCCGGACATAGTGGTGACGCCTGCAAACAGACCACTGTTCCACAATACTGTCGTGTGCACGCGTGGATCGGCCGAGGCCTCGATGGCCTGCGCGCCACCGCATGATTGTCCCATAGCAGCGATCTCGGTCACCTCGAGGCGTTGATGAAATCTGCTCTGCGCGCGTGCGTTCTCGGCAACCGCCCAGTTGATCGCATCGATCAACTGCGAGGAATGCGTGGCCGGCGGGGGTAGTTTGGCCAACACCGCCGCGGGGGGCGGTGATCCGGCAGGCATGGGTGTCATCGGAACAGGCGGCCGCGCGATGGGAGGATCTACGATCGGACCGACGGCGATGACGAGGTAACCGTAAGAAGCAATGTCGCTGAGGAACCAGCGAAAACTGTTACCCGCATTCCAGCAGGCGCCGTTACCCCACACGACGATCGGCAAACGACCGCTGCCTGCCAGATCTGCCGGATGATAGAGGGTGTGGGTGGGAAGGCCCGGGTCAACCTCCATGATGGCGGGATAGGGGCCGGAGCCGATCGGAGTGCTGGCAGGCACGGTTTCGGTGGGGGGCAAAGTGTTGTCAGTTCGGTCGGCGGCGGCCCCGATCTGCATCGTCGCAAGGATGAACGCGCCAGCCAGATAGACATGCGCACATTGGGTCATGGGTTCAGTTCCTGATTGGACGTTGTCAACAGTACTCACATCGTGCGTTTTGACGCAACGCACCCGGACCGCTGACCGATGCTGGAGGCGCTCGTGTGCTCCCTCGCTCGAAATGCCCGTGAATCCTCAGATCCAGGCCGGCCAGCGCCAGGGCAGTACATTTGACCTATGTATCTTCAGAGATACAAAATCTAGGAAGAACAGGACATAGTATCCAGACAGATACACAAGAAATTGACCTTGAGTATCTTACAGGATACAATAAGCGGAAATTTCCTGTTATTGAAGCCTCAGGGATACGACAATGCAAACCTTAGCTGAAGTGGGATCCGCCCTGCAGCAGGCGCGCCTCCAGAAGCGCCTGACTCAGGAAGAGCTCGCCCAAAGGGCGGGGGTTTCCCGCGTCACACTCTCTCGTATGGAAACAGCGGCCAAAACCGATATGAGCGTTGCCGCTCTTCTGCGGCTCGCCCGGGCCTTGGGCTATGAGCTCAGGATGGTTGAGCGGGGACGCCAGCGGACGCTCTCGGATGTGCTCGCCGAGCAGCAACGGGGCGAGGATCGCTGAGAGCTCGACATTGAAGCTTTCCGTTTTCGTCCAGGGTCGGTTGGTCGCGCATCTCTTCCGCGAACGCGACCAGTACGTCTTGCAGTACGAGCCCGCCGTCGCACCCGCAGATTTCGTGAGCCTGACAATGCCGGTGCAGGCATCACCCTGGACATGGCCTCGCGACCTGCATCCCTTCTTTCGTCAGAACCTGCCGGAGGGATACCTGCTCTCCGTCCTGCGCGAGGTGTTGGGCTCTGCCCTGGATGGCACGGACCTGTCGCTCCTGGCACTGGTCGGTCGCAACGGCATTGGCCGAATCACCGTGACACCGCAGCCGATACAGGACCGTACCCCGGAAGAGCCATTGGATGTACGAGCGCTCTTGCATGAGGACTTCAGCCCAAAGTACTTCGACGACCTGGTGCGCCGGTATGCCCGCAGCGCCGTGTCAGGCGTAGTGCCGAAATTTCTGTCGCCAGATACCCCAGAGGAGCCTCTGAATGCGGGTCGGGTAACACTGCACACCTCCCGATATATCGTAAAAGGTTCGAGCAACCTTCCCTACCTGGCGTTCAATGAGCACCACACCCTGCGAGTCCTGGCCCGGCTCAACAAGGTGCCAGTGGCCCGCACGCAGCTCTCCGACGATGGTCAGGTTCTGTTGGTGGAGCGCTTCGATGTGAATGCACAAGGGGCTCCAACTCATGGTTTGGAGGACGCCTGCAGCCTCCTGGGACTGCCCCCCCATGAGAAGTACGCCCCCAGCATGGAACGCGTGCTAAAGGCCACCGAAGCCTACCTCCCTGACGCCAGCCGTCACGCACAGCTAGAGCAGCTCGGATATCACCTGTTGACCAACTTCGTGATCCGGAATGCGGATTGTCACTCCAAGAACATCGCCCTGTACTACACCAGCCTCGATGATGTCGCCTATACCCCAGTCTATGACCTCGTGACGAGCCAGGCGTACGATGGATTCCGCGACAGCACTCCGGGGCTATCCATCGAAGGCCGCAAGAGCTGGATTCCCGGCAAGACACTGCCCCACTTCTTCACCTCCCGACTGGGGATCCCTTCGCGACAGTACGCGCGGATGCTCGAGGAATTGTGCGACTCGGCTGTCGAGGTCGCGCGCGAACTGGCGAAGCTCGCCCGCACGCACACGCGCTGGCGCAGCATCGTCAAGAACATGCTCTTTGCCTGGGACCGCGGCATGCAGGATGTGCGCAATACCAACTCAACGGTCAGTCTGGCGCCGGTGATGAGGGCGGCCGGCTTTTCTGACTACGAGAAGCCCGCGCCTGCTCCGCGCACAGGCGAGTCCCCCTTGCTTGCCAAGCGACGCAGCAGCCCTCGGGTGCGCAAGCGCAAAGGGGACCCGCACTAGCCGCTCTGCGCGGATTCGATGGACAGCGCAAGGCTAACCCGCGCATGCACCGAGTCTTCCGGCCAGCTATGCTGTCCCCCGCAAACGCATCGAGTGCCTTGGGGAGGAAAAAATGATCGACACCGGCCTCAACACAGTGCTGTTGGATTTATACGACTGCCCAACCAACGAGCGGCGTTGGCCGCAAGTGCTGGACGGCATCCGTGACCGGCTGCGAGTGCGCTGCGCGGCCGTTCAGATCCTCTCGACCGCCAGTGCCCAAGTCAAAGTCAAGTGGGTAGCGCGCGATTCCGAATCCCAGGCCAACCGGGGGCATTACGATCCCTTCATCTGCGGTGATCAGAACCCCCGCCTGCGCGTCGCACCCCCCCGCTCGAGCTTTTCGCAACGATTCATGCGCGACCGGGACTATTTCCAATCCGACAACCGGGATCTCGCGCACCTCCAGCAGCGGTTGGCCGATCTCGGCCTCGGCTCGTGTCTGAGCGCCGGCGTTTGTCTCTCAGCGCATGAATCCCTCGTCCTCGTCCTACACCGCGACCTACACGATCAGGTCGAATTTTCTCATCAGGATGAAGCCCTGGTCGCAACGGTCATGCCGCATCTGCGCCAGGCAGTCTCCCTATCCGACCAACTGCAAGCAGCGCGCCGGCACGCGAGCGAGCTGCAGCAGGCGATCGACCGGTTGTCTCTCGGGTTGGTGTTATGCGATGCCGCGGCCCGGCCGTCCTGGGCCAACCGCGCGGCCAGGAGCACTTTCCGCGACCACGATGCGCTCTGGCTCACCCAAGGGCGGCTGACCGGCGCGTCTGCCTCGCAAACCGACACCCTGCGTCGGGCGATCGCCCAAGCCACCGCGGGGAGTCACTCACGAGAGGGGTGTTTTTTGTTGAAAGGATCGGAGAGCGGATCGGCGCTGCAAGTCATGGTTATGCCGCTACAGTGCGATGCGCCTGAGACCTTCTCCGCCGGTGCGAGCCAGTCGTTGTTGATGTTTTCCAGTGCATCCACGCAACCCATGCTGCCGCCCGCGCTGGTCCAGGCGCTCTTTTCGCTGTCGCCGGCCGAATCGCGCTTGACCGTCGCCCTGTGCCAGGGCCGTACCGTCAACGAGTACGCCGCCAGTCACGGCGTGTCGGTGGGTACCGCGAGGTTCCAACTCAAACAGGTGCTCGCGAAAACCCAGGCGCAGCGACAATCGGAGCTGGTCCGCCGAGTGTGTACATCCGTCGTTGCGCACGCAATGCGTTTGGATGCGTAACGCGGCGCGCTTGCCCGCCGGCGTACGCGATAGTCACCGCGGTGACCATTCGGATGCCGCCGCGAGGAAGGCGTTGGTTTCTTGGTCGGCCGCCTGCGTGTCACCCGGCGGAAAGTAGCTCAACTTCACGACAACCGTTCGTGAAGCGGGATCGACGAAGATATATTGGCCTTGCAATCCGATGGCCTGAAACGAGCCTGGTCGCGGGCCCATCCACCATTGATAGCCGTAGCCCGGGCCCGGCCCACCCGTCGGCCGCGTCGACTCCGTCAGCCACTGCGACGGGACGATCTGCCGGCCATTGGCCTCCCCACCATTGAGTACCATCTGCCCGATCCGCGCAAAATCGCGCAAAGTCGCGTTGAAACCCGCGCCGCTGAACTCGCGCCCTACTCCCGGTGGACCATCCATGATGTAGAAGCCGTCCGCCTCCGCGCCCAGGGGCTCCCAGAGTCGTTGCGCGGTATAGGCCGCAACGGTACTGCCGCCGCTGACGCGCTCGAGAAGCCAACCGAGTACCGCGGTGTCCAGCGTCTTGTACTCCCATACTGCCCCCGGAGGATTTTTGCGCTTGATGGTTCGCGCCGGATCGGCAAATCGTGCGACGTTCTCAACCAAGGCGTGCTCGTGGTTACGCGCTGCAACGCCGGGATTACCGAAGTCGTAGCGCTCCTCGTAGTCGACACCCGAACGCATCTGCAGGATCTGCCGGATCGTGACACCGTTGTAGCCTCCTGAGCGCAACTCCGGCAGGTATTGCGTAATGGGATCGTCGATCGACTGGATCCGGTGCTCCTGGAGCGCGATCCCGATCAGGAGCGAAGTAATCGACTTCGTCATGGAAAAAGCGATGAAGCGCGTCCGCTCAGTCGTGTTGTTCCGATAGGTCTCGTAGACGATGCGCCCATCTTTCATGATGAGGAGCGCATTGGTGTAGGTCCGCTGGATAAACTGCTCGGGCGTGTAGGTGTTGCCTGCAAACACGTAAGTAAAATCCAACGCATGGTCCGTTCGCGGCAGATGCCACACCGGTCCCGAACGTCCGACCACGCGAGTGGTGAACAGCTGGTCCATGCTGTGGAACATCAGGCTGTTCACATCCGCATCCAGCATCGACCGCCGCAACTGTTGCACCGCAGGCTCGACCTGGGAGGGTGGCAGGGAGGGGTCGGGCGGGGGCGGCGGATAGGCTCGGATCGGGCTCGAGAGCAGCAGGGCCAGGGCGAGGAGCCCACGCGCGGGGCGCTGAATCATTCTGGAATACCTGTGGATCATGATCGGATGTTGGAGCCGGATGATACGCTTCTGTTAGAAGCTGCGCTTGACATTGAGCATCACAGTGCGCGGCATACCCGGTGCGCCGAAGGCGTACCCGCCCCCATTGTAGGTCCCGTCGCCCTTGCTCAGGTAGTAGAGTCTGTCGGTCAGGTTCTGGCATTCGAGCGAGGCTTCCCAGCTCTTCTCGGGCGAGGACCACGAGAGACGGCCATTCACGAGCGTGTAGCCCGCGATCGTCTCCAACGCGGTGTTGTTGACATCACCATAAACCGTCGATTGGTAGCTGGTATCGATCCGCGGGGTGAGAGACCCGATGCCGCCCAGTTGGATCTCGTACTGGATACCGAGGGATGCCTTGTTTCTGGGCGTGTAAGGCGTGACCTTGCCGAGGTCGAGCCCGGTCGCCGCATTGATGCGGACGAATTTGAAGTCGAGATAGCTATACGAGGCGTCGATCTGCAGACCCTTGAATGGCGTCCAGTCCAGCTCCAACTCACCGCCCTTCACATGCGCATCTCCCGCATTCGCCGGCAGCAGGCACGGCAGCCCAAAAACCGGACCAAACAGCGCCGTGCAGTCGCTCAGCACGAGCTGGATGTCCTTGTACTGGTTGTAGAACGCGGCGACGTTGAGCCGCAGCCGATTGTCCAACATCTGGCTCTTGAGGCCGATTTCATAGGCATCGAGGGTTTCGGGTCGGAACGTGAGCGCCTGGACGTTGTAGAGCGGCCGCGGATTGACGCCACCTCCCTTGTACCCCGTGGAGAGCTGCGCATAGGTCATCAGACGGTCCGTCCACCGGTAACTCAGCGCGGCCCGGTAATCGGTTCGGGTTCCCTTGAACTGGCTCGATACCCCCTGCAGTGAGGAAATCAGACAGTTGGGCGGGTTGCCTGGAGTGCCCGGCGGGCCCAGGCACGGCTGGATCGCGCTGCCGTCGGGATTGTGGCGCGCGTAGTCGTAGTCCTTCTTGTCATCGCTGTAGCGAATGCCCAGTGACAGGTCGAGCCGGTCAGTCGCGTGGACGATCCCATGAGCGAATACAGCCCAGGTCGTCGCGTTCACCGGGTCCGGGCCATGTAGGAAGTCCAACCCGGAGTATCCCAGATCGATCCGTCCGTCGTGGGCGGTGTATTGGTCGAAGTAAAACGCCCCCAGAGTATAGTCCACGAGCGTGCCCGCCTTGCCGTTGAGACGCAGTTCCTCGCTGGTCTGGTGGTGTGTGAGTGTCTGGTAGAGCAGCGCGCCCGGTATCGGGCTGCCGGTCTGATCGTCGCCAAAGCCACTGACATAACGGCGATAGGCGGAAATCGACTGCAGATCGAGTGAGTCGCTCAACTTCCAGTCGATATTGAGCGAGAGATCGCGCGATTTGACGGTCTGGTTGGGCGTGATCGCAAGCCCGGTGCGCGGGTCGGTGTAAGTCGCATAGTTCGCGTAGGGATTGTTCGGTCGCCGCGGGTCACACGATCGGGGTCCGTAGGTGATGAACTCGCACCCGGCGATATTCGCAGGCACCCCAGCCAGGTTCGGCCAGATCACCCCATTGACAATGATCGGCGCGGCGGTTGGGCCGGCGCCCAGAAGCACATTGGCGGGCGCCTCCGAGACATCGCTCAGGACGTCAGCCGCGAGATTCAACTCCAGGTTGTCGGTGGCGAGCCAGCGAAGCGCCAGGCGGCCGGCGGTATAACGGATACCACCCTCCGTGCCCAAAACGCAGGAGGGACTCTCGAGCTCCGAGGGGAAAGCGGCGGCGAGCACGGTACCGGGATGCGTGCAGCCGTAGTCGTATCGGGTGATGTAGCCGTCCCGTGAGCGCGACACGCCTGACAAACGCGCGAACAGGCGGTCGGGAATCAGCGTGAAATTCGAGGCCCCGCGCACCGTCACGGCGTTGTATGAACCGTATCCTGCTTCGACGTACCCGTCATGTTCGACAGTGGGTTTTTTGGTGTAGAGTTTGATCGAGCCCCCGATCGAGTTCTTGCCGGCAAGCGTACCCTGCGGGCCGCGAAGGACTTCGACCCGATCCAGATCGAGCAGGTCGAGAATCGAGCCAGTGAGCGTTGAATAGTAGACATCATCGACATAGAGCCCCACGCCCGGCTCCAGGGCCGGATCGAAATCGGTCTGGCCCACACCCCGGATGAACGCCACGAGCGATGGTCCGCCATAGGCCCCACCGGTGGTCAGCGTGACATTCGGGGCCTGTCGGGCAATGTCCTCGATGGTCTGATTGCCGCGCTCCTCCAACCTGGCGGAGCTGATGGCGGTGATCGCCACGGGTGTGTCCTGCAGGTTCTGCCGAACAAACTGCGCGGTGACGGTCACCTCTTGCAGGGACTCGGACTTATCGGCAGAGCTCGGCGCCGCCTCTTGGGCGAGAGCCGGAAATGCGCACAACAGGATCAACACACCGAGCGCGATCGGTCGCGCCGGGTCATAACGGCATGCAAGGAGCCGGCGCCGGCCGCGACCCTGCTGCTGGCGTCCACCGCGTACGGCCCCCATCGACAGAATCAGATCCGCATCAGAAAGGTCGCCCCGCATCGTCCGCCCCCAACGAGACTTGTCGCCTGTGACGGGCGCAAGCTAAGCGCGGGGCGCCGCGGCCGCATCTCCCATTTAGGATATGCCTGGGGGCCGGTCCGCTGCGTCAATCTCGAGGTGTCAGATCGCTAGCCAACTGCCAGGTCGTATCGGCCGTCACTCCCCTCCTCCTGCAATGGCGATCGCTTCGATCTCGATCAGGGCCTCCGGCGTGTAGAGGGCACGAACCTCGACGATAGTGTCCGCAGGATAGGGCTCCCGGAAGTGCTCGCGCCGCAGCTCGACCACCTCGCGAAAGTGCCTCATATCCGTCACATAGATCGTGACCTTGACCACCTGGCGAAGGCTCGAGCCGCCGGCGCGCAGCGCGCGCTCGAGATTCGCAAACGCCTGCCTCCCTTGCTCGCGAAAGCTCGCGGAAACGATCGCGCCGTCCTCACCATAACCCGCCTGCCCCGAAATGAAGAGTAGCTTCCCAGCCTTGATTCCCTGCGAGAGCAAGAAGGGCTCATAGGGGTCTGGAGACGTGTGGATGCGCTCGATGAGCATGATTCAACCTCCTGCAACCGCCGGCGGCGGAGCGACGGGCCGTATGATGACGGCCGTAGCGCGCGGTGCCAAAATCAAAATGCTCAGCCGTGAGCTGAGTTCAGCTCATCTTGAAGGACAGACATGAGGAAACTACCGCCGCTGACAGCGCTACGCGCCTTCGAAGCCGCTGCACGCCACGCGAGTTTCAAACAAGCCGCTGCTGAGCTCGCCGTCACCCCCACCGCCATCAGCCACCATGTACGCCTTCTGGAGGACCGGTTTGGACGACGGCTGTTCGACCGGAACGCCAAACGGGTCCGACTGACCGCAGCCGGACAGATCCTCTTCCCCGTCCTGCGCGACAGCTTCGATGCGATCGCGCGTGGTGTTGAGTTGGTATCCAACACCGGACGCGAGCGCGTCATTGTAGTGACCGCGACGCTCGCCTTCACGGCACGCTGGCTGGTACCCAGGATGGCCGCGTTCCGGGCCTGCTTCCCCGATATCGGGCTGCGACTACTTGCCTCGGACGATGTGGTCGACCTACGCGCCGGCGCAGCCGATCTCGCCATCCGGTTCGGCGGGGGCACGTATCCCGGTTGCCAATCCGACCCTCTCCTGCGAGGTACGTTCGCACCCGTTTGCAGCCCAACTCTCAAGATTCGCAGAGCGAGCGATCTGACACGCCATCCCTTGATTCATTTTGAATGGCGTCATCTGAGCGAGCGAGCGCCCTCCTGGCCCCGTTGGTTCGCTGAGGCTGCTCAGCCCTATCCGAAAGGGCGTCCCAAGCTAGTGTTCTCCGACGAGACGCACGCTATTCAGGCCGCTGTCGCTGGCCAGGGTGTAGTACTGGCAAGTCTGGCCCTTGTCGGTGAAGACCTGGCATCGGGCGCATTGATTCAGCCCTTCGGCCCCATTCTCGACCATCACGCCTTCCATCTCGTTATCCCAGCAAACAAGGCCCAGGACGAGATAATAGGCGCGGTGCGAGCGTGGCTGCTTGCCGAGGCTAAGGGAAGCGGCGTGGAACGCGTCAGAAACTGACTGACACACGGGGACAGACTAACAGCCACCCTCCAACACATACCGCGCCCTCGAGTGCGACCGTGTCGTGCCGAACCGACGTAGTCATGCCTACCGCGGACGTGATAAGCTACAGCCCAAGGTCAAGTCAGGAGAGGACAACCAATGCGGTTCGCACATAAGATAACTCTCGCCGTGATGCTCACTGCGCTCCTGGGAGGATGCGCAGCCACTGTCAAGAAAGACAATGATGCAAAACCCGTGAAGGTCGGGGCGAACGCGACCAAGGCGATCGTGCTCACCATGACCGGTGAGAAGGACGCCACCCAGTCCAAGGACTGGGAACCGTTCAAGGGCATTTGGCGCGAAGCCCTGCAGGAGGAAGCCACTGCTATCGGAGCGACCTTTACAGCGCAGGACGGAGAAGCAAAGCCGACCGGGGCGCCAGGCACCTTGCTGGCGGTCAACGTCGTCGACTTCCGCTATATATCCGCGGGCGCTCGCTATGGCTTCGGCGTGATGACAGGCAACGCCTTTGTCAACGCGCAGGTCTCTTTCCGCGACCTGAGCACCGGTGAAGTCTGGGGAGAGCGTCACTACGACACGTCATCCAGCGCCTGGCAGGGAGTCTTTGCGCCCATGACCGACAAACAAGTCCATGCGATAGCCAAGG
>CAYNTW010000066.1:0-6150 GCA_964400085.1 uncultured Steroidobacteraceae bacterium | reverse complement strand
CGACACGTGGGATCATCCGGCGGCGGTTCGCGTGTATGAGCGCGCGGGGTTCGACATCTATACCGTGCGTACAGAGCCTGCCGGTCCGCTATAATGCCAACCCGGCCCGATAAGCTGTGTGACAGCTTATCGGTATCCAACCGGCTCTGGGAGTAGCGCGTGATCGCGCTCCTTACCCCGCGCACATCTGCGATGAGTTTCTCGCGACCTACCCACCACCGTGGATGCTCGGCCCGCAGGGTTGATCAATCAGCCCGCCTGCCTCCTCACTGCATACCGCCCGATAGTCCCCACTTTCGCGATGGCCGCCTGCACATCGGCCCGCCCAACCATGGCCTGCCACCGCTGCCAAAACTGCTGCTCTCCGGGAGGCAACGGCTCGGTCTGATACTCCTGAACCTCCATGAGCGCGGGCACACGCTCATTCAGGTCTTCCAGGCGCGAGATCAGCAGCTGCGCCGCCTCATCCTCCCGCCCGGCTCTCAGCAGCGCCTGCTGCAAAGTCCGCACGGAATCCTCCCGGTGCTCGCGCAGGTATTGAAGCTGCCGCTCCACCTCCTCCGCCTCGCCGAGTTGCACCGCGCTTCGCAACAGCTCGTTCGCAACCTGGGTTCTACCATAGCCGCTCGTCTTCTTGGGATCGAGCGCCGCCAACACCTCCCTGGCTTCTTTCGGACGTGACAGATCGTTGTAGAGACCGGCGAGATTGATGACCTGGCTGACGTTGTCATCCCCCAGCTCGGGCAGATGACTCGCGGCGAGGAGCTGCGCGAGCGCCTCGTCCCGGCGGCCGAGCCCGTTCAATGCTTCGCTGCGGTTGTCGAGTATCCAGACGTACTGATCCGCATAGTCGCTGAAGATTTTGGGTCCTGAAGCCTCATTGACCTTGGCGATCACCTGATCGCAAAGTGCGAGGGCTTCCTCGTACCTTTCGGCGTGCAGCAGAAAGTAACTCAACTCGATGATCGGCTGCAGCTTGTCCGGATTGCGCTTGACGATGGCGCGGCCGAGGTCGACCTCCTGGCGTGCCACCTCGGTCACATCGAGCTGGCTTTTGACATCGGTCCTGACAGGCTCGAAGCGCTTGTCCGCCAGGATGCTGATCGCCACATACGGATCGGCGATATGGGACAAAGTCTGAATGGCTTCATTCCGCTCGCCGCGCTCCAGTTGCAACAGAGCCAGATCCCGCCACCAACTCGAAAGCGGAAACCCGTCGGAAGTATACTTGGCATCGTACAAGGCCTTCAGGAGCTTGTAGCGCCCGGGGCCGGCCTTGGGTGTCTGCCACAGCGTCCCTGAAGCGATCTGGATCGGAACATCGCTCAAAGCCTCGGGCCAACGCTGCGCGAGCGTGGTCAAGCTCGTGGCAGCCTCCCCACGATCTTCCGCGAGCCGCGCCGCATCCAAACGCAGCTTCCAGTCCTCGGGTCCCGCCCCTTCCGACTCCGAAGCGCGTTTCAAGAGCGTCAGCGCACGCCCGCTGTCGCGAGCATCATAGGCAGCGGCTCCGGCGAGCAACAGAGCCCCGTGTTGCAGCTCCGGCTTCAAGGTGCTGAAATCCTTCGATGCAATCAGCGCATCCACGATGGATCGCGCCTTCTCCTGGTCTCCCGACTGGACCAACTTATAAGCGTTCTGCAGCGCGCTGGCCGCTTTACCATCGGCCCCCGCGGACAGCGGTGCCTCCGGAGTGAACAGCGACAGCCCAAAGAAGGTGTTGAGTCGCGCCTCCTCCCGTTTTCTCAGGAATTCGTCGAGCTGATCGACCGTCACTTGATCCGCGAACGTCTGATAGTGGTACTCGAGAATCAGGTTGTTGCCCTCGCGCCCTACTCGCGAGCGATATTCGAACCCCGGGCCCACAATGACCTTGGCGCCTTCCTCGGTCGGCACCCGCTTGGGTAACAGCAGCTCGATCCGCTCGGACACGTTGACGAACCGATCGAGCGCCAAAGGCGTCGTACGCACGGGGGTGTCAGGCACTTTCAAGTGCTCGTTGACGAGCTCCGCCTCCACGTCGAAGCCGCTGCGGCCGTCGTGTGTCGGCTGAAAGGCCTTCGGGATCAGATAGGCCTCCTCCACTTTCAACTCGTTGGCAGCCACGTCGTCGTGCGTCCGAAGGGCCTCGGCACTGCGGATATCGGGATAGCGGCGCTTGAAATAGTTCAGGTAGGCTTTGCCGAGCTCCTCCGGAGTCGTGCTTCGGAGCCTGGCGCGCAAGGTGTCGGCGGCAGCTCCCCGAAACACCGTGGAGACAGAGAGCTTGGCCTCGCTCTGCCAGCCCGCTCGAAAGTCATAGACCGCGGTAGCCGAGACCCTCGGATCAGTTGCGATCTCAGGCGGTATGGCTTCAAAGTCCTTCACGCCCGGGGCGAGCACCAAGGCCGCTCCATAGGCCCCCTGCTTGTATCGTGAAAGGTCGCCACCTTCAGCCACCGCGGTCGGGTCGAGCCAGTAGGTCGTACCCCGGATGCGGGCACGAACGATCGCGTGATTGAAGACGACAGGACTGGGCCATCGCTCCTGGGCATGCGCTTGCCAGCGGGTACTGACGAGCGCCGGCGCGGCGTCGATCCCGAGGCCGCGAAGCAGCGCCACTGCGAGCAGCGTCTTGTCCTTGCAATCCCCGTAACGACGCCTGAGGACCTCCTCCGGGGAGGTCGGCCGATAGGCGTGCTCACCCAACTCAACACCGGTATAACGCACCTCCTCCTGGGTGAACCGTAGGACGGCGAGCGCACGACCCATATCCGAGTCAGCCGCGGACTTCATCCGTTCGATCAGCTCGCCCAGCTCCGGGCTGACCGGCTGCGCGATCGAGAACAACGGCAACGCCGTGCGCACGACCTCTCCCCAGGTCGCAAATTGCGAAAGCTGGATGGCCGCGGAGTGCTCGTACCAGATTGGCGCGGATCGCTCCGACGGGAAGGCGGGCACGCTCGTCCAATTCCATTCCCGGCTGTCCCACTCCCCCACCCGTGCCTTGGTCGGCTTCTGGTCGCTGTGGTCGAGGACATAGAGGGAAGTCCCCGCTCGCGTCAGGATCCGCAGATGGGAGCGTCCCACCGGGGTGTCCCAACGGGTGGGAAATTGAGCAAAGTAGCGGTTGCCCCATTCCGGGTCGCGACGCTCGAGGGTGAAGCTGTAGTCGAGCACATCCCCCACCCTGACGTCACTCATCACCAGGTGAAATGTCAGGGCGCCGTCCAGCAAACCCTCCTCCAACGAGGACTCACGTTGTAAAACCTCGATGCGACCGAGTTCGAGCTCATCCAGTACCTGTGAGCCGCGCCGGAGTGTGACCGAATGGACGATCAAGTGATCGCGCTCAGGATCGAAATCCAGAGTGAGCTGCGATTCGCTCTCGACGCCGGCCGAGTTGGCCAGACGCATCACGATGCGCGTGTACTGCGCCGATGCCTGGTCGGCCCGCACCTGTCGATCGGTCAGAAGGTATTCGACATCGGTGCCGGACGAGGCTGTGGCCGTGGCCTCGGCAGCAGGCGATTGGGGCACCTCGAGTGGCGTGACCCAATCCGCGGGGGGCTCGATGGTGTACCGGTGAGTCTCCGGAGTGTCCGCGTGGCGGGCGAGGCCGTCAGAGGGCTTGTTGGCCCCATCCGAGGGCATCGTCTGCGAAGCCCATGAAAGACCAGACAAACCGATCAAGATCAGCGCAAAGATCGGGAGCCCCCGCTGAAAATTCATTCTTGTTTAGCTATCCATCTGCATCACCCACCGCTTCCGCGGCGGCATGGACGCACTGTAGCAATCTATGCGATCCGCCGCGAGGGATCGCCGGGCTCGGAGTGAATATGACAAGCTGACCGCACCCTGTGACGGTCTTCGCGTGACCCGCTCAGACGAACGCCATCGCTCGATGACCGACAGCACCCAGTGCTGCATCGGTGACCTCATGGAACGACACCAACCGCCCAGGAAAAAACCGCTCTGCTGTTACCCAGCGCAAGCAGCCGCCGCCGGAAAAACCTGCAGCAGTGCAGGCACCGCTCATTGAGATCCAGCCCTGCGCGCCGCACTGCGCAGCCCAAAAACCGGCCCCAAAGCCCCTCGACAGGGCATCATAGGCCGGATTTCATTCGAAAACCGGCCTATAACACCCTCGCATGACCTTCATAGGCCGAAAATCGGAAATCGGAGCGCGTCGATCGCTTTGTGCGCTCACCCCGGCCAAGGCTCGCGGTGCTCCACGGGCGAAACCCGTGAGCTCCTGACAGTCACCCCCTGACGATGCGGCCCGCGATCGCGGCGGAAATGCCTGGGTTCATCAGCAGCACTTTGACAAAGCGGAGGCCCTCATCAGGGTTGCCAATCGATGATATCGGATTTATTGACGAACCTTTGCGCGAGTTTCAGCAGATGTTCGTAGCAAGAACCTCCTCCAAGACCTCCACTACGCGCCCCGTGCCCTCGACGATTTGCAATTGTTCGATTGCTACGGCGCGAGCCGTGCGCTTGCTGTAGGCGTCAAGAATCGCGGCGTACAGCGCTTCCACGCTGAGTTGTTCCTGCGCGAGCACGCTGATTACACCGAGAGCGTTCAGCAGCCTCGCGTTTTCTATTTGGTCCCCCCGGCTCGCGGATAATGGTAAAGGTATCACCACGGCGGACTTTTTCAGTGTCAGAATTTCGTAGAGCGTAGTCATGCCCGCACGGCTGACAACCACATCCGCGCGCGCCAGGAGATCGGGCATTGCCTCTCCAACGGACTCCACTTGTCGATAACGGTCGGTCTCCAGATCCGGCACTACTTGGTCCTTTCCGCAAACGTGCACGACCTGAAAGGTCTGTATGAGTTGCGACGCCATGGCGCGCACATAGGAATTGATCACGGTAGAACCCAGGCTTCCGCCGAACGCAACTAGCAGCGGGCGACGTGCGTCGAGCCTGAATTCAGCCTCGGCGCGACTGGGTTCAGGCGCGAGGAAGCGGCGACGCAGCGGTAGACCCGTGACGACTTCCTTGGGTCGCAACGGCCGTCCGCTTATTTCGGGTGGCAGAGTTATACAGATCCGGCGCGCGAGTGGACGGGTTAACTGGGTAGTCAATCCCGGCGAAGCGTCGGATTCATGCGCGACCATGGGTATGCGCAACACCGCGGCCGCGGCGACCACCGGTACTGCCACGTACCCTCCTTTTGAGAAAACGAGATCGGGTTGTAGTTCGTGTAGCAGCTTTAGCGACTGCGCAAAACCGCGAAGCACGTTGAAAGGCATCACGAGGGTGCGCCACGATGCGTATCGACGTAGTTTGTCCGCGGGTATCGAAAAAAAATCGACACCCTGCCCTTGAATCAAATCACGTTCCGGTCCCGTCTCGGACCCCAAATAGAAGATTTGCTTTCCCGCCGCTTGGAGCCGCTCTATGACGGGCAATGCGGGTATTACATGTCCGGCAGTGCCACCGCCGGTGCAGACTATGCGTTTCATAAATCGGATCGACTGCGCCCGACTAACGAACGCCAGCGCAACCTAGGTTAAATAGAGCGTCCACGATAGAAAGATTCGGAACAAATGAGTAACACGGACGTTGACGAGCCACCCGCGAGTTGCGCAACGACGTGGGGCACGAGCGCCCGTGCACCGTCATCAATACGGTCATGCCGTGCTCGTTACCGCGCACCTCCTTGCCCCACGCTCCTACACATGCGTTTCTCGCGCAGAGAGTTGGCGAGGGGTCAACTGCTTCAGTTGCGGCCGGTGCGACACAACACGTCATTAACCCCAGCGCAGGGAAAACCGCAAGCGCTGCCGCCGAGTCGATGAGATGCCTGAAGGACTTCACACTCAGTGCCTCAGTTGGGTCAGCCCAAAGAGGGCGTCACGCATTATTACACGAACACGTAACCTATTCCTCTGGCCAAAAGACCCACGGCCGGATAGTGTGCCGTATCCGCATTGGACCGGCCGCAGCCGCGTAACAGCAGACCCCATACTCATGTCCGCCGCCTTCACACGCACCCTCAGACTCAAAGTCCGTCGCGAGTCGTATGGATGGTTGAATGCGGCTGCCATCGAGGTAAACCAGGTCTATAATTTTTGTAACCAGACCGCGTGGGAGACCGCCCGGCGCACCGATCGCAAACGCAAATGGCTCTCAGGGTTTGACCTGTGTGGGCTCACAGCC
>CAYNTW010000065.1:0-30510 GCA_964400085.1 uncultured Steroidobacteraceae bacterium | reverse complement strand
TGAAGAAGAAGTTCGAATTCATCAATTGCAGAGTCGGCGGCAAGGACAATTTCGTCGCCCTGGGAGGGCCCAAGGGACGCGGTGTGACCTTCGAGGTCCCGCGAAACTCGCTCATGACCGCCGTGCGATACGAGATCTTCGATGATCTGCTCATCGGCAACTTCATGAAAACCACGGTCCATGGGGGAGTGCGATCGCTGTATCCGGACTTCACGCCTTACGTTGCAAAATTCGGCGATAACGGACGGGCGTTCACCACAGCCGAGCTCGACGCCTACTTCGCCGCTTACCGCAGCACAATGAGCCTGCAAGCCTGGGTTGAAAACCTCAAGGCCAATTCTTCCCGACAGTTGCGAATTGCCCTGTCGGCCAACCGGACTCTCTACCTGGCCGCGCGCAGCGTATATCGGCGCCTCAGGGCGTAGCTGCGACGCTATAATGTAGGGAGGATCGGGCACAGGGAACGGCGCGTGCCAACGCGATTGCTGTTCGTCGACAACATTCGTTGGTCGATCATCATTCTCGTCCTGAGCATGCATGCCAGTGACACGTACAGTCCGTTTGGCAACTGGTACTACACGGACCGCCCACCGCTATCCCTCGGGGAGCGCGTGTTCTTCGCCAGCTATCAAAGCTGGCTGCAGAGCTTCTTTATGGCGCTGCTGTTCTTCGTTGCTGCCTACTTCACTCCCACATCCTACGATCACAAGGGAGCCGCGCGATACGTGCGGGACCGGTCGGTCCGCCTCATTCTCCCGACGCTCTTCTATATTTTTGTGATCGGGCCGATCACGGAGTACTACATCTCGAGAAGTTGGACTGGCGGCGGCGGGTTCGCGCGCCAGTGGGTCGGGCACGTCATCGACGGTGAATGGGTTTCCGGGACCGGACCAATGTGGTTCTGCGTCGTTCTGTTCGGGTTCTCACTCGTTTATGCCTGCGCGCGTCTGGCCAAAGACGGTTCTCGACCGGCCGTTCCGTTACCTCCCTCGCCCGTGGCCAGCCTCCTATTCATGCTCGCCATGGCCATCGGAAGCTTTGTGGTGCGCTTGTTCGCACCCAGCGGCACTTCCATCATCAACATACACCCCGGTGACCTGCCGCAGTACGCATTCATGTTCACAGCGGGCATTCTGGCCGCACGCGGCAAGTGGCTCGAGCGCCCGCTCCCAAGTGCGACAGCGCGAATGAGTCTGGGAGCTCTAGCAGCTGCTGCCGCAATCTGGACCTACATCGTGGTCCGGGTTGTGACTCACTCCGAAGAGGCAGGGCAGCTCAACGGCGGCCTCAACCTGCTGAGCGCACTCAAGTGCCTATGGGAGGCGCTCGCCTGCGTAGGAATGTCCTACGTGCTGATCGCCCTCTTTCGCAGATACTTCAATGAGCAAGGGCCGCTCGCACGTTTCCTGTCGAGGAATGCGTTCTCGGTCTACTTGTTTCATCCGCCAATCATCATTGCTTGTGCAATTCTTCTGCATCACCTTGAACTGTCAGGACCGTGGAAAGCGGCGCTCCTGACTATTGTCGCGGGAATCGCCACATTCTCTTTGTCCCAACTGATCTTCAGAAGAATTCCATACCTTCGAGCCGTGCTTTAGCGCCTAACGCGAGCCCCACACCTCGTCCGCCACTTCCACGACCAACGCCAACTTGCGCCACTGGTCGTCTTCGGACAGCTTGTTGCCGTGGTGTGTGCTCGCGAAACCGCACTGGGGCGAGATGCACAGATTCTCCAACGGCACGAATTTCGTGGCCAGGTCGATGCTGCGCTTCAGGGCGTCCTTGCTCTCGATCTGGCCAACTTTTGTGGTGACGAGACCCAGGACGACCTTCTTGTTCTTCGGCAACAGGCGCAACGGCTCGAAGCTGCCGGAACGCTCCGAATCGAATTCCATGAAAAATCCATCGACGTCGCAGGAAAACATGGCCTCGGCGATCTCCTCGTACCCCCCCTGGGTGGCGGAGGAGCTCTTGAAGTTACCGTGACAGGTGTGAATGGTCACGGCGAGGTCGGCCGGGCGGCCGCGCAGGGCGGCGTTGATGGTGTCGGCATAGCGGCGCGGCAGCGCTTTGGGATCGTCCCCGTTGGCACGGCAGCTCTCGCGAAACTTCTCGTCGCCGAGGTAAGCGAAAGCCACATCATCGAGCTGCAGATACTTGCAGCCGGCGGCGCTGAAGGAGGCCAAGGCCTTACGATAGGTCGCGGCCGCATCGGCCCAGAATGCGTCGATATCCGGGTAGACCTCGCTCGAGATCCCTTTCCGACCCGCCCGCATGTGCAACATCGACGGTGATGGAATAGTCTGCTTCGGCGTACGGTGGGTCTGCGACCGGAGAAATTGGAAATCGTCGACCATGACCGGACGGGCGTAATCCAACTTGCCGGTCACGGTCGCAATCGGCGGCTGCTCCTCCGTGCCGACGAACTTCGGGCCCGCCATCTGCTTGATCTCGACCCCCTGGAGCTGGCGCAAAAAATCGATATGCCAGTAGTCGCGACGGTACTCCCCGTCGGTAACCGACTGCAGCCCGACAGACTCCTGGCGCGCCACGGCGGCACGGATCGCCTCATCCTCGTGCTTGCGCAACTGCGCGGCATCTATTTCGCCACGCTTGAAGCGGTCGCGCGCCTCCACCAGCGTTGCGGGACGAAGCAGGCTGCCAACATGGTCGGCGCGGAAGGGGGGACGTGTCAGGTTATTCATCGGGTCGCTCTCACAGCAAAATGATCGATTACGCAGCTATCGGCAGCTTCATCACCGCAACCGTACAGCCGACCGCGAAAATGGGGATGGGCGCGTAGAACCACAACTCACCGGTATGGCCTTCGCAAGCGCCGGCCACGGCAATGAAGGTGCGGATCTCGAACCCGCCCTGCCCTGCCTCGCGCCACGTCTCCTCGTCCCTGTAGGCCAACAGGTCCTCGCGCCGATTGGCGAGAAACTTCTCCAGGAAGGCGCGATCCCAGGCTTCGTTGATCTTGCCCGAGTCCGGAGTCGCGGGCCAATGCGAAATGCCGCCGGTCCCGATCACCGCGATCCTCTCGGGACGCGCGTCGCACGCGCGCTTCAGGGCACGTCCAAACTCGTAACAGCGCTTCAGCGGTATCAGTGGCGGTCCCTGGCAGTTGATGTTCACCGGGATGATCGGCAGGTCGGCGCGCGGCGTCAGGAAATGCAGCGGCACCATGATTCCGTGGTCGAACTTCCACTCCTGCGCGTAGGCGAGATCCACATCGTTCATCACGTCCTGGATGAGCTGCATGGAGAGCTTCGGCGCACCGGGGAAGCGGCGGCGCCTGATGCCTAGCCACGCCTCGTCCTCGATGGGCCCTTCGTAGTGCTCACCCATGCCGACACAGATGGACGGCATGTTGTTCATGAAGAAGTTCGCGAAGTGCTCCGCCCCGATCACCACGAGTACATCGGGGCGCGCGGCTTCCAGGGCTTGCCGCATCCGGTCGTAGGCAGCGTAGAACGCATCGCGGACGGCCGGTTCGGCCCGATCCTTACGTCCTGTTATACCGGGTGCGTGACTGCAGACCCCAGCAAATACCAAGCTCATATCATCTACCCTCGGCCCGCGTATACAAGCCCGTCCGCACCGGACCGTATTTGCGCTCGCCTTCCCGCATCGCCTCGATGTAGGAATTCCACTCAAAGCCTCGCAGGGCCGCGTAATGCATGAGAATCTGTCCGTTGACTCCCATAACGTAAAGCAGCCCGATATCAGGATCGCGCAAGGCGAGCTGCTCCTCTTCGGTCAGCTCATACTCGGCCAGCAACGACTCGAAATCCTCATCGAAGCGCTTGCGGATCGCCGGATCGCGGTTGAGCTGAAACAACAGCTTCTGGACGTGATAGAGACTCATACCTTCATTCCCCGCTCCGGGCGCGCTGCTTACGCTTGCGAACCAGGCTCCGCGCCGGTCTTTGGATTGATTGTCCCGGTCCGCTCGCAAGATCGGACACCGAGTCCTGCAACTCTTGCAAAAGGGTGAAAAGCTGTGTGACCCGCTCAGTGCCGAACCGTGCCGCGATCTCGGCATAGATCTGCTCAGACTCCGGCGCGTGCAGCGCGATGAGCCGCAGCCCCTTGGGCTCGAGGCTCACGACGCTGCGGCGGAGATCGGAATCCAGCTGCTTGCGGCTCACGAGCTGTCTATTTTCCATGTCCGGGAGGATACGCGACAGGCTTGGGCCAAGTAGAAACGTCGCCTCCGCCAGCTCAGTTACCTCCAACGGTCCCGAGTGGGCCAACGCGCGCAAAATGCGCCATTGTTGCTCCGTCACGCCATGGCTGCGCAGCCCGGGCCGAAAGAGGCACATGACCGCCTCTCGCGCTCTCAACAGCGCCATCGGCAGAGACTCCGAGAACGCGCGCATAGGTAGAGTGCGCGTTACCTTCGCATCTTTGTCAGTCGACATCGTCCACCACAGTGTTGCGGAGGAGTCCGACCCGCGATACTTCGACTTCGACGACGTCTCCCGGCACCAGATACCGGGGGGGATCGAAGCGCGCACCGGCGCCACTCGGAGTGCCACTGAGAATCACATCCCCCGGCTCGAGCGAGCAGAACGTCGAAAGGTAGCTGATCAGATACGGAATCGAGAACAACATGCGGTCGCTGGTGTCGTTCTGGCGCTCCTCGCCGTTTACACGCGTCGTTACGCGCAGCGGCGCGACGCCGACCTCATCGGCCGTCACGATGTAGGGACCAATGGCCCCGGAGCGATCAAAATTCTTGCCTTGGGTTACGTTGAATTTCGAGTGACGCAGCCAGTCTCGCACCGAGCCCTCGTTGGCGCAGGTATATCCGAGCACGTGCGACATCGCGGCCTCCTGCTTGATCCGACGGCCGCCGGTGCCGATCACTACTACGATCTCCCCCTCATAGTCGAGCTGCTGCGACTCGCGCGGCCGCACGATGGCCTGCTCGTGCGCGACCAGGGAAGTATGCGAGCGCATGAAAAGGCTCGGGTACTTGGGGCGTTCGCTCCCATCCTTGTATTCCTCGTTCCGATCCGGATAGTTGACACCGATACAGAAGTACCGGGTGTCACGGCCAATCGGCTTCAGAATATGCACATCCTCGAGCGCATAGTCATTCTGACCCAACGCCGCGATGCTGCGCGCCGGCCCCAGGAGACCGGACCGGATGAACGTCAACACATCCGTTACATCGTGTCCCAACCGGGCGCCCAGATCCACGATTCCGCGGGGGCCCAGCGCCCCGACGGAGTCCCGGCCCTCCGCGCGGAAGTTGAGGAGCTTCAAGCCGCGCGCTCCTCGAGCAAGCCCACCCGTTTCAACACCGCATCCAACCGCCGCTCGAGCTCCGGCGTGGCGGGCACCATGGGGAGCCGGTGCTCGTTGGCGGCGAGGATTCCCAGGCGCTTCATCATGTATTTCATGGGAATGGGGTTGGTATCGAAGAACACGGCCTGGTTGATCTCGAATAGCTGGTGATGCAGCGCCTGCGCGCCGGGCAGGTCGTTGCGCCAGATGGACTCGCACAAATCCGCGAGAATCTTCGGTTGAAGGTTGCCGACGGCATTCATCAGACCGCAGGCGCCCACGGCCATCATCGGGAAACTCAACTCTTCGAGCCCGACGAATACTTTGAACTCTGGCCCCAACGCGGCATGGCACTCGGACACCAGCGCAAGATCGTTCACCGCGTGCTTCATGCCCACGAAGCTGGGCGATTTCGCGCGCAACTCCTTTAACGTATCGATCGTCACGTTGACCGCTGCGCGCCCTGGGATGTGATAAACCATCCACGGGAGGTTCGTCATGGACGCGAGCTCGAGATAGTAAGCGACGAGCCCACGCTGCGGAGGACGGATGTAGTACGGCGTCACGATCAAAAGCGCATCGGCACCCGCTTTGGCGGCATGCTCGGTGAGCTCACGAGTTTCACGGAGCGACTGGGAGCCCGTCGCGGCCACGACCGGCACCTTCTTCGCGGCCACTTGCACAGCAACGTCCACGAGCCGGTTGCGCTCCTCCAGCGACAAGGTCGACGGCTCGGCGGTAGTGCCATTCACGAGAATGCCGTGGGAGCCATTCTTGATCTGGAATGAGACGAGCCGCGCATAGGCGTCGTAGTCAACCTCCCCGTTGCGAAACGGGGTCACGAGCGGCGGGATGGAGCCTTTGAGTCGATCTAGCTGGGCAGTCACGTCAGGTCTCCTGTGATCAGCCGCCCAACTTCGGCACCCGGTGAGTGCCGTGGGCGATGCAAATGTTCTTCGTTTCCATGTAGAAGTCGAAGCTATAGTCGCCGCCGTCGCGACCGATACCGCTCGCCTTTATACCCCCGAAAGGTGTCGGCAAGTGGCGGTTGTTTTCCGAGTTGACCCAGACCATGCCGGCATCAACGGCATGCGCCATGCGCACCGCACGTCCGGAGTCGTTTGTCCAGATGTACGCGGTGAGCCCATAGGGCGTGTCGTTCGCGATCTTGACGGCCTCGGATTCGTTCTCGAACGGCACCACGGTCAACACGGGACCGAAGATCTCCTCGCGCGCGATGCGCATTGTGCTCCTTGCGTTCGTAAGGAGCGTCGGCTGCACGTACAGGCCAGGCTTGAGCGCCTCCGCGCGAACGCCGCCGACTTTGATCTCGGCCCCATCGTCGCGGGCAATTTTGAAGTAACTCAACACTTTGTCGAGGTGACGCTGATGGATCAACGGACCAACCTCTGTTGCCGGATCCAGTGGATGTCCCACTTTGAGCCGCGCGACTCGCTCGGCAACGCGCTCGACAAAACGATCGTGGATGGAGCTGTGAACCAACAATCGGCTCGACGACGTGCAACGCTCCCCGTTCAAGCTGTAGATCATGAAGACGACCGCATCCAATGCGCGCTCCAGATCCGCATCGTCAAACACAATCACGGGGTTCTTCCCACCGAGCTCCAGGTGTACCCGCTTCAGTGTCGGCGCGCCCTGACTCATGATGAGGCTCCCGGTGCGCGACTCACCGATGAACGCCGTGGCGCGTATCGCGGGATGCTCCGTCAGTAGTTTGCCCGTACGCTCGCCGATTCCATTGACGACATTCACCACCCCTGGAGGGACTCCCGCCTCTGTCATGATCTGCGCCAGCAGGGTCGCCGTCAGTGGGCTCCACTCGGCGGGTTTGTGTACCACGGTGCAGCCGGCCGCGAGCGCGGGTGCGATCTTCCAGGTCGAGAGCATGAAGGGTGTGTTCCAGGGCGTGATGACCGCCACTGGCCCGATCGGCTGCCGAGTCGTGTAGTTCAGGTGCTGGGCGGCGGGTAATGCGAGCCCGTCGGCGGCACTCGGCGCGCGATCAGCGAAGAAGCGGAAGTTCTCCGCCGCACGCAAAGCCGCCCCACTCATGAATCGCAGCGCCTGCCCGGTGTCCATGCACTCGATGAGCGCGATCTCCTCGCGCCGTGCCTCGATCGCGTCAGCCACGCGATGGAGGATCGTGCGCCGCTCCTCCCCCGTTTTCGCGCGCCAGGCCGGAAAAGCAGCCTCCGCCGCGGTTGCGGCTGCGTGCACATCCTGCTCGTCGCCCGAAATCACCTGGTTGATCACGCGTGCATCGACAGGGGAGATGTTGTCGAAGACTTCCCGGTGCGCGCCGCTCCCGGATTTACCGGCAATGAAATGACCCAAGGGAGCGTCGCGAAAGCGCTCGAGGAGGGCCTTCGCCTTGGCGAGGTTGGTTTCCAGATTACCGCTGGGCGGGCTCATGATCGCACCGGTTTCTGGGCTGTCCGTTGTTTGACATAGTCGTGGAGATTGTTCTTCTTGAACGTCAGCACGGGGTCGATCTCCTGCATTTCCAGGGCGATCCCCAAGGGCAAACGCTCGTAAAGAGGCGCGAGCTGCTGGCACGCGACCGTGAATATGGCCTCGCAAGCTCTCTTGCGCGTCTCAACATCACGGCCGTGACCAACTTTCAGGCTGATGTGCACGAAAGCGTTATCGGGATGGGCATCGGCGATGACGTAGTGTTGTGCCTCATAGGCCCGGGTGCGGATCCCGCCGATCGGGAAAACACCGGTGGCGAGGGCGGCCGCGTGCAGCGCGCGCAAGAAGCCGTCCAGGTCAAATAGGCCACGCAGATCGGGGCCGCGCAGATTGGCGGAATACTCGATCACCAGGTGCGCCATCGTGCCCCCTCGACGCTTGCAGGCAGTAGATACTTAACATCATAATCATCTTCTCGGCGGGGGGTGTCAAGCCATGCGATTCAAGCTCGGGACGTTTTCCGCGGCCGGTGCACCAGCCTTTCCTGGGCTGATCCTGGACGGCGAGTCTCGAATCGTGCCTCTGAGTCGGATGCAACCGCTGCTGGCCCGCCTTGGACTGCAGCTCCGCCAGAGCGAGTCTGTGCTTTCGTTGCTCGGTGACTGGGAGGCCAATTTCGAGGCCCTCGCCATCCTGTGCGAAAGCCTTCCGGATGAACTGGCGAAAGTCTCGGTTGCCGCGGCAGAGCTCCATACACGCGCGCCGATCAACCCACCACGCCAGATCTTCTGCACGATCGCCAATTACCGCAGTCACATCATCGAGACGGTCGTGGACACGGGAGTGCCCCCACATACCGACGGTATGGACCCGCAAACGCGCCGGCACTACGCTGCCAATCTGATTGAGGAGCGTCTGCGTGGCGCGCCATACGCGTGCCTGAAGCTGCCCTCCACCGTAATCGGGCCAACCGATCCACTCGAGCTTCCGCGCCACGCGCAGCGGTTGGACTGGGAGCTCGAGCTCGGTGTGGTGGTAGGCAAGCCAGCGCGGCGTGTGAGCCGCTCGGAAGCCATGAGTTATGTTGCAGGTTATGTCCTGGCGAACGACATCACCGCGCGTGACCAGGTGCGGCGGGCCGACGTGGCGAGCATGGGCACCGATTGGCTGCAGTCGAAGAATGCGCCGGGGTTTCTACCCCTCGGACCCTACCTCGTGCCAGCCGCTTTCCTGCCGAATCCTTACGGCGTGCGGCTCACGCTCGCGGTGAACGACAGACCCATGCAGGACGAGTCGGTGTCGGACATGCTGTTCGACATCGCCAGCCAGATCGAGTACATCTCGCAACACGCCCGGCTGTTGCCCGGAGATGTCATCTGCACTGGCACGCCGGCCGGCTGTGGCACACACTTCAAGCGCTATCTTCAAGCGGGTGATGTCATTCATGCGAGCGCTGGCGAGCTGGGCAGCCAACACACGCCCTGCGTGGCGGAAGCCCTACGGTAGTTTGACGCGAGGAGGCACCGAATGACACCCCTGGCCGGACAATCCGCCCTGGTCACCGGAGCGGGCCGCGGTATCGGCAAAGCCTTGGCAATGAGACTCGCTGCGGACGGCGCTCACGTCACGTTGACGGCTCGATCGCGACGACAAGTGGAAGAAGTTGCCGCCCTCATCGAGGCCCAGGGCGGGAAAGCACAGGCCGTCGTCGCGGATGTCAGCGACAGCGCCGCGGTGGCGCAGGCCGCCGCGGCGGGAGCGATGCGCTTTGGACCCATATCGATCCTGGTCAATAACGCCGGGCTTCCCGGTCCCTTTGGCCCGATCGGGGATACGGACCCCTTGGAGTGGTGGTCGTCCCACAAAGTGCACGTTCTGGGGCCGCTGCTGTTCATGAGGGCCGTCATTCCGGGAATGCGCGCACGCCGGGGTGGCGGCCGGATCATCAACATCGTTTCGAGCGCTGGCCTGCAGCCGATCCCGAATCTTTCGGCCTACGCCGTCGGCAAGAGCACCGCCATACGCCTCAGCGAGAACGTGGATCTCGAGGAGCGCAAGAATGGCATTCGCGTGTTCGCGTTACAGCCGGGGACGATCATCACCAACATGGCTCACGATACAATATCCTCAGCAGCGGCACAGCGTTACATCCCCGAAGGGATTGCAATGTTGCAGGGAAGAACGCCGGAGCAATCGGCGTCCGATCTGCGACGCTGTTGTGATGTAGTCGCATCGCTCGCCGCCGGCAAATATGACACGCTCGGCGGTCGCTATCTAGACATCGACTGGGACCTGGACGCCAAGATGACGGAGACCGACGCGGGCTGAAGTCCCTATCTCGCCTCGCCGGAAAACGTCCGCAACGCGGGATTGGTCTTGTCCGGCATGGCGAGCGCCGCCTTCACCGCGGGCCGCGCGCGCACGCGCTCGATCCACTCCACCAGACGTGGAGCCCGCTTCTCAACTCCCAACTCCGGGAACATCCGCACGATGGACACGGCGCAACTGGTAAAGTAGTTGATATCCGCAAGCGTGTACAGGCTCCCAGCGAGCCAGGGCGTCTTGCCGAGTTGCTCCTCCACCTTGTCCACGCTCACCAGAATCTTACGGGTCGCGTTGGCGAGATCACTTTCGCTGAAACCGGAGCGAGCGGTACGCCACTTCTCGCGCTGCTCGTGCAGTGGAATGCGCGCGACGAGCTTCTCGAACTCGCCGCTGTCGATCGAGCGCGCGATCACCCCAACCATCCGATGCCAGCCGTGCATCGAGACATAATTCAGCACGTGCTCGTCGATGAATTTGTTCCAGTAACGCATGCGCGCCTTGCCGAGCGCGTCGGCAGGACGCAGCGCCGGCGCGCTGGGGAAAGCATCCTCGAGATATTCGCCGATCACCGTCGAGTGCGTGATGATCGCGCCGTCGTGATCGAGCACCGGCACCTGCCCTTCCGGATTGATCGCCACGAACCACGGCTCATGCTGCTCGAACTTGTGGAGATCGACGTAGATGCTCTCGAAATCGAGCCCTTTCTCCTTCAGCGGAATCAGGGCTTTCAGAGAATTCGCGAGCGGCTCCGCGTGGTAAAGCTTCAGCATAGACAGGCCCGTTCCCCTCAATCGACACAAGGATTCTATGGCGCATCCGCCGCCCGCAAAACACCTGGGAGAGAATGCTGATACGCTCACCAGTGAAGGTAAGCACGCGGCTTAGTCCACCACGCGAACCGCCCAGGAAATCACGCGTGGTTCGGCCACAATTCGCCTGTACCTACGCTATATTATTGCGGATATAGCGCCGTTTTTCGTGCCAACCAGAGGACCCGTCATGATGCGATATCCGGCCATTGTGTTGGTCGCCTTAGTGTGCGCGACACCTGCGCTGGGCGCGGACGCCAACGCAGGGAAAAACACCTTTCGCCAACAGTGCGCGCTGTGCCACAGCGCCGAGCCCGGTGACAATGGCGGCGCGCAAGGTCCCAATCTCAACGGCGTGTTCGGTCGAGCGGCGGCGAGCGATCAGCGCTTCGGCTACACGAAGGCGCTGAAAGCATCGCATCTCACGTGGGATGCCGCGACTTTGGACCGTTTTCTCGCTTCCCCGACGACAGTGGTTCCGGGGTCGGCGATGGTCGTGGCGGTTCCGAACGATAGCGACCGAGCGAACCTCATCGCCTACTTTCAGGGTGTCAAGGAAGGCACATTCAAGGCCGCCGCCCCACGCCAATTCACGCCGCCACCGGGCATGCAAACCAACGCCGGCCTGCCGAAGGGCGAGGCGGATTGGAAGAAGGATGAGCCGGGTCGAGTCCATCGCATAGATGTCAGCTCACTACCGCCCCCATTTGACAGCCCGTCGGCGACAAACTTCCCCAAGCTCGTCGACCGTCCACCGAACGCGCAGCTGCGCGTTCCACCTGGGTTCAAGGTGGATGTCTTCGCCAGTAACCTGGAGGGAGCGCGCGCCATGAAGCTCGCGCCCAACGGAGACATCTTTTTGACAGAGACTCGCGGCGGATTCGTGAAGGTATTGCGGCCCGCGGCCGACGGCGCGAGCGCGGCCAGCGTGACCACCTTCGCCCAGGGCCTCAATCTCCCCTTCGGCATTGCATTCTATCCTGCCACGGCGCCCCGTTGGCTCTACGTAGCCGAGACCAACCGCGTCGTGCGCTACGCCTACAAGGTTGGCGACCAGAAAGCCAGCGGCTTGCCCGAAATCGTCGTGCCGGAGCTCTCGCCAGTGGGAACCGGTGGGCACTTCACTCGCGACGTCGCCTTTTCCCAGGACGGCAAGCGCATGTTTGTCTCCGTCGGCTCCGCTTCGAATGTGGCCGAGGAGATGCCCAAAAAGACTACGGACGAGATCAAGTCCTGGGAAGTCCAGAACGGCCTGGGTGCGACCTGGGGACCCGAAGAGAAGCGCGCCGACGTGCTGGTGTACGAAGTTGGTAGCAACCAGCCTGCCAAGGTATTCGCGACCGGCATCCGCAACTGCGTGGGGCTCACCATCCAGCCGGCCACGGGCGACCTGTGGTGCACGACGAACGAGCGTGACATGTTGGGTGACGACCTGGTACCCGACTATTCAACACGCGTACGGGAAGGCCACTACTATGGTTGGCCGTGGTACTACATGGGCAAGTACGAGGACCCGCGTCTCAAAGGAGATCGGCCGGACCTCGCCGGCAAGGCGACCGTGCCGGACGTGCCCTACCAGGCCCATTCGGCAGCGCTCAACCTCGTCTTCTACACGGCGACCTCGGGCGCCTCGGCTTTCCCGAAGGAATATGTGGGCGATGGCTTCGCCGTGATGCACGGCTCCTGGAACCGCGCTTTCCGCACCGGTCACAAGGTCGTGCGGGTGCGGATGAAGAACAACGTGCCGACCGGGGAGTATGACGACTTCCTCGTCGGCTTCATTGCCGACGACGGCAACGCCTGGGCCCGCCCCGTGGGCGCCGTGGTCGCCCGAGATGGCTCCCTGCTGATCAGCGAGGACGGCAACAACATGATCTACCGGATCTCCTACTCGCACTGACATCAACATATGAAACCAACGATCGCGAAGACCCTGGTGGGCCTGCTACTGGCTTCGGTAGCGACTCATGGAACGGCATTTGCCGCGACCAGCCTTCCTGACACCATCACGATACCGGGCGAGAAGATTTTCCCGGAGAGCCTGACCTCCACCAGTGACGGCTCCGTGATCATCGGCAGCATCGGGCAAAAGGCCATCTACCGTGCCAAGCCAGGCGCCGCTGCAGCAGAAATCTTCATTCCCTCCGGTAGGGACGGATTGAACGGCGTCTTTGGGGTGTTCGCCGATAACGAGTCAAACACGCTGTATGCCTGCTCAAACGTGTTTGGTCCACCTAGCACCGCATCCGCCGTCAACGCCACTCTCTACGCCTTCGACCTGAAAACTGGCGCCACGAAAGCCCATTACGGGTTTCCGACTGAGCACGGTTTCTGCAACGACATCGCGGTGGATGCCGGGGGCAACATCTACGCGACCGATACCAACAACATGGAAGTGGTGCGGCTGAAGAAGGGCGGTACCGCGCTCGAGGCGTGGGCCGGCAACGGCTCATTCGGCCCCAAGGTCCCGCCGGGCCCACCGGTCCCCAACGGCCCGAGACCTGGCGTGCTCGACGGAATCTCGGTGCTCGGTCAGCGCGTCGTGGTCAACACTCTGGGAACCAGCAAGCTCTTCAGTGTTCCGATCAAAGCCGATGGCATGGCCGGTCCCGTCACCGAGATCAAGCTCGATCGCGAAATCTCGCGCCCAGATGGGATGCGCAGCTTCGGCAAAAATGATGTGCTCATCGTGGAAGGTGGCAACGGTGGTCGGCTATCGCGTATCGCCCTGAGCGGGGACACTGGCAAGGTGACCACGTTGAAAGAGGGCTATCCAGACGGTCCGGTCGCCGTCACGGTCGTCGGAACCACCGCTTACGTCCTGGAGGGACAGCTCGCGGCGCTGATGAGGAGCGCCAATGCGCCTGAGCCCAAACCCTTCAAAGCCACCGCCGTGCAAGTGGGAAAGCCCTGATCACCGCGCGCCCAAAGCAATCAACAGGGCCGTTTGATCGGGCGCTGAGTGAGCCCGCGCTCACTTCCCAGTCGCGTCATTTATCTTGTCGCGCGCCTTGTCGGCTTCGTCCTGAGCCTTGTCGCGGGCCGGCTCCGAGCCGCCGTTCTTGATGGTGTCGGCCGTGTGATCGATCTTCTCGCCGGCCTTCTCCATCGGTCCTTTCTTCTCGCAAGCGGTCACACTGAGCGCGAGAGCGCAAACGATGAGCGGCAATAGCTTCTTGGCCTTCATCTTCCGAATCCCTCGTGCGGCTTTTGAATGGCCCCGCTATTCTCCGGTTACGTTACGCTAAAGCCGTAGGACAACAGCCTGAAGTCATGCAGGACGCCGCCGCTTGTGAACTCCTGCCCTCGGACACCGTTCACGCATAATGCCTCCCGAAAGATCGCTTCGTATCCTCCTGTGGCTCGTGGCCACAGGCTTCTTCATGCAGACGCTGGATACGACCATCGTCAACACGGCCATTCCCGCCATGGCCCGGAGCTTGGGGGAGCGCCCACTGCGCATGCAATCGGTGGTGATCGCCTACGCCCTCACCATGGCGATGCTGATCCCCGCTTCGGGGTGGCTAGCCGACCGATACGGGTTACGACGAGCCTTCATGACCGCCATCGTGCTGTTCATCATCGGATCAGCCTTGTGCGCGGCCTCGAGGAGCCTGTTGCAGCTCACGGCCGCGCGTGTCGTACAGGGCGCGGGCGGCGCAATGCTATTGCCAATAGGACGGCTGGCCGTGCTACGCGCCTATCCGCGCGAGCGGCTCCTGCAGGCGATGAGCGTCGTCGCCGTCCCGGGGCTGGTGGGTCCGCTCATAGGACCGACCCTGGGAGGTTGGCTGGTCGAGATCGCCTCATGGCACTGGATCTTTCTGATCAACATCCCCATCGGGCTTGCGGGTTGCGCGGCCACGGCCGTCTACATGCCGGAGCATCGCCTCCCGGAGGTTCCGCGTTTCGACCTGGGTGGTTATGCGCTGCTCGCCCTGGGAATGGTGGCCACCTCGTTTGCCCTCGATGGCCTTTCCGAGCTGGGGTTTCCACACGCGACGGTGCTCATCCTGTTGATCTTTGGCCTGGTGAGCCTGGTGGCCTACTGGCTGCGGGCCGCGCAGCAGCCGCATCCATTGTTCCCGCCGAAGATCTTTGAAACCCACACCTTCAGCATCGGCCTGCTGGGAAATCTGTTCGCCCGCCTCGGCAGCGGCAGCATGCCGTTTCTCGTGCCACTGCTGCTGCAGGTCAGCTTGGGCTATACCCCCTTCCACGCGGGCATGTTGATGCTGCCAACCTCGGTGGCAGCGATGTCCTCGAAACAACTGGTGACGCCGTTGATCACGCGCGTCGGCTATCGGCGGATGCTGGTGGTCAACACCGTCCTGGTTGGAGCGGGTATGGCGAGTTTCGCGCTGATGTCGCCTACCCAGCCGCTATGGCTGATGATCATCCAACTCATGTTCTTCGGCAGCGTGAATTCGCTGCAGTTCACCGCGATGAACACCGTAACGCTGAAGGACCTCCACGGTGGAGAAGCGAGCAGTGGCAACAGCCTGCTCTCGATCGTGCAGATGTTGTCCATGAGCCTGGGGGTAGCCGCGGCTGGGGGGCTGTTGACAACCTTTGTCGATGCGAACGGACGCGAGCACACGTTGACTGCGTTCCGCTACACGTTCATCTGCGTAGGCCTGATGACGGCAGCGTCAGCGTCGATCTTCTGGCAGCTCTCGCCCGAGGTCCGAGTGGATTACACGAAAGAGGAGGAGCCGACGGAGATCGGGTGACGGCTCCTTCCATTTAGCCTTGCGCCAGCGCCGCGCTCACGATCTTCTGCGCTTCCTCTATGAGAAGCTGCAGGTGCTTGGCGTCTCGGAAGCTCTCGGCGTAGATCTTGTAGATATCCTCGGTGCCCGAGGGGCGCGCGGCGAACCAGCCTTTCTCGGCAACGACTTTGAGGCCACCGATGGGCGCGTCGTTCCCGGGGGCCCGCGTCAGGATCGCCTGAATGGTCTCGCCGGCCAGTTGCCTGGACTTCACTTGTTGTGGCGAGAGTTTCGCGAGCAGCTTCTTTTCCGCCGGCGTGGCGCGGGCATCCACCCGGTCAGCGAAGGATTCGCCAAACTCCCGCGTCAGGTCGCGATAAAGCTCCCCAGGATCTTTCCCGACACGCGCGGTGATCTCACCGGCGAGCAAGGCGGGAATGATGCCGTCCTTGTCGGTGGCCCACACTCCTCCATCCTTGCGCAGAAAGGTTGCGCCCGCACTCTCCTCACCGACAAATCCTAGCGAGCCATCCATGAGGCCGTCGACGAACCATTTGAAACCCACCGGCACCTCGTACAGCCGGCGCCCGAGCTTCGCCGTCACCCGGTCGATCATCTGGCTGCTGACGACCGTCTTGCCGACCGCGATCTCCTTGCGCCACTGCTGGCGATGTTGGAAGAGGTAATACGCTGACACCGCCAGGTAGTGATTGGGTGGTAATAACCCGCTACTGCGCGTTACGACACCGTGGCGGTCGTGATCCGTATCGCACGCGAACGCGATATCGAAGCGATCCTTGAGGCCAATGAGGCGCTGCATGGCCGATGGCGAGGAAGGGTCCATACGGATGCGGCCGTCCCAGTCGACGGTCATGAAGCGGAATGTCGGATCGACCTCTTCACTCACCACCGTCAGGTCGAGCTTGTAGCGCTCGGCGATTGGCCCCCAGAAGTGCACCCCCGCGCCCCCGAGCGGATCCACCCCCATACGCAACCCGGAGCCGCGAATGGCGTCCATGTCGATCACGTTGCCGAGATCGGCGACATAGGCATTCAAATAGTCATGCCTGTGTGTCGTGGGACTTCGCAAAGCCGTCTCGTACGGGACGCGCTTGACCTCCCGGAGCTGCTGCTCCAGCAACGCGTTCGCGCGCGCCTCGATCCAACCCGTCACGGCCGTGTCGGCGGGGCCGCCATTGGGCGGGTTGTACTTGAAGCCGCCGCTCTCCGGAGGATTGTGCGAGGGTGTGATCACGATGCCGTCGGCGAGTCCCGTGCTGCGATCGCGGTTATAGACCAGGATCGCATGCGAGATGGTGGGGGTCGGTGTGTACTCGTCCTTGTCGGCGATCATCACGTCCACACCATTCGCGGCCAACACCTCGAGTGCGCTCGCGAAGGCAGGCACCGACAAGGCGTGCGTATCGATGCCCAGAAACAACGGCCCATCGGTTCCACGTTGTTTGCGGTATTCGCAGATCGCCTGCGTGATCGCCAGGATGTGCCATTCATTGAACGCGCCGTCGAAGGCGGAGCCGCGATGCCCGGAAGTGCCGAACGCCACTCGCTGGGTAGCGACGGTTGGATCGGGAATCTCCTTGTAATAGGCCATGATCAGCCGCGGTACGTTGACGAGAATAGACAGCGGCGCCGGTTTCCCGGCCAGGGGGTTCAGCTTCATTTTCGGCTACCTCTCGAGCTTCAGCGCTGGCGCGTCCAGGCTAGCATCACCGCGCACCGCACGGAACATTTGCGTTTCGTCCTCGTTTAGGTTCGGCTGAGTCAAAAGACTCGCCACGGATCATTCTACCCCGGTGGAGTTGTTCTATGGACCGAGTTATTACTGAGCATGTCGGGCCGATAGATGCGGCGACCCCGGCTCCAACCGTCGAATCCTCCACATCCGCGGTCTCCTGGGCCGCGATTATCGCGGGAGCCGTGGTCGCGGCCGCTGTTTCCCTGATTCTGCTGGCGCTGGCCTCCGGACTGGGACTGGCCGCCGTGTCACCATGGCCTTCGAGCGGCGCCTCTCTCACGAGCTTCTCCGTCATGACCGCAATCGGGCTGATCGTTGTACAGTGGCTCGCTTCCGGCGTCGGCGGTTACGTCACAGGACGCCTGCGCACAAAATGGGTGGGAACGCACACCCACGAGGTGTTCTTCCGTGATACGGCGCACGGGTTCATTGCGTGGGCGCTTGCTACCGTGATCGTCGTAAGTTTGCTGGCATCGGCGGTTTCGTCTCTGGTCAATGCGGGTGCACGCGGAGCGACGGCGGTAGCTACCGGGGCAACGCAGGGTGTTGGGGTCGTCGCCGCGTACAATGTCGATATATTGTTCCGGCCCGCGCACCCAGATTCAAACACTCCGTCCGAAACGGCCGACGCACGTGCCGAGGCAACCCGGATTCTGACCAAGGCGTTGAGCAGCGGAGATGTGCCGGCGGCGGATCGCGCTTACCTCGCGCAGTTGGTTGCGGCGCGGACCGGTATATCAGACACCGACGCTCAGAAACGGGTCGACGACGTGATCTCCCGGGTGCAAGCGGACGAAACCAAGGCACGCCAGGCAGCCGACGCCGCTCGGAAAGCGAGCTCGGCCGCATCCATCTATACGGCGCTATCGATGGTGATCGGCGCCTTCATCGCTTGCGTGACCGCGGCGTTGGGTGGACGATTGAGAGATCAACACCCATAACGCATCACTCCTTGCTGAACACCGAGCTCAACGCTTCCTTGGCGGTCCCAAGCAACGTGCTCTTCTCCTCCGGATCGCCCTTCATCAGCATGGAGGTGAACTTCTTCGCCTGATCCAGCGTGATGTGCGGTGGCAACGGCGGCACGTTGGGATCGGTCTTCACTTCTAGCACCACAGGCTGGCCCGCCCCGAGCGCCTCTTCCCAGGCGCCGGCCAGCATCGCGGGGTCATCCACGTAGATACCGCGCAAGCCGATCAACTCGGCAAAGCGATGGTAAGGAACGTCCGGCAGCTGTTGCGAGGCGTTGAACTTGGGATTGCCCTCCATCACGCGTTGTTCCCAGGTGACCTGGTTCAGATCCTGGTTGTTGAAGACACACACCACCCACGTCGGGTTGGTCCACTCCCGCCAGTACTTCGCGACTGTAATCAGCTCCGCCATGTTGTTCATCTGCATGGCCCCGTCACCCACGAGCGCGACCACCGGTCGATCCGGGTGCGCGAACTTTGCGCCGATGGCATAAGGCACCGCGGCTCCCATGGACGCAAGCCCACCAGACAGCGAGCACATCATGCCGCGCCGGATCTTGACATCGCGCGCATACCAGTTGGCGCAGGAACCCGAGTCACTGGTGATGATGGCGCGCTCAGGCAAGCGCGGCGACAACTCCCACGTCACGCGTTGTGGATTGACAGGCTGCGCGGAAACGTGCGCGCGCTCGTCCATCTCTTTCCACCACGCGGCGACGTTTTTCTCGATGGTCTCACGCCAGGAGCGGTCCTGCTTCTGAGTGAGCAAGGGCAACAGAGCACGGAGAGTCTCGGCGCTGTCGCCGACGAGGTTGACTTCCATCGGGTAGCGGATGCTGAGCATGCCGGGATCGATATCGATCTGCACACCCCTGGCGGCCCCCTCCTTCGGAAGAAATTCGGAGTAAGGGAAGCCCGAGCCGATCATCAACAAGGTGTCGCAACCGGTCATCAACTCCCAACTCGGCTTCGTGCCCAACAGCCCGATACAACCGGTCACCCACGGCAAGTCATCGGGCACCGCCGCCTTGCCCAACAAGGCCTTGGCCACTCCGGCGCCAAGCTTCTCGGCCACCGCGATCACCTCATCGGTCGCATGCAGCGCCCCCGCGCCCACCAGGATGGCGACCTTCTTGCCCGCATTGAGCACGTCGGCGGCACGACGTAGATCGGTCTCGTACGGCACGACTTTCGGTGGGCTGTAGCCAACTCCGGAATGTAACGTGCCGTGCTTACGCGGCGGCTCCTCGTAAGGCAACTCCTGCAGGTCATTGGGGAATATGATCGCCGTCACGCGCCGCTCGCCCACTGCGATTCGCACAGCACGATCGATGAGATGACGGACCTGGGGCGGCACACTGGCCTGTTGCGCGAACGCGCCAGCAACATCCTTGAACATACTCACCAGGTCCAGCTCCTGCTGGTAGTGACCGCCAACCGCGGCGCGCGCCTGCTGGCCGGCCAGAGCCAACACGGGCATGTGATCGAGGCGGGCGTCATAGAGGCCCGTGATGAGGTGTGAAGCTCCGGGACCGGAGGTCGCCAGGCAGACGCCGAGCTGACCGCTGAACTTCGCATAGGCACACGCCATGAAAGCGGCCATCTCTTCGTGACGAGCCTGGACAAAGGCGATTTTGTCGGTGCCAAAGCGTTGCAAGCCGCCCAGGACACCGTCGATGCCGTCACCGGGATAACCGAACACCCGCCGTACACCCCATGCGTACAAGCGCTCGCAAACGAAGTCACCTACCGTCTTAGCCATGGCCGCGCTCTCCTGACAGTACCGCCAAGTTGGAACCCTCCGCGACGCCCCGAGTTAAGAAAGGGGCGCGCGCAAAGGCCGCGCTCAACTCGCTGTCGCAATAACCTTAGACTGTAATGCCCGCAATATTCAGGCCGAGCGCGAATCTGGCGGCTGCGGTGACGCTGCTTGCCGTTGCCGCACTCGGGCTCGCCGGGCTGGCCTGGTGGTGGTGGTGGCCGCGAACCGATTACCCCCGCCACACGCGCTGGCCGCTCGATCAGCCGGTGCCGTTCAGTCACGAGCACCACGTCGCCGGCCTCGGGATCGACTGCCGCTTCTGCCACACGGCCGTGGAAGTCTCGAGCCTCGCCGGCCTGCCACCGACTTCAACCTGCATGACCTGTCATTCCCAGATCTGGACCAACGCACGGATGCTCGCCCCAGTGAGACTCAGCCTGGCCAACGACCAACCCCTCCTCTGGCATCGGGTGAACGATTTACCCGACTACGTGTACTTCAATCACAGCATTCACATCGCCAAGGGAGTTGGCTGCTCGAGCTGTCATGGAGAGGTGGACCGCATGCCGCTAAGCTACAAAGCAGCGAGTCTCACCATGCGGTTTTGCCTGGACTGCCATCGTGATCCGGGGCCGCGGTTGCGTCCGAAAGAACAGATCTTCAACACTGAGTGGCATCGGACGGCGGACACGCCGAGTCCCGCGGCGTTGCTGAGCTCATATCACATCGGCTCCCGACGGCTGACGGATTGCTCGATATGTCATCGCTGAGCCACACCTGGCGTAGCCTGGCGGAATGGGAGCAGGACCCAGCCTTCCTTGCACGTGCCGCGCGGGAATTTCCAGCTCTGGCGGAAGCGATCGCCAGTCCGGCGTCACGGCGCACCGTGCTGAAGCTGATGGCGGCCTCGTTCGCTCTCGCAGGACTCGATGGCTGCGATGTCGGCGCGCCCAGCGGTCTGCTCATTCCGGCGGTGAAGTCTCCTCCCAACATCATTCCGGGCTTACCCAACTTTTATAGTGGCGCGAACGTGATCGACGGCTTCGCCACGGGCGTGGTGGTGAAACACGTCATGGGCCGTCCTATCAAGGTAGAAGGCAACCCCCTTCATCCGGCCAGCCTCGGCGCCACGGACGTCTTCGCCCAGGCGCAGGTACTGGATTTCTATGACCCGGACCGTAACGCCACTATTGCAACACATCGCCGTCCCAGTGACCGGCAGACGTTCCTGGCCGCATGGGAAGAGCAACGTCGGCAGATCGCGCCAGGCCACGGAGCCGGTTTTCATATCCTCACCGGCACGATTACCTCCCCTACACTGGGTGCGCAATTGGACGCCCTCTTGTCCAGGTACAGCCAAGCGCGCTGGCACCAGTGGGAGCCCATTTCCCGGGACAACGTCCTGGAGGGAACCCAACTCGCTTTCGGACGTCCCGTCGATGTTGTGCCGAAATTGACGAACGTGGATGTGCTGTTGGCCATCGATAGCGACTTGCTCAGCAGCACACCCGGACATCTGCGCTTCGCACGTGACCTGATGTCACGCCGGAACCCGACGCGGACGCCGGCTATGAATCGGATTTACGCGATCGAGCCGACGCCCACACTGACTGGGACGATGGCCGACCATCGCTTCATAGTCAGCCCAACTGAATTGCCGCGCCGGATGGCCGAGCTGGGTACGCTCATTCTGCAGGGAGCCGCGCCCGCGGATATCCCTGATTGGGTACGTCTAGTCGCAACCGACCTGCTCGACCACAAAGGTCGCGCATTGATCCACGTCGGTCCGGACCAGCCACCTGAGCTACACCTGCTTGCACACGCGCTCAATGAAAAGCTTGGCGCGTATGGGACTACGCTCGAATTCATCGAGCCGGTCGCCCATGCGCCGGTGGCGCAGAGCGCATCCTTGCGCGACCTCGTGGAGGCTATGCGAGCGGGTCAGGTCAGTACGCTCGTCATGATCGACACCAATCCCGTATTCGCCGCGCCGGGAGTGTTGGATTTCCAGGAGGCGCTGCGCCACGTGAAATTCAGCGTCGCGCTCAGCCAAAGGCCAGATGAGACCTTCGCCGCGACCACGTGGTCCTTGCCGATGACGCATCCCTGGGAGACCTGGGGAGATGCCCGGTCGTATGAGGGCACCGCGACCATCCTGCAACCGCAGGCATTGCCGCTCTACGGCGGCATGAGTTCGCACCAGATGCTCGCGCTCCTGGACAGTCCAGGTGCCGTCGACACGGTCCCCGACACGTTGTCCATCGTCCAAACGACCTGGAAGAGCCGCTTCGGCGTTGACTTCGGAGTTGCGTGGCATGACGCGCTGGCGAAGGGCGTTGTCGACAATACTGCTGCCAGGATCGTCCGGCCTGCGCTGCGGCCGCAAGTCGCAAGTAATCTACTGTCGTCATTTCCCGCAGCCGAGCCTGCCCTGACTCTTCTCTTCCGTCCCGACCCGCACATCTGGGACGGACGTTACGCCAACAATCCCTGGTTACTGGAGCTACCACGACCGCTCACCAAGATGACCTGGGACAACCCTCTGCTCATCTCGCCTGCGCTCGCCGGACGCTATGGTCTGCAGGACGGCGATGAGGTTCATCTCGCGGTGGGCAGCGCAAATGTTGTTGCACCTGTGCGCATTCTGCCCGGGCAAGCCGCGGATTGCCTCGTAGCGCTGCTCGGCTTTGGCCGTCGGGAATCGGGCGCGGTGGCCAACGGCGCCGGGTTTGATTACTACCCGCTGATGGGCCAGGCGGGGGCGCCAACCCTTCGAAAAACTGGAGGGCGCCTCGCGCTCGCCAGCACTGACCATCACAACCTGATCTTCAATGCCGCCGGCGAATTGATCCGCCGCGGCACCCTGGCGGCGTACCGAAAGGATCCTCAGTTTCTACGCGACAGGAAACCGGACGACGAGCTCTATCGCTGGACGCCCGCTGGGCCCGCGGCCTGGGGCATGAGCATCGACCTCAACACCTGCATCGGCTGCAACGCCTGCGTCATCGCCTGCCAGGCTGAAAACAATATCCCGGTCGTGGGCAAGGACCAGGTGCTCATGGAGCGCGAGATGCACTGGCTGCGCATCGATCGGTATTGGGAAGGCACGCCTGAAGCGCCGCGCGGCTACTTCCAGCCGGTGTTGTGTATGCATTGCGAGCAAGCTCCGTGTGAAGTGGTCTGTCCAGTCGGTGCGACCGTCCACGACTCAGAGGGCCTGAACGTAATGGTTTACAACCGTTGCGTGGGCACCCGGTTTTGTTCCAACAACTGCCCATACAAGGTGCGCCGCTTCAACTACTTCGCCTATTCGAAAGACGAGCGCAGATCGCCACAGGCGCGCAATCCCGATGTCACGGTGCGCGCCCGTGGGGTCATGGAGAAATGCACGTTCTGTCTGCAACGTATAGCGGAGGCGCGGATCACCGCCGATCGCGAGAATCGACCCGTTGAAACCGTGACCACCGCCTGCCAGGCCGCTTGTCCGACGCGGGCAATCACGTTTGGCAATCTCCGCGATCCCCACGCCGAGGTGGCGCAACGCAAGCGGAGCCCACTCGACTATCCGCTCCTGGCAGAGCAGAACACACACCCGCGGGTGACGTACGAGGCACGCATCCACAATGAGAACCCAGTTGCCGCGGGTCGGAAAACATGAGCAGCGAGACGCCAGTGGTCGCGGCCGGCCCCACCAGCGCCTCCATGACGGACGACATCTCCGCCATTGCGCTGCAACGGCGTCCACCTCTTTGGTGGATCGTGGCCCTGGTGCCCACTGCTCTTCTCACGGCGTTGCTGATCGGCGCCATCGGCTGGTTGTTCTACGCCGGTGTTGGCATCTGGGGCATCGACTGGCCCGTGGTCTGGGGCTTCGCCATCATCAGTTATGTCTGGTGGATCGCGATCGCCTCCGGCGGCACATTCATCTCTGCGCTCTTCTACCTTCTCGAGGTGCAGTGGCGTACCTCGCTCAATCGCATCGCCGAGACCATGACCCTCTGTGCCGCCGTCTGTGCCGGGATCTATCCCATCCTGCACCTGGGGCGGCCCTGGCTCTTCTACTGGCTGTTCCCTTATCCCAACACCATGGGTGTCTGGCCGCAATTCCGCAGTCCCTTGCTGTGGGATTTTTTCGCGATCCTCACGTATGTGATCTCCTCCATCCTGTTCTGGTACCTGGGGTTGGTTCCCGACCTGGCTACCCTGCGCGATCGCGCCACCCGGCGTCGTCAACAGGTCGTCTACGGCGCGCTGGCGCTAGGGTTTCGCGGCGAAGACCGCCAGTGGCGACACTATCGCGCGGCCTATGGGGTCCTGGCCGCGATCATGGCTCCTCTGGTGATTTCGGTGCACAGCATCGTGGGACTGGATTTTGCCGGCGCCGCCACCGTCGGCTGGCATTCGACGCAATTTCCGCCGTTCTTCGTCTTCGGAGCGTTGCTGTCGGGTTTTGCCATGGTGCTGTTGTTGATCGTGCCGCTGCGACGGTTGCTGGGGCTGCAGGCATTCATCACCGAGCGGCACCTCGACGTGCTCGGCAAGCTGCTCCTGACGAGCAGCCTGTTGGTGGGTTATGCCTACATGATGGACGTTTTCTCGATCTTCTACTCGCCGGAGGACGCCGAGCGAGTGTCCTTCATGGCAAAAATCCATGGCCCGTATGCCCCGATCTACTGGGCCACCATCGTTTGTAACATCGCCGCTCCACAACTGTTCTGGAGTCGGCGCATGCGCCTGAGCGAAATCGCGATCACGCTCATCGCGCTCGGCGTCATCATCGGAATGTGGTGCGAGCGGTACACCATCGTCGTCATGAGCGTACGCCGGACCCACCTGCCCTCGTCCTGGGGAAACTTTCACGGCAGCCTCTGGGACTGGGCGACACTGTCAGGCACTGTCGGCCTGTTTCTGACCGGCATATTGCTGGCGGTGCGGTTCGTACCCGTGATTTCCATGTTCGAGATGCGGGGCTTGTTGGTCGGACGACCCTCTCGAGGTGGGAGCAAATGAGCGGCGGTCTCCTGGTCCGGTTCGAGACCGAGGAGGCCTTGTGTCATGCCTTGGAGCAGTTGAGGGCGGCTGATATCCGTGAGCTGCGCACGTACACACCCATGCCGCTCGAGACCGAGCCCACCCGATCGCCCATTCCTCTGATAGTGTTGATCGCGGGTGTACTCGGCGCCGGCGCCGCCTTCGCCATGCAGGTCTATGCCAACACGCGTGGCTATCCGCTCGATATCGGGGGGCGCCCGGAATTTTCCTGGCCGGCCTTCATTCCCATCACCTTTGAGGTGGGCGTGTTGTGGGCGGTACTAGCGGGTGTGTTCGGATATTTTTGTATCAATCGCATGCCGCGCCTCTACGACCGGATCGATGAGCTCGACAGCATGCGGGAAGCGATGCGCGACGGTTGGCTCGTGGCCATCAACCTGAAAAACCCGGAACGTCTCGCGCGAGCTCGTTCCATTGTTGAATCCCTGCGACCGATTGCCATCGAGGAGATGCCATCGTGAGGCGCCGGGTGACCAGGCTGAGTGCGCGGGGAGCTTTGTTGGCACTCGTAGGTCTCGCGGTACTCTGCGGCTGTGACGACATGTCGCGGCAGCCCAAACAGGCGCATTACTGGCCGGACGCTGCTCCCGCGAAGATACCCGACGGCGTGGTCCAGTATCGCGAGCCATCCATCAAGGCCCCACCACTGACGATTGCGCTGCTCGAGCGCGGACAAGAGCGTTTCCGGATCTATTGCACGCCCTGTCACTCCGAGCTCGGCGATGGGCACGGTATGGTGGTACGGCGAGGCTTCCCGCCCCCACCGTCCTACCATATCGATCGGCTTCGCGAAGCACCGATTCAGCACTTCTACGATGTGATCACTCACGGCTATGGGGCTATGTACCCATTCGCGGATCGAGTGCAACCCGATGATCGCTGGGCAATCGCGGCGTACATCCGAGCATTACAACGGAGTCAGAGCGCAAGCATCGAGGATGTACCTGCCCCGGATCGTGGAGCCCTGCAATGACCCGTGTCGTGAGACGAGACCAAGCGCAGCGACTCGCTTGGGTGATCGGCGCCCTCGGATTGATCGGCACGATCATAGGGGGAACCACGGAGCCCACCTCTTTTCCCTATGCTTGGCTCGCGGCGCTGACGGCCTGGCTTGGATGGCCCCTGGGCTGTCTCGGACTGCTCCTCATTCATGCGCTCACTGGAGGACGCTGGGGCGATGCCCTGCGCCCCCAACTCGTAGCGGGCATGAGCACCACCTGGCTGTTGGTGCCCGCGGCCATTCCCTGGCTACTCGCCTTGTCGGAGATTTACCCCTGGGCACGCCCCGGAGCCTCAGCGGGACTGGCCAGTGCTTTCTATCTCAACCTGCCCTTCTTCTATGGACGAATCATTCTCTACGTGGTGGCGTGGCTCGGCCTGACGGCCCTCGTCTCCAGAGCGCTGCGCCGGCGTAATGTCGATGGCGCATTGGCCCGGATTGCGCCGGCGGGACTGATCCTGCTGGCGATCACGATCACCTTCAGCTCCATCGATCTGACGATGTCGCTCGATCCGCGCTTCGACTCCAGCGTGTACGGGCTCATCGCCCTGTCGGAAATGGGACTCTTCGCGTTGGCTGTGGCGGTTTTCGCCGTCTCTGTCGGCGCCCCGCCTGACAGGGACACGCTCGCAGTGCTTGGCAAGCTTCTGTTGGGCCTGGCGCTGTTATGGGCCTATCTCGACTTCATGCAGTTCCTGATCGTCTGGCAATCGGATTTGTCCTCAGAGGCGCCGTGGTATCTCGTTCGCACCGCCGGCGGCTGGGGGATTACCGCGATAGGGGTCGCCTCAGGGCACTTCGCACTGCCCTTCTGCCTGTTGATATGGCCACAGGTCCGGCGCTCGCGGTTCGGGATCGCCGTCGTGACGGCACTGCTTGGATTGAGCGCGATAGTCCGAGCCTGGTGGACCGTCGTGCCCGCTTCGCAAGCCGGCTTCGTGTTCGTGGACGTGGCCGCGATGGTTTGCCTGATGGGGATTGGAGCGGCGCTCAGCCTGCGCGGTCCCCGCGATCTTGCGACGCGCATGTCCGCGGGAGCGCAACATGGCTGACGAATCCGCTCTTCCTCCACCTCGCCATGAGCCCACTGACGTCAGTGCTCGCGTGATCTGGATCGGCATGCCGCTGCTGATTGCCACGGTGGTCGCCCTGGCGCTCCTGGTCCTGTGGTTGTTTCCAGGTCGGACCATCGATCGCACGCTGCAGCTTCCGCTCCCGCGCTATCCCACTCCGGAGCTCCAGGTGAGCCCACGAGATGAAATGACCAACTTCCGTGAGCGAGAATTGCGTTGGCTCAACAGCTCAGGTTGGGTCGATAAGCAACGCGGGGTTGCGCACATCCCAATCGACGAGGCCATGCGCAATATCGCGCGGGAGGGAATAGCGGGCTGGCCCGGCGCGTCGGAACCGCCGCAGGCCGCGGTACCACCCACCGGGGGGAGGGCTCCGCGATGACTCGCCTCCTCGCGGGCCTCGTGTTTGTGTTGCTCTTCGCGCCCGCCGTCAGCGCTGCCAGACCTCCACCAGACCTCCGCGGGATCTCCTACGACCAACGGCCGGGTAACAGCTTGCCACTTCGAGCAACATTGCGGGACGAGCAGGGCAATGCCGTACGCCTGGCTGAGCTTCTGCGCGGCAAGCCCCTGATTCTCGACCTCGGTTACTTCCACTGTCCCGCCCTATGCGGAATTGTCCGGGGCGACCTGCTACGCGCTCTTTCCAAATCCGATCTCGTCGGCGCCCGCGACTACACTCTGGTCAGCTTGAGTATCGACCCCGCGGAAACCCCACGGGATGCGGCGGACGCAAAGCGCGCGGACATGGCGCGCTTCCCGGCCGCGGGAGCCGAGCAAGGCTGGCATTTCCTAACTGGCGCCGCTGCAACCATCAAAGCCATCGTGGACGCCGTGGGCTTCCGCGAACGCTTCGATCCCCAACTCGAGCAGTTCTTGCACCCTACGGGAATCGTGTTTATCACCCCAACAGGAGTCATTTCAAACTACCTGCTGGGTGTGGGCTACCGGACAAACGACGTCGAGTTGGCGCTCACACGCGCGAAGCAGGGCAGTATCGAATCCGCCGCCTTGCCGATCCTGTTGCTGTGCTATGACTACGATGCCTCGACAGGACGCTACACACTCGCTGTCATGAAGCTGCTACGGCTCGCTGGCGCGATCACAGTGTTCACCGTCGGCATGACTTTGTGGCTGGCGTTCCGCCGTGATCGGAGCCGGGCATGAAGCTTTGGCTCGCGGCGGCCACGCACAACGCCATCCAGGTGGATCACCTGATTCTCGCGCTGGTTCTGATCTCCTGTGCGGTCCTGGCGTTGGTTTTCGGACTGCTGCTGCTCTACATGTTCAAATACCGCGCGGGCAGCGACGTGGATCGAGGTGCGGCGAACAAAAAGACGTGGCGTGTGGAATCAGCGTGGACCGCCGCGACCTTGTTGGCGTTCTTCGGTCTTTTTATCTGGGGGGCACGCCTGTACGTCAGCCTTTTTCAGTCACCCCGCGATGCGTTACGGATCTACGTCGTCGGCAAGCAGTTCATGTGGAAAGTGGAACATGATGGGGGACAACGCGAGATCGATGCGGTTCACCTTCCCGTGGGTCTCGACATACAGCTCGTGCTGACTTCGGAGGACGTGATCCACGATTTCTCCGTGCCGGCGTTCCGCATCAAACACGATGTCCTTCCAGGCCGGTATGAAACGTTGTGGTTCCGGGTGGAAGAGCCCGGCACGTATCATTTGTTCTGCACACAGCTTTGCGGCGTGGATCACGCGAGCATGGTCGGGGAGATCGTCGCCATGCCCAAGGCCGAATACCAGAAGTGGCTGGCGCAAAATGAAGCGGGCGACACCCTGGCCTCGCAAGGCCGGGTGCTGTTCATGAGATATGGATGTAGTGGCTGTCACGGCTCGAGCGGAGCCGGCGGAACCCAGTCGGAAAGCACGGTGCGTGCCCCCTCGCTGGCGGGACTGTACGGCAGCCCCGTGACCTTGGCTGACGGCACAGTGGTCAAGGCGGATGACCGCTACATCCGCGATTGCATCCTGACACCGGCCCGCGAGCGCGTGGCGAGCTACCTGCCTGTCATGCCCTCCTTCGCCGGCGAAATGAGTGAGGAAGATCTCCTGAAGATCATTGCCTACCTGAAATCGCTCGCGGCCCAGGCGCCTTCATGAACGCCGCCGCGCTCGAAGAAGGCCCGCTCCCGGCGCGCTCCTACCTGACCGACGGTGTCAGCTTGCGCAGCTGGCTGCTGACCACCGATCACAAGCGGATCGCAATCCTTTACCTCGCATCGATCACTGCGTTCTTCTTCATCGGTGGCGCCGCGGCGGCACTGGTGCGCTATAACCTCATCGTGCCCGAGGGGCTGATTCCCTCGGCGGAAACCTACAACCGCCTGTTCACCCTGCACGGCGTGGTGATGGTCTGGTTTTTTCTGGTCCCCGCCGTACCCGTGACGCTTGGCAACTTCGTGGTGCCGCTGATGCTCGGGGCCCGGGATCTGGCATTCCCGAAGCTCAACCTGGCGAGTTGGTATCTGTTCATGCTGGGCGGTGTCATCGTCCTCTATAGCCTGATTGCCGGTGGAGTCGACACGGGCTGGACCTTCTACACTCCGCTCACCACCGCCTACTCAAAGGGGCACGTCGTCGCCACGGTGGTCGGCATCTTCATCTCGGGCTTCTCTTCGATCGCCACGGGCCTGAACTTCATAGTGACGATTCACCGCCTGCGCGCCCCGGGGATGACCTGGTTCAAGATGCCGGTCTTTCTCTGGTCTCTCTACGCGACCAGCGTGATCCTGGTGCTCGCCACGCCTGTGTTGGCCATGACATTGCTGTTGCTCGCCTTCGAGCGTCTCTTCCACATCGGCGTATTCGATCCGGCCCTGGGCGGGGATCCGTTGTTGTTTCAACACCTGTTCTGGTTCTACTCCCATCCTGCCGTCTACATCATGATCCTGCCTGGGTTCGGTATCGTGAGTGAGATTATCCCGGCCTTCTCGCGCAAGCCCCTCTTCGGCTACAGCTTCGTGGTCTGGGCGAGCATCAGCATCGCCGTGATCAGCTTTCTCGTCTGGGGACACCACATGTTCGTGGCCGGGACATCCCTGTTCTCCTCCCTGGTCTTCTCGATCCTGAGCTACATGGTCGCCGTGCCCTCGGCCATCAAGGTCTTCAACTGGATCGGCACCATGCACAAGGGCTACATCCATTTCGACGCGCCGATGTTGTACGCGCTCGGGTTCATCGGCCTCTTCACCATGGGGGGCCTCACGGGCTTGTTCGTCGCCGCGCTCGCCGCCGATGTCCATCTCACCCAGACCTACTTCGTGGTCGCTCATTTTCACTACGTCATGGTGGGCGGCATGGTG
>CAYNTW010000064.1:0-30911 GCA_964400085.1 uncultured Steroidobacteraceae bacterium | reverse complement strand
GCTCGGTGATCCTGGCCGCGATCATGTTGAAGATGGGCGGGTACGGCTTCCTGCGTTTCAGCTTGCCGATCGCGCCGGATGCGAGCCGCGAGCTGGACATGTTGCTCATCTCGCTCTCGCTGATCGCGGTCGTCTACATCGGGTTCGTCGCGATCGTCCAGCAGGACATGAAGAAGCTCATCGCCTATTCCTCCATCGCGCACATGGGCTTTGTCACGCTCGGTGCCTTCCTCGTCTATGACATCGTGCGCGCCACCGGAAGCGTGCAGGGTGCGGGCATGGGTATGGACGGTGCGATGGTGCAGATGGTTTCCCATGGTCTTATCTCGGGCGCGCTCTTCCTCTGTGTGGGTGTTCTCTACGATCGTATGCATACCCGCCAGATCGCCGATTACGGCGGTGTCATCAACACCATGCCCATCTTCGCGGCGTTCATGGTGCTCTTTGGACTGGCCAACAGCGGACTGCCGGGCACTTCGGGATTTGTCGGCGAGTTCCTCGTCATCATCGCGGCGTTCAAGGCGAGCTTCTGGTACTCGTTCCTCGCGGCGGTAACGCTCGTGCTCGGTGCGACCTACACCCTGTGGCTGGTGAAGCGGGTGGTCTACGGCCCGGTCGCGAATGACAGAGTGGCCGCTTTGCAGGATCTGAACGGCCGCGAGTTCCTGGTCCTGGCCGCACTGGCCATTGCCGTTCTGCTGGTGGGCATCTGGCCCGCGCCGCTGCTGAAGATCATGCAGCCCACCATTCATCACCTGGTCGACCAGGCCGTGGCCACCAAGATTCCGCTTTGAGCACCCCCATGACCGAAACGATCATGACCTGGTCCAGTGTGCAGCCCGCCATCGCGGAAATCTTCCTGATGGCGGCGATCTGCGCGATTCTGCTGATCGACGTGTTTGCCGGTGCCAAGCGTCCAGGACTCACCTCAACCCTGACGCTGCTCTCGCTGGCGGTGGGTGCGGCGCTCACCGTCGTGTATGGGCACATCACACACCATGCGGTGCTGTTCGACGGGATGTATGTCGCGGACGAACTCGGCTATGTCCTGAAGTTGGTCGGCTTCCTGGTTGTCGCCGTCGTGCTGCTTTACTCGCGCACGTATCTGCAGAACCGGAAGCTCTTGCGGGGCGAGTACTACGTGCTCTCATTGACGGCCCTGTTGGGCATTTTCGTGCTCGTTTCCGCGAACAGCCTGCTGACGGTGTACATCGGCGTCGAGCTCCTGGCTCTGTCGGTCTACGCCATGGTTGCCTTCGACCGCGATTCCGGTGTCGCCGCCGAATCGGCGATCAAGTACTTCGTGCTCGGTGCGATCGCCTCGGGCACTTTGCTGTACGGCATGTCACTCATCTATGGGCTCACTGGCACGTTGAATCTCGAAGAGATCGCGGTGAAGCTGCATTCGCCTTCGAGCCTCGGCGTGGTGCTCGGGTTGGTATTCATCGTCGTCGCGGTCGCTTTCAAGCTGGGCGCCGTCCCGTTTCACATGTGGCTGCCCGACGTTTACCAGGGCTCCCCAACCAGCGTGACGCTGTTCGTCGGTACAGCGCCCAAGATCGCGTACTTCGCGCTCACTTTGCGCTTGCTTGCCCATGGGTTGGCCGGCACGGTGGTCGAGTGGTCGCAGATGCTGAGTGTGCTCGCGATACTGAGTCTCATCGTCGGCAACACGGTCGCGCTCGTGCAAACGAACATGAAGCGGCTGCTCGCCTACTCAACCATTTCCAATGTCGGATTTATCATCCTGGGCTTCGTCGCCGGCACACCGGGCGGCTATACCGCGGCCCTCTACTACACACTGGTCTACGTGTTGATGGTCCTCGGCTCCTTCGGTGTCGTGTTGCTCGCGAGCCGCATCGGCTATGAGGCCGACAAGCTGGACGATTACAAAGGTCTCTACCAGCGCGATCCGCTGCTCGCCCTGGTGATGATGATGCTCATGTTCTCGACCGCCGGCGTACCGCCGTTCGTGGGCTTCTGGGCCAAGCTGCGGATTTTCCAGGTGCTGTGGGAGACACAGCACTTCTGGCTCGTGGTGATCGCTGCGGGCATGTCGGTGGTGGGCGTTTTCTACTACTTGCGCGTCATCAAGCTCATGTACTTCGATCCGCCCGCCGCGGATGCGCCGGCGACCGAGCGTTCCACTGGCGTACGCCTGGTGTTGGCCGTCAACGCGGCGGCGGTACTGCTCCTCGGATTACTGCCGAGCGGGCTGTTGGATCTTTGCGCGCGGCTGATTCACTGAAGACCGCGTCGGGCTCACTGACGCCGCGCCAGATCGGGACCGTCCTCGTCGTTCACTCCCGGAAGTGGGGCCGTCAAGGGCGGTAGCTTCTCGGGCACATATGGGAAAAAGAAGATGCCCTTCAGGCCGAGGAAGGCGACCGAGCCTTTCATGGCCGGCTTGATCCCCAGATCCGCGCAGGCTTCGAGCAGTTCCGCATCCGTGGCCGCGGCGAGCTCCGCGCTCAGTTTCTCGAGGAGTTGCTCGAGACGGACGTCAGGTGGCAGGGTTTTTTTCATACGAGCTTAGATGTGATGCCATCTCGCAATAAGGCACGTCGCATGCGCTTGCGCGCCGAGTCGTACTCGGTGTTGGAAAGGCGGTACTTGACCCGAATCTCCTCGGCAGAAAGCCCATCGGCGAGTCCCGTGAGAATGTGGGTTGCCACAGGATCATCCGCGAAAAGCTGACCAATCTCTTCGAGTTGCTCTTGGGCCAGCACCGCTCGCTCCGGGTCGGGCGCGGTTGCAGTCTCCTCGGACACGCGCCGGGACATGCCCGCCTCGACCTGTGCCTTGCGCCGCCAATATTCACTCCGGATGCTGCGCATGACGCCGGTCATGAATACGTCAATGGGAACGCCCGGGGGGCGATGCCGGGTGCCGTTGAGGACTCGTGCGAAGGCTTCCTGCAGCAGGTCCCACCAGTAGATTTCGGGCGCGAGTCCTCGAGCGAGGAGTCGCGCCGTTGTTTTCAGTCGCAGCAGATTCATGTCCTCGATGAGCTTCGTGGCCAGCGCCTGCTCGAGCGGCGTGTCGCCGTTCCCTCCAGGAGTCTTGAGCATCAGGGCGATTCTTTCTCGCATGGCAGTCGGTCAGCCGTCGACTACCTGGGTAGGCGCACGCTATCGTGCGGTGCGGACAGGCAGGCGAAAAAATTCTCTTGGGTGTCCGGTGGGCAGGCGCGCCTGCGCCTATCTCTGCAGTGCGTTTCGGCGCTCAACGGACCCGGGGTACGTCAATGCAGCGATTGGAAGTCGACAAACAAACCGAGCTCGCCATCGTCCGGCGAGCCTTTGCGAAGCAGCTCATGGCGTTTACCGGCACAGCCGATGGGCGGATCGAGGCAGCCTTTGCGGAGGTACCTCGTGAGCACTTCCTGGGGCCAGGCCCCTGGATGACCTTTAGCGGGATTGGCACGTACGTTCTCACGCCCAGCGACGATCCGATCTACGTTTATTCAGACCGCCTGTTTGGTCTGATCCCTGACCAGAACGTTAACAACGGACAGCCCTCGCTCCACGTCGCTTTGCTGGCGAGCGCGGGTGCTGCTGTGGGTGAGCACGTGGTCCACGTGGGAGCTGGCACGGGTTATTACTCGGCCATCCTGGCGCACATTGTCGGCTCGACCGGGCGGGTGACTGCCATCGAGTTCGACGAAGGCCTCGCGTCCCGTGCGGCTGCGAATCTGGCCGGTGTTGCGAACATTCGGGTATTACAGGGCGACGCGTCGACGGTGCCGTTCGATCCCGCGGACGTGATTTATGTAAACGCGAGCGCGTCGCGGATTCCGGCCGCGTGGCTTGATGGTTTGCGAGAAGGCGGGAGATTGATTCTCCCCATGGGGAGCCGCGCCGCCTTCAAGGCGATCGAGCCTGGGCGCATGGACCTCGGCCGGCTGGCACGCATGGGGTCCATGAACGCGATATTTCGCATCGAGCGCCGTGGCGATGAGTTCCACGTCAGGCTCCCCGTTCCGGGGGGCTTTATACCCGCGCAGGGTGGTGCTAGCGACCCGGCCGCCGATGCTGCTCTGACCGCGGCCCTGGAGACCGGGGGCGCGAAGAAGGTTACGCGGCTCTATCGCAGCGACGACATCCCCGCGGAGCGGGTGTGGTTGAAAGGAGAGGGGTGGTATCTGGCGTACGATTGAGCCGCCACCCTGAGCGAACTACGCGAACGCCAAGGGTGCGAACAACGCCAGGGCGAACAACGCCAGGGTGAGCGTCCGTTTGAACGGGGCATGCGCCGGACGCGGTGGGGGCATTCTCGATCGCAAGGCAAACTCCTCCTGGTTCAATGGTCTAGCGCTTCGTAGCTCAATGCGCGAGCGTCGCAGCGGTTCCCGCCAAGGCGCTGCTTCCAGGGTAGGATTATACCGAGGTTCGGCTCTTGGAAACGCGGCAGCCAGCGGGCCATTAACCCGGTAGAGGGTCTAGAGCGGGGCTGAGGGGCCGTTTTGCCGCGAACAGGACGGCAACCGCGGAGATCATGCAAAGAATGCCCGCGAACAGGAATGCATGGTCATAATTGCCCTCTGTGGTGCGCAAAAAGCCGGCGAAAGAGGCGGACAAGGCGGCGCCGACCTGGTGGGCCGCCATGATCCAGCCAAAAACCAGGCTAGCGTTCTCAGCCCCGAAGGTCTGGCGAGTCAGGGCGACGGTGGGCGGCACGGTGGCAATCCAGTCCAGCCCGTAGAAGACCGCGAACACCGATAACCCATGGCCCTCGGGCGCGAATGCGTAGGGGAGATAAAGAAGAGACAGACCGCGCAGCCCGTAATAAGTCAGGAGCAGAACGCGATTGTCGAAGCGATCCGAGAGCCAGCCGGAGCCGGTTGTCCCCACGAGGTCGAAAACTCCCATGAGCGCCAGCAGACCGGCGGCGCGAACCTCCGGAATCCCATGGTCCACACAGGCCGGAATGAGGTGAGTGCCAATCAGGCCGTTCGTGCTGGCGCCACACACGAAGAAACTGCCGGCGAGGATCCAGAACTCGCGTGTGCGACTCGCCACTCGCAGCGAGGACAAGGCGGCTAGCACAGGATTGCCGGTGACCGGCGGCGGCACGGGCTCGGTATCCGCAATGCCATAGGGCTTCAGTCCCTTGTCGGCAGGCCGGTCGCGCATGATCCAGAACGCGACCGGCGCGACGAGGAGCGCGACGGCCGAGATGAGAATCACCGCCCAACGCCAGCCGGAGGTCACCACCACCTTGGCCAACAGCGGTAGGAACACGAGCTGCCCGGTCGCGGAGCTCGCGGTCAGCAGTCCGAGCGCGAGTCCGCGATGCAGGTGGAACCAACGCTGCACGACAGTGGCTCCCATCACCACAGCGACCATTCCGGAGCCGACACCGACCACGACTCCCCAGAGCGCCATCAGTTGCCAGGGTTGTTTCATGCCGATGGTGGCGAGCGTGCCCAGGCCGATCAGGGCAATGGCGACCGCCATGACCCGGCGCGGCCCGTAGCGATTGATCACGCCGGCGGCGAAGGGGCCCATCAATCCGTACAGCAGGAGGTTGGTGGAGATGGCCACGGAGATCGTGGCCCTGGACCAGCGGAATTCGCCCTCGAAGGGCACGATCAGGATTCCCGGCGTGGCACGGATCGCGGCGGCGATCAGGAGGACGACGAAGGTGACCGCCAGGACGGTCCAGGCGTAGTGCGGCTTTCTCATGGGCCGGATTCTAGTAGCGAGCGGGCTTGGCCTGAACGACAAGTACCCCACGAATCCTGCCACTTTCGGGGACTTTGTGTTATTGATATCCCATGCCAGCTCTAGCGCCCAAGAAGATCGTCATGCTCTCCGTTCCTCCGGCGCAGGGCGTCGACGTCATCGGTCCCTTGGAAGCCTTTGGAATCGCCAGCCGGATGTTCGAGGAGTCCTCGGGCAGGCGTGGCTACGAGACGGAGCTGGTCACCAGCGCCAACGACCTCGCGCTGCCCACGAGCAGCGGTGTCAGGTTGTTGGCCCACCGGCACTACTCGGAGGTGAAGGGAAAGATCGACACCCTGTTGATTGCCGGTGGCGCCGGCACCCGCGGGCCGCGCGATCCGACGCTGTTGGCGTGGCTGTGCAGAGTGGCGCAGCACGCGCGTCGTGTTTGCTCCATCTGCACCGGGGCGTACTTGTTGGCCGATGCGGGATTGTTGAACGGCAAGCGGGCCACGACCCACTGGCGTTTCGTCGCGAGCTTCGCGCGCCAGCATCCCGGCGTTTCCTGGGATCCCAACCCGATCTTCGTGCAGGACGGTAGCATCTATACTTCCGCAGGCATCAGCGCCGGGATGGACCTGTCGTTGGCTCTCATCGAGGAGGACTACGGGAGCGCTCTCGCGTTGGACGTGGCGCGGCACATGGTGATTTTCCTGCGCCGGCCGGGTAGCCAGGCGCAGTTCAGTGTTGCGTTGGCCGCGCAAGCCGCCGAACGCCGCAGCTTGCAGGAGCTGCAGGTCTGGATCGCGGAGAACCTTGCCAAGGATCTGGCGGTCGAGACGCTTGCCGCGCGGGCTGCAATGAGCCCGCGCAATTTCGCACGCGTGTTCGCCCGCGAGTTGGGCCAGACCCCAGCGCGATATGTGGAACAGGCCCGCATCGAAGCCGCTCGTGCGCTACTCGCCTCCACCGACGACACCCTCGATCAGATCGCCGCCCGTTGCGGTTTCTCGAGCGCGGAGCTGCTACGCAGATCATTCGTGCGGCAATTCAAGGTTGCCCCCAGCCAGTATCGGAAGCACTTCCGCTCCCGTCTTCCGACTGTGCCACAGCAGTCAACCGCAGGGTGATGTCCGAAGTGCGAGGGTATAAGGCGTACTAAGGTTTGGAAATTCAAAGGCTTAGCGGGAGAATAGCCCATTGGGATGCACACTCCCCGAGTGGGCGCTGTGCCCTTGCATGAGAGATTCCAAAACCTCATATTAGGTCTATGGCAACGCCAGCGAAGAAAAGCGGACGAACGCATCACGCGCCCAATGCCGGCCATACGGTCGTGTATCGGGGCGTGAAGATCGCTCCTATGAGCGGCTCGCGTTCCGATACTGCTCGTGCGATTCGCGATGCCTTGCGGACCGAGTACAGGCCCGCGAGTGGGAAAACGACGCGCGACTAAATCTGTAACGGCACAGTCCGTCTTCATCAATTGCCCGTTTGATGAGGCGTACAAACCAATTCTGCGCGCAATGGCGTTCACCATTGTTGCATCGGGCTTTCGCCCCCGCTGTGCGCTCGACGCCACGGATAGCGCAGAAATCAGGGTAACGAAGATCGCGGCACTCATTCGCGATTGCGACTGGGCAATCCACGACCTTTCACGCGTCGAGCCCAACGAAGACGGTCTTCCGCGTTTCAATATGCCAATGGAGCTCGGGTTGCACCTCGGTGCGCGGCTTTTCGGCGGCCGACGCCAGCGTCGCAAGCAGGCTTTGATCCTCGATGCGCGGGCCCATCGGTACGATGCCGCACTTTCTGACATCAGCGGCCAGGACATCGAGGTGCACGGTAACAGCCCTGAGCGAGCCATCCGTTGTGTTCGCAACTGGCTCTCCGATAATAGGCAACCTGGAAAGGTGCCACTTCCGGGAGTGGCTGCCATGCTCTCCGACTATCGTTTGTTTCAGAAGCAGACGGTAGCGGTTCTGCGGCGCCAGCGGCTCGACTCGCTCAAGGAGCTCTCGCATAGTGACTTGCTCTGGGCCATCAATGACTGGATCACGGAGCGCGCGAGGCAACTCAACTCCTGAGAAATACCTAGATGTGATCGCGGAGGGCGAACCAGGACATGGCGGCGACGAGGATCGGCCAGCGCAGGTACTTGCCGCCCGGAAAGCGCCGCACCGGAAATTGTGCCAGGAGATCGAAGGCGCGGCGGTCACCGCTGATGGCGTCCGCGATGGCTTTGCCGGCGAAGGGCGCGACCACGATTCCCTGCCCGGAAAAGCCGCTGGCGTTGAACAAACCGGGCTCGATCTCACGCACGAATGGCAAACGGGAGCTCGTGATGGCGAGTGTTCCTCCCCAGGCGTGCTCGATGCGTGTGTGCTCGAGTTGGGGAAAGACCTGCCGCAGGTGTCCACGGACCATGCCCGCGATGTCTTTGGGGAATTGGTAGGAGTAGGTTTCGCCGCCGCCAAACAGGAGGCGGTCGTCGGGGGTGATACGGAAGTAGTACACCACGAAGCGACTATCCGAGACGGCGAGTCGGTTGCGGATGAGGCGCTCCGCGGCGTCTCTCCCCAACGGCTCGGTGGTGACCACGAAGTTGTTGATGGGCATTACCCGCGCTTCCACCACCGGCTGCAGGTTGCGAAGATAACCGTTGCCGGCAATCACGACACTCTCCGCTCGTACCGCGGCGCGGGCGGTTTGGACCTCCCACGCACCGTGTACCCGCGCGAGTCGCATGGCGGCGCTATGTTCATACAATCGCGCGCCATGTTGGGATGCTGCTCGTGCCATTCCCAATGCCAGGTTCAACGCGTGGAGGTGACCGGACTGGCTGTCGAAGTAGCCGCCGTAGTAGTCCTTGCTCGCGACGAGGGCACGTGCCTCCTCCAAACCGACGAACCGCAGCCCGGCTTCCGGATGACGACTCATCACATCGTTCACATGGGCGCGCGTCTCATCCACATAACGCCGCTTGTGACACAGATGCAGCAACCCGGGGCAGTACTGTGCGTCAATGGTGTACGTGCGGATGAGCCAATCGAGGTGCTCGCGGGCTTCGATACCCAAGGCCCAGATCTGTCGTGCGAAGTCGGAGCCGAGGCGCGATTCGAACCACTCGGAGTCGTGCCGGAATCCATTGTGAACTTGCCCACCGTTGCGTCCGGAAGCGCCGTCCCCTATTTGTGACGCCTCCAGCAGAGCCACCGAGGCGCCGCGGCGAGCCAGGTGGAGCGCCGCGGACAGCCCAGCGTAACCGCCGCCGACTACGCACACGTCGGTCGTAATAGGCTCTGTCAGCTGAGCTGCGTTCGGATAAGGCTCCGTGACGCTGGCGTGGTAGTAGGTCGTCGATTGCGGCATTCGCCGCAGGGTACAGACCGTGGCGCGACTACGGAAGTCGATACTCGGTGAACTTGTGCGGGCCGTAGGGGCGGGGAGAGACCCACATGATCTGCGCGGTCGTGTCCATGATGATGGTCGCCACGGTTGCCGTGAGCTTCCCCAGGACGGGTGGGCGGCAAACCGCGTACGGGGTTCCAAAACGATCCTGGAAGGCCGCCTGGAGCGTGGAGAGAGTGACCCTGCCGCGGTCCCTCATCAGGTAACGCCGGATGCGGCTATCCCGATAGAGCGAGTCGGCGCTCGTGATCAAGCCTGTGTCGCGCACGGCGACCCGCGCCGCGGTCGAGACGAAGTGATTGGCATGCACGAGGATCTCCTGCTCGGGCGAGAGCCAGAAGACCTGGTCCGGGGTGGCTTCCAGGCCGATAGCCTCACCCTCGCGATGGGAGATGAGAAAGTTGATGGAGGAACCGCGCTCGGCCTTGAGAACAGTCTCGATCGCCTCCCCAAGGGACCCTTGTGCCAACACCTGACGTCGGACGATAGGATTGGGCACACCGCTGCGCTTGCCGTCCTGGTCGCATTCGAGATGGTTGGTCGTGACGGCCAAGCCGGCATTGTTGAGACCAACACAGGCCATGACGCCAGCCTCGGCGAACGTCAGCATGCTCGGACCGACATCCGGCACCATTTTCACCACGATCGCGGACTCGACGCACTCTTCCCGCCAGTCCCAGTTCTGCGCATGAATCATGTGCCCCTCGCGGGTCGCGCTGGGCAGCACTACCGCGCCGGTGCAGCCGTCGACATCGTCGGTATCGGCGCGCTTCTTCCCGAAGCTTTCGTGCAGGAGCTCGCTGCGTGCATTGATGGCGACGATGTCCTCGAAAGGTACCTGGGCCCCTTCCGCCAGGGCACGCATCTCCTCGGCGATACGGGGGTAGGCCGCGGCAATGCGGGTTGCGATGCCAGTGGCGGCGGTTCGCACCAGACTCCATTCGATCTCCTTCACCGCGAAGAGATGCCGGTAGATCTCGATCGTGCGATGGATGCGCCCGGCGGCCTTGCGGCCGTACTGCAGGCCCATATTGCGCGCGCTGCCGGCGACCTCAATAAAGGGGAATGCCGCCGTCTCCTCGAGTCGGGCAGCACTCATGCGGCGCCACCTGGCCCGCCTGGGTTTGTGAAACTTTCCATGTCGATGCCTTTATTATCCCTGCGGCTCACCCCAAAGCCGCACCCGCCGTCACACTTTGGCCAATATTCCCAGGCTTCCTTCCGCAGCCTGGTCGCCAGGTGCCGCTTCCTACGGACCGTTGGTCTGTACCGAAAGGTTTCCTTAAGACATCTTTAGAGGGTGTGTTTGTTCAGGGTTGGGCGCGGATGCACAGTGTCAGCGCAGTCAAATGCGCCAAGAGGTGTGCCCATGAATTTTCCAACATTACGACGAATTGCGTCTCTGCTCACCCGCTACCATGCCGGAGTGGGTCCCATCGAGACCCTCCCGCCTCCGGAAGCTGTACCCACGGCGGAGCCGCCTGGCCGCCCGCCTCAGGGCTCGTGCAGCCTCCCGGGAAACGGCCCGCGCCCGGCCGCAACAACACCCCGGGGTGGCATTAGATGGATCACGGTTCGGTAGGACTCACTGGTTGAAATCAACAGTGAGCACCGCCTGATGCCGCGGTGGCTCAACTGTTCCATTCGATGAACACTTGCAACGTCGCGCCGAAACCTTTCTGATGGAGGAGCGTTGAAGGGCCGATACTACGTGCGCGCCGAGCACGTGCGCCGGCAAGCCAAGAAGACCACCGCGCTGCAAAGCGCCAGGGGACATCATGAGCGGCAACGTGGAAATCGACAGTGCACGTGTGGTCGCCGAGCTCGCGGCACGCATTGGCACACTGGGGGTCGAGGTTGCCGACATCGCCGGAAACCTCGAAGAGGTGACGACGCGCATCTCGAACCAGGCCGCGCAGTTCGAGGAGTTGGAACAATCCGCGCAGACCATGGTGAGTGGCAATCGAGCCATCGACCAGGCGGCCCGCGCGGCGCAGTCGGCGGCGTCCATGGCGGGCACTGAAATCGCCGAATCCCGAGCGCTGATGGGCAATGCAATGCAGCATATCGATCGCCTCACCACTGCTGTGAGGCGCATCGAGGAGCGGCTCAACTCGTTCGCGCCGGTCGTGAAGCAGATCGGTGACGTCGCCGGCGCCATCGAGACCATCGCCAAGCAGACCAAGCTCCTGTCGCTCAATGCGGGTATCGAGGCGGCGCGCGCCGGCGAGGCCGGACGCGGTTTCGCGGTAGTTGCCGCGGAAGTCAAAAGTCTCGCCGATCAAACGCGCACCGCCACAGACCGGATCACCGCCAGTGTGCGCGCGCTGGGCGAGCAGATCAGTGGATTGGTCACCGAGAGTGCGGACTCCACCAAGCATGCCGCCCATGCCGCTGCTTCCGTCCAACAGGTCAACGGCGTCATCATCCGCTCGCACGACGCTTTCAACACGGTGGGCCGTGAGATCGACGCCATCGCCGCCTCCGCTGCAACCAACCTGGAGGCTTGCGATGCCACGCTGGCGGAGTTGGGCCACCTCGCCAACGACGTGCAGCTTTCCTCCACCAACCTCACGCAAGCGGACAAACGGGTCGAGGGCCTGTTGAACCTGAGCGAGACACTCATCGAGTTCATCGCCGAAAGCGGCGTGACGACCGCGGACACGCCCATCATCGATCTCGGCATCGCCACGGCAAAGCGCATCAGCGCGGAGTTCGAGGCGGCGATCGATCGCGGTGAGATCACCGAAGCGCAGCTCTTCGATGAGCGCTATCGCGAGATTCCCGGAACGAACCCCAAGCAGGTCCTCACCGAGTACGTGAAGTTCACCGATCGCGTGTTGCCGCCGATCCAGGACCCGGTGCAAAAGGCGGAGCCGCGCATCGTGTTCAGTGTCGCGTGGGCGAAGGGCGGCTACCTGCCGACGCACAATCCCAACTACGCGCAGCCGCAGGGCCGGGATCCGGTCTGGAACGCCGCCAATTGTCGCAATCGGCGTGTGTACGATGATCGCGCGGTACGCAAGGTCGCGCAGAACACGAAGCGCTTTCTGCTACAGACTTACCGACGTAATATGGGGGGAGGCAATTTTGTGTTGATGAAGGACCTCTCCGCGCCGATTTTCGTCCGCGGCCGTCACTGGGGGGCCTTCCGCATTGGCTTTCGCGCGAACTAGGACCGACGAGGACCAACATTGAGTCACCCATTTTTTCCGCAACTCGAGCACGCTTTCAGCATTTCGATCGACCTGACGGGACTGAAATGGGTGAAACCCAGCTCTCAGGGCGCCACGCGCGCCGCCATCTACGCGGCCTCGGGAAAGATCGAGGGACCCAGGCTCAACGGCAAGGTGATTCCCATGTCCGGCGGTGACTTCCCGCTGGTGCGCCCGGATGGCGTCATCGACTTCGACGCCCGATACCTCCTGGAAGCCGACGACGGGGCCGTGATCTACATGCAGAACCGGGGCTACCGTTGGGGAAGCGAGGAGGCTATGGCGAAAATGGCCCGTAATGAGCCGGTGCGGCCCGAGGAGTACTATATGCGTGTGACCCCGAAGTTCGACGCACCCGCTGGGCCCCACGAGTGGCTGAGCAAGCACGTGTTTGTCGGTGTCGCCGAGAAGGTTCCCGGCGCGAATCGCATTCACTATTTCGTGGTGCTTTGACTCCCCGCCCGCTACTCGTCCTCGTCGGACTCTTTCGCCGGCGTCGAGCTGCGGCGCGAAAAGGCGAGAACCGCGATCAGCACGACCGCGATGTTGAGTACCCACCAGGCCATTTGTTTGTGGTCGCGCCAGAGATCTGAAGCGCTGCTCGTCTTGGGCAACGCCACCTTGCCCGTGAGGATCTCACGGATGCCGTCGTGCGCTACGGTGATATCGAGCTGGCGCTCGCCCTCACCAAGGTCCTTGGTGGGGAGCAGGAAGGTCCCTTCGGGCTCGGCGGTCACGGGCTGATTTTTGCCATCGACGGACACGGTGACATCCCTTCCGTCGATGGGAATCTGGTTACCGGCATGGAGAACGTGAAGCGCGAGGCCATCCTGGGTGACGGTCGCGTTGATGGTCAGCAGGGCAGAGTGGGCCACCGGAATGCTCTGCGGAGCGGCAGCGGTGGGTGCCTCCGCGGCGCTGGCCCAAGGGGCGGCGATGAGTGCGGCGCCTACTATCAGCCCAGCGCCCAACAGGGTAGCGCGCAGAAAGGTCGCGGTCCTAAGAGCCAATCTCGAGAGCATCTTCATTCGGCGCAATCCGCGTCCATCACTGGTACGCGCGCAAGCTGCGCGCAGCCGCTAATTATGACCCCGCGCGGCGCCACCTGCGAGCGGAACCAACTCCGTGTACAGATCGCTGGTCCGAGGCAGGCGATGTGCGATGATAAGAATTCGCAGGAGAAGCGCATGCGTTACCAGAGCGGTTTTGCCAACCATTTCGCGACGGAGGCGTTGCCGGGTGCTCTTCCGCAGGGGCGCAATTCGCCGCAGCGCTGTCCCTACGGGCTCTACGCCGAGCAGTTCTCCGGAACCGCATTCACCGCGCCCCGTAACGCCAACCGGCGTAGCTGGCTCTATCGCATCCGCCCTGCCGCGGTCCATGGGGAGTTCCGGCGCATCGGCCACGGCACGTTCACGAATGATTTCGACGAGACCCCACCGACCCCGAATCCGCTGCGCTGGAGTCCATTGCCGATACCGCAGGAGCCGACCGATTTCATCCAGGGCATATGCACCTTGGGTGGCAACGGGTCGCCGCTGTCGCAGGTGGGTTGCGGGATCGCCTGGTATGTCGCGAATCGCTCGATGACGGAGCGGTTCTTCTATGACGCCGACGCCGAGCTGCTGATCGTGCCGCAGCTCGGGCGCCTGCGGGTCGCCACCGAGCTGGGGCTGATCGAGGCGGAGCCCCAGGAAATCGTGGTGATTCCGCGGGGTCTGCGCTTTCGTGTGGAGTTGCCGGACGGCTCGGCGCGCGGCTACCTGTGTGAGAACTTCGGCGCGCCACTGCGTCTTCCGGACCTGGGGCCGATCGGCTCCAACGGACTGGCTAATCCGCGCGATTTTCAGACGCCCGTGGCCTGCTACGAGGAGCGCTCGGGCGAGCTCGAGCTGGTGGCGAAGTTCGGCGGACAATTGTGGTCGGCTCGCATCGAGCACTCGCCGCTGGACGTGGTCGCCTGGCATGGCAACAACGCGCCCTACAAGTACGACCTGCGGCTTTTCAACACCATCGGCTCGGTGAGTTATGATCACCCGGATCCGTCGATCTTTCTGGTGTTGCAATCGGTGAGCGATACACCCGGAATCGACAACCTGGACTTTGTGATTTTCCCGCCGCGCTGGCTGGCGATGGAAAACACTTTCCGGCCGCCCTGGTTCCATCGCAATATCGCCAGTGAGCTCATGGGGCTCATCACGGGTGTGTACGACGCCAAGGCGGAAGGGTTCGCTCCCGGTGGCGCCTCGCTGCACAACTGCATGACGGGACATGGCCCCGATGCGGCGACATTCGATAAGGCCATCCATGCCGATACTTCCAGGCCTCAGCACATCCTCGATACCATGGCGTTCATGTTCGAGACACGCGTGGTGATCCGTCCGACGCGCTTCGCGATGGACTCGCCTCAATTGCAACGCGACTACGCTCAATGCTGGCAGGGTCTGCGCAGTCACTTCGAGCCGAGCAAGCCCTGACGGGTGCTGGGTAATGGACTCGATCAATCCAACACACGATCCGGGCTTGCGCAGCTGGGTCGGGTCGGCAAACCGGGCCGACACCGATTTCCCGATCCAGAATCTCCCGTTCGGGGTCTTTCGTCGCGCGGGCAGCGAGGAGCCGTTTCGCGGTGGTGTCGCCATTGGTGACCAGATCCTGGACCTCGGTGCGAGCGAGCTGCGCGCGGGCGCATCCGGCGAGGTGGCGCTGGCGCTGGCGGCTTGCTCGCAACCAACATTGAATGCCTGCTTCGCCCTCGGTTGGCGAGCGTGGTCGGCGTTGCGCGCATTTTTGTCGGAGTCGTTGCGAACGGATGCGGCGCGCGCGAATCAACTCCGGGCGGCGTTGATACCACAACGAGACGCTGAGTACGCGGTTCCGGCCCGAATCGGCGACTACACGGACTTCTACGCCTCGATTCATCACGCGACCGCGGTGGGTCGGCTGTTCCGGCCCGACAATCCACTGCTCCCGAACTACAAGTGGGTGCCGATCGGCTACCACGGGCGAGCCTCTTCCATTCGCGTTTCCGGGCAGCGCTTCCCGCGCCCGGTCGGGCAGGTGAGGCGGCAGGGGACCGCATGCCCTACGCTCGCGCCGACACGAAGCCTGGACTATGAGTTGGAAGTAGGGATCTACATCGGCACGGGCAACGCGCTGGGCACGCGTGTGCCGGTCGAGTCCGCCGAGGAGCATGTCTTCGGGCTGTGCCTCTTGAATGACTGGTCGGCGCGGGACATTCAGGCCTGGGAGTACCAGCCCCTGGGCCCGTTCCTCGCCAAGAATTTTGCGACCACCGTTTCACCGTGGATCGTGACCCTCGAGGCGCTCGCGCCCTTTCGCACGCCCTGGAGCCGGCCCGCGGACGATCCGCAGCCCCTGCCATATCTCGACAGCGCTGCCTTGCGCGCCTCGGGCGCGCTCGATATTCAGCTCGAAGTGTGGCTCGAGACCGAGCGCATGCGCGCGACTGGACAGGCACCGGAAAAGCTCTCTCATTCGAGCTTCCGCGATTCCTACTGGACGGTGGCGCAGCTCGTCGCCCATCACACGGTGAATGGCTGCAATCTCGAACCGGGTGATCTGTTCGGCAGTGGGACCCAGTCCGGGCCCCGTCCGGGGGAGGCCGGTTCGCTGCTCGAGTTGAGTGAGGGCGGGAAGCGCCCGATCTGCCTACCCTCAGGAGAGACCCGGACATTTCTCGCCGATGGCGATCGCGTGATCTTTCGGGGTTGGTGCGCGCGCCCCGGATTCACGCGCATCGGGTTCGGAGAGGTCGCGGGGACCGTTACTCCGCCGGCGCCAGAATACGCCACGCATCCGTCGGGTGTGTAGCCGCCCAGTAGAGCGCGGCAAATCCGCTCGGAACGTAAGGCGGTGGTGTCGCACCGCGCACTTGCACCGTTTCGGGGCCGACGAGTTCGACGTCATCGGGGTTGGGTATCGCCGCCGCGATCTGCTCCGCGGACATCAATTCGTGGATATCCGGCACCTTCAGGTCGAGGACATGCGGTCGTGGCGGTGTAGGTAGGGTCTGTACTGGAACGTTCAATTGTCCTACCGGATTCTCCGCTGCCCAGACAGCGGAACCCGACAAACCCGCCACAAGCAATATCAATGAATTGCGAAGGACTGTTGCACCTTTGCTCATCACGCTTGCTCCCGGCGGGTTTCCCCGCCTTGCCATTGACGGGCACGCCGGGAGTGGCGTCCCCGTACTCGCTTGGCGACCTCATGAGCGTGGGGTCGCTTGCGCGACATTCAAGATGAATCGAGCAAATTGTGTGCCGCCGGCACGGATAGCTTAAGCCGTCGGTGAGTGGCCTGGAGGGTCACATTGTGACCTCGTGATGGAGAACACACTCTTCCGGTGTATCCATTCGGCGTCGACGCCTCGGTAGTACTATCGGAGGCACGGTGATCCAGCCTATGCGCGCGCCCAAAAAACTTCCTGGCTGGCTCCTGGTTGCTCTGACGCTGCTGGTTTCCAGCGGCTCCTGGGCGGCCGCCACCCAGGTCTCCGCAACACCCGCTCCAACTCCCAACGCCGAGCGGTGGGACGCTTTGGCGGATGTTGTTTTCGAGCACCTGGCGCGCGACAACGAGTTGCCGAATTCCACTACGCCGACCTCGCTGGCCGAGGATGGCGAGGGCTTTCTCTGGGTGGGGACCCAGAGCGGCCTGGCGCGTTGGGACGGGTATCACTTCCGCAGCTACCGCGCGGATCCTGCCGTCGCGGGCTCGCTGCCGGACAATGTCATCAAGCAGCTCCACACCGACGGGCTCGGTCGGCTCTGGATTGCGACCAACTCAGGCGGCCTCGCTCGCTATGATCGCGACCGGGATCGCTTCGTCACCTACACCGCGGGACCTTCGGGCCTGAGTAACGCGAGCGTGCGTGACATCGCGGATGACGGCGCCGGTGGAGTTTGGATAGCAACCGACGGTGGGCTCGACCATCTGCACGGCGACACTGAGCGGATCGAACATCTGCGCCACGATCCCAACAACCCGGAGAGCCTGCCTGATGATCGGGTGCGCGCACTCTTTCGCGACGGTGACGGGGGGCTGTGGGTTGGGACGGCGGCGGGCCTGGTGCGTCGTGAGCCTGGAACGACTCGGTTCGTGCCCGTGGCGCTGGGCTTGCCGGAAGGCAAGATCGCCGTCGCCTGGAGTTTTTTCCAGGATAGCGCGGGACGCGTTTGGGTCGGCACGGTTCGTCAGGGCGCGTTCGTCGTCGATTTGCAGGAGCACACCGCGCGCGCGGTGGTCGAGACCGGCGCGGCGCAATCGACGCTGCAGATAGAAGGCATCCACGCTATTGCCGAGGTCGGCCCCGGCACGATCTGGCTGGGCACCGATGGGCACGGCATTGTCGCGGTCGATACGGCGACTTTCAAAACACGCCGGATACGCCACGATCCGACACTGTCGTCGAGTCTAGCGGATGACGGCGTGCAGGCCTTGCATACGGATCGCTCCGGGCTGGTCTGGATCTGCACCAACCGAGGCATCAGCCGTTACAACTCCCGACAGGCCGCCATCTACACCGTATTTGGTGGGTCGAGCCGCGCAGCCAGCCTGTCGGATTCCGACGTGGACTCGGTTCTAGCCATGCCGGATGACCGTGTCTGGTTGGGGCTCGGCAGCAACGGCATCGATGTGCTCGATCCGCGAGGCTTGCGCGTCGCCGCCCTGCGTCCCGATCCGGAGCATCCGCTCACGGCCCTGCCCAAGGATTACGTGAACGCACTGGTGCGTGGGCCGTCGGGGGAGGTCTACATCGGCACTGAGCAGGGGCTATATCGCGCCGATCCGCTTGCCCACGGGGTCGTGCGGTTGTCGCAGCCACAACATGACCCGAGCTCCGCGGTCTGGACGTTGTATTTCCAACAGAATGTGTTGTGGGTCGGCGGGTTTGACGGTCTTTGGGCGCTGACGTTGGATCCTGCCGGCAAGATCACGGGTGCGGCGGCTGTTGTCGAAGGTCTGACGGATCAACGCGTCACCGTGATCGACGGCGGGCCGGGCGGATCGCTCTGGATCGGGACCAAGAATGGGCTCAACCGGCTCGATCCGGCCACTCGCGCGGTGGAGCGCATCCTTCCAGACCCGCATGTGCCCACCGCGCTGTCGTCCGGTTACATTGGGACGCTTCTCACCGATCGGCGCGGACGGCTCTGGGTCGGTACATTGGGCGGTGGCATCAGTCTCATGGACCGGCGCGAGCGCGACGGCCAGCCCCATTTCATTCGCCTGGGCGCGCGGCAGGGGTTCGCGAGCGAGAATATCGACAAGCTGCTCGAGGATCCGCACGGGGAGATCTGGGCGAGTACGGATGACGGCCTGGCGATGATCGATCCGAGCTCGCTCGCGGTCCGCAGCCTGCGGCGCGCCGAAGGTGTGGCCATTGCGAACCATTGGGCTGGGGCGGGGGCCATTACTCCACAAGGCGAATTGCTCTTTGGAGCTCTTGGCGGGCTGGTCATCGTGCGTCCCGACATGCTGAGCTCGTGGAGCTACCGTCCGCCGATCGTCGTTACGGATGTGCGTGTAGGTGGCAAGCGGGTCCCGGCGAGCAGCTTCGACCCTGACCACGTCGTCGTACCCCTGACGGTCGGCCCTGGCGCGAACAGCGTCGCGGTGGAGTTCGCCGCGCTGGACTTTTCCGCTCCCGAGCGCAATCGATATGCCTATCGACTCGAGGGCTTCGATCCGGATTGGATCGAGACCGAGCCGAGCCGCCGTCTCGCCTCTTATACCAACCTGCCGCCGGGGGATTATGCGCTGAAATTGCGCGGCTCCAATCGCGACGGCGTCTGGACCGACAGTGTGCTGACGGTGCCCATCCGGATATTGCCGGCTTGGTATCAGACGGTGGCATTCCGGATTCTCGCCGGCATCGTGTTCTTCGTGTTGATTGCCGCGGTGGTACAGGTGCGCACCGTCTATCTGCGCCGCGCCCGTCGCGAGCTGGAACGGGAGGTCATCGAGCGCACCGCGGAGCTGCGCGAGAGTCAACGCCAGCTGCAGCAGATCGCCTACTGCGATACGCTGACGGCGCTACCCAACCGCCGTATGTTCATGGAGGAATTCCGCGAGCTGTTGGTCCTTGCCGGATTGCAGAGCGGCCGCTTCGCGCTGTTGCTCATCGATCTCGACCGCTTGAAGCACATCAACGATACGCTGGGTCACGATGTGGGCGATGCCCTGTTGATCGAAGCGGCGATTCGACTGCAGGCGGCGGTGCGCAAGTCGGATTGCGTCGCGCGGCTGGGTGGGGATGAGTACGCGGTCTTGCTGACACAGAACCCGGCGGCGGCCGATATCGAGGCTGTCTGCAAGCGCATTGTCGAGAGTTTCGCGCTCGAGGTGGTCATCAACGGCACGGCCGTCAGGACCAGTCCGAGCATCGGCGTTGCGGTCTATCCGGACCATGGGACGGCCCAGGACCGGCTCTACAAATCGGCGGATCTCGCGCTTTACGAGGCGAAGCGGATGGGGGGTAACGGCTGGTGCTGGTATCGCGCGCGGATGGGTAATGCGTCCGCCGGCCTGGGAAGTAGTGCCGTTGGCGTTGCGGCAGATGGGGGTAGCTCCCTACCGGGAGCACGCGAGTCACAGGCGGGCTGAGCGGCGGCGCTGCACGGCCCCGCGGTAGGCGTGCTGTGGGACGGGCGAGGGCGCTTCCCGTTAGAATGGACCCTTTCGGCTGTTCGTCTTGCCCGCTCGCCCAATGAAAAACTACAAGTACTACGACTTCATCCTCGGTGGCTACGTCTGCATCCTGCTTTGCGCGAACCTGATCGGTCCGGCCAAAGTCACGACCATCCACGTGCCGCTGCTCGGGTCGCTGACCTTTCTCGCCGGGGTGCTGTTCTTTCCGATCTCCTATCTGTTCGGCGACATTCTCACCGAGGTTTATGGATACGCGCGCGATAGGCGCGTCGTGTGGAGTGGCTTCGTGGCGCTGGTGTTCGCATCGATCATGGCGGCCGTCATCGTCCATCTCCCGCCGGCCGAGCGTTGGAAGAGCAACCAGGCCGCGGTGGAAGTGATTTTCGGCAATACGCCCCGCATCGCGGCGGCTTCGATCATTGCGTTCTGGTGCGGCTCGTTCGTGAACAGCTTCGTGATGGCCAAAATGAAGCTGTGGACGAACGGCCGCTGGCTGTGGACCCGTATCATCGGCTCCACGTTGTGCGGCGAGCTCGTCGATTCCGTGCTGTTCTACACGATCGCCTTCACCGGACTGTGGCCCACCGACGAGCTGTTCACGGTCACGCTGACACAGTATTTCCTGAAGTCCGGGTGGGAGGTCGTTGCAACACCTCTCACCTATCGCGTGGTCGGTTTCCTCAAGCGCGCCGAACAGGAGGACTACTACGACCGGAACACGAACTTCACGCCGTTCTCGCTCAAGACCTGAAGACGTCCGTGCCGGTCAGACATGGATGCCATGGCTGCCTCCGAACAGGCCCAGCAGCCCGATCAGGATCAGGTAGATCGCCACGATGAAATTCAGCAGCCGCGGCATGATCAGAATCAGGATGCCGGCAATCAAGGCGATGACCGGACCGACGGAGACGGTGAGCGTCATGGGGAGATCCTCGTTCGTATTCGTGTTGGCGATCGCAAGCGCGTCCTTTGCGAACGGTCCAGCCGCGCCAGGGTTCCGCGCCGTGGGAGGAATTGTGAGGGGGATGCTCAGGGCACTGCTGGTGCTCGTTGCCGCGAGCCCGGCATGGGCTGGCGCGGAGTCGTTACAGTCACTCGATGAGGCGTGGTGGACCGGCCCCTTGTTGGCCTCATCCGCTTCGACGCTGCCTCGTGGACATGTCCTGGTCGAGCCGTATCTGTTCGACTCGATCACCCACCAGGGATTTGACGACCGGGGAGTCCGGCGCGAAACAACACACCAGCAACGGCTCGGTTCGTTGACCTATCTTCTCTACGGAGTCACCGACAAGTTCACGGCGGGCGTGATCCCGACTTTCGGGTATACGTTGTCGAGCGGGAGCGGCTCGAGCACCGGGGTCGAATTCGGCGATTTCGCGCTTCAAGGCCAATATCGGCTCACCCGCTTCGAGCCGGGGAGTTGGATTCCGGCGGCTTCGTTGGTGGTGGGCGAAACGTTTCCAACAGGAAGGTACGATCGCCTCGGCGCGCACGCGGCCGACGCTTTCGGCGCCGGCGTACAGACCACCACGGTATCGCTGTACATGCAGGACTATTTCTGGATGCCGAACGGACGCATCCTGCGCAGCCGACTGGACTTGTCGTATGCGTTTTCCGACAGCGCGACTGTACGCGACGTCAGTGTGTATGGCACGGGCGCCGGCTTTCGCGGGGATGCGCGACCTGGCGATTCATACATCGCGGATGCGTCCTGGGAATACAGCGCCACCCGGAACTGGGTGTTGGCGCTCGATGCGGAGTATGCGCACAGCGATGCGACACGGGTAAGCGGAGCCATCGGCGCGCAGAGCGTTTTGTCGAGCTCCGGCACGAGCTGGTCGCTCAGCTTCGCGCCCGCTATCGAGTACAACTGGAACGCCCGGGTCGGTGTCATCCTGGGCGTCAAGTTCAGTACGGACGGCCGTAATACCAGCGCGCCGGTCATTCCCGTGATCGCGTTGAACCTCGTTTATTGAGGGTTCAGGTCAGCGCTTATGACAAAGGGCTTGTCATCGTCGGGGGCGGCGTGACGTTAATAAGGTACTACGGGTGCGTCCAGTGTTTTCCCCCTGGAAAAGTACCCACTAGAGGCCATATTAGAGTGAATTCGCCGTTTCGGGAGCTTGAACAGAACCGATTACAGAGCGTCTAATGTAGATACGCCGAATGCCGCGCGCGCCTTGGCGCGAAGGGCGCAGCGACGGAGTGACAGCCATGATGATCAAGAGACGGACAGGATTTCTGGCGCGGACCCTAGGGGTGCTGGCTGCGGTGGTGGTCGCCGCGGGGGCGCCCCTCGTTGCTGGCGCGGCGGGCGGCCACGCTGGAGGTGGCGGCGGTAGTGGTGGCGGCGGTCACTTCGGCGGCGGGGGCGGTGGACATTTCGGTGGTGGGGGCGGCGCGCATTTCGGAGGGGGCGGCGCTCATTTCAGCGGCGGGGGCGCTCAATTCGCGAGCGGAGCCCATTTCGGTGGTGGGGCTCGCTTCTATGGCGGCTTCAACGGAGGCCATGTCGTGGCGGGTGGTGGCGTCGTCAGTAATACCCCGCACTATGCAGCCGCCACTGGCGGTCACGTCTACGGCGGCTACGCGGGTGGACATGTCGTAACGCCAGCCTACACGGCCCGTTCTTCTGCGTCGTTTGGGCGCCCAGCCTATTACGGCGGTCATCCCGGTTATGCCGGACGTCCTGGATACTATGGTCACCCAGGGTGGTACGGCCACACGCGCCCCGGCTTCGTGGGCGGCACCGGAAGGTATTGGGGCGGCGGGTACTGGGGCGGGCGCTTCTGGCCTGGCTGCCATTACGGCGCCAATTTCGTGTGGTTCTACCCGGTTCTACCGTTCGGCTTCGCGACGTACTGGTGGAGCGGAACGCCTTATTATTACTACAACAATGCTTACTATCTGTGGGATTCAACCGAGAACGGCTACGTCGCTACCGATCCTCCTCCGGTCGCGGCGTCAGACGAGTCCGGAAGCAGCAGCACCGAAAACGGTGTCGTGTCGAACGATGCCGCGGGGACGAGCGGTGGCGCCTCGGATATTTACGTGTATCCGCGCAATGGACAGTCCGAGCAGCAGACGGCCGACGACCGCTTCGAGTGCCACAAGTGGGCGGTGTCGCAGACAGGCTTCGATCCGACGCGCTCGGAGAACACGCAGGGCACCGTCGATGACTACCGGCGAGCCATCGGCGCATGTCTGGATGCTCGGGGTTATACCGTCAAGTAACACCTGACGTCCGAGTCGGATTCCCCTACCGCCGTGCTAATCTGGGGGGATGCGGAACGCCTGTAGGCTCCTTCGAGTATTGTTGATTCTGGGTTGGGCGAGCGCGCCTCTTCAGGCGCGCGTCATCCGCGTCGAGATCGAAACGTCCACAGACGTATTGCACGGGAAGTCGTTCGGCGACGTCGGTGGCTACGAGCGACTGACCGGCACGATCCATTACGCGGTGCGGGTGGACAATCCACACAATAGCCGCATCGTCGATCTCCAGAATGCCGTCAATGTGCGTCGCGGCGAGGTGGAGTTTTCCTCGACCTTCGTGGCGTTTCGTCCCAAGGATCCTGGCAAAGGTAACGGCTCTCTCTTGCTCGAGGTACCCAACCGCGGGCGGGCGCGGATCATTTCGCTGGTTGATGGCGGCGATCCTGACCTGGCGCGCGACGTGGGTGACGGCTGGCTGCTGCGCCAGGGTTACACGATCGTCAGTGTGGGTTGGCAGTGGGACGCGCCCGGTCTCGAAGACCTCAAGCTGTTCGCCCCCATCGCGCGGGAAGGTGATCATCCGATCGCTGGTCTGATCCGGGGAGATGTAATGCTCTCCGAGTACATGGACGAGATTCCTCTCGGGCACTTTCTGACGGGCAGCATCGGCGGAACGGAATATCCGGTGGCGAATCCGGACGATCCTCGCAACATGTTGACTGTCAGGGATTTGCGCGACGCCAGGCGCATTTTGATACCCCGCTCCCAGTGGCAATTCGCCGATCTCGTGGAGGGTAAGGTCGTTGCGAGCGATCGTCACATCCGCTTGAGTGGCGGTTTCAAGGCCGGGGAGATCTACGAATACATCTATGTCGCTGCGGATCCGATCGTTGCCGGGCTGGGTTTCGCGGCAATCCGCGATTTCGCCTCATACGTCAAGCACACTCCGAACGCGCTTCTGCACGCCGCGCGCGTGTACGGCGCGGGAATCTCGCAAACCGGTCGCTTCCTGCGCGACTTTCTTTACGAAGGATTCAATGCGGACGAGGAGGGGCACGCCGCGCTCGATGGCGTTCTGGCGCACGTGGCCGGCGCGGGTCGCGGGAGTTTCAACTATCGCTTCGCACAGCCCTCCCGGGATGCGCAGCCTACCTCCTCGATTGACTTTCCGACCGATATTTTCCCGTTCACCGATTTGCCCGAGACCGATCCGGTGAGCGGCGCACGCGCGGGCCTGCTCGAGCGAGCGATGGCCGAGAAAGTCGTGCCGAAGATCTTCTTTTCCAACACATCCTATGAATACTGGGGACGCGCCGCCGCGCTCATCCATGTCGATGCCGAAGGCAAGCAGGACGTACCGATCTCGGAGAGTGTCAGGATCTACCATTTCACGGGCCTGCAACACTTCTCCGGGCCTTTCCCGCCGCGTAAAGGCGCAGGCGACCTCCTCGGCCAGCAGCCGGAGTCCCCGCTACCGATCCGATTCTTCTGGCGGGCTATGATCACCAACATGGACGCGTGGGTGCGTAACGATACTCTACCGCCGCGCAGCAGCTATCCGCGTATTGACAACGCTACGCTGGTTACCCTGCGCGATTACGCATTCCCACCGATACCGGATCTCAACCGAGCCGCGGAAGCCAGCGAGGCGCAACGACTCGATTTTGGACCCCAGTGGCAACAGGGGATTTTGAGTCGCCAGCCACCGGGTGTGGGCAAAGCCTTTCCTGTGCTCGTGCCGCAAGTCGATGATGACGGCAACGAGCGTGATGGCGTGCGCCTCCCGGAGATCGTGGTGCCGCTGGGCAGTTATACCGGTTGGAATCTACGCGACCCTTCGATCGGAGCGCCGTGGCAGCGCGTCTCTTTCGAAGGCTCCTATATCCCCTTTGCCCGGACCGCGAGCGAGCGTCGCAAAGCCCGTGATCCGCGCAAGTCGATCGAGGAGCGTTACGCCGGCCGCGAGGATTATCTCGAGCGCTTTGGGCACGCCGTTGACGATCTCATCGGGCAGCGATGGATTCTGCCCGAGGATCGTGCGGTGCTCATGCTCCGCGGCCAGCAGGAGTGGGAGGACGCGACTCGCTAGTTCACCGGGACCCGATTAGTTCACGGGCACCGGGTTGTCGAATGTCCCGGGGGACGTCGCGCTCTGTAGCATTACTGTTGCGTTAGCGCCGTCGGCGACCGCGATGTCTGGATGGCCGTCGCCGTTGAGGTCCGCAATCGCAACGCTGAGCGGCTGCCCAAATGCACCGTAGCTCGTTGCCGTTGAAAAGGTGCCGGGGCTGGAGGCGTTCTGCAGCAGCACCGAGACCGCACCGGTTGGGGCGGGGCCCAGACTTGCAACAGCGAGGTCTGGCTTTCCATCCCCGTTGAGATCCGCAACGGCGACATCGATGGCGCCCCACGGCGTGGAGTAAGTGACTGGAGCGAGGAAGCTTCCAGGATGCGTGGCGTCTTGTAACAACACCGAGACCCCAGGCATTCCGGTCCCGTCACTACCCGGCCCGCGGTTCGCTACAACGAGGTCCGCCAGGCCATCTCCGTTGACATCCGCGATCCTGACCGCTTGCGGCTGCGCTCCAGCAGGAAAGGTCACGGCAGCGAGGAAGGTGCCCGGACGGGCTGAGTTCTGGATGAAGACAGTGGCCTGCCCGTTGTTGCCGTTGACGTCATAGTCCACTGCGACGACGTCAGGTAAGCCATCGCCATTGACATCGCCAACCGCCACGCTCGTGGTGATATTGCCGGTCGCCAGCATTACGGGAGCGAGAAACTGACCTGGGTGAGCGGCGTCCTGCAGTACGACGATGGCGTTGCCGCTATTGCTCAGATCAGCGAACACCAAGTCAGGTTTGCCATCGCCGTTGAGGTCCGCGCTGACGACCTGGTTGGGTTGTCCACCGGTGGTGAGGGTACTCGCGGCCAGGTACTTGCCGCGATTGGCGGGGTCGTGCATGAAAATCGAGGCGTTGCCACTGCCAAAGTTCGAAACTACGAGGTCGGTAGCGCCCGCACCCGTCAGATCCACAGCGGCGATGCCTGAGGGATCGGTGCCGGTAATCGAGTAGGTGGCTCCAGGCTGGTACGTGCCCGGTGACGCCGGGGTGCCGAGGTAGACGGCCGCGACGCCGGGGTTGTTTCCGCCCTGGTCGATCGTTGTCGCGACCAGCAGATCGGGTGTGCCGTCGGCGTTCACGTCCGCGACGGCAATGGAGTTCGGTACATAAGCCGAAACGTAGCCCGGACCGGGTACCACGACATAATCGTCGTCGTCGTGCCCGCAGCTCGCCAGACACATCAGCAAAGCCGCGCCGCCCGCGATTGTGAGCGCACGCTTGGTGACGTCCCTTTTCGTGCTAAAAATTTTGGTGTTCACATTCGGTGCCCTCTTCGCCGAACGGCTTACGCGACCTGGTGGAAAACGCTCGAGAGGACGCCTGGTTGACCGTGCTCACGCGTTCGGTGAACCCAACTATCCAGAAGGTCGTGAATCCTCAGAATCATGCGCCGTGCCGTGACGCGGTGCTAGAACCTAGGAACGCGCCCAGGGGAGGGTGCCTAAGGGAAGAAATTATGTTCACGGATACCCGCCGGTTTCTCGCCATCATCGGATTGCTGTTGCTCTTGCCGTTATCGGCGTTCGCGCAAAGCGGGCCACCCTGCCCAAGGCCACCGCCTGGAAGTCTCGTCACGCCGCCGCCCGAGCTCTTCAGCCAGAACGGCACGCTCAACGTCACTTTCAACTATTTCACTACTGTGGACAGCGCGGGGAGAACGCTGTTCTGCTTCCTCACCCCCAACGGGCTGGAGGGACCGACCCTGCACGTGCTGCCCGGGGATACGCTCAACATCACGGTGACCAACCAGGTGCCCGCGCCGCCGCCCGGGTCGCCGACCGAAGTCGTATCCAATTCGTCGAATCGTTGCGGTGATATGACGATGACCATCACCTCGCTCAACATACACTACCACGGCACCAACACGTCGCCGACTTGCCACTCGGACGAGGTCATCCATACGGTGATCAACTCGGGCGAGAGCTTTCAGTACAGCGTGCACTTTCCGACGGACGAGCCGCCCGGGTTGTACTGGTACCATCCGCACATCCATGGGATCGCCGAAGCGGCCGTGCAGGGGGGCGCCTCGGGGGCGATCATCGTCGGCGGCATCACCAGGTTCGAGCCGGCCGTGGCTGGATTGCCGCAGCGTGTCCTGGTGGTGCGCGACCAGCCAGTCGCGGGGTCGCCGGCGCCCGGCGGGCAGGTGCCTTCCTGGGACCTGACACTCAACTATGTACCGATTCCCTACGTCAGTACACCCCAGCCCGGCTTCATTCCCAGTGTCATCCTGATGCAGGCCGGCGGTCGGGAGTTCTGGCGCGTTTCCAACTCGTCCGCCGATACGATTCTCGACTTGCAGTTGCTCTACGACAATGTCGCGCAACCTTTGACGCTGGTCGCGCTCGACGGGGTGCCGATCGGCTCACAGGATGGCACCACACGCGGGCAGACGCTGACCCAGACGGATATCCTGATTCCACCGGCCGGACGTGCCGAGTTCATCGTCAAGGCGCCTGCCACGACGGTCAGGAAAGCGGTGTTCCAGACACTCAACATCGACACGGGACCGCTCGGGGACAATGATCCGACACGGCCGCTGGCCATCATCAAGACGGTCGCGACGGCAACGAGGTTGCCCACGACGGAGTCGCCGGCGACCGGGACTGCGGCCAATGCGATCCTCGGCAATCGCTTCGCGGGGCTCGCCTCGGCCACTCCTACTGCCGCGCGCACGCTGTATTTCTCCGAGGTGGTCTCCGACCCCAGCAACCCGTTGAGCCCGACCAACTTCTTCATAACGGTCGATGGCGCCACGCCCACTCTGTTCGATCCCAACAATCCGCCGGCGATCACCACGACCCAGGGCTCGGTGGAGGATTGGACGATTCAGAATCGCAGCGAGGAGAACCACGAATTCCACCTGCACCAGGTACATTTCCTGTTGCTGGCGGTGAATGGGGTGCCGGTGCCGCCGTCCCAGCAGCAGTTCTATGACACCATCCAGGTGCCTTACTGGACCGGTTCGGGTCCTTACCCGAGCGTCACCGTGCGGGCGGACTTCCGGGGGCCGGACATCGGGGACTTCGTTTATCACTGCCACATTCTCGGGCACGAGGATGGGGGGATGATGGCGATCATCCGGGTGTTGCCGCCGCACTAGGGGATGGGGCGACGGGTGATGGCAGGCATGCCTGTGCGCGCGCTGTTGGGGGCGATCGTGTTGGTGTTGTGCGCGGTAGGTCTGGGGCTGGCCGCGCCCCTCGCCGTGGCCGCCATGGCTGGAGCGCACGCCACGGCTGGAGTACCTGTTGGGGCCGCCACGGTTCCCGCGATTTCCGGGCACTTCAGGCTGCAGGCACTCGATGGGCACGAGGTGACGGATGCGACTTACAGGGGGAAGTGGCTGCTGGTGTATTTCGGGTATACCTCGTGCCCTGATATCTGCCCCACGGTGCTCGTGCGTGTCGGACAAGCGCTGGACTCGCTCGGCTCGCTGGCCGACCGGGTCCAGCCGATTTTCATCACGGTTGACCCGGCGCGCGATACCAAGCCGCGGCTCTCGAAGTACATGGCCGCCTTCAGTCCGCGCATTGTTGGATTACGGGGAGACCCTGAGCAGACGCAGGAAGCGGCACGGCAGTTCCATGTCTATTACCGCGCCCGTGCTCTTGGCAACGGTGAGTACACTGTCGACCACAGCTCATTTCTGTATGTGGTAAACCCTGAGGGTCGGTTCGAGAAACTGCTCGCCGACAGCTTGCCGGCTGACAAGCTTGCCGACGAGCTGCGCGCGCTCGTCACGCGGTTTGCCGATGCGGACGATGTTGGGAAGGTGCTCCTGGGAAAAGCGGTCTACGCGGGGTGGTGCGCGGGTTGCCACGGGCGCAAGTTGCAGGGACAACCGTTGTGGCAGCTTCAGGATCAGTACGCCGGCAGGCGCGCGCCCGCGCATGACCAGACCGGGCACACCTGGAGCCATTCGGATGAGGACCTGTTCTATATGACAAGGGATGGGCGCTTTCCCTCCGGCCCGCCGTCGTACATGCCGGCCTTCGCAGACAGGCTGACGAGCGAGCAAATCACGGCGGTGATTGCCTACATCAAAGCGTCTTGGCCGGTCGGCTTACGAGTCTCGCAGGCGATGCTCAATCCTGGGAACGCGGGGATGCCGGCAAACGCCGCGAACGTCGACTGGACGCTACCGCCGACGTGCACGCTTTCCACGCAAGTCTGGCGAGCCACTTCGCGGTAAGCTTTCCGGCACTTCCACTGTTTGGGCGGGTGAGGCATGTCAGCGGCTCACGGGACCGTTTTTTTGTTCGACGTCGACAATACTTTGCTCGACAACGACGCTGTGCAGGACGATCTGGGCGACCATCTCGAGCGCGAGTTCGGCCGTGAGACGCGCGAGCGCTATTGGGCGATCTTCGAGGACCTTCGCAAGGAGCTGGGTTACGCGGACTATCTCGGCGCGCTGCAACGCTACCGGCTCGAGCACCTGGATGATCCGGAGCTGCTTAGGATGTCTTCATTCCTGATCGACTATCCCTTCACCACGCGACTCTATGCTGGCGTGTTCGCTACGTTGGCGCATTGCCGGCGCAAAGGCCTCACAGTGATCCTGTCCGATGGGGATGTCGTGTTTCAGCCTCGCAAAGTCCAACGATCGGGCCTGTGGGATGCAGTGGAGGGCAGGGTGCTCATCTATCTCCACAAGGAGCAGATGCTCGAATCTGTCGCGCACCGTTTTCCGGCGCAGCATTACGTGATGATCGATGACAAGGTACGGATTCTCGCGGCCATGAAGAAAACCTGGGGCGCGAAGCTCACTACCATTTTCCCGCGCCAGGGGCACTACGCGCTCGACGTCGCGGAGGTGGCCAAGTACCCGGCTCCGGACGTGACTCTCGAGACCATCGGCGCCTTGGCGGGCCGCGACCTTTCGTCGCTCCCGGGTTAAGCTATTGCCGAAATGACAGAGACAGCAGAAGTTGCCGCCTCACCCGCGGCGAGTGTGGGCGCGCGCGCCTCGGCGCACGTGGTGAATTCACCTGGACAGGTGCTGTTCGCCAGCCTGATTGGCACCACAATCGAATTTTTCGACTTCTATATCTACGCCACCGCGGCGGTGCTGGTCTTCCCACACCTGTTCTTTCCGGCGACCGACCCGACCTCGGCGACCCTGCAATCGTTCGCGACTTTCGCCTTGGCGTTTTTTGCCCGGCCGATCGGCTCGGCCCTGTTCGGCCACTTTGGAGATCGCATCGGACGCAAAGCGACCTTGGTCGCTGCTCTGCTGACGATGGGCATTTCAACCGTCGCGGTGGGGTTGCTACCGACGTATGCGTCGATCGGTATTCTCGCGCCCGCGTTCCTGGCGCTGTTCCGGCTCGGACAGGGTCTTGGGCTCGGAGGCGAGTGGGGCGGAGCGGTCCTGCTCGCGACCGAGAATGCGCCACCCGGGAAGAAGGCGTTGTACGGCATGTTCCCGCAGCTCGGCGCGCCGATCGGCTTTCTGTGCTCTTCCGGGACATTCCTGTTGTTGACGAGCTCCCTCAACGATGCGCAGCTGTTGGCTTGGGGCTGGCGGGTGCCGTTTCTCGCGAGCGCGCTGCTCGTATTCGTGGGTTTGTATGTGCGGCTGCGCCTGACCGAGACGCCGGCCT
>CAYNTW010000063.1:23726-31133 GCA_964400085.1 uncultured Steroidobacteraceae bacterium | reverse complement strand
GCTGCTATGATCCATGAATGAGCCGAGCAGCGCTGTCCTTTGACTTTGTCGTGGTCGGCGGCGGCTCCGCCGGATGCGTACTGGCCGCGCGCTTGTCGGAGGAGCGCGGCGTTACAGTTTGCCTCATCGAGGCGGGCGGCTCGGGTCGCAGCGCATTCGTGGATATTCCGGGCGCCATTGTCCTCGCGCAACGCTCGGCCGAGCTGAACTGGGGATTCAAATCCGCGCCCCAAAAACAACTCAATCACCGCCGGATTGCTTACCCGCGCGGTCGCGGCCTGGGGGGCTCGGGACTGATCAACGGAATGGTTTATTTCCGCGGTCATCCGCGCGATTACGATGACTGGGCGCGGGCGGGAGCCACAGGTTGGAGCTATCGGGAAGTTCTGCCCTACTTTCGCCGAAGCGAGGATAACCTCGACTTCGGCGCATCGGAGTTTCACGGACGCGGTGGCGCGATGCAGGTGCGCCAGGTCACTCACCCGAATCCCCTGAATTTTGCCTTCTTTGCAGCCCTCGCCAGCCTCGGTGTGCAGGCCCGAACGGACTTGAATGGCGGTGACACCGAAGGCATGGCGTTACGCCAGCTCGCGATCCGCCGCGGCAGGAGGGAAACCTCCGCGTCCGCGTTCTTGCGTCCGGCGTTGAAGCGCTCGAATCTCACCGTGCTGACAAGAACGCATACCAGTCGGATCATTCTGGACGGCCGTCGCGCTGTGGGTGTGGAAGCGCATACGCCCGAGGGGCCCATCGTCGTGCATGCCCGTCGGGAAGTCGTGTTGGCCGCCGGCGCGTTGCAATCGCCGCAATTGTTGATGTTGTCGGGGATCGGCGATGGCGCGTACCTGCTGGAGATGGGCATCGAGGTGCGCCACCATCTTCCCGGCGTCGGCCGCAATCTTCACGACCATCTTGCCAGTCCCGTGCACGTGGCGATGAAGCACCCCGCTTCTTATGGAATCTCGCTCCGAGCCATGCCACGCAACCTGGGCAACATCGCGGCGTACGCCCTCTTCCGGCGCGGTCCGCTCGCGAACAATATTTTTGAGGCGGCGGCCTTCGTGAAGACACGACCGGGGCTCGACCGCCCCGACGTGCAGCTCGTTTTTCAGCCGGCGAAGCGGCCCCCGATCAATTTTCCCTTTCCGATCGGACACGGATGCGCCATCAGCCCTGTGGCGCTGTATCCGCGCAGCCGCGGACGCTTGCTGCTCGCCAGCGCCGATTCATTCGCCCCGCCGGTCATTGATCCCAATCTCCTTGATGTTCCAGAAGATATCGAGCCGCTGGTGCGCGCGATCCGCCTGATCCGGAAGATTTTCGCAGCCGCCGCGTTTGCAAAATACGGAGTGCGCGAGACGGCTCCTGGTGAAGCTGCGCAGAGCGACGCGGATCTCATCGCATATATTCGCGCGGAAGCCTACACTGTCCATCACCCCGTCAGTACCTGTCGGATGGGGAGCGATCTGATGTCGGTCGTGGACGCGCAGTTGCGAGTGTCCGGAATCGAAGGGCTGCGCGTCGCCGACGCCTCGGTATTTCCTTCCATCATCGGTGGAAACACCAACGCGGTGGTCGTGATGGTCGCCGAGAAAGCCGCGGACATGCTGCTCGGGCGCCCGGCCTTGGCGCCCGCCTCGCTCGCCGCCTGAACTTCCGCACCGTTCTCTTTCCAGGAGCCGTCGTCATGTCAGAAGTGTTGAGCCCGACCGAGAAACTGGAGATCGAGCGCGATTGTGAGCGCCTGGTCTATGCGTACTCCAGGGCGCTCGATGTCGGCGACATGAGCGCGGCGGCCGACTTCTTCGCCCAGAACGGCTCCATGGCGCGCCCGATGGCGCCCGATCAGATCATCCAGGGCCGCGAGACCATCCGCACGTCCCTCCTTTCGAGACCGAAGACCCTCCTGACCAAGCATCTCGCCACGAACGTCATCATCGATGTGGAGAGTCGAGATTCGGCTCGCGGCATCTCGTATCTAACGATGATCGCGACCACGCCTGGCACGAATGCGCAACCGCCCCACCTCTCGCAAGGCCCGATCTACTTCGGTCAGTTCGAGGATCGCTTCATCCGCGAAAACAATGAATGGAAGTTTCTCGAACGTCGTGGCTCAATCCAGATGAAGTTCGGACCGGCAGCGTGATCGCCAGTTCGAGATATCGGCAGAACGCGTTTGCCAGTTGCATCTGACGCGGGGTCTTGCAATCCACCTCGAAAAGCGCCGGCGAGCCCACCAACACACATAGGCACCGGGCCCGTGAGGTCGCGACGTTGAGTCGATTCAGGCTGTAGAGAAACTCCATGCCACGAGGCGCATCGGCACCGGAGGAGCTGGTCATGGAGTAGATGACGAGCGCGGCTTCCTGACCCTGGAATTTATCCACCGTACCGACACGCGCGCCGGGTAGAACCTCCTGTAACTCAAACACCTGGGCATTGTAAGGGGCGATGATCAGAATATCCTGCAGCCGCAGCGGCTTGGGTGTGCCGTCAGGACCGATCCACGTGGACTCGGAGCCCAGGATCTCCGCAACCAGCTCCCGGATCGCGGCCGCCTCCTCGGGCGAGGAGCTTTGATTTCCCTCGTGCGTGACCGGGAGATAGCGCAATCCCGTACCTTGCAGGCGACTCGTGGACCGCACGACCTGCGCCTCCAAACCCGCCCGCGGACGCAGCCGCCCCTCGTAGAAGAGCTCCGAGGTGAAAGCGCAGATGTCAGGATGCAAGCGCCAGGTCTCCTCCAGAAACAATCCCTGATCATCCGCGATCGTTGCCTTTCCCTGTAGCAGGTATTCCAGCGCGGAAACATCCGTGCCCTCAGGATGGCTGCCCTTCATCGGTTGCTCGAGCTGTTGTGGATCCCCGAGCAGTACGAGCGCCTTGCAGGCCTGTGAGACGGCCAGGACGTTCGCCAACGACATTTGCGCGGCTTCGTCGACAAATAGCACATCGACGCATTCGAATGCCTCCGGGCACGCCCACAACCAGGCGGTGCCGGCAGCGACCTGGGCTGAGGTCCGCAGCGCCGTAAACACCTCCTCATTCTTCTTCACGCACCGGATGCACGGATGATCGTCTGTCTTGTCAGAGATTTTCTGAACGCATTGAATCTCGCTGTTGCACTCGACAACCTTGTCGAGGAGGTTACGAATGACTTTGTGACTGTTGGCGGTGATGCCGACCTTGGCTCCAGAAGCCACGAGCGCGCAGATCATCTGGGAGGCGGTGTACGTTTTGCCCGCTCCGGGAGGACCCTGGATTGGCAAGACTCCGCCTCGCAGTTGCGAAGCGATCCGGACAGCGGACGCGAGTGCGGTTTCCTCCGGCAGACGCAGCGGCTGCCCGCCGATCTCAGGGAGTCGTCGCATGAGCAGATCGCGAGCGGCTCGATAAGGACCGCCGCCCTCCAAGCCACGTTCTGCAACGTGCTCGCCTATTCGTAGCAGCGCATCCGCCAATACATCGGTGGGGAAAATGTCATGCGCAAACACGGCCTCCGCATGAACGGTCGCCGTGTCGATGCGCTTCTTGATCTCGATCGTGCGCTGCTCGAGCGAAATGGCTTCGACTTTCCCGAAACTTGCTCCTCCCGCCGCATACAACGTGTCGCCACCTCGAATCTCGGTCTCCTGCGGCGGGAAGGTGTAACGGTGCACGGGAGCACGCGCGGTGCCTCCGGCGGGCCCCATGAAAGTAAGCCCGCACAGGGCCGCACGCTCGTCGGCGAGGTCTTCCGCGGGCAAGTCGGACAAGCGGTAGCGCTCCCAGAACACTGACTTGCTCTCGCGCCGATGCCAATCCAGTGTTTGCGCCAGAATCCAACGGGCCTGTTGCTCCGGGTTGCGCTCGGCTTGCGCAACCGGAACATCCGCCGTCAGCCGTTTGGCCAGGGCGGCAACCTCGAGTTGCCGCTCGCTCAGCTCTTCAGGAGGCTCGGGCGAAGCCACCGCCGGGCGGGCTATGGATGCCCCCTGTTGGATCAGAGTGCTCCGGATGTCTTCCAGCCAGCCACGCAATTGGAGTGCCGACAGGCAGTCGTCGCGGTTGTAATCCTGCACTACGGTCCTCACCTCCTCCGTGAGGCCGCTCGGATCGTTCAACTCCAGGGACGCTTGCAGGCGCGCCAACGCGCGGCGCGCATCGAGTAGCGACGTGGGACGCTCATAGCCGTAGAAGGCCTCTAGATTCTTGAGGGTGTAGGATTCAACACTGGCGCGAATGCTCTGGCGTGCAATTGCGTAGAGATCCACGAAGAGCTGACCCCGCAGCATCCGATCGAGCTCATCCTCGCGCGTCGCATAACGTCCCATCAAACGCTTCAACGCGGCCGGCTCATACGGCGAGTAGTGGTAGATGTGGAGATCCCCGTGGCGCTCCCAACGCGACATGACGAAGTCGATGAATCGCTCGAAGGCGCGCTTCTCCTGCTCTGGAGTAAGAGCCCAGTCTCCTACGTAACTCCGCTCGTGCTGTTCACTCGAGCTGATGTAGCCGAAGAGATACTCGAGCCCGTTTTCTCCCACGAACGGGTCCGCTTCCAGATCGAGAAAGATGTCCCCAGGCGATGGTGCAGGCAATCGCGCCAGTCCCATATCGGGAGCGGGCGGCAGCGCCTCGTAGATAGACTGCTGCGCCACGCGGCCCGCGAGCTGGATCCTGGCCTGCTCACGACTGCGCTCATAAGCCTGCGGGGAGCCGCGCTCGGGCTTCCATGGAAGCGGTCGTGGCAGCGTGGCAAGCGCCGTGAGGGTGGTGACCTGATGTCGCTTGAGCTCGGCGATTTGCACCTTCGTAATCCCGGCCACCAAGCAGAGATGATCATCACGTCGACGCCGTTCATCACACGGGACACGCCAGCGACAAATCTGACAGTGCTCTTGGCTCTCAGGATACGTGGCGATCTCCGATTCGCGAGTCACCGCTTGTTCCAACCCTCTTTTCACACGCCGGTAGTACGCGGCGAATGCGGCAGTCCGATAGGTCTGGGGCTCGAAGCCTGAGCCCGGAGTGACAACATGCATGTACTCAGGCGAGCGGCCCTGGACAACACTCAACAGATCGGAATAGAGAGACAACTGCAGCACCGTGCCGCCTTTCGTCTCGCGCGCGAGCTTGGTATCGATGACCTCGTAAGACCACTCACCCAAGGCACTTGGCGTACGCACGCGCCGGAGAATATCCGTGCGGCCGCTCCAGGGATCCTGCAAGAACGCCCCTTGCACAATGATTTCGACGCCGGCGCGCATTGCCGCGGCGGTCTGCTCGGCTAGCGCCGGGGTAATCCCCACTCCCTCGATTTCGAGGACCGTAAAGCCGGCATCTTGCAGGCGCCGTACATAGTCACGTTCGTGGATTTGCCCACGCTGCCAAAGCACCTCGAGAAGCGGGTCCCACGCGTCCGGCTTGCGCATCCGTCCAGCAGCCACCGCGGCGTCGAGATCGGTGAGATGGCGACAGTTGAGATAGCCCACCAGATCGGACGCGCTCAGCAGGGCAGTCTCGCCGATCTTCATCATGATTGGGGTCGATCACCTTGGGCTGTGCGGGAGGGGAATCACCTCTCCCACGCATTGTCGCAGCTTGGATTATGGGTGGTCCACAGCTACGAGCAAGCCTCGGCTCCCGCTGGCGCCCTTTTCCCCGCATGTGACGCCGTTCACAGTTGTATTGCAATGAGACAGGCCGACGGGAACTGGCGTGTGCAGCGCGCATTGTTATGGTCAACAACAAACAAGGTGAGTCGTGCAAGGGACCCCAGGGAGGTGCATTGGCACTGCCGGGCCGCGCCAGGCCGGACCAACTCTCGCGAATCGATCCAAACGTCCAAATTCAAGGAATCTCTCAATGAATGCCCGTAACTTGCGCGCGCTGCTCGGCGTGCTGGCACTTTCTACAACGGCCGTCGGTCTGGCGGCACCTCAGTACGCCCTGATCGATCTCGGGGCCAGCGCCGACCCGGGCGGTGGACTCATCTGGCAACCAAGAGTAGCCCGGCTCGCCGCACAAGACTGGCCACCCACGCAGGCCGCCTGTACGAATGGGTTGAGCAACTGGATCTACGCCTGGTACGGAAGCGTCGCAGTGGGTACCGTTTGCGCACCCGATGGAACCGAGCACGGTGCAAAGTGGACCATCGACGTCCCGACACAGACGGTCACACTCACCGACTTTGGCGCGCCGCCGAACCCCGACTCAAGCGTTTCGGGTTCCGCGACGGTCTACGGTTTCAACAAAGTAGGTGACTTCGTCGGTGTAGCGTCCTACATCTGGAGTACGGGTTTCGCACAGCATGGCTTTATCTACAACAACGGCCAGTGGACCGACCTCACCCCCATTGCCGGAGCCCACTACGACAGCAAGGCGGAGGCGGTAAACGACTCGCGCGAGGTGGTGGGCCAAACGACCACGATCTCGAACGCGGACCCGAACAACCCGGCGCTTCTCAAGCGCGCCTTCGTTTACATTAACGGCACGATGTATAACCTGACCTTCTTCCTTGTTGGTGGGCCGACGGCGCTCTTGTCGGACGCTTATTGGATCGACTGTCAGGGAAACATCGCCGCGATCGGCAACCCCAATGACTCCAACTTCGGTACCGTCCACAACTATCTGCTCGTGCGGCAGGGACCGCCGCGAACCAACTGTCCTAAGTAGGAAGACGTGCTGCCGGACGCGGCTCGTTGGGCGTTCGGCAGCAAATCCCTTGCCCGACGTTGGCCGAGCCGAAGACTACTCGGCCGGGACGCGCGCCGAATCGATGAGCGCCTTGATCTCGAGCACGCGCTCATGATCCTCCGAGCCCACGTCGATCTTTTCATCATAGGTCCAGCGATCGATGGCGACCCGGATGACTTCCGATTGCCGGTCGGTCAGCAATTGACCGTCTATGGTGATCTTCGCCTCGGACATAAATCACCTCATCAGGGATTGCGACTCAAACGCCGAAAGTACTCCCCCACCGCCGCCTCGTAGCCCACGGGAATCGGCTGCGGGCTGTCGCTGCGCACCTCTTCCGGGGAGGCGGCATCGGGCTCGTGATGCAATTGCAACTCCAGCTTGTCGACTCCGCTCAGCACGCGTCCATAGAGCTCGTCGACCATGGCGGGATTGCCGGGAAAGCGCCTGGGATCGAGGTTTTGCATGGAATGGATGAGGTCGTCGACCTGCCGGCGTGCCGCGGGATCATCCGCGACGGAGCGTCGTAGCTGGTCTAGGTCGCGCATACCTTGTTGGATCACCCGCTCGGTGTCCGCCGGAGTGAGAGACCGATCCGGCGCGACCGGGCGTGGCAACTCGGTGTTGTTGCCGGTATTCCAGCCGCCGTTGACGGGGCCACCTCGGTTGCCGCCCAGGTCGCCCCGGCCCACGGGGCCGGCCCACTGGCCGGTGGCATCGTTGCGGCCC
>CAYNTW010000063.1:0-23626 GCA_964400085.1 uncultured Steroidobacteraceae bacterium | reverse complement strand
GAGCCGTCGCCGCCTCTCCTGCGATTCGGATCCAGCGCCGCCAGGCGAGCGCGCAGGCGCTCCAAGGTCTCCAGCGTGTCGTCATTCGACGGCCGGCCTTGTGAGTCCGCCAGCGCCTGGCGAGCCTGGCCAAGTTGGTCCTTCAAATGGGCCAGCGCGGCGGCAATCTCCGTCTCACCCGCATCGCTCAGTGGAGCGTACCCGCGCCGGAGCTGATCGGCGCTGCGCTGGAGTTGGGTTTCTGTATCCGCCTGCTCGAGATCCGCAACCGCGTCGTGGAGTTTTTTGGCCGACGTGCGATCGCGCTCTCCCGCGGCGCGTTCGGCGGTGCGGATCTCTTGCGTCAGCCGCGCGAGATCGTCCGCCAGCTTTTGTCGGTCATTGATGAGCCCTTCGACGGCGGCTCCGCCATCATCGCCGCCCCTCCTCGGCGCGCCGGCAGAGCCTTGCGCGGCGGATCGCGCGCTCATCAAGGCGCGCAAGCGATCCGCCTGCTCGTGCTGTTGGTTCTCTAGCCTGCCGGCCTCGCGCGCGGCAGCGTCGAGCTGGCGCGATGCGTCTTGTTGTTGGATGCCACCGAGCAGATTGATGGCGTCACGCAACCGATCGGCGGCGCGACGGGCGTCCTCGGGCGATTGCCTGTCAACAGCGCGGCGCATGGCCTCTTCAGCCTCGCGCAAGCGGTTCAAGGCCTGCTGCGCGTTCGCACCTGCCTGCGCGTCGCTGTCGCGGCCGCCGCCCGACAGTGCGCGCGACCGTCCGCCGCTGGATGGACCCTCAGCGCCGCGCTGGCCACCGGCGGACTCTTCACCGCTGGACCGGCCACCAGGGGATTGGCCATCGCTCGACTGACCGCGGCCGGCTTGACGCCCATCGCCGCTCTGCCCGCCGGCGCGCGCCAACTGTTCCAACTGTCGTTGCAGCTCTTCCACCTTCCGCCGCAACATCTCCTGTTGCCAGCGCTCCTCGGCGCTGCGCTCCGTGTCGCTGCTGTGTCGGGCGGCGAGCTCGCTCTGCCGGCGCGCCAGCTCGTCGAGTTTTTTCAGCGCCTCATCGACTGCTCCAGGCTGTTGGCTGGGAGATGCCGGAGCCTGGGCGCTCTCGTAGGTATTCTTTTGCATGTCCAACTCGAGGTCGAACAGGCTCGCCAGGTCGCGACCGGCGGAATTGACCGCACCCGAGCCGCCGCCGCGGCTCCCAAAAGCAACCTGGATCTGCCGGAACGTAGCTTCCGCGCGCAACAAGTATTGCAGAGCCTTTTGCTCATCGAACACCGCCGCGTTCCACTGCTGCTGATCCAACTTCTCCGCCGCGGGTCGCATGGCGGTGGCCGCCGCCTGCATATCCTGCTGGAAACTACCGAACTGCTCGTTGGCGAGTTGCAGGTCGCGCATCTCGAGGCGACCCGCCAGGGACAAGGCTTGGGAACGCAGCGTATTCTGCACGTCGGCGAGGAATTTGGCCTGCTCGGCGGCCGCGCGCGCGGCGCCGTTCTTTTGGCCCGCCTGCTTCCAGGTGGCGGCGATGATCTCCTTCTCGCGCTCGGCGATCTGTGCCTGGTCGTCGGCAATACCCCCGCCACCTCCCGCGCCGCCCATCTGTTGGGATTGCGAGAACTCGCGCTCGAACGGGTCGACCTGGATGAAGCCGATGTCAGTATGTGACTCGGCACGCGCGTCCTTGGCCGTCGCATAGAAACCCACCACGTCGCCGGGGACCAGTTTCAGGCCCTCGAGATTCAACTGCGTGGTGCCGCTCGCCTGTGCCGCCCCGGTCTGGGTCGGCTGGAGCATGTTGATGGTCTGTTCAGGACCGCCGTTCACCGAATAATGCAACGTCAGCTCACTCAGACCGAAAGGGTCGTGAGCATTGGCCGCGAGCGTGACTTCCTCGATCGGACTCGCGCGATAGTCCCGCTCGGGCCTGACGAGCACGACCTCCGGTGGTTTCACCGCGCTTGCCGCAATGAGATAATCCTCGGAGATGCGCTCCACGTGAGTGCTATCGCGCATGGCGACGTGATAGGACCCATCCTTCTCTACTTTGATCGCGCCGTGAGAGACATTTCCCGGTCCGGCGGTGAGGGGGATTTGCCGACCATCATCAAGCGCGAGAACGCCGTTCGTCAGGGGCCCATCGGTGACCACCTCGAGCTGCGCCTCAGTCCCTTCGATCGCTCGCAGGTCACCGCCGTGCTCCTCAACATTGTCGCCGAGGTGCATCCACTCGGGATGATGGTACGTCACCCGGATCTGTTTCACGGCGGGGATATCGGCGACGCGTAGATGGAAGTGTCGAGTCCGGACCGGACCGGCATCCACGTAGTATTCAAGGTCCTCGGGAATACCCGCGAACAGAAACTGAAACCCATCTCCCGTGAGGCGCGGTTGCATGGGCGTCTCTTCCCACTTCGACGCACTGTTGTAACGCACGTGGATGCGCAACGGGCGAGACTGCAGTCCAGGCAGCACGGCCGTCACGAGTTGATCCGCGTGGCGGCGCACGTGCGCGTCACCGGGGCTGACATGCACCTCATAGAAAGGAGTGGCCGGGAGGCCGGTCCACAATGCGGCGGCTCCATACCCCACATAACCCGGCGCCGCACGAACGAGCCATAGGAGGGTGCCGAGCGCCACGATACCCACGGCAAACAACGCCCTCAACATGCGGTCTGGCGCCGCAGCCTTCAGATCCGTAGCCTGCGCGATCCGCAATGTGTCCGCAGCCAACAGCTCGAGAAAAGGGTCGGAGGTCTCCCTACTGTCACGCTCGGTGAACGTCAGGAGGCGTTGCTCAAATTGTGGGAAAGCGCGCTCCGCGCGGCGCGTCCACCAGCGCTGACCCCAGTGCCAAAGCGGTATCACGAGACAGGTAGTCGCGCTAAACGCCAACGCAACCACCAACACCACGCGGGCGCTCCACAAGCTCGCGCTCGAGAAAGCAAACCTGCTGGTGATCATGGCCAAGAGGACGGTTGTTACCAGTGCGACCAGGGCCACTACGGCAGCCCCGCGCGCGACCACGCCTAACCTGAAGCGACTACGCAATCGCTCGATGTAGGAACGTAATGCCTCAGTCGCGTTCACGGCTCGTCCCACCGGGTGCTCAAGTATCGACTGGCAATCGCGGATTCCGCGAGCGCCGCAACCAGCACGCAGAACATAGCGTACCACCACAGGCCGCGTGGAACCGCAACAGCCTGTGCAGGCTTCGCGGCAGCGACATCCGGTGGCATCGTGGCGGAATTGCCACGCCACAGCGCCAGTACCTCAGCTCCCATCGGAGTCAAATCGGACTCCCGCCGATCAACGTTCACCGCGACCAGGTCGCGGCGTCCGCTCGCCAGGCGCACGTCGTAAAAGCCGGCCCGGCGGAGCTCGTACGATTGCGCCGCCACGGATTCCTGTAATGACAAGGGTCGGTTGCCGGTGGGATCGATGATTTCGACCCCAACCGCCTGTTCCTTCGCGTTCCGCAGAGCGATGGCCTCATCCACCAGGCGCGGGCCTGTATGGGCATCGCTGCCGGCGAGATAGCGCACAACGCGCTCCGAGAAGGCGACGAACACCGGGTGCAAGGGAAGATCATTGGTCAAATTGTCGAAACCAGAGGCGAACAATACGACATGGCCCTCACCGACCGGCTTGTCCAGAACCAAAGGAGTTCCATCCTGCAGTCGCACGGCAACTCGTGAGCCGCCTTCATCCACTCGCGCGGCATAAAAGAACTTCACCCCTTCCCATTCCTGCAAGGGGCCTGCCGCCGGATAGGTGCTATCGACCTGACCCACGGTCGCGAAGCGCTCCGCATCGCGGGAATACAGGCGCGGTGCGAGCATGCGGCCGCCAAAGAAAGGCGCCTCACGCTGCTGCGCCGCTACGGTGCCCAAAGCAACCAGGACACTGCCGCCGCGACGCACGTACTCCAGCAATCTGCGGGTGAACCGATCAGGCAGCCCGGCGAGGTCTGAGAGCACCACGAAGGCGTACGAAGAAGGATCGACATTCGCCACGCGCTCGACCGGTATCTTGTCCAGCAGGACCGCCGTCGAGGCGGCCGAGCCGAGCGCACTGTCGAAGTAAAGCGCCGAGCGGGTGTCGGAGGATTGAAAAACGAACAGGCCGCGCTTGCGATCCGCCCGCTCGATGGCAAAGACATATTCGTCATCACCAGGGAGTGCGTCGCCGCCCTCGACTTTCACGCTGCAGCGGCTGAAGCCATAGGGCAATTCCAAAGAATCGATCTCGGCGGTGGCTCGCCCGGAGGGCGGAATGTCGACCTGTCGCGTGGCGATGGTCTTTCCATTGACCACGAACGCGACCGTCCGACTGGCCGCTGGTGTGCCGTACCCTGCGATCACTGCTTGGATGTGAGTCGTATGCGGGTCCCAAACCAGGGGCGGCGCGGACACACTCTCGACAGTCCAGTTCGGTACCGGTGCTGTCGCGACCGAGCGGCCAGTGGGGGCGACGGCGTGGATGTGTAACGAGACGTTCCGGGGTAACACGAGCTCCGTGAAACTCGCCGGCATGTTGCTCTTCTGCAGATCGCTGAACAGATGCAACTCAATGGGAGTGCGCTCGCTCTCCGCAATGGAGCGCACGGCGCTAGCCAACACGGCAAAACTTCCACGCGAATCGCTCGGCTCGATTCCCTCGACCGCGGCTCTGAGAATACCGTCATCTTCGACGGCTTGCGTCAGCAGGTGAGCCTGCGATCCGAACGCGAGCACCTGCGCGCGAGCACCTGCGCGGCGCGTGTCGAGCACGGCCAGCGCTTCCCGCTTGGCATCATCCAAGCGGGAGCCGGCCCGCATGCTGAACGAGTTGTCGACGGCGACCAACAGCAACTTGTCCGGAGCTCCCCCAGGCAGCAACTGCGTCACGTACGGGTCGGCAAAAGCCATCGCCAACAGCAGCAATAGAGCCAAGCGCAGCGAAAGGAGTAACCAGTATCGCAGCCTACGGCGTCTCGATGTGCTCTGTTGCCGAGGCTCGAACAACATCAGGGAGCTGAATGGCTGGGGATTGCTCTCTTTACGTCGGAGCAGGTGCAGATACAGCGGCAGTCCAACCGCCAACGCGCCAACCAGGAAAGCTGGTGCGAGAAAGCCCATGCTACAGCCGCCCCTGCCGCAGCGTCAGGTACTCCCGTAGCGCGTAGTCGAGCGGCCGATCGGTTGGCAAAAGATGGTATCCCAGGCCAGCGCGCTGCGCAGTGGCGCGCAGCAGCTCGATGTGACGAGCAATACGGCCGCCGTACTCCTCGAGCGCGTATTCCGGCGACACCTCGATGCGCGCCTGGGTCTCGAGATCGACGAGCACGGTGGGAATGGTGAGCTTAGGTTGCAACTCCTGTGGATCGAGGACGTGGAACAACACCACCTCGTTGCCTCGCATGCGTAGCGGCTCGATCGCTCGCACGAGCACATCCGGCGGCGCGTAGAAATCCGAAAGAATCACGACGATCCCCCGACGGCGCAAGAGCCCCTGGATGTGCCGCAGCGGCGCCACGAAGTTCGTGCGCGCACGGGGCTCTGCAAGCTCCAGCCCCGCAAGCAGCCTAAAAAACTGCCCATGGCGCGCCGCCGGGCCGATGTAGTTGCGCACCTCGTCGTCGAACACCAGCAAACCCGCCGCGTCCCGCTGCTTGCGCAGGGCGAGATACACGATGGCCGCGGCCGTGAAGCGCGCGTAGTTGATTTTCGTCACGGAATGGGATGCGTACTGCATGGAGTTGCTGGCGTCCAGCAACAGGGTGACCAGGCTGTTGGTCTCGCCCCGATAGCGTTTCAAGTACATGCGATCGGTACGCGCGAGCACGTTCCAGTCGACGTTGCGCAAGTCATCGCCAGGGGTGTAGGCCCGGTATTCCGCGAACTCCTGGCTGAACCCCAGATCCGCGGAAGCGTGCAGCCCGGCCACGAAGCCCTCGACCACCGTTTTGGCCACGAGGTCGAGCCCTGACAGGGCTCCCAACACGGAAGGGTCGAGAAAGCGTGACAAATCTAACCTCGCGGCGGGCGTTGCGCGATGAGCTGGCGCAGGATCTCGTCGGCATCCACCCGATCGGACTCGGCGTGGAAATTCACCAGGATACGATGTCGAAGCACCGGGATCGCCAGTGCGGCGATATCTTCAAAACTGACGTGATAACGTCGATGTGACAAGGCACGCGCCTTGGCGGCGAGCACGATGAACTGCGCCGCTCGTACGCTCGCACCGTAGCTGACGTATTTTTTCACGATCTCCGGGGCGGTATCGTTCTTGTATCGCGTCGCCCGCACCAGCTCCACCGCATAGCGCGCCACCGTTTCACCGATCGGCACCCTGCGAACGAGGTCTTGAATCTCCAGGATCTCCGTCGCATCCGTGACGGACTCAACGTGCGCGCTGTGCGTCGTCGTCGTGCGGTCGATGACGCGTACCTCTTCCTCCGCGCTGAGATAGTCGAGAACCGTATTGAAGAGAAAGCGGTCGAGCTGTGCCTCCGGCAGGGGATAGGTGCCCTCGAGCTCGATGGGGTTTTGGGTCGCCAGCACAAAGAAGGGCTTTGGCAGCGAATACACCGTCCCGCGCACTGTGCAGGAAAGCTCCTGCATTGCTTCCAACAAGGCTGACTGCGTTTTCGGGGGCGTCCGATTGATCTCATCCGCCAACACCACATTGCCGAAGATCGGGCCCTGAACGAAGGTCCAGCGGCGCCGACCGGTGCCGGGCTCCTCCTCGATGATATCGGTGCCGGTAATGTCCGCCGGCATGAGATCGGGTGTGAACTGGATGCGTCGGAATTGCAGTCCAAGTGTCTGGGCGATGGTGCGCACCATCAACGTCTTGGCCGTTCCGGGAAGTCCCGTGATGAGGCAGTGCCCGCCGACGAACAGGGCGAGCAGAATCTGCTCCAGAACATCGTCCTGCCCGACAATGACTTTACGCACCTGCTCGAGAATGCGGTCGCGCACGGTATGAAAACGCTGCACGCGTGCCTGCAGATCGTTCAGCTCGGTTGTCGCTAGGGTGTCCATGGGGATCGCTATACCTCAAGGTGCGGTTGCGGGGGCCTTGATCTGCAGGAGCAACTTTTGCGCGGGCCGGTAGTTGGGAGCGGCTTCCAGGGAGGCCAACACGGCGTCCTCCGCCTTGTCCCGTTGTCCCGCCGCGAAATAGGCGCGCGCGAGGTCGAATTGCGCCCCGGCGACATCGAGCGGGTGGAATGCCAACGCCGCGGCGTATTCGCCGATGGCGCCGTCATAATTCTTCTGGGCCAGCCACAACGCCCCGAGCCGGCGATGCTGGTCGGGGTCATAGGCCGGGTCGATGTAGTTGATCCGCTCCAGGGTCGCCGCGGCGGCACGTGGATCGCCCAGCGCCTCTTGCAGTTGCGCCAGGTTCTCCAGCACGGCGGGTCGGCGTCCCCCGGCCTTGACGTAGGCTTCCAACACCCTGGCGGCGGCGGGTTTTTCCCCTTTCGCGAGGTACGCCTCGGCAAGAATCTCGTATGGATTTGCATCGTAAACGTAAGCCGGATACAGCCGGATGACAGCATCGCCGTCCTTCACTACAGCGTCATACTGCTTGGCGCGGGCCAGCTTCACCAGATCCGCGAGCTTCTGATGCCACTCGTCGAACGAAGCGAGCGTGTCATGAACGCGCTCGTAGAGCCACGCCTGAAATTGTCGGTCGAACTCCTCCGCTGTCACTGCGAGGCGCTGTCGGATTACATCCGGGGTACTGACCACGTGAGCGTAGGAATGCACCATGTCCAGCAACTTCGCCTCGCCCCAGCGGCTCTGGATGTAATCGCATATCTGGCCCGCCTGGAAATACGAGACGAAGACTTGCGCCGGGTATTGCGGGCGTACAAAACCTCGATCCAGATCCGCCACCGGCAGGAGTTTCTTCTCGCGCAAGGCGGCGAGGATCTCGGGCGTGATCGGATCACCCCATTCCGGGGAAGCCTGGGTCTCTTCATGGACCGCGAGTCCTTCCGTGAACCACCGCGGGACGCGGTGATGAGTCGCGGCGAGAATAAAGACGTGGCTCATCTCGTGCCGCAGGGTACTCGCCCAGTGGAAATCCCCCGGCTTGCGGCCGGAGGGGCTGTCCATCGCCACGACGTCGCCGAAGGTCACCCCAAGCGCGCCGAGGCCCGGCATGCCGAGCGTGCGGACGGCGAAATCCTCGTGGTCCGGATAAACCTCGACCTGCACGCGGCCCGGCAATTTCATCTGATACTTGCGCTCGTACACCGCTATCGAGCGTTTCAGCTCGGCCAGGAAATAGGGATAAAGCAACTCCGCTTCTTTTTTGTGCAGCTTCAATACCGTGGTGTCGTCCTTGTAGAGGACGAAGTTCTTGTAGCTGTCCAGGAGTCGCAGGCTGTTGACCGTGGCGGCGTTGCGGTAGCCGTTCTCATAACACTGCTGGAGCTGCTGCCGGGCTTCCGTGTCCTGTCCCAACCGCATGAGATTCACACCCAGCTCGGCGCGGGCGGACCAGAGCAAGGGGTCCGCCGCTACGGCCTTCCGGTAGTACGTCACGCCGTCCGTGTAGCGCCCCCTCAGAATCAAGTGATGCGCGATGAGCGCATAACCTTCTCCATAAGTGGGATTGACCGCGGTGATCCTGATGATCCAGGGGTCCGGGGAGCGGTCCGCTAGGAGCTCGATACTGGCGTGTATGGCCATCGCGTCCAGGGCGTCTGTCGAGATCTTCAGGGCGGCATCCGCCTCGGCGGCAGCCTGCTCGGGCTCGGAGTCCTCCAGGGCGAGGCTCGCCAACAACTCGTGAGGCTGCGTCAGTCGCGGATCGAGACTCGAAGCTTTGCGCGCCCACTCCACAGCACCATTGTCGAAGCCGTCCGCGCTCACCAACGCCAGGCCAATGTAGGCCTGCGCGTTGTTGGGGTCTTTGGCGAGGGCTTCCTTGAAGAGCTCCTGGGCCTCCTGGTCGTTGAAGCGCTCGTGCAGGAGTCGTCCCCAACGGACCCGATATTGGGCGTTGCCCGGAGCCTGCGCGACTGCTTGACGGAATGCCTCGTTGGCTTCCGAGTATTGACCGAGGCCCCAGTAGCCTTCGGCGCGGAGGTAAGGGTTGGCTTCGCGCAGGAGAGCCTGGTAGCAAGAGCGGCTCTCTGCGTTGTGGCCGTGGTGTTTTAGCGCCAGGCAGCGCTCGGGAGCGGTGTTGGTAGCGGCCGCGGCGTTGGATGCCGCGCCAGATGCCGCCGCAGACGGTGGCGCCACCACTGTTGGTGGTGCCGCCACGGTCGGTGGTGCCGCCGCGGTGACGAGCAGCGCCCGCGCCAGCGACAGAAGGCGCGCGGTCCGCAACACGCTGGCTAGCCAGCCCGCTCGCCTCATTTGTCGAGCTCCTCCTGTACTTTGGCCAGCGCGACCAGCGAGTCCGTGAGCTGCCGCTTGTATTCCTGCGGCGACATCGCCGCGCGTTGATATTTCAGGGTGTCGATCCGTTGCTCGAGCTGCTCCTTCTTCGCGAGCAAGGTGCGCTTGGCGGGATTGTTGGCCACCGCCCCGCCCTGCCCCCCGAATCGAACCAGTGTCACATTGGCGAGCAACCGCCCGGCACCTGTTTCCGTCGAGGCGGCGCGCACGGCGGAGCCATTGCGTGTGTCTACGAATACCGCGTGCTCCGTCGCCAGGCGCTTTTGCGAATCGTAGAAGGCATTCGTCTTGGAAGTAGCGTATTGAAATGCCTCCAACGCACTGATCGACTCGCTCTTGTTGACATCCGCCGCGGGGTCCTGGAGCGCATCCACCCAGTAACGCGCAAATACGGTCGCGTTTTTTTCCGTGCCGGTCTTCGTCGCGGCAATCACCGCCCTGCCATTGCGAGTCAACGCCGCAACCGAGCCGCCGCTCGCGCTCGTGGTGTTCACGATCAGCTGTCGCTTGGCGAGAATATGCGCGCAGGCCTGCGCGAGTGCGGCGGCAGTAATATCCGGACCGACGAGGTTGAATTTATACTCCACCCCATCATAGGTTCCGTGCCCGATGAGCGTCAGTATGAAGTCATCCTCCGGCTTCGCTTCCTGTGAGACCGTGCGCAGGGTGGCGAGCAGATGGGCACGCGTGGCCTCTTTGCCTGAGAGTGTGAACACGTGGCTGCTGAGGCCAGCGCCTTTGAACACTCGATCGAGGTCGGCGGCCAGCTTGGTGAAGCGCTGCTCGTAGTCCGGTTCGCCACCGAGCCCGGCGATCGTGACAAAATAACTGTCGGCGCGGGCGGCCGCCGCGGCAAGGAGCAGCACTGCCGTGTACAACAGTACCTGTAGACGCACGGCCATCCGCACGGCCCCGCTCACACCGCCCCCCATTTCCGGCGTAGCACCCATTCACCGGCACGCAACACCAGAATCAGCAGGAACGCCGCCGGCATATTCCAGAGCTCCTTGGTCTGCCGCACGCTGACTCCCGCCCGCGAATAGGGAATGTCGGCTGCAAGACTGCCCAGTTCCGCGGGCTTGACGTAGCGGCCGCCGGTGCTGGCTGAAAGCTCCTGCAGAAGCGCCCGATTCTGCCCGGTGTGGAAACTCTCCGCGACACCGTCCAGACGTTGGAATGTCACCGCGTCACTCCCGATCTCCTCGGCCCCACGGCGTGCGGTCAACTCCGCCACATAAAGCCCGGGCACCGGGGCCGTCCAGTCAGCCCGAAAACGCCCGGGGACGGTCGGCACTGGAGTAAGCTCGAGCGATGCCGCCGCCCCACCTGGACCTATTACCCGCGCCGTGACCCGTGCATCGGCAGCGGAGTGATAGTCTTTATCGCGCACGTCCGCCGTCAACTCAACTTGACCTTCGTCGAGCAGTGTGACTTTGGGAACGGACGCGATGACACGACCGCGCGTACCGGCGACGAGCCAACGCAGGAGTTGCTGCCAGAACAAGTCATGGGTTTTGTCCCCCAACGGCAAGCTCATCTGCCAACGCCAGGTGCCACCAGTAGCTAGCACGGCGGTGCGTCCACGCCCGTAGTTCTCCGTGATGAGGAGGGGCATCTCGCGCGTACCGCCATGCATTTCCGCCAGCACTGTGGCGCCCGGCTTCGGCTTACCGGGGTCCTGATAATCCATCAGATACGGAAGTTTCTTCCATCTGTCGGCATTGCCGACCGAGTCATCGACCAGCCGCGTAATCACACTGTCCATTCCGGCTGGAGTGAGACTCACGGTGGCGGGGTCACGATGAAAGGTATCCCGTGCTTCCGGAAGGATCACCGGCAACACGGGGGCTACCTCCGAGCCCCCCCACACACCGTCGGCCAACGACTGGCGGCCGCCCAGAAACAACAAGCCACCGCCGCGCCGATCGACGAAATCACGGATCAGTTGTTGTTGCGCCGGAGTGAAATAGCCCGCGTCCACCGAGCCGATGATGAGCCCGTCGTACTCGAACAGATCCTGCGGACGGCTGGGAAATCCAGCGGCGAGCTCCTCGGGCGTCTTCACTCCCTGACGGTATATCTTGTTCTCCGTGGTGCGCAGCATGGAGACGAGCTGGAGCATGGCGTCGTCCTCCGCCGCACGGCGGATGAACTTGTATTCCCAGCGCGGCTCACCTTCGAAATAGAGGATCCGGCGCGGCTGAGGCTCCACGTTGACGAGCCGCGCCAGGGTGTTGTTGGCGCGATTGGCCTCGCCCGCGAGGGGTTCCACCGAGAACCGCAGCGCTTTCGCACCCGCGGGGCCGATGTTGAAGAGGAGATTCTCGGTCTGGACCTGCCCGTCCGCAGCCAAGGTGATCTCCCGCGAGCTCAACACCTGTGCGCCATCCCGGACCGAGAGCGTGGAGCGCCGTCCACCGTAGCCGCGCTGTTGAAATTTCACCGTGGCGCTCAGACGCGACCCGGCCAGCGCCCGCGTCGGAACCACGACTTCTTCCATTTCCAGGTCTTCAGCAACCTGCTCCGCCCCGAAACCAACGGTATGCACCGGAATGCGGTGGCTGCGCAGGGCCTCGATGGCATCACGATCGACCCCACCGGCGTTGTCGCCGCCATCGCTCAAGAGCACCACCGCCCCCAGGGGCAAGCCTTCCATCTGGGTCAGAAGTTGTTTGAGGGTGACGCCAATATGTGTGGCAGGGGCATCCGCCGGCCCGATGTGCTCCGGGTCGGGGATGCGCCTGAGGGTCGCATCGAAGCTGTAGAAGCGTGTTTGAAAGCTCTGTTGCAACCGGGTCAACACGCCGGAACGTAGCGCCTGCGCCGCCTGCTCCACACGGGTGGCGCCGTTCTCCTTCTGGCTCATGCTGCGCGAGTCGTCCACCAGGATTGCGATGATGTTCTGTCGTGGCTCGAGCTCGGTGATGACCAAGGCTGGCTGCCACAGCAGGACCAACAGGACAGCGGCGGTAGCGGACTCGAGCAGCCAGATGAGCGCCAGCCAGCCGAGGCGGCGCGTGGCCCGGAACCGCGGGTACAGCAGGGCCGCGATGGCAGCCGCCGCAACGACCACCCATACCGCGAGCACCCACCTCGGCCAGGCGCCGAGCAGAACGAGCTGCCCTTGCCGAAAAGCGGCGAGCGGGTATTTGAACAGCAATTCAAACATCGGGTCTGGCGATACCGGCGTCCCGTCACGCTCGAAGAAGTCAGTGCGTCATGCCATAGACGATGTAGTTGAGACCGATCCGGTAAGCCATCGAGGCGAAGCTCTCGGGATACTCGGGCATGTCCGCCCATTCCCACGCATCACCCAGGTGCATGTTGTGACAGATGGCCACGATGATCCGCCCCTTCTCGTCACGGATCGCGCGCCATTTCGGGACATAGCCATCCTTCTCGTACGTTCGTCCCGTGTTGACGTACTGCTCGCCGGGGACCTGGAAACGCTCGCCCAGGTCATAGAGGACATGAAATATTTCGTCTTCGTCGCTCAAGTCTTCAACGGGTCGATCAGGCAGGACCTGGCGCATGCCGGCCATGAAGCGGTCCCAATCGGCGGTACCGTGGAAATCGTCCACCATGAGGAAGCCACCCTTGAGCAGATATTCGCGCAGGCGCTTCGCCTGTGCGTCGGTGAACGTCCAGTTCGCGACCTGGACGGCGTAAACCCACGGATAGTTGAAGATGTCGTCACTGTCGAGATCGACGATCTGCTCGACCGGCCGCATCTGGATCCGCGTCAGCCGCTTCAGCGCCATCAGGAACTGCCGATCCGCTTTGGGATAGTCGCGCGACCAACCGGCCCAACCGCCATAGCCGTAGCCGAATCCAAAACCGAAGCCGTTCCGGCTGACACCGCTGGAGGTGTAGCGCAATCGCGACCAGTAGAACTCCGCTTTTTCGCTGCGTGGATCCGCGCCGTCCTGCGAGTAGGCAGCGCGCAGGTAATAGAGAGTGAGCAGTCCACAACCCAGACTGAGCAACAGCGCTGCGATCCGGTGAGGTCGACGAAGTCGCATCGGTCACATCCTAGACTCTATCTTGTACCGCTCACCACAGCATGAGAGCATTTTGCGCGAACGGCACCACCAGCTGGTAACCATGAGGCGTCGCGACTTTGTAACCTACGCCGGCGCGACGCTCTGCGAGACCGTGATTCCACGGGTGCCTGCGCTGCAGACAGGCAAGGCCGATTTCACGTTACGCATTGCTCCGGTGGCGGTCGAGATCGCACCCAGCCATTTCGTCAGCACCGTTGCATACAACGGGACTTCCCCCGGTCCCGTGCTCCGCATGCGAGAAGGCAAGCCCGTTACCGTGGATGTCATTAATGACACCGATGCAGCGGAGCTCGTTCACTGGCACGGAATGTTCCTGCCATCGAATATCGACGGCGCGCAAGAAGAAGGCACGCCGCCGATTCTCCCCGGGGGGCGCCAACGCTATCAATTCACACCCAGGCCAGCGGGAACCCGGTGGTATCACTCACATGCCATGGCGATGGGTGATCTTCACCGGGGCTCTTACACGGGGCAATATGGTTTTCTGATCATCGACTCCGGCACCGATCCGGGGCATTACGATCAAGAGGTTTTCCTGGCCCTGCGGGATTGGGAACCCTTCTATACCGACCAGTTCGTCGACATGGACGAGGCGGACGCGCCGGGTCCGCAGCCGGAACGGCCCGCACGCCTCGACACCCGTCCGAACGGGCTCGAAGCGGTCTCCCAGGTCTACTCGATCAATGACAAAGCGCTCGGGGCTGGCGAGCCGCTCCGTGTGCGTCAGGGCACACGGGTGTTGTTTCACTTATTGAACGCCAGCGCACTGGAGAACCGGACTATCGCCTTCCCCGGCCACGAGTTTCACGTTCTGGCACTGGATGGCAACCCAGTGCCGACGCCCGGCGCGGCGAAAGTCATCACTCTGGGCCCGGGCGAGCGCGTGGATGCTTACGTCGAGATGAATCGACCGGGTGTTTGGATACTCGGCTCCACGGATGAGGCTACGCGCAATGCCGGATTGGGAGTGGTGGTCGAATACGCCAATCAGCACCGCGAGCCGCAGTGGGTGGCGCAACCGGGAATCTTCTGGGACTACACGCGGTTCGGACGAACGGGCGCGGGTAGATCCTCATCGGCTGGACAAGCTCGCGCTCCCGACCATGTCATCGATATGGTGTTCGAGAAGATTCCAGGGGGTGCCGCGCCCTTCAATCTCTGGACCATCAACGGCAAGGCGTACCCGCACGAGCGGGAGTTCGTATTGCAGGAGGGCCGGCGCTATCGAATCAACTTTCGCAATCGCACCGACGATTCACACCCGGTGCACCTGCATCGTCACCTGTTTGAGCTCGTCGACGTCAACGGGAAGCCGACCAGCGGCATCATGAAGGATACCGTCGTGGTGCCGATGTATGGCCGGGTGAGTGTGGACTTACTGGCCGACCAGCCGGGACTCAGCTTATTCCACTGTCACATCCAGGCCCACATGGATTTCGGCTTCAAGGCGTTGTTTCGCTATGCCTGAAACTCAGGCGGTGCTATCGGGCTTTCCTTCCGGGGCTCCGCGCCCGAGCACATCCGGCAGCGGTTGGCCCGCCTCGGTAAAAGACAGCGCGACGGAGTTGAGGCAATGCCGCTCGCCGGTCGGAGGCGGACCATCGGGAAACACATGCCCAAGATGGCTGCCGCAACGCGCGCACACTTCCTCCACTCGGACCATGCCGTAGCTGGTATCGCGTAGGCGCTTGATGTGGGACTCGTCATACGGGCGGAAGAAGCTCGGCCACCCGGTGCCCGAATCGAACTTCGCGCTCGAGCGAAACAGCGGCAGGCCGCAGAAGCGGCAGGTGTAGGTGCCCTCTTTCTTGTTGTCGAGAAAGACGCCGCAGAAAGCCGCTTCGGTGCCGTGCTGGAGCAGCACGCGAGCCTCGCTGCTGTCCAATCCTGCCGTGATCTCGCGACGCTGTGCAGCGGTTGGGGGTGTCAGATCGAAGGTGCTCATAGTCGGGATACTTTACACCTCTAAAAGCTTGACTGTAACTCATCCGACGCGAAATCGAGGCAAGCTGCGCGCGGGTCAGACTTTATTTCAGTGGTAGCGTTGACGAACGATTTGTAGCAGGCGTACGTTTAGCCGCGTTCAAAAAGTCCAATCAGAACCATTAGGGAAGGAAGTCCATGAAACCCGCGAATGTGCTTGGGGGCGGCGCTGCCGCTCTCTCGGTCCTCCTTTCGGGCGGAGCTCTCGCCGCCCCGTTGTCGATGGCGGAAGTCCAGCAACTGTCCACTGGAAACACGCATCCAGTGATCGTCATCATGAAGAACAGGCTCACCGGCTCGGATGCGCTGTACGACCAGGCGCCCGTGACGGGCGAGATCAGCCAGCTCACCTCGAAGCGCATCAAGCAATTCAAGACCGTGAACTCGCTGGCGGCCGAGGTTACCGACGCCGAGATCGCGCGCCTGAAGAGTAATCCCTCCGTCGCGATGGTGGTGCCCGATGTGGTGATCCATCGCGCCAAGACTCAGACGCCCGATGCCACTGCCGCCCTGAGTACCTCTCTCCTGCCGCACGTCATTCCTGGCGCTTGCGGAGCGAACGGCAAAGTGCTCCTCGATCCCGAGGCGCTGCAAACGACGAACACCGCTTCGGACGATCCACAGGCGAAGACCGCACGCGCGTTGGGCTTTACCGGCGCCGGAGTGAAGGTCGCTTACATCGCCGACGGCGTCGATCCGAACAACATCAACTTCATTCGCAAGAACGGCAAGTCGGCTTTCATCGACTACCAGGATTTCTCGGGCGACGGGCCGGGGCAGCGCACCACGGGCGACGAGGCCTTCCTGGATGCGAACTCGATCGCGGGCCAGGGACTGGTGGTCTACAACGTCAACGGGTTCAGCGCGCAGCCCGATCCGGGCGCGTGCAACATCCGGATCGAGGGAATGGCTCCGGGGGCTTCGATCGTAGGTCTGAACGTCTTCGGCACGAACGAGGACACCACCGAGTCGAACTTCCTGGAAGCGATCGACTACGCCGTGTTCGTCGATCATGTCGACGTGATCAATGAATCCTTCGGCTCGAACCCCTTCCCCGACGTCACCTCGCTGGATGCGACCAAGCTCTTCAACGAGGCGGCGGTCAAAGCCGGTGTCACGGTCGTGGTCTCCAGCGGCGATGCGGGCTATACCAACACCACCGGCTCCCCGGCGACGGACCCGAACGTCATTGGCGTCGGCGGCTCGACGGCGTTCCGCTTCTACGCGCAAACCAACTATGCGGCGGCGCGCTACTTCGCGACGACCGGTTGGCTGAACGACAACATCAGCTCCCTGAGCTCCAGCGGCTACAGTGAGACCGGCACCACGATCGACCTGGTCGCCCCAGGCGACCTGGGTTTCTCCTCGTGCGATGCGAGCCCGCTCTTCACCGGTTGCACCAACTTCCTCGGCGTGCCCTCGAACGTGGAGGAAGCCGGGGGCACCAGTGAGTCGGCGCCGCTGACCTCCGGCGCCGCGGCGCTCGTCATTGAAGCGTATCGCAAGGCCCACCATGGGTCCTCCCCGTCACCCGCCCTGGTGAAACAGATCCTCACCAGTACGGCAACCGATCTCGGCGTGCCCGCTGCCGAGCAAGGCTCCGGGCTCCTGAATAGCTACAAGGCGGTGTTGCTCGCGCAATCGATCAACGGCGGCACCCCGGTTGGTGAATCGCTGCTCTTCTCGAAGACGCAGCTCAACGCGGTGGCGCTGCCCGGGACCACGCAGAGCTGGGACGTTACGGTGACCAACACCGGCACGTCGACCCAGGTCGTCACTGCGGCCGGTCGCACGCTCGGCCCCGATCAGAACGTGCAGAAAGGCTCGGTTACCTTGACGGACGGCAAGAGCCCGCAGTTCGCCAACTACCAGGGTCTGCAGAACAACTATGGCGTGTTCACGTTCCATGTCCCTTCGGGCCAGGACCGCCTCTTTGCCCAGATCGCCTATCCGGCCAAGGCAGGGTCGAACAACAACGCGCGAGTGCGATTGATCCTGGTGGACCCGCTGGGCCGCTTTGCCGCTCACTCATTGCCGCAGGGCGTGGGAAACTACGGTAGCGTCGACGTCCGCGCCCCGGCCGCTGGGACCTGGACGGGGGTGATCTTCGGCGACATCGCTGCCGTCGGCGGTACGAATGGCGTGATTCCGTGGCAAGTGTCCACACAAAAGTTCGTGCCGTTCGCGTCGGTCTGGCCAGGTGCACTCACCCTCGCCGCCGGCCAAAGTCAGACTCTCCATGTGAGCGCGACGACTCCCTGGGATCCAGGTGATTCCTCCGGCTCGATCGTACTGACCTCGACGGGCGGCGGTGTCGACCCGTTCCTGGGGAAGGAGAGCAACTCGATCCCGGTGACGTTGCGTAGCATGCTGGACCTCGCGCACGGCGGCGGGTTCAAGGGGACTCTGACCGGCGGTAACGGTCGCCCCCCGGGCCAGGGTCAGGTCAACTACTTCGAGTTCAACGTACCCCCTGGTCACAAGAGCATCACGGCCAACGTGTCGCTCACGAACGATCCCACCGATCCGGTCGGCACCTACTTGATCGCGCCCGATGGGACGGCGCTGGGCTTTGGACAGAACAACCTGACCACGGGGTCGAGGAATTCCACGGCCTATACGCTCAACCCGACCCCGGGCACGTGGACCTTGATCGTGGATTTCGCCAGCCCGGTGGCGGGGAACGAGATCTCGCAACCCTTCAGCGGCAACGTGAGCTTGGATGATACGGACATCGCGGTGTCCGCCCAGTTGCCGAACAGCACTCAGACTGCGCTGCCCGCGGGCGTGGCGCTGACCCTGCCCGTCAAAGTCACCAACTACGGGATCTCGCAACAGGCGGTCTTCGTCGACGCGAGGCTGCGCTCTGTGACCAACATCAGCTTGGCGAACATCGACCCACCGTCCACCAGCGCCGGTTATGCTCTACCGCTGACGGGGGGCGGGCCGGCGTGGTTGGTGCCGACGGAAACCTCGGGAGTGCACGCGGTAGCGACCGCCACGTTGCCGATCGTGTTCGACTACGGCCCCAACCAAGGTGACCCAGACCTCGTCGGGGTTCCGACTCTGTTCAACCCCGACCGTGCGAGTGGCTCCTACGCGCCCGCCGGAAACCGGGTGCAACAGGGTGTCTGGTTCGGTATGCCTTCGGAGTTCGGACCTTACTCGCATCCGGCGACCCCAGGGCTGGTGAACATGACTTTGGCGGCGACCACGAGGGCATTCGACACCACCGTGACCACCCCCGGCGGCGACCTCTGGCTCACCGCGGTGGATGCGAACACGTTGAACACGTTCACTGCGGTCCTGGTCAATCCGGGCCAGACGGTGACCATCCCGGTCACCATCACGCCGGCCGGCAAGTCAGGCACGGAAGTGCACGGAACCCTCTACATCGACACGCTGGTGAACGGGCTCCCGCCATACCAGCAACTCACCGGTGACGAGGTGATCGCGCTTCCGTATAGCTATACGATAAAATAACAACAAGAAGCGGGAAGTTGGGTCCGTCGGGTGCTCCCGGCGGACCCAACAGCCGCGCTGCTACTTGATCCTCTGCTTCCCCAGCTTGCGCGCCAACGTGCGTCGGTGCATCCCCAGGCGTCTAGCCGTCTCCGAAATGTTGAATCCCGTCGCTGCGAGTGTTTCGTGGATTCTTTCCCACTCCAGCGTCTTGATGGACGTGGGTCGCTCGGTGAGGCCGACTTCCGCATTCCCTTCCGCACGACCAAATGCCGCCTCGATATCGTCCGTGTTGGATGGTTTGGCGAGGTAGTGGCAGGCGCCTAGCTTGATAGCCTCGACCGCCGTGGCAATGCTCGCAAAGCCGGTCAGTACCACGATCAGCGTGTCTTGATCGTGCTCGTGTAGCCTCTTCACACAAGCCAGCCCCGAAGCGTTGCCTGAGAGCTTTAGATCCACGACGGCATAGTCGGGTGTGTGCGTCTGTAGGAGATTGTTGACTTCGTCGAGGCTGGTGGCCAGGAGCACGGTATAACCGCGGCGCTCGAAGGAGCGACTCAACGTGCGGGCAAACGCCGCATCGTCCTCGACGATGAGCAGCAAGCGGTCAGCCTCCATCGGTGATGCTCTCTTCATCGAACGTGAGGGCGGAAAGCGGCAATGTCAATGTAACCATCGCTCCTCCTTCCGGACGATTCTGGGCGACGACACTGCCCCCCAGCGTCCGGGCCACGTTGGCAACCAGGAACAGGCCCAATCCGGCGCCCGGGCGTCCCTTGGTGGACTGATAAGGCTTGCCAAGCTGCGCCAGCATCTCGGGCGCGAAGCCGGGGCCAGCGTCCCTGATCACCAGGATGAGCAGATCGCCCTCGTGCGCCACCTCCAAGCCAATCCATTTCGGAGACGCCTCGAGGGCATTGTCGAGCACATTGCAAATCATCTGTTTGAGCGCCGAGTCGGAAACGATGGTCACATCCGCGCCGAACCGATTCTCGTACGTCAGCTGTTCCACGGCACGGGTCGCGCGCCACTCGGCGACCAACTCGTCCAGGAATGTCCGCACTGTCGTCTCCACTGGAGACTCGCCCCGTGCTTCTCCGGCTGAGAGCAGAATACCGCTGACGATGCCTTTGCAACGAGTGACTTGCGCCTGCATCTCGTCGATCTCCTGCAGAATCTCCGGACTCTGATTGAATTGCGGCATGCGGCGCCAATCGCCGAGAATCACGGACAAGGTGGACAGAGGTGTACCCAACTCGTGCGCCGCGCCAGAAGCCAGCAGGCCCATTCGCACGATATGCTCCTCTTCCGCGGCCCGCTCGCGCAGGTAGGCCAACCGGGCGTCGCGCGCTCGTAGGTTACGGTTGATGCGGGTGATGAAGATCACCAAGAGCGCCGCGTTGAGTGCGAAACACAGCAGCAGGCCCTGAATGTACGGACCAGACAGACGCCCGTACTCCGCCGGGGCAAAGGCGAGCGGTCGGTAGAACACGGTCAGGCCAGCCAGGCAGAGGCTCGTGATGACGACGATGGTCCAGACGGACCAGGATCTCAACAGCACGGCCCCGAGGATCACCTGGAGCAGGTAGAGAAAGGCAAACGGGTTGGTGGTCCCGCCGCTCAGATAGAGCTGCGCGGTCAGGGTCGTCACATCGACCAACAGCGAGACGAACAACATGCTGTTGGTGACTTCGCTGGAGAAGCGCAAGCGCAGCAGGCTCGCCGCGTTGAAGGCAATGAGGCACAGCAACACCACCGACATGTCATGCAGTGGCAGTTGAATGCGCAGCCCGAAGTTTACGACCGCGATGGTGATCACCTGGCCGAACACGGCAATCCAGCGGAGCTGGATGAGCTGCTGCATGTTCTCGCGACCGGAGGGGTCGTCAAACATCGCGCCCTCGGTCGCGGCTTCACTGATCCCCGCCAATGTCGCGACCGGGCCCAGTTCGCGCGTCGCAACCGCCGCCTTCTGAGTCAAGGCAGGCCACCCGCGGCGCTCGCGCGGCGGCGCAGCCGACGTTCCTCGCGAATCAGGATCCACATTCCCACGATAACCATGACCGCCAGCGTATACCAGGTAATGACGTAGACCAGATGGCTGTTGTGAAAGGCGATGACGGTGAGGCCGGCGACTGGTGCGGCGTTGGGGGCTGCGGCGATCTTGCTTGGCGCGCTGGCGCCCTCGGCATCTATAAAATAAGGAGCGACGTGGCTCAGCCCACGGGCGGTCGCGATAGCCTGCACGTCTCGCGAATACCATCGATCCGTGCCGGGATCGTTGTGGCGCAGAAAAGCTCCGCCCGGCTCTGTCATACGGAGCAGCCCCGTGACCGCGGCTGGCGTGGTCGGCTCGGCAGCGCCGTGGGCGGCTCGGTCGCGGTGCTCGGGCGGGACGAACCCGCGATTGACCAAAACAACGGTGCCGTCGCTCACGCGCAGCGGAGTGAGCACCCAATATCCGGCGCCCAGCTCGGTGGTCGCCTGCACCAAGGTCTCCCGATCGTTCAGGAAAATACCGCTGACGCGCACATGGCGGTATTCGCTATTGGCGGCGGTGAGTCCCGGCCACTCGGGCTCTCGTGGAGCGGGTACAGGGGGCGCGTGCACGCGCTGATTCACGCGGGCGATGAGATCGAGCTTCCAACTGCGACGATAGATCTGCCAGGTGCCCAGGGCTACGAAGGCGCTGAAGAGGACCAGCGCGGCGGCCAACAATGCGAACAGCGCCAGGGGCGAACGCGGCCTCGGGCGCGGCGCGATCGGTGGCTGCGGAGGGATCAAGGCATGTTACGCATGTCCGGCATCGAAGCGGGCATCATGTTCTCATTCAGGTGATACATCACCCAAAGAGAGCCACTGAGCGCGATCACCACCAGAATGAGGGTGAAGATCAAGGCCAGCAGCGTCCAACCGCCCTCGGACTTTGCGTTCATATGGAGAAAGTACACCATGTGAACCACGATCTGCACGGCTGCGAAGCCGAGCAGGACGGCCGCCGTGGCGCCCGGGCGCTCGAAGACCTTGCCCATGACCAGCCAGAACGGAATGGCCGTCAACAGGATCGACAGTCCAAAGCCGGTCAGATAGCCCTTGAGGCTGCCATGGCTGGCATGTCCTTCATGAGAGCCGTGCCCGTCAGTGTGACCGTGCTCCGCGGTAGCCACGTACTCGCTCACGGCAAGACCCCCATCAGATAAACGAAAGTAAACACGCCGATCCAGACCACGTCGAGAAAGTGCCAGAACATGGAGAGGCACATCAGCCTACGACGATTCGCCTCGATGAGCCCGCGTCGCGCGATCTGTGCCACCAACGTAACCAACCAGACGAGACCGAACGTCACGTGCAAGCCATGCGTACCCACCAGCGTGAAGAAGGAAGAAAGAAACGCGCTACGCTGCGGCCCCGCTCCCTCGCGTATGAGATGGGCGAACTCGTGAAGCTCGATTGCAATGAACCCAGCACCGAAGGCGCCAGTAATCAAGAGCCAAGCGACCGTGCCTCGCAACCTGCCCCTTTGCATCTCCAACATCGCAAAACCATAGGTGATGGATGACAGGAGCAGTAACGAGGTGTTGACAGCCACCAGCGGCAGATCGAACAGCTCAGCACCGGTGGGACCGCCCGCGTAGTTGCGCCCCAGTACGCCGTACATGGCGAACAGGCAGGCGAACACCAGGCAATCGCTCATCAGGTAGATCCAGAACCCGAGCAGCGTGCCGTTTTCCGGGTGGTGCTCGTGGGCCAGATAGAACCGCGAGCTCGCGTCGATCTCCGCCGCGGCGGCCGCGGGCCGGGCGCTTGGCGGAATCACTCTTGCGATGGTTTCAGACATGAGCAGCCGCCAACAGCCGCGTGCGAGCGCTCTCGACACGGGCGACTTCTTGCGCCGGAATGTGGAAGTCCCGATCGTAGTTGAACGTGTGAACGATGGTAGCGATGAGCATCGCGACGAATGAGACCGCCGCCGGCAGCCACATGTGCCAGATCAGGGCAAACCCACACGCCGCGCACAAAGCCGCGATGATAAACCCCGCGCCCGTGTTCTTCGGCATGTGGATAGGAATGAAGCCCTCGCGCGGCCTGCGATAGTGGCTCTTCTTCATATCCGCCCAGGTGTCGTTGTCATACACCCGTGGCGTGAAGGCGAAGTTATAAACGGGCGGCGGTGACGAGGTCGACCACTCCAGCGTCCGCCCATCCCATGGGTCGCCGGTGGTATCACGCAACGACTCCCGGCGCAGATAGCTCACGACCAACTGCACGATGAGCGATCCGATGCCGAGCAAAATGAGGACGGCGCCGAACGCGGCGATCTCGAACCAGATCTGCAGCGTTGGGTCCTCGAAATGGCTCAGGCGGCGCGTGACTCCCATCAGGCCGAGCACATAGAGCGGCATGAAGGCGAAGTAGAAGCCGATGGTCCAGAACCAGAAGGAGCACTTGCCCCAGAAAGGATCGAGCCGATAGCCGAACGCCTTCGGGAACCAGTAGTTGATTCCGGCGAACATACCGAACACCACGCCGCCGATGATGACGTTGTGGAAGTGCGCGACCAGGAACAGGCTGTTGTGAAGTACGAAATCGGCCGGAGGCACCGCCAACAGCACACCGGTCATGCCACCAATCACGAAAGTGATCATGAAACCGAGGGTCCACAGCATCGGCAGCTCGAAGCGGATGCGCCCGCGATACATGGTGAACAGCCAGTTGA
>CAYNTW010000062.1:0-31517 GCA_964400085.1 uncultured Steroidobacteraceae bacterium | reverse complement strand
CCTCGGCCCTGCCTTTAGCCATGCCCTGGGCCAAACCCTCAGCCCTTCCCTCAGCGAGGGCTTGTTGTTTCCAGATTTCCCCTATTCTCGCGAAGTTGGACTCCATCTTCGTCTCCAGAAAGTTGTTGTACATGGGTAACTTGATTCCAAGCCCCTTCAATGCCTGGCGAACCAACTCGGCAAACAATTGTCGCAGCCGCCCCTGGTCCGGATGCCGCCGGAACCAGCCTTTCACTTCGGCCAGCAGTCCTTTGGCCTCCCCGGTCTCCAGCGGGCGCTCCAGTCGAAACAGCAGTGCTGCAAGACTGTCGCGCCGCACCAGATCATCCCCGGGCAAAGCGCCCATGTCCAAGACATGGTACCGGACCTGGGGCTGCCAAGACCACAGGATCGACTCTCGCGATAGCGCAATGAGCTCTCCGACCCCAGTTGGCGCCGTCCACCGCGTCAGCCCGTTGTGAAGTACCAACAACAGAAGCGACGGTAAGCGCGCGCCGGCTTTGAGGCTCTGTTCTTCGATGATCTGCTGCCACAACAGGCCTTGGTAGACCTGTGTGCGCACCGCCATCCACCAGTCGCTTTCGCGTTGGAATTCGATCAAAAGATAGATGTCGGTGCCTTCGCGCGTCGGCAATCTCCAAATGACATCGGACTCGCGCCGACGCGCCGCACCCCGGCTGGTGTGAAATTTGGTGTTGACTCGCTGGAGTCGGGAGAAATCCAGGCCTGCAGCCAGTACCTGCGGTACGAACTCACGCACGAGCATCTCCAGTTCACAAATTGATGTGGCGTTGAATGTTGTGTGTCAGTAGGCGTGCGACTCTTGCGCACGGTTCACCACGGTGAAACCGGAGCTAGGATTGCGTGTGGGAAATGCGTCCAGCAACAGCGTCAGAAGCCCAGCATCGGCCGCATACCCGCTACCGCAAGCTCGCGGCTCGAGGGGAGACCCTAGAACCCCAATGAAAGCTGCGAGCCTGCAGGCTGCGGCGGGCGGAAGAGCCGGGTCTGCTGGGGCATCTCGCGGCTACCGGAATTCAGGCCGAGACGCTTGCAGGCGATCTTGAATCGGTTGCGCAGCAGCTCGGCGATCGGGCCCGTGCCGCGCATCCGATCGCCAAAAGTGGAATCGTAGTCGCGCCCGCCACGCATATCGCGAATCAGGGACATCACATGGACGGCGCGATCCGGGAAGTGCTCCGCCAGCCAGTCGCGAAACAGGTCCTTGATCTCGTAGGGCAGTCTCACGACGGTGTACCCGGCCCAGCGCGCGCCGCCAGCGACCGCGGCTTCGAGGATCGCCTCCATCTCGTGATCGGTGATCGCGGGAATGATGGGCGCGACCATCACGCCGGTCGGCACACCGGCCGCATTCAACTCCCGCAATGCTCGCAGGCGCGCCTGCGGAGAGGCCGTTCTCGGCTCGAGCACGCGCTTGGTCTGCGGGCTCAAGCTGGTGATGCTGAGGGCCACACTCATGAGCCCGTCACGCGCCATGTCCGTCAACAGGTCCAGGTCGCGCAGCACCAACGCGCTCTTCGTAATGATCGAGGCCGGGTGATGAGTGCGGGCCAGCACTTCGAGAATCGAACGGGTTACCTTCATCTCCCGCTCGACCGGCTGGTACGGGTCCGTGTTGGCCCCGATCGTGATCGGCTTGCACACATAACCCGGTCGCGCCAGCTCCTCTTCCAACACCCTGGCCGCATCGGCCTTGTAGAACAGCTTCGTCTCGAAGTCGATGCCCGCCGACAATCCCATGTACGCATGACTCGGCCGGGCGTAGCAGTTGTGGCTCACCACTCCATTCGCGATGAAATCCCCGGTGCCAGTCGTGATGTCATACAGCCGCATCGCACCGCGTATCGGCTTTATTGAAACGACACTCAGCCTGGCCTCACTTTTCACGGCCTGCCCGCAGATGTCGCGCTTGCGCGAGATCGCGGGGTCCACGGTGTGGAAGAATCGCAAGGTCTCCCGCAATCCCCCGAGCAGGCGAACGACGAGGATCGACTTGTTGACCCCGAGGCTTCCTGGCTCAACGACGTATTCGAAGCCGAGCGCGCGCAACGATTCGCGAATCCAGCGTATGATGTCGAGGTCGGAGTTTGAGATCCGCAGAACCCCACAGCTATAACTGCCCTCCGCGTCGAAAATGCCTGCAAGGAAGCCAATACGCCATGAGCGCGACACCAGCTCGGGCCAGGCGATCACCTCGCGAACGCGCCCGACATTCGACCGCGAACTGGCACGGATTGCTTGCATGGGCGTCCCCGATGGAGCGCCAAACGCGAACCGCTGGGTCTCCGCTGACTCCTGGTTCAGCCAGTTTTGGGCACGATCCAATGCCTCGGTGTCGCATAAAGCCAACCGGAAATGGAAGCGCTCGCCCCAATTTCCGTTTGGATAGAACTGCAGGTATTCACCAATCGTCCCGTCGCCACGCACGAGACCACAAAGATAACCGCGCCGATAATCCTCATTCTTCCAAGGCGCCGCGGCGAACGCACCGACTCCCATGAGCTTGTTGTTGATTGTAAGGTGCGGCCTTTGCGTCTTTCCCCGCTCGGCATCAGTGACGAATTTCCAGCCGCGCTCGGTCAGGAATCGGTGATCCCCACTGGCGATCAGCTCAGTGCCGTCTTCGAGTGTGATACGATATGCGCGCTTGATAACGCTCCAGTGCGCAAGAACGTGCGTCTTTACATAGCGTCGATACCAACCGTCTCGAACCGTGCCGTAAACCGAGTCACCAGCGCGAATCTTCTCCAGAAGTTGCGTGCTACCATCTGCCATCAGAATGGGTGTCTCACCCCCTGCGCAGTAGGGGCAACCATGTTCGCATCCCCTATAAGGATTGATGGATCGCTCGAAGGGAATATCTGGCGAGTCGTTGGTTGTTATGATGCCGCGCGCGCGATCGGGCTCCACCGTCGTGGCGATGGTGTCAGGTTGGTCCTCCTCGTACCAGCCGTCATGGACCTCTTCGAAATCGTGACGCTCGAAGCGGCCCGGCGGGTTCGAGAGGGTTCCCCTGCCCTTGAGGGCTTTTCTTCCTAGAATAATGCGGCTCATTGTGGTACTGTACGCCCATACAGGTCGGACAGTAAAGCGTCGCCGTGGCCGAATCCGCGCTGGATCGAAGTAGCACGGGGAAGCACTCTGCGATCGGTCGCGGCGACGCGCTCACGCGGCGCCTTTGCGCCTGAAGCGATCCATCAGCCGCAGCTCGGGGAACAGCTTCAAATAGGAGCCCACCACGACCAGCGTCAGCACGCCGCCGAGGACCACGGCTGGGACCAGGCCAAACCAACGCGCCGTGAGCCCGGACTCGAACTCACCGAGCTCGTTGGAGGCGCCTACGAACATCGAGCCCACCGCGCTCACCCGACCGCGGATCGCGTCGGGCGTCTCGACCTGGATCAGCACGTGCCTGATGTAGACACTGACCATGTCCCCAACACCGAGCAACACGAGGGCCGTAAATGAAACCGCGAAGCTGCTCGACAACCCGAAAACAACGGTCGCAAGCCCAAACAATGCGACGCCGGCGTACATCCAACGCCCGACGTGGCGCTCGATCGGGACCAGCACGAGCGTGATCGCCGTTACAGTGGCGCCCACTCCGGTCGCCGTTCGCAACAGACCCAACCCCGCCGGGCCGACGTGCAACACGTCGCGCGCGTATGCCGGGAGCAAGGCGGTGGCGCCCCCGAACAACACGCCAAACAGGTCCAGCGTGATCGCGCCAAGCAATGCACGCCTGTGCAGCACATAGCGCAATCCTTCGAGCAGGCGGGCCGTTTGCGAGCCGTCGGCCGCCGCGCGCGCCCGCACCGGCCGGATGGTCGAGATCAGCAGCAACGAGATCAGCAGCATCCCGGCGACCGCGCAATAGGTCACAGAGGGACCGATCAGGTAGAGCACGCCTCCCAGGGCAGGTCCCACGATGACCCCGGCCTCGAACAGCATCGAGTTGAGCGCGACAGCACTGGGAAACGCTTCGACGGGGACCAGGTTGGGCGTCATGGCTTGACTCGCGGGCATCCAGAAGGCGCGCCCGGCCCCGTAGACTGTCATGACCGCAAATATGGGCCAGACACTGCGCGAGCCTTGCAACGAGAGCCACGCCAGAACGCCCGCGCAAACTGCCGAACCGGCGTAAGAAGTCATCAAAACGAGCCGGCGGTCGGTGTGGTCGGCAACGAATCCGCCCGGCAGCACGAGAAACACGAACGGCAGGAATTGCGCCAGACCCAGATATCCAAGATCCAGCGGATTGTGCGTGAGCGCGTAGACCTGCCAGCCGACAGCGACGCTGAGCATCTGCCAGCACAGGGTCGTGCAAAATCTGGCCGCTGCGTATGCCGCGTAGCCGCGGTAACGCAGGATCGCGAGAGGGTTCGACATTGATGCGCACAGCTTAGCAGACGGCGAGGGGACGCAGCCGCGTGCTGATGGCGGACCATACAGTAGGACGGATTCGCCGACTGGGATATCCTTCTTCGCCTTCAAAAGTTGGGCTTGTCGCGCATGCGAGCGTCATGCCGTTCGACCCAGCAGGGATCGGATGTAATGAACAGAAGCATTTGCGTTGTCGCCGCCCTTGTCACGGTCCTGGCCACCGGAATTACCGGATGTCAGACAACACAAACTCCCCCGACGACTCCCGCGCCACCACGAACCCCCACGGAAGCCGACGTCACGTTCGAGACAATCTCTCAACGCTACCTCAACGAGATGATGGCGCTCACGCCGGTGAACGCAACTTCACTGGGCGACCATCGCTTCGACGGCGAGCTGGACGACGTGAGCTCCGCGGGCTATGACCGACGCGCAACTCTCGCGCACGAGTTGCTGCTCCCATTGCAAGCCATCGACACTGCGCAGCTCTCACGCGCGAACCAGGTGGACGCGCAATTGTTGACGAACGAGCTCGAGTATCAAATCTGGCGTATCGAACAACTCGCCGAGTGGCGCTGGAACCCGCTCCTCTACACGGAGCTCGCCGGCAACAGCGTCTACCTGCTGATGGCGCGTGACTTCGCTCCATTGCCGGACCGACTGCGCAACGTCGGAGCACGACTTGCCAGTCTACCCCGCTTTCTCGCGCAGGTCCGCGAATCTCTGGTCCCCGCGCGAGTCCCGAAGATCCATGCCGAGACCGCCCTCAAGCAAAATTCGGGCGTGCTGTCGCTCATCGATCAGCTCGTGATTCCGCAGCTCGCGGCGCTGCCGGACGCGGACCAGGCGAGCTTGAAGACCACTATCGCGCGCGCTCGCACGGCCGTCGCCCAACACCAGATCTGGCTCGAGAAGAAACTGCTGCCGGAAGCCAACGGCGACTTCCGCCTCGGCGCCACACTCTACGACATGAAGCTGCGCTTCGCGCTCGACTCGCCTCTGACTCGCCAGGAGATCCGTACGCGCGCGCAATCCGAGCTCATCCGCACGCGCATGGAGATGTACAACATTGCGCGGACGGTGCTGCAAAAGCGCCCTGACGCCCCACCGTTGCCCGCCAACCCGAGCCCGGATGAACAACAGGCCGCCATAGCAGCGGCGTTGGAGTTGGCCTACGCCGACCAACCACCACGCGACCAGGTTTTCGAAACGGCCCGCCGCGCATTCACCGAGACGACCGCATTCACACGCGCTCACGATCTCGTGACGGTCTACGACGACCCGCTGGACATCATTCCCATGCCCGAGTTTCAGCGGGGCGTGGCGCTGGCGTATTGCGACTCTCCAGGACCCTTGGACCAAGGCCAGAAGAGCTTTTACGTCATCTCGCCGATCCCCGACGACTGGACGGACGCGCAAGTCAAATCCTTCCTGCGGGAATACAACACGCGATCGATCGATGACCTGACGATCCACGAGGCGATGCCGGGCCATTATCTGCAGCTGATGCATGCGAACCGCTATCACTCGCCCCTGCGAGCGGTGCTGTCCTCGGGAGCCTTCATCGAAGGTTGGGCCGTCTACGCCGAGCGCATGATGGTTGAGCAAGGGTTCCTCGGTGGCGATCCGCTCATGCGCCTCATTCAACTGAAGTGGTACTTGCGCGTCATCGGCAACGCCATTCTTGACCAGGGGGTACACGTCGAGGGCATGTCGAAGGAGGCGGCCATGCGTCTGATGATCCATGACACTTTCCAGCAGGAAAGCGAGGCGGACGCCAAGTGGGTGAGGGCGCAGCTCACGGCGGCGCAGTTACCCACCTACTTCGTCGGAGTGCAGGAGCACCTTGCGTTGCGCGAAGAGATCCGCAAGAAATGGGGCAAGACGTTCACCCTGAAGCGCTACCACGACACCGTACTGGCCTTCGGCTCACCGCCGGTCCGCTACGTCCGCGAGCTGGCGTTGGGTCTGCCGATCCAGTAAAGGCGAAGCGATGGCAGTTATTTCACCAACCGCAGCGAGAAGGGGTAGCGGTAACCAACACCCTCCGAGGCCTTCACCGCGGCAAGGATGGTCATGATCAGCCAACCCAGGAACAGGATGACGCCCAAGGGAATCCCCACCAGGACGAAGGTCAGCAGTCCGCAGACGACCCAACCCAGTGACACCGAGATGTTGAAATTCAACGCTTCCTTCGCTTCCGCGTCCACGAACGCGGAAGTATCGCGTCGGGCGACCCAGACGATGAGCGGCGCCAGAATGTTGCCCGCGAGGGGAAACACGAAGACAGCGAACGCGGACAGGTGCGCGATCATCGCCCAGGTACGCTCTTCCTGGGTTGGAGTGGTGGCCGATCCAGGTGACGGTTTCGACTCGTTCATGTGGCTCCCTGAAGGCGCTCCGGCTCACGCCGTGGCCCATTTCCGATTATGACTTCCGGCGAGAGAAAGTACGATGAGTTATGAGCCCCGCCGCGTGCCGTGGCAGGAGGATATCGACGTTCGTGGGCTGCGGTACAGGCTCACGTGGTGGGGCGAGCGCACCAGCGACCCCGTGGTGCTGCTGCACGGATTTCTGGACAGCGGCGCGACCTGGCAGTTTCTGGTGGATTGCCTGCCGGATGACTGGACCTTGGTCGCCCCCGACTGGCGCGGGTTCGGAGACAGCGAGTGGGCGCCCGGGGGATATTGGTTTCCGGACTATTTCGCGGATCTTGACGTTCTGCTGGACACGCTCGTGCCGCAAAGCCGCGCGAGAGTGATCGGTCACAGCATGGGCGCCAACGTAGCAAAAATCTACGGTGGCGTCCGCACGCAACGCCTGCGGTGGCTCGTGAACCTGGAGGGGCTTGGGCTGGCGCGGACGCGACCGGACGAGGCGCCCCAACGCTATGCGAAGTGGCTCGACGAGCTTCGCGATCCGTTCAAAGAGGGCCGCTACGCGTCAGTGGGTGAGTTGGCCTCGATTCTGAGGATGCGCAATCCGCGCCTGACACGACCGACTTCCGAGTTTCTCGCCCAGGCCTGGAGCCGACCCGTCGCGCCTGAGGGTAGCGAGGTCCGGCTGCGTTTCGATCCCCGGCATCGACTGGTGAATCCCATTCTCTATCGTCGCGAGGAAGCGGAAGCCTGTTGGACCCGCCTGGAGGCGCCGATGTTGTTGGTGCTGGGCGAGTTGTCGGATATCCGCAAGCGAGACCTGCCTACCATGACCAACGAGGATTGGCACGCGCTGTTCAAGCGCATACACATCGTGACGATCCCGGACACAGGGCACATGATGCACCATGAGGACCCCACGTCGGTCGCAAAGCACGTCGTGAAATTCGCATCCAGTACACCATGAGAACATTCGTCATAGGCGGAGCGCGCTCAGGGAAGAGCTCGCTGGCGGCGCGCTGGGCCGCGGAGCGCTCGAAGACCGTGTGTTGTATTGTGACCGCGACGCCTTCTGACGAAGAGATGACCGCGCGGATCGACGCTCACCGTCGCGAGCGGCCCGCCCATTGGCGGGTGCGCGAGGAACCCGTGCGGCTTGCAACAGCGCTGCAAGAGGAGAGTCGCACCGGCGACTTGTTGTTGATCGACTGCCTGACGCTCTGGACGGCCAACTGCCTGTGGCCACCGCCGCCAGCCGGCCTGCAAGAAGCGGCAGTGCAACCCGACCTACCCGGCTGGCTGGCCCAGCGCGATGCATTCATCGCGGCGCTGACCGCCATCCGGTGCGAAGTCATCGTGGTGAGCAATGAAGTCGGCACGAGTCTCGTGCCGGAAAACGCGGCGGCGCGACTGTTCCGGGATGAGCAAGGCCGCTTGAACCAACTCGCCGCCGCCGCGTGCGATTCGGTCTTCCTGGTCAGTGCGGGCTTGGCGTTGCGCCTGAAGTAAGCGCCACCAACACCAACAGCGCCGCTTCGGTCACCTCCACCCCCGCGCCGAGACAGTCACCCGTCATGCCGCCGAGGCGCGCCTTGAGCCAAGCGCCCCAAGCGGCAATCATGACCGGCGCCGCGCACAGTGCCGGCGCCACGGCAATGCTGGCGGCCAACAAGGTCAGCCCCCAGAACAAGATCCCAGCGCCCGAGATCTGCCACGCAAAGCGCTCGCCCTGACCCGACTTGAGCGGCTGCAGCCAGCGCCCCCAGGCGAGCGTTCCGAGCCGCGCCCACGCGAGGATCAATGGTACAGTCAACAAAGCTTCTATTGGCAACAGCGCAAGAGCAGCCACTTTCAACAGCAACACGAAGACGATGCTGGCGACGCCGAAAGTGCCCACGTGCGGATCGGAGAGCACCGCCAAGAATCGCTGCGGATCACGATGCGACGCCCCGAGCGCATCCGCCAGATCAGCCAGTCCGTCCAGGTGCAGAGCCCCCGTCAACCAGACCCAGGCGAGCACTCCCAGGATCGCTGCCAGGGAGGCACTGCGATGATCAACCGCGAACGCCACGAGGGCAACGATGCCTCCGACCACCAACCCGACAAACGGGAACCAGGCCGCCGAGCGCGCCAGGTCGAGCGAGGAAAAATCCTTCACGCCTGGGACGGGCACTCGGGTCAGGAACTGCATCGCAAGTCTCAGCCCGCGCAGGCTCATGTCGACTCGTTGGTGGACCCCGACACACCGGCCTCGCCGAACGTGGCCATCCTGGAGTGCAACGCCAGGGCCGCGCGCACGATGGGCAGCGCCAACGCCGCCCCGGTCCCCTCGCCCAACCGCAGGCCCAGGTCCAACAGCGGCTGGAGCCCAAGCTTCTCGAGCGCGAATCGGTGACCCGCTTCCGCCGATCGGTGCGAGGCCAGCATCCAATCCACAACGCCGGGCTCGATCGCAGCCGCCGCCAATGCCGCCGCAGTCGAGATATAACCGTCCAACATAACGGGAATCCCCTGACGTGCGGCCTCCAGATAAAATCCCGCTATCGCGGCGATCTCCAGACCACCGAGCTCGGCGAGCGTGTGCAGTGCGTCGCGACCTCCCTCCTGGGCGACCCTCTCGAGAGCGATCTCGACGACTTCGCGCTTGCGTGCGAGACCCGCGTCGTCCACGCCAGTGCCGCGCCCCACAACCGCCGCGGGTGTTGCTCCCGTAAAGGCACAGATCAGACACGCCGCCGAGGTGCTGTTGGCAATACCCATGTCTCCGGCAATCAGAAGCTGCGCTCCACGCTCGATTGCGGCACGTGCGCAACGCTCGCCGACGCTCAGGGCCGCGCGTAGCTCCTCCGGCGTCATGGCGGCGGTGGTCGCCAGATCACGAGTGCCGGCGCGAACTCGCTCCTTGCGTACATTTGGGGGGCTCGCCTCGTTTGAGGCGACGCCGACATCCACGACTTCGATGGGGCAATTCGCCAGGGAGGCGAGTACGTTGATCGCAGCGCCACCGCGTGCGAAGTTGACCACCATCTGCGCGGTAACGGATTGCGGAAAGGCGGAAACACCTCTTTCGGCGACACCATGATCGCCCGCGAAGACAAAAATCTCGCAGCGGGGCAGGGACGGAATGGGCGTCCTCGAGCGGGCGGCAAACCAACAGGCGAGATCCTCGAGGCGACCCAGCGAGCCCGGCGGCTTGGTGAGCTGAAGCTGCCGAGCGCGAGCCGCCTCGCCCGCCTCGACGTCGATCGGTGGTATCGCACTCGACATGATCTGCTCCTGTCTGCAAAGCTAAACGAAGGGCACGCCGGCGGGGCCAGGAAGCCTGCCTGCCGTGATCGAGAGGCGTCAAGGGCCGATGTGTCGCCGCGAGAGTGCTAGAGGTCGCGTGCGGGACGGATTTGCGGCCTACGCGACGAGAGCAAGGCGTCCCAAGCCGGCAGTTGAAGCAGAAGTTCCTGTGACCTCCGTGCGCCCGCCTGGCATCATGCCGGGCACTATGAATATCCAGGGCGGAACCGCTTCCCGTCTCAACACAGCCGCGGAGGTCGTCAGCTACGCGGGCGTGGCGCCATTTGTGCTGTGCCTGCTCGGGATCACGCTGCTCCCGGATTACGGCGCGCGCGAGCTAGCGCAGCGGATATCGATCTCCTACGGCGCGGTGGTACTGGCGTTCATCGGGGCCGTGCATTGGGGGCTGGCGCTGGCCGGGCGCATGAACTGGGGGACGGTGCGCATCATCGGCGCCATCATACCGGCCCTGCTCGGCGCGACCGCGAGCGTGCTCGGCGGACAGCGTGGCCTTGCGCTACTGGTGGTCGGCTTCGGCTTGTTTTGGCTTTATGAGCATCGCCGCGTGGGCGCGGAGCTGCCCGCGGACTATGTGAGCCTACGACGCAATCTCAGCCTGGTCGTGTGCACGCTGCTCGCGCTGACCATGATCCTATCCGACACGGCCGGGCTGGCCTGAAGCCTTCGGTTCCATGCCTGACTTCAACGCTCCCAACAAGAACCTGATGGAAGATTTCGTCTCCGCACCGTGGCTCAGGCGGCTCATTACCGTCGTGTTGCTCGCGATCCTGGTGATTCTCGGTTTCCAGGTCCTGGACCCGTTCATTGTGCCGATCGTCTGGGCCGCGATCCTCGCTTACGTGAGCTGGCCGGCGTATCAGTGGCTGCTGCGCGCCTTTCGCGGCCGGGCGATCATCGCCTCGCTCATCATGACGATTGCGATCACAGCCGCCGTCATCGTCCCACTGGCGTGGCTCATCGTTACCCTGCGCGTCGAAGTTGTTCGCGCCTATCAGGCGGTGCACACCTTGTTGGCCAACGGCTCGCAACTGCCCCCGGCGGTGTTGAAGCTCCCATGGATCGGCGACCAGATCCAGGACCTCAGGGACCGCATGGCGGAGGATCCGCGCGCACTAAGCATCCAGATCCATGATTGGGCGGAGCACTCGAGCACCGTGATCGCACGCGTCCTGGGAGGCGTCGGGCGCAACACGGTGAAATTGTTCTTCGCGGTGCTCAGCCTCTTCTTCGTGTATCGCGACGGCCAACGGTTCGCCATCCAGTTCGCCCGGGTGTTGGAACAGGTGCTTGGACCCCGTGTGCACAATTACATCCAGGCAATCGGCCCGACGGTCAAAGCGGTCGTCTACGGCCTGGTACTCGCCGCCGTGGCCCAGGGCGTGCTGGCGGGTGTCGGTTATTGGGTCGCCGGCGTCGGCGCGCCAGTGTTTCTGGCCGTTCTCACCACGGTGTGCGGCCTGTTGCCGTTCGCGGTGCCCTTCCTATGGGGCTCGATCGGCTTCTGGCTCATCGCCACCGGACACCTGGCGGCGGGGATCGGACTGCTCATCTGGGGCACCATCGTCGTGAGTTGGATAGACAACATCGTCCGACCGTTCGTGATCAGCCGGGAGACCCGCATTCCGTTCCTGCTGGTCATGTTTGGTGTGATCGGGGGTGTCGCTGCCTTCGGCCTCGTGGGCCTCTTCATCGGCCCGGTCATTCTCGCGATCCTCATCGCCATCTGGCGCGAATGGCTCCTCGAGAGCGGGCAGCCTTCCTGAGGGCCTGGACGGTCCGGTCACAACTTGGTGATGACCGCGGAGCCGCTCTTGTCGGGCATGGGAAGCGGCAACTCCGGTTTGTCGGCGAAGAACTCATCGACCGCCCGGCGCGCCCCCGGCCACGCGTTGTAGTCATGGATCACCAGCAACCCGTACCGGGGCATGCGGGGATAGAAGAAGCGCAGTCCGTTGAGGGTGGGCTCGAAAAGGTCCGCATCCAGGTGCACAAAGGCAAACGTCTCACCGCCTAGCCCTGGCGGGATGCTCTCCGGGAAAAAACCCTGGTGAAAGTGGACCGTGGCGCCGGCGCCGATGAAGCGCCGCACTTGCTCGAGGGAGGTATCGGAAAACAACTTCGGCGTGTGGCCCAGCTCGCGCAGCTCCGGTACGGCACTGCGCTCCGTGAAGCCCGCAAACGTGTCAAACAGGTGTAGGGTCCTTTCGGGCGCATAATGATGGATGAGCCGCGCGGTCAATCCTTTGTAGACGCCGAGCTCGGCGAAAGCGCCCGGCACTTGCCGCTCCAGCACGGTGCGCAGCAGAAGAATCAGCATGTCCCGCCGGGTATTGTCGTGCGCCTCGAGGTTGCAGATGCGCCGGTGGTCGCGGCCTTCCCTTGGAAAGAAGCCTCCGGTGATCTTCACGATCGGCGTGGGCCAATGTCCCTTGGGGTGGATATCCATCTGGCCCTGCAGAAAGAAGGCCTTGTCCTGGAAGATCCGGGCTGACTTGCGAAATCGCTCCTGAATGAACAGCGGAAAATTTTTTTGCGGATTGCTGATCAGCTTCCAGACTACGCCACGCACTCTCGAGGTCTTCCTTCATGCATCTTGACCGATGCTCAATACGACGCATGACGGGCGCGAGACTGGACAGTGGCGTTCAGAATTGGACGCGCAACGACGCTGTCCATCGCCGCGGGAACGCCGGCATCACTGTATGTGTTCCGTTGATCGACTCGAAATAACGCGCGTTGAACAGGTTGTCGACATTGAGCTGGATGCTCAACCGTGTCTCTCCCACGCGCCATCCATAAGCGGCGAAAGCGCTCCACTTGGCGAAACCCGGTAGCTCATAATCGTTGGCGTTGTCCCCTGCGCGTCTGCCGCGAGCAATCACGCCGGCACCTGACTTCAACCCCCGTGCGAAGCCATTGGAAAAATGGTACGAGCACCATGCGCTCCCGCCGTCGTGGGGTACGCCGAAAAATCGACTTCCCGTGTGACCGATGAACTCGCTGCCGTCGCCGCTCGTGCTCAGGGAGGAGCCGTCACCGAAGGAGATCCGGGAGTCCAGATAAGCGAAGTTGGCCAGGCACTGAAGGTGTGGAAGTATCTCGCCCTGGAGGTCCACCTCCAGCCCCTTGTTCCGCACGGTTCCCGTGAAGAACGAAGTTCCCCAGGAAGAATCCAACGCCGGCTCGAGAATCGTCGAGCTGACGTTCTCCTTCATCAAGTCGAACGCAGCGAGGGTGGCGGCGAAGCGGCCATCCAGGCGCTCGAGCTTCATCCCGGCCTCCCACTCGGTTGCCGATTGTGGCGGGATATCCAAACCCGAGTAGCCGTTGGCGCCGACGTATAGACCGGGAGCGGCGCCGAAGTTTTCAGTATGCAGCGCGTACAAGCTCCACCAGGGCACCGGGCGCCACACGAGTCCCTCGCGATGTTTGACCATCTGGATTTGCAAACCCGACTCCAGGAAAAATGGTGTGAAGATCGTGCCACTGCTGAATGAGCCCGAGCTCATTTGCCCGACACTCGCCCACGCGCTATCAAACCGCACACCGAGGAGGAAGTAGAGCCGATTCCCGAAAGAGACGTGATCCTGAACGTACGCGGCTGCCCAGCGTTCGCGCGCATTGCGATAGATCTCCCGATCCGGCTGGCGCGCGAGCGATTCGGGAATGACGGTGCTCGTTGGATGGAACAGGTCGGTCGTCAGGCTGGGATCGTCGGCGAGCTCCAGGTGGCTGTATGACGCTGTTTGAAAGAGCTCCACACCGGCCAACAATGAGTGCCCGATTCCCCAGGTGTGGAAATCACGAGTCATCTCTCCCGAGGCGTACGCGGTATAGCCTCGCGAGACCGGAATTGTGAGCAACACCCGGCTGACCGGGCAGTGGCTCGTAGTGCACTGGCTCGGATCGAGCCCGTCCGCGGCCAGGGCGAGCTGGGGCGCTTGGGGCGTATGTAGCCAACGCACATCCACGTGGTGACGCAACGTCCAGCCATCGCGAAACGTGTACGAGCCACGAGCTCCGATTCGCAGGTCGGTGGTGTGGACCTCACCTCCCTGCTCGAGGCTGCGGCCGATTGGCACTGTTGGGATCCGCTGGCCGATGACCGGTATGCCAGAGTCGGACGGGTCATGGCTATCGAGATATTCCAGATAGGCGGTCGTCTGCGTCTGCCGGGAAGGACTCCAGGTCAGAACCGGCGCGACAAACACACGGCGGCTGTGAGGCACGTCCCGGAAAGAGCCACTGCTTTCCCACGCAGCGTTGAGCCGGTAGAGGAGCGATTGGCCCACGGACAGCGGTCCACCCGCATCGAGCAGTGTATCCAGGCGGCCGAACGATCCGGTCCGCTCCTCGAGCGACCACAGCGAGGTCGCCAGAGGTTGCTTGGTCACCACGTTCACGAGGCCACCCGGCTCCGAGCGGCCGTAGAGCAGCGAGGCGGGACCTTTGAGCACATCGATATGATCGATGTTGGCGAGATCCCGGAAGCCGTCGCGATGCAGATCGGGCGATACCCTGACGCCATCGAGGTAATACTGGTAGGTTGGAAAGCCGCGAATCGCGAATCCGGCGGACGAGCGGCCATCCGGGGCGGTCTCGGTCGCGCTGACGTATTCGAGCGCGTCTTCGAGGCGCGTGGGTTGTTGGTCTCGCAAGCTCGCTGGTGTGACTGACGAGCTCGTGATCGGCACGAGCAGCGAGGATATGTCGAGTTTCACCCCCGTCAGACTCGTGGCAGAGCGGTCACTGCTCCTGCTGTTGCGATCGCCGGTAATGGTGACGGTTGGCGCTTGCGCGGGCGCCGGTACCGCATGCGTCCGTGGCTCCGTGGGCTCGTGCAGGGCTACCGCATCTCCCGCCGTGAACTCGAAGGGAATGTCGGCAGGGACCAACAGTCGGCGCAGCGCCTCGGCGGGAGTCATCATGCCGTGCAAGCCCGGCGTCTTGAGTCCCCGGAGCAGATCCGGCGCATAAAGGATCTGGAGCCCGGTCAGTCCGGCAAGCTGTGCCAGCGCTTGCTCGAGCGAGCCGGGCGCGAGGTCGATGCGCAGAGGCGGCTGTTGCGGGATGACTGGCTCGGCTTGGAGCGTGCCGTGCAGGACGGCCACAACGATCAGGATCACCGCACCTGGCCCGCGCCAGGGTGAATTCACTCGCCCCTCTCCTTCAGTGCATCGCCGATCAGCGCCGACCGAGGGTCCTGCCGGATTTACAGGCGGAAAACCCCACGACTATCCATACGACGCATGACGGCAGGGAGAGTGGACACCATCGGCGAACACCGCGCCGCTCAGGCGCCCAAAAACATCTTGTACACCGGATTGTGGGTCTCCTCCACGTATGCGTAGTGGAGATCATTGATGTGCGCCAGGAAGTCGACGCGCTCACGCTGCGGGACCTGGATGGCCGTAAGGACGCGACCATAGTCCGACCCGTGGTTCCGGTAATGGAATAGACTGATATTCCAACGCGTCCCGACCGCCTGGAGAAAGCGCAGTAGCGCACCGGGCCGCTCAGGGAACTCAAACCGATAGAGCACCTCGTTCTCGATACCCCGCGCGTGGCCGCCAACCATGTACCGCACGTGCAGTTTCGCCATCTCGTTGTCGGTCATATCGGTCACGTTGTACTGCGCTTCGCGTAGGCTGCGGATCACCGCGTCCCGCTCCGCGCGCCCTTGGGTGAGACCGAACCCGACAAAAAGCTGCGCCGCTTTCGCACTCTCGTAGCGATAGCTGAACTCGGTGACACTGCGACTGCCGAGCGTCTCACACAGGCGCAGGAAACTCCCGGGCTGCTCGGGAATGGTCACGGCCAACAGCGCTTCGCGCTCACCGCCCAGGTCGGCGCGCTCGGAGACGTGCCGCAAGCGATCGAAGTTCATGTTCGCGCCACTGTTGATGGCAACCAACCGTTTGTCCTTCCAACCTTCGCGCGCAATGAATTTCTTGATGCCCGCCACCGCCAGCGCACCGGCCGGCTCCACGATCGAGCGGGTATCCTCGAAGACGTCCTGGATCGCCGCGCAGATCTCATCCGTGTCCAACAGCAGGATCTCGTCGACGTGCGCGCGGCAAAGATTGAACGTCTCCTCACCAACCCGCTTCACGGCCACGCCGTCGGCGAAAATGCCAACCCGATCGAGACTCACCCGTTTGCCGGCCTTGAGCGATTCATACATGCTCGCGGCATCTTCGGGCTCGACACCGATCACCCGGATGTTGGGGTAGAGGTACTTCACGTAGACCGCGATCCCACTGATCAACCCGCCGCCGCCGACCGGCACGAAAATGGCATCGATGTTGCCTCCGGTCTGACGCAGCACCTCCACGCCGATCGTGCCCTGTCCGGCAATCACGTCGGGGTCGTCGAAGGCGTGGACAAAAATGAGGTTCCGCTCACGCGCGAGCGCCAGTGCGCGCTCGAGCGCACTGTCGTAGTCGTCGCCGTGAAGGACCACTTCGCCGCCGAAATCGATCACGGATTGCACTTTGATGTGCGGAGTGGTTTGCGGCATGACGATGACCGCGGTAATACCGCGTTTTTTCGCCGCCAGCGCGACACCCTGCGCATGATTCCCAGCCGATGCGCACACAACCCCTCGCTTGGCCGCAGCTTCCGACAGGTGCGCGATGCGGTTGTAGGCACCGCGCAGCTTGAACGAGAACACGGGCTGCAAGTCCTCGCGTTTCAACAGCACGCGGTTGCCCAGGCGACGCGAGAGCCGTGGTGCTTCGTCCAGCGGTGACTCGATTGCCACGTCGTAGACGCGGGCTTTCAGGATTCGCTCGATGTAGGGGCTGGCCACCGGGACACTCGCTGCCTCATTCGTAGGGAGGCGAAGCTTAACCATTTTCCCCGCTGACAGCCCCTCTCTCTACGTGCCGACCCCGTCCGCCGTACTGACGATGGGCGGCTGACGCACACCCGGGAATTTCGTGGCATTCTCGAGCGCGGCGGCAGTCTCCGACGCCGGCGCCGCGGCGACTTCCACCACCCGGAATGGCGGTCGCCCCGGAAACTTCTGTAACAACAGCGGCATCGCCACGTTGTACACCGGGATGCCGGTGCTCGTGCGCCCTTCGAGTGCGCCATGGTGCGCGTGGCCGTGGAAAACGAAATCGACGGGATGGCGATTGAGCGGCTCTTCCAGCCGGCTCGTGCCCAGGTAGGCCATGATCTCGACCGGCTCCCCTTCGACGGTGGCGCGGATCGGGGAATAGTGCAGCAGCGCGATGCGCCGCTGCGTGCGTAGGCGAGCCAACGCGCCTTCGAGCTTGATGGCCTCGTCGATCGCTTCCTGCACAAAACGCTTGATGGCCGGCTCACCCCATGCCCCGAGGGTCGCGCGCCCGAACCCGCCCGAGAAGCCCTTGGCTCCCGCGATCCCAATCCCCTGGATCTCGAACGCCTCGCCATCGAGCACGTGGACGCCAGCCTCCGTCAGGATGCGGCAAACCTCCTGGTGTTGTCCGGACTCGTAGTCGTGATTACCAAGGACTGCCACGATGGGAATCCGCACGGCGGCATTGAGCTCCTTGGCCAGGATCACGGCTTCTTCTTTCAAGCCATAGTCCGTGAGATCACCACACAGCAAGAGCAGATCCGCATGCTCGTTCACCGGCGCGAGCAGCGGTTGCAGTTGTCCCTGCGAGGTCTTCTTCACGTGCAGATCGCCAACGGCAGCCAGGCGCATTGCTTGCTTCCTGTTTATTTCTGTAGGCATCAGGGGTGAGTCGAGCAATATGCATGCCCAATGACGGACCGCCGTCGCTGCCAGAAGATCCCGCGCGCGCGTTCTACCTGCACGTGCTACGCGCATTGCGGGAAGCTGACGCTTCCTTTCTCGTCGGGGGTGCCTACGCCCTGCGCCACTACGTGGGTATCGAGAGAGACACCAAGGACTTCGACATCTTCGTGCGGCGCGAAGACTACGACGGTGTCATGGCCGTGCTGAGCGCCTCCGGTTGCAGTACGGAGTTGACCTTCCCGCACTGGCTCGGCAAAGCGAAGTGCGAGAACGCCATGGTCGATGTCATTTTCAGCTCCGGCAACGGCGTCTCGCTGGTAGATGATGATTGGTTCCGGTACGCGCAGCCGGGTTATGTGTTCGATGTGCCGGTCAAGCTGTGCCCGCCTGAGGAGATCATCTGGTCGAAGGCCTTCATCCACGAGCGCGAGCGTTACGATGGCGCCGACATCATGCACATGCTCCTGGTTTGCGCCGCCTCCCTCGACTGGCATCGCCTGCTACAGCGCTTCGGGGCGCACTGGCGGGTGTTGCTGTCGTATTTTTGCCTGTTCGGATTCGTCTATCCGTCCGAGCGCGCGAGGCTCCCGGAGTGGGTCATGACGACGCTGCTGGAGCGGCTGAACGAAGAGCTCCATGCGCCTCCTCCACAGGAACGGATCTGCCAGGGCACACTCATTTCACGCGAGCAATACCTACCCGATCTCGGGCAATGGGGTTTCCTCGATGCACGGCTCATCCTGCCGAGCGTCATGACAGCGGAGGAAATCGCGCAATGGACCCAAGCGATCGAACAGAGGAAATAGCCGCGGGAGCCCGGCGCCGGCGCCAGAGGACTAAGCGCGGCGCTCCGCCACGGGCCGCACCGCAAACCTGAATTGAGTCTTGCCGATCACCACGGAGTCGCCGTCCTTCAACGGCTGGCGAGTGATTCGCCGGCCATTGACCAGCACGCCATTGGTGCTGTTGAGATCCTCGATGATGGTATGGGCCGGACCGGCAAGGATCACCGCGTGATGCCGGCTGATGAACTTCGCGTCGATCTGCAGATCATTGTCAGGCGTGCGGCCGACGCTCGTCTTGCGCCCCAGGACGTGCACGACCTCGCTGTCGCCATCGGTACGGATGAGCAGCCGCCTGTCTCCGTCGGGGGCGATCTCGTGCGCCCCGGAGGCATCCAGGCGGTCCTTTATAGCGCCCAACAATACCGCGCTGTTGGCGGTCTCCTCCTCCAGTCTGCGGATCAACGAGTCGCGGTCGGTGAGCGCGCTGCGCGCCTCTTCGACCGTCGCGCGCCACTCCTGGTTGGTCTTCTCCAACTCCTCGAGCCGCGCGCTGCGGTGGCGCAAGTCCGCCTCCAAGCGGTGAACCATATCCTCCGCGGCGCGCAGGTCGCCTTCCAGCTCCTTCACCCGCGCAACGCTTGCGTTGGAATCGGCCTGCAGCACTCGCACGAGCTCGTGCTGCTCCTGGATTCGACCTTGGAGCTCCTGCACACGCACCTCCTCGGCAGTGATGCGGGCCATGTGCTCACCACGCGCGACCGCGGCCTCTTCGAGCGCTACCGAACGCTGCTGCAACTCGGCGCGCACCGTAGTCAATTCGGACTCGAGCTGATCGACGCGCTTGCGCAGCTGCGCATTGCTCGCGTCCAGTTCCTCGCTACGAGTTTGCGCTGTGCTGGAGGAGGTTTCGAGCTCCACGACCCGGGCGGTCGCCCCCGCCAACTTCGACTCCAGGGTGCTCACGCTCGCAATCAACTCGGAGCGCTCGGTGAGCACGCGTTCGAGCTCCGCTTGCCGCGCGACGTCTCGTTGATTGAGCGTCGTGTCGAGCTCGGCGAGCCGCTTCTCGAGCCCCGCGAGGCGCGCGTCCCGATCACTTACGGTGGACTCCAACTGCTGGGCCCGCACGCCGGCCGCGGCAAGTTGGCCTTCGAGAACAGCGACACGAGTCGCGCGCTCCTGCGCCTCCCAGTGCAATGAAGTGGACAGCTCCTGGAAAATGCTGCGTCGACCTTCGATCGATCGCAACGATTCAAGATAAGTCGTCGCTAGCGCCTGCGCGGCGGTGAGATCCTGTTGGACAACCGCGAGAGCTCTGTCGCGCAGGGCGAGTTTTTCCTCGAGCTCCCGCTTGGACTCTGTCGCCGCTTCACGCTCCTGGAGCATGCGCTGCAACTCGGCAACGCGCGCCTCAGCCGCCGCGGAAGCGGCACGGGCTTGTGCCAGATCCGCAGTGAGTTGGCGGGACTGTTGCTCGGCGACAGACCGCTCGACACTCGCGTAGGCCAGGGCTTTCTCGAGCTCGACGAGTCGCTCGCCCTTCACCCGGAGCCGCTCTTCCACGTCGCGCAGGTTGTCGGATAGCGCGTGTAGGCTGACTTCGAGAGCCGTGCGCTTCTCCTCAGCCGGTGTTCCTCCTGAGGAGGGAGCCGCGCTCTCGGGGAGAGCGGGCATCACGACAGTGTCGTTGGTGGGTCGGAGCGCTTGCGCTGGAAGGTCCAACGACGTTGCCGGGGAGGGAATGATCCAGGTATCCGTATTCCCTGTACGCGCTTCAGTAGCCGCTTCGTACGCGACTACGTCCAGCACCGGAAGCTCGGCGGTGCTCTCGAGATCGTTCTCCGCCGTCGATGACGCCGACGGGGCCGGAAATGTCCGATCATCCGTTTTGCGTTGCACACCCATGTCAGCGACGCCCGCGAAGCAAGCCGCGTTGGCCCGCTAAAATCTTAGTACACAACAAGCTCGCCGGGCTGTCAGCCGCGCAGGAATTCCTTCACGCCCTCGGCAACCAGCTCGGGAGCGACCTCGAAGAGCCCGGGTCCCTGGTCGGCGAGATCCAGACAGCGGGCCTTGGGAAGCACCTCGCGCGCACGGGATGTGGCGTCCCAGAGCTCGTCCCGGGGACGTATCAGTAACACTTGCTGGGTGATGAGGCTGAGTCGCTCGCGGACGGCATACTGCAATGCAGCATGCGCCAACCAGGCGGGATGCATGCCGTTGCGCAGCTTTTCCACGAACGCTGTAGTCAGCAGCTCGAGAGGCGCGGTGGCACCGTAGGCGTCCGCAATCCGCTGCCATTCAGCCCCGAGGTGCGAGCCATCCAACGCGGCTGGGACGGAAGGGGGCACACGTTTGGCCGACTCGCGCTCGGTTTCTGTCAGCAAGGGAACGGATACGAGTACGAGCCGACGCACTTGTTTCGGTCGCGAGATCGCCAGTTCGGCCGCGATGAGCGCGCCAGCGTGGTAGCCGAGGAGGTCGATCTGGCGAAAGCGCATGGTTTCCAGAAAGTCCCCGATGGCCGCCGCGTAGTCCACGATGGCCGGGCGCGAGGACGGGGGGTCCGAATCACCGAACCCCGGCAAATCCGGGGCATAGACGGAACGGTCACGGCCGGCGAGCGCCAGGAAACGCTCGAACAGGCGCCCGGACAGCGGGCCCTTGTGAAGGCACAAGAGTGGTGTGCCCTCTTCGAAGCCGCCCCCGGGTGGAATCGCATTGTGCACGTGCAATTGCCCATAGCGACTTTCGAAGTAGCCGCGCCGAACTCGCGGTTTGGCTTCGACGTAGCGGCTAGAGACAGTCCCTTTGACCATGCTGTGCTCCGAAACGGCAGGACATACTGCCACGGGTTGTCGGAAACCATAAGGAACGCGTCACGAAGTTCATTATGGCTGCTTTGCGCCTCCCGCGGGCCATGCGTAAATTGATTTGGGGAGTGCGGAAGGAGCCACTCATGTCCAAATCGGTTCTGCTTACGGCCATCCTGGTTGTCGTTGGCGCCATGCTCGGCGGTTGCGGTCTGGCCGAGATGGGGGCGGCCGCCGTGGCGGGCGGCGCGTCCCAGGCGGAGCAGGTCCGCCAGGCGAAGGAAACCGAGGCGAGGATCCACAAACAACTGGACGCCGCCTACCAGCAAGCGGCCGACCAGCGCCGTGCCGCTGAGGCCGAGTCGCAGTGAGGAGCCTGTCGGGACTGACGACCGCCGTAGCGAGGGCGACCCCCAGCGAGCAGGCGAGCATGAGTCCGATAGGCTCCTAAGGCGCGCCGAACTCGTGTCGGCGCGCCCTCGTTCTCACCTAGCGGCGCTTGGCCTTGTTTCCGCCGGCGCGCTTGCCGGCCGACCCACCCTTCTTCGCCGCCGACTTACCCCGTTTGGCTGGCCCATTGGTCTTGCGGGCGCTGGTGCTCTTCGCGACCCGCTTGCCGGCTGCCTTTTTGGCGGCCTTTTTGGCTGTTTTCTTGCCTGCGCCGCGGGCAGCCGCCTTGGCAGCGGCCTTTCTGGGAGCCTTCTTGGCAGCGGCTTTGCCGGGCGCCTTCTTCGCGGCCGCCCTCACCCGCTGAGTGGCAGTCTCGGTTGCCGCCTCAGACTCCGCCGGCTCCGCGGCAGCAGGCGCTTCCGCCTTCGCCGGGGCTTTGGCCTTGCCGGAGGACTTTTTGGCGGCGGGCTTGCGTCCTTCCGCTTTCGGAGGCTCCACCACAGCAAAGGCGCCGCCCTGCGGATCCATGAGCTGCGTGATCCAACTGCCGCCTGGAACCTCCATCGGGCCGTTCAGGACCCGACCGCCGGCGGCTTTCGCGGCGTTGGTGGCCTTGGCGCAGTCGGCCACCTGCACATAACTCAGCCAGTTCGGCGGAGCGGACGGAGCTTGCAAGGTATAGATCCCACCAACCTGGGCGCCCTTGTAATGAATGATCTGATAGACCATGCCGCCCATGTCGTGCGCGGGGCCTTTTTCCCAGCCGAACAACTCCGTATAGAAATTCACCGCCGCTTCCTGGTCCGTGGTCGCAAGCTCATGCCAGGTGAATTCGCCGGGCCCGCCGCCTGCCGCATTGGCGCCCTCGGGGGCCGCCCCGGGAGGGGTATACACGGCAAATGTCGCTCCTTGCGGATCCGTCAGCACCGCATAACGACCCATGTTCGGAATATCGGTCGCGGCCTTCAAAACCTTGCCGCCGAGGCGCTCGGCATCGGCCACGGTGGCATCCACATCGGGTGTGGCGACGTAAACGATCCAATGCGGAGGTGCGCTGGAGCCCCCATCCGCGGGCAACCCGGTCAGTCCGCCGACCTGGGTCTTACCGGCCATCCATAGTGTGTAGGAAGGCATGCCGGAGTCCTGCGTCTTCCACGGAACGACTTTCGAGTAGAAGGCGGCTGCCGCATCCGTGTCGGTCGTCATCAACTCGTGCCAGACGAATCGTCCCCGAATATCCGCATTGCTCATGGTGCGTTTTCCCCTTGTTGCGAGCTGCAAGGCGCGCGGGCGCCGCGCACCTGACATTCTGCACTGACACGCCGCTCACTTCCATGTGTGTTGTTGAATTTGTTTGCGGCACGAGGCTCGCGCAAAGCCGGGCAGGCTCCTAGTGCGCGAATGCCAGACTGACGACGCCTATGAGAATGCATGTGGCTCCGACCAGGCGGGCCGGGACTGCTGTCTCGCGCAGCAAACGGGACCCAAGATACGTGCCTACCAGCGTGCTGAGCTCGCGTGCGGGCGCGACATGGCTCACGGGCGCGACTCGCATCGCGAACAGCACCAGCAAATAACCGATCGGTCCGAGGATGCTCACGACCGCCACGGCACTCGCATAGGTCCGAGCTTCACGCGCCAACCCCCGCCGGTCCGCCAAGGCAAACGGCGTCAATACCACGACACGTCCGACGGTGCCGGCGAAATCGATGATGAACGGCGACAGAGCGAGCATTTTGACTGCCCAACCGTCGTTGACCGTATAGGCGGCGATGAACCCGCCCGTCAGCAACCCGAAAAGGATTCCGACTCGCGGCGCGCGATGCGGCTCCCGCGTCAGTCCGGAGACCAGCAAAATGCCCGCCACGATCAAGACCAGACCGAGAGCGGCCAATAAGGTGGGTCGCTCGCGAAGCAGCAGTGCGGCACCCACAAACGAGAGCAACGGTCCCGAGCCGCGGGCGATGGGGTACACCAGGGACAGGTCCGAGGCTCGATAGCCCGCCTGTAGCGCGAGGGAGTAGCCGAGGTGCAGCACGCTCGTGCCGGTGAGCGCCAGCCATTGCGCGGGACCGAATTGCGGCTGCTGCACTACGATAACCCAGGCCACGATGGGCAGGTACAAGGTGAGCGAGCCAACCGAGTACAGCCAGACGAAATGCCGCGACCCGGCGGCCTTTTTCGCGAACAGGTTCCAGGTCGAATGAGCCACCGCGGCAAGCAGAACCGCGAGGAATGCGAGTAACGGCATCAGTGACTCATGGTGAGAGCCAGCTCGACAGGGTGGTGATGGTCCTAGCTGAGCGCCACGAACTCGCCCTCGAATGAAGCCACGCGGTTGCTCTGGTGCACGAGACGTGCGGCTAGCGTGAGACGGGCGCGACCCCGTCGCGCGAGAGTCGTCCGGAAGCGCTCCCACACAGGCTCGTCGCCGAAATCGCACAGCGCCTCGAAGTCGCCCGGAATCGGCTTCTCATATTCCATGCGGCTGCGCTGGATCACGAGTCGCGCATCGAGCCGGGCGTCCTCGAGCCGCAGATGTAACAGTGTCCATGCGCAGAGCGTCGCGAGCGCCGCGGCGCTCCCGCCAAAAACCGTTTCCGTGTGATTCACGTTAGGCGCCAACGGCGCGGCGAGCTTTACGTGCTCGAGCCTCGCAGCTCGCACCTGGACACCCATGGCGGCTGAGAGCGGAATGTACTGGTACAGATAGCGCTGCACGCGCGTCTCGGGGTCTTCAACTGTCATGCCCGCATGCTCAAGGCGCAGTCGTCGATGCGCAAGACTTGCCAAGAGCCGCTCTCTGTGGGTGCTAGGAGAGCGCCGGACCGTTCGTAGGCTCTGGAGACGGCCCACGGTCGGGGGTCGGAACGACGCTCGCAGGCGTACCACTTGCGGTGCCCGCCCCCGGTCGCGAGGCAGCGCTGGTGGAGCGGTACCCGGTCCCCAACAGCCGCGCGGGCAACGGGAAGGCACTCGCCAGTGAAGCCAACAGGCTCGATAGGTAGGGTACCGATTGGATCAACAGCACCACGATCCAAGCCAACCGATCGGGGCCATGCTGTTGCGGAGAATGGGCCACGGCCCAGGCGGAGAGCCACAGCCCGAGCATCATGAATGTCTCGCCACGCGCGGCGAGGAGCGCCTGCAGCCAACGCGCCGCCTGGCCGGTCTTAGGGGTGCGGAAGAACGGCTCGCTGCCCGTGACCAGTCCCTTCACCACGGCCATACCGATGGTGTGGGTCAGCGCCAGCCCCGCTACGGCGGCCGCGATCGTCTGACGGAAGTTCGCGCCGACCCGCACGCGATACAAGTGCACCAGCTTCGCAAGCTTGAAGGTGAACAGCGAGAGCGGCAGGACCGAGTACATCACCAGGGGCGGATCGATCCGATGCGGGTCCAGCACCATGGCCGCCGACCACGCGAGCGCGGCCACATTGAATAACATGTTGCAGCCGTCAGCGACCCACGGTAACCAGCCAGCGATGAAGTGGTAACGCTGGCCCGGTGACAGCGAGCCGCCTTCCATGAAAAACGCCCGGGCGTGACGCTTGAGGATCTGCATCGCGCCGTAAGCCCAGCGGAAGCGCTGCTTCTTGAAGTCGATGAAGGTGTCGGGCATGAGGCCCCGGCCATAACTGGTCGGAACGTAGGTGGCCTCGAAACCGGCTTCGAAGATCCGCAAGCCTAGTTCCGCGTCCTCGGTGATGCACCACTCGGCCCAGCCAGCCGCTTGCAACTGCGCACGCCGGACCATCGTCATGGTCCCATGTTGGATAATGGCGTTGCGCTCGTTCCGGGTGATCATGCCGATGTGGAAAAAGCCACGGTACTCGGCATAGCACATCGCCTTGAAGGCGCTGACGCTCTCGTCGCGATAGTCCTGCGGCGCCTGGACGACTGCGATCCGCGGGTCCTGGAATCCCGGCACCAGGTCGCGCAACCAGCTCGGCTCCACGACATAGTCGCTGTCAATGACCGCGACAATCTCCGCATCGGGGGCGGTATGGGCCAAGGCGAAATTCAGGGCGCCGGCCTTGAAACCCTGCAGGGGAGCGACATGAAAGAAACGAAAACGCCGGCCGAGCCGAGCGCAGTGGGCCTCTACCGGACGCCAGACGCGCTCGTCCTGGGTGTTGTTGTCGATGACCAGCACTTCAAAGTTTGAATAGTCGAGCCGTGCCAGGGCATTGAGTGTCTCGATCACCATGTCCGGCGGCTCGTTGTAGGCCGGCACATGGATGGAGACTTTCGGCTGGCGCTCGCCGCGCGCCAGCGCGGGAGCCCCGAGGCGCCGCCGGTAGTTCACCCAATGCGCCTCTGCCCATTCATGCGCTTCCGAGAGCAGCACCAGGATCACGCCGAGCATGCCAAGGAGGAGAAGGATCCCGGACACCACGCTGGAGACCGTCATGTACTGCTGCGTGAAGTCGTAAAAAACCCAGACCGCGATGGTGGCCGCCGTATACACCACGAGCGCGAGGAAGCTGCGACCTCGATTGCGCAACGCCTCGCTGTTGAGGTAGAAAACACCGAATATCAGCAAAGCGACCGACACCGAGATCGCCGCGAGCACGTGCCACTCGGGCACGCGCACGATCGCCTCGGTGAACGCGAACTTCGGATTGCGGTCCACGTTGTACACACCCCAGTACGACCCGACGGCACCCTCCTGGTAGGCCTTCCATGGCTGGTCGAAGGCTTCCATCACGTAGTAGACGATCTGCTCCTTCTCGGCGCGCTTGAGAAAGCGGCGCAGGAAAAGCGCCTCGTTGGATTCGGAAGCGACGGCGTATTCGCGCGTGCGGCCGCGGCTGGGCCAGCCGATCTCGGCGACCACGATCGGCTTGCCCGGGAAAGCTCGCTGCAGGCGGCGGAACTGCGCGAACGAATAGTCCACCGCGGTATCCACGCTGACGCCTTCCCAGTAGGGCAGCAGGTGAACCCCGATGAAATCAACATGGTCGGCCAGCTCAGGGTGCGCCAGCCAGACGTGCCAAGGCTCGGCGGTGCTCACCGGCTGACCGATGGCCTCGCGCGCCTTGTCGAGATACTTCTCGAGCTGCTCGATCGGAATATCGCCACGCAGGACGACCTCGTTGCCGATGATCACCCGCACGACATTGATATGAGTGCGTGCCAGCTCGATAGCGGTGTCCAGCTCCGTCTCGTTGGCGTCGGTGTGATTATCGATCCAGGCGCCCACGGTGACGTTGATGCCGTGACGCTCGGCCAGCTGCGGGACATGGGCCAGCGTGCCGTAATTGCTATAGGTGCGCACCGCCAGCGTCTTGCCTTCGAGGAGCTGCAGATCCTGGTCGATCTCGGCATCCGTGGGCATTTCCTTATGGGTCGGATCCTCGCCCAGGCGAAAAGGGGAGAAGGCAAATCCCTGGATGCGGGCGGGCCAGGGGGGCTCCAGCGTGGGCCGATTGAGGAATGCCCAGACCGCGAACGTCAGGGTCGCGAACAGTACCGCGATCAACAGGCCGGGTAAGCTCTTCATGGCATTCAGTGGACGGGACGGCCATTGTCTAGGGCTTCGCCCAACTTTCCTGCGGGTCGAAGCGACCCGCTCCATTTAGCGGGCGCTACGCGCCCGGAGGGAAACTACCAGACCCCCACGTTCGGCATGGACTTCCAGGGCTCGGCCGGGGGGAGTGCCGCCCCCTTTTGGAGCAACTCCACCGAGATATTATCCGGGGAGCGGACAAATGCCATCTTGCCGTCGCGCGGCGGCCGATTGATGACCACTCCCTGATCGATCAAATGCTGGCAGGTCTGGTAGATGTCGTCGACCTGATAGGCGAGGTGACCGAAATTGCGTCCGGATGTGTAGGCCTCCGGGTCCCAGTTGTAGGTCAGCTCCACCTGGGCCGACTCGTCACCGGGAGCTGCGAGGAAGACCAGCGTGAAACGGCCTTGCGGGACTTCCTTGCGCGAAATCTCCCTCAGCCCGAGAGCGCCGCAGTAGAAGCGCAGCGATGCGTCGAGATCCGTGACGCGAACCATGGTGTGCAGGTATTTCAAAACATCTCCGAGGGACCCGGAGTCTTGATGCTCACCTTGTATCGCGATGGGATGAAATCCCCGGTGATCATCTCCTCATAGCTCTGTCCGGGCCCCACCATCGGATACACGCCCGCCTCCGGGTCGATGATCACTTCGAGGAAAGCCGGTCCTTCGAACTTCACGAACTCCTCGATCACACGCGGCACGTCTTCCTTGCGATCCAGGCGCACGGCGTATGGGAAGCCATCGGCCTGTGCGGCCTTGATGAAGTCCTTCTTATGCAGGGACTTGTCGCTCGCCGACAGACGGCCCTTGAAGTACAGCCGCTGCCACTGCTTGACCATGCCATCGCCGCAGTTGTTCAGCACCACGATTTTGACGGGGAGGTCATAGGTGGTGACCGTCTCGAGCTCGCCAATGTTCATGCGGATGCTCGAATCACCGTCGATATCGATCACCAGACGTCGCGGGTTGGCAATCTGCGCGCCAATAGCCGCGGGCAGGCCGAACCCCATCGTCCCCATGCTGCCAGAGGTCAACCAGAGGCGCGGATGGCGAAAGTCGCAGTACTGCGCGGCCCACATCTGGTGCTGGCCAACGCCGGTCGTGATGATTGCCTCACCCTTGGTGTGTTTGTTGATCTCTTCGATGACGTAGTACGGCTGGATGAGCGTGCTGGCACGGTCGTAGTTCATTGCATAAGTCCGTTTCAGCTCGCCAACATGCGCGTGCCAGGCACTGTAGTCGCGAGCGAACTGCTCACGACGACCGTATGCAACGAGAGCTTGCAGCGCTTCGGTCAACAGGCCGATGTGGCTCCACTGCACGCGTTTTACCTTGTTCACCTCAGCGCGGTCGACGTCGAAGTGCGCAATGCGCTTGGCGTTCCTGGCAAACTTTGCCGGAACGCCCGCGACCCGATCATCAAAGCGCGCGCCGACGGCGATCAGGAAATCACAGTCATCGACAGCGTAGTTCGCGAACGCCGTGCCGTGCATGCCCAGCATGTTCAGGCAGAGTGGACTGGTCGTGTCGACGGACCCGATGCCCATCAAGGTCGTCACGACCGGAATGTTGAAGGTCGTAGCGAATTCAGTCAGCGCGCTCGCGGCACCGGCGTTCACCACGCCGCCACCCGCATAGATCAGGGGACGCTGGGATTCGCCCAGCATCTCGAAGAAGCGCGCGGCCTCGTGGGTGTCCAGCACCCGATCCGAGAGCTCCTTCATCCGGCGCCGGTACCCGGGAATGGGAAGCATGCCACTACCGTGGAATGTTCCCTCCCAATTCTGGACGTCCTTCGGCACGTCCACCACAACGGGCCCCGGACGCCCCGTCCGGGCAATCTCAAAGGCTGTCCGGATGGTCGCTTCGAGCTTCGTCGGATCGGTCACCAGAAAGATGTGCTTGGCCACGGCGCCCATGATCGAGGGCACCGGGGCTTCCTGAAACGCGTCGGTCCCAATGGCCGCGGTGGCGACTTGGCCGCAAATCACGACAATGGGCACCGAATCCGCCATGCAGTCGCGCACCGGTGTAACAGTGTTCGTAGCCCCTGGGCCCGAAGTGACGAGGCAGACCCCCACACGGCCGGTCGCGCGGGCGTAGCCCGCGGCCATGAAGCCCGCGCTCTGCTCGTTCGAGGGCACGATCAGCGGAATCGGCGGCTCGCCGATCCGGCTCTGCTGCTCGTTGTAGAGAAATACGGCGTCATAGGTCGGCAGGATGGCCCCGCCGCTGTAGCCAAAAATCGCGGTAACTCCTTCATCCGCCAGGACCTGCATGAGCATCCGGGCGCCGGACATCTTCTGGCCGGCAAGGGGATGCCCTAAGGGGCGGGGCTGGATCACCGTGTCACTCATGACTATAGAGCGCTCTTTGACTAAACCTCGAAAAAGCCCAGGCAGCAGCAATCCTGCCCGGGGGAACGATTGAGACTAGCAGCTTGCGCTGGTGGCGCAAAGCCGCGTGCCGGTTATGATGGGCTCGTATGCCAATCCACGTCATCCAGCCCATTCCCATGAGCCCAATGCGCCACATCATCGCGATCCTGCTGCAAAACGAGGCAGGCGCGCTCGCCCGGGTGGCGGGACTGTTCTCCACCCGGGGCTACAACATCGAGTCCCTCTCTGTAGCCCCCACGGACGACCCAACCGTATCGCGCCTGACCCTGGTCACGAAGGGCTCGGACGCCGTGATCCAGCAAATCGCCAATCAGCTCAACAAGCTCGTCGACGTGGTGAACGTGGAGGATATGACTCTGGGTGAGCACCTGGAGCGTGAGTTGGTTTTGCTCAAGCTGAAGGTCAGGCCCGAGCGTACTGATACTGTCCGCGGTCACGTCGTGCGTCTGGGAGGACGTGTTCTGGATCCGGCCCAAGAGGGCTTCATCGTGGAGCTCACAGGAAGCGAGGCCGAGGTCAACACGTTCATCAGCGAGCTTGCGCGTGATGCCGACCTGCTCGAGGTGGTTCGCAGCGGTGCGCTCGGCATAGCTAGAACTGCACGGCCCCTGCGCGTGGTACGTTGACGCCATCTTGCGACGGTCTGTAATGATTCCTCCGTTGCCCCCTGCTCGCCAGTCCTCGTAAGATCCGTCGCTCGAAGTAGACGGTTCTGTGGTGGCGATTTCGTTCCCACCTCGAGGACCTGGGAAGCCAGACGGCTCCTTGAACCCGGGGCACACTCCAACGGGTCTTCGCGCGTTGCGGCCGTTATACGGCTTGCAATGGTCGGACACGCTTCGTAATTACCGGCGCCCCGACGGCGACCGCGCATTCGAGTACTCCATGCACGTATTCAAAAGCCCACCAGCGCCCCGAAAGCCTCCGCGCCGCCCGAAGATCCAACCGGCGAGCATTCGGGAGACGCGCGCGGCTGAAGCGCCAGCTGCACCGCGGCCCGCACGGCAGGCGACCCAATCTCCACGTAACGCGCTCAATGGCGAGGCAAGTCAGATTCTTGCCGCTCTCATCGCGCTCAAACGCGGCGAGAGCGACGTGCGGCTGCCCGAAGAGTGGCCGGGACAAGCAGGACGTATCGCGGAAGCGTTCAACCAGGTTGTGGAGCTCAACGTGCGCACCGCGCGTGAGCTTGCGCGTCTCAACCAAGTCGTCGGACGCCAGGGCAAGCTGCGCCACCGAGCGTCGCTCGGCAACGCAAGCGGTTTCTGGTCCGACTCCATTGTGAATATCAACGCGTTGATCGACGATCTCGTGCATCCCACCACGGAAGTCGCGCGCGTGATCGGCGCCTTCGCTCAAGGTGACCTGACCAAGACGATGGCGCTCGAGATCGAGGATCGCGCTCTCGAAGGCGAGTTTCTGCGAACCGCGAAAACGATCAACAAGATGATCGAACAGCTGAGCTCGTTCACCACTGAAGTGACCCGCGTCGCGCGCGAAGTCGGCACCGAGGGCATCCTCGGCGGCCAAGCGCGCGTGGAAGGCGTGTCGGGTACGTGGAAGGACCTCACCGAGAGCGTCAACTTCATGGCCAGCAACCTCACTGGCCAGGTCCGCAACATTGCCGAGGTTACCAAGGCTGTGGCCGCGGGCGATCTCTCCAAGAAAGTGACGGTGGACGTCAAGGGAGAGATTCTCGAGCTGAAGAACACCGTCAATACGATGGTTGATCAACTCCGATCCTTCGCCTCCGAAGTGACTCGCGTGGC
>CAYNTW010000061.1:0-31689 GCA_964400085.1 uncultured Steroidobacteraceae bacterium | reverse complement strand
GCAAGGTGCGCTGGCCTATTTGCTCATGGAGCACAAGAGCTCACCGGACGAGGCGTCGGAGGAGATCATGCAAAGTTTCGGTCAGAAGTATTTCGAGGAAGGCATTGCCGTCGGTGAAGTCCGGGGTGAGGCCAGAGGTAAGGCTCAAGGCAAGGCTGAAGTAACGCGCAGACCCTGGTGCGAGTGCTGGAGAAGCGCATCGGCCCTGTACCAGAGGCGTTGCGGGCGCGCATTTTTGCCGCCGATCTGGCCTCCCTCGAAGCATGGATCGATCGCGCGATCGAGGCGCCTGACTTCGAATCCGTTTTCGATCCCTGCGCAAAGCTCGACGAAGGGTAAGCAAGGTGGAGCTTGCAGCGAGCGTAGCCACTCAAAAATTGTGTCGCAGAGTGACAGCCCATTCGCGCGGCGGCGCAGGCTCGCCCAGCACCGTCTGCGAGGAGCTGCGGTTGTCGAAGTATCCGTAGTAGTAGAGCCTGTCGGTCAAGTTCTTCGCCTCGAGCGCCACCTGCCAGGAGTCGTTCGAGTCGCGCCACGTGAGATGTGCATTCAGCAGCGTGTAGCCGCTGAGATGATTGTAGATGGCGTTGATCGCTCCTGCGTAGAACGAGTCCTGGTGACTCAGGTCGAGTCGAGGGGTGATTGAACCCATAGGTCCGAGGAATACCTCGTATTGGGCGCCGACGCTGTACTTCCAACGCGGCGCGAACGGCGTTGTCATGCCGGGCGTGATGCCCGATCCGATCGCAAGCTGCGAGAGCGAGGTGTAATTGAAGTGCAGGAAACTGCCCGACGCATCCAGCGACAGCGAGCGGGTGAGGCGCGACTCTACTTCCAACTCCGCCCCGGACATGTGGGCCGCGCCTGCGTTGATGGGCGCGGCGCAAGGCAGCGCGAACTGCTGACCCGCGAACGCGCAGTTATTGACAATGAGTTGGATGTCCTTGTAGTTGTCGAAGAAGGTGGCTGCGTTCACTCGCAGGTGATGCTCCAACCAGTCGCTCTTGATGCCGAGCTCGTACGCAGTCAGCGTTTCAGGCGCGAACGCGATCGCCTGGGCGGCGTAGAAGGGGCGTGGGTTCACGCCACCTCCCTTGAACCCGGTCGAGACGTCAGCATAGGTCATCAGACTGGGTGTCCACTGATACTGCACGGCGACGCGATAGTCTGTTTTGTTGCCGCTGAAGTGACCCCGCACGTTGTTCAGTGAGGCGACCTGCGGCGCGACCCCGCCCGGGTAGGTATTCCCCGGTACACCGAGGCGGCCGTAAATCATCGACTTGTCCTCCTTGGTGTAGCGCACTCCGGCGTTCATCTCGAGCTGGCTGGTGATCTGCCAATCCGCATTGAGGAAGCCGGCCTTGCTGCTGGCCGGAAAGCGATCGCTCTCGATGAAATCGAACGAGCCGAGATCGATACGGCCCCCGTAAAAGCTATGTTGGTTGATGTAGAACCCGCCGACGGTGTATTTGACGGCGTTGTCGAACAGATTGCCGCTGAGGCGCAGCTCCTCGCTCACCTGCCGATGCCAGGCGGTGTTGTAGAGGATCTCATCGCTCAGGGGCGCCGCATCCTCATCGAGAGACCACACGCCGGAGTAGTAACGCATGGCCGTGATGGATTTGATCGAGATGTCCCGGCCGGGGGTGTAGTCGATTGTCCCCGAAACCCCATAACCACTGACTTGCCTCACCGCCGGTACGCAGAAAGGCGCCGTGCCGTCCGGCGGCTTTGCGTCGCAGTAGGTGGAGTAGTCCATGTATGGGCTATGGGTAGTGGCATCCTGGGCATAATTCCCGAACGGCGAGTGCGCAATGAACGCCGAGCCTGTCGCGGTGCCCAATGGAATGCCGCCCGCTGGTGCGCTCGAAAATCGGGGGTAGGTCGGCGCACTGACACCCGTCTTGCCGTTGACCTGCCCTACATAAAGTAGGGTCGAAGGCGCCGCCTCGGAGTTGTCACCGGTGTGATCGGCGGTGATGTTGACCTCGAGCTGATCGTTTGGGAGCCAGCGCAGAGCGATGCGTTCGGCCGTGTATGACACCCCACCCTCGGTTCCCAGTACGCAGTTCGACGAGTCGACAGACGTAGGGACGTTCGCCCCCGGATGCGTACAGGCGTAGTCATATCGCGTGACATAACCATCCTGGTGGCGGGCAACCCCGGAGAGGCGTACGAAAAGCTTCTCTGGGATCAGGGCGAAATCACCGGCCGCGCGCAGTTCGGTGCGCTTGAAGCTTCCGTAGGTAGCATCGATGTACCCGCCGCCCTGGGCATCGGGCTTTTTCGTGTAGAGCTTGATCGCTCCGCCAATGGAGTTCATACCTGCCAGCGTGCCCTGGGGCCCGCGCAATACCTCGACGTGATCGAGATCCAGCATGTCGAAAATCGAGCCGGTCAACGTCGAGTAGTAGACGTCGTCCACGTACATGCCCACGCCAGGCTCGCTGGCGTAGTTGAAATCGGCCTGGCCTACACCGCGAATGAAGGCTTGCAGGGCAGGGCCGAAACTTCCTGGAGCCGGTTCCAACGTGACATTGGGCGCCTGGGAGGCGACCTCGTTGATCATAATCTGGCCACGCGCCTCGAGAGTTTTGGCGTCCACCGCGGTGATCGCGATCGGCGTTTCCTGCGCGGCCTGCTTGCGAAATTGGGCCGTGACGGTGACTTCCTCGAGCACAGCGCCTTCGTTGCCGGCCGCCGCCGGTGCGGTGTCGGATGGTGCTGCCGCATGGTCGGGCGTTGCGGAACTCGCTGGCTGGCCCTGAGCGGCCGCGAGCGCTGGTAGCACGAGCGCCACGAGCCCGGCGAATGGGCCGATGGTGGGGAACACTACTGTCGAGCGCTTGCAGGCGCGATCGTAGGGCTGCGGGCTGTCGCCCGTTTTGCGTTGAATGCTCGACACCTGAACCCCCCCCAACCTGATTGGCGCGAGTTTCGTCGGTTTGCCGTACGCGGGGCAGGCTGTAAAAGTGGAAGGGCCGTTCCATTTTAGGAATAATCGGTGCATTCTCGAACACTCCGCGGCGCGCGCGGAGCTCGCCGGGAGAGGGGGTTTGCATGAATAGACCAGCGCCGATCCGATTCGTCGAGAGTGCCCTGGCGGGAGCTACCGCCATCGACCTCAATCTCTTTCTGATGTTCGCCGAGATCGTCGAGCTCGGCAGCCTGACCCGGGCGGCCGTGGCGTTGCAGATGCCCAAATCAACGCTCAGCAGAAAATTGCGTCAGCTCGAGCAGCAGGTGGGAGCGGTGCTGTTGAAGCGGGGCGTGCACGCGCTGGAGCTCACCGAGATTGGCCAGGCGCTGCTGGGCCACTGTCGGCGGATCGCGAGTGAAGCCTCCGAAGCCAGTCAGCTGGCGACCGAGATGCAGTCCGGATTGAAGGGAGTCATCCGGATCAGCCTCCCGCTGGGGCTCAACGACACGTGGATCTCCCGGGCGCTGGCGAGCTTCGCGCTCCAATATCCTGAGGTCAATCTCGCCGTCGAAGTCACCAACCGGTGGATCGATGTCAGCGAAGAGCCGTATGACGTGGCCATCCACATCGGGCGTATCCTCAATGAGCAACTACCGGCCAGGTGCCTGGCAACGCTCACGCGAGGCTTGTACGGTAGCCCAGCCTACTTCGAGCGCAAAGGTATGCCGCAGGTTCCACGCGACCTGTTGAGTCATGATTGTATTGCGATGGAGAGCCAGCTCACCGATGGGCTATGGAGGCTCGATTCGCCTGACCTTCAGGGGGGCGCCACGAGCGTGACTCCGCGTATGCGGGTTACCGATATTGTCATGGCGCGCGAGATGGCCGCCGCGGGCGTGGGACTGGCGATCCTGACCGAAGCGGTGTGCATAGCCCAGGTCCGCTCCGGACAGTTGGTCAGAGCGCTGCCTGGGTGGCGTCTGCCGCCGATTCCGGTCTCGGCCACGTTCCTGGAGCGACGTCATCTGCCGCGTAGGATCCGTGTGTTGCTCGATCAGATGGTGCTGGCTATGCAAGCGCAATCCGCGAGCGAGTGAAGGGGCGACGGGCGCAGTTCCATTTGCGGCACTCCCCCGTTCCGTTCGGGAAGCCATGTTGACGGGCACCGGGCGGGTTACGATGCGGTATGACCAACAAAACTGTGGCGCCAAAGCCTGCCTTCGAGCTGATCATGCGCGAAGGCGTCCACCCGAGCCGCGTCGTCGGCAAGAAGATCCCCCCGCCTCCAGTCCATGTCGAGACGGTCGAGCGCGGGCTGCATATCGAGCGAAATGTGCCCGTACGGATGCGCGACGGCATCGAGATCCTCATCGATATCTATCGTCCCGAGCGTGCGAAAGGGCCGATCCCGGTACTGCTGGGGTGGAGTCCGTATGGGAAGCACAATACGGTTGCGCGACTACCCTGGCCGGCGGCCGGGGTTGCGGAGGGCTGGATATCCGACTACACCGCCTTCGAAGCACCGGATCCGGCGTACTGGTGCCGGCAAAGTTATGCCGTGGTTTATCCTGACCCACGGGGCAGTTGGTATTCGCAGGGCGAGTTACGTCATGGCGGAATGGGCGAGGCGCAGGATTGCTACGACCTGATCGAGTGGCTGGGCGAGCTTGCCTGGACGAACGGCAGGGTGGGCATGACCGGCGTATCGTATCTGGCTGCCATCCAGTGGCAGGTAGGCCCGCTGCGGCCGCCGCACCTGGCGGCGATCAATCCCTGGGAAGGCTTCACGGACTGGTACCGAGAGTTCGCCTTGCACGGTGGCATCCCCGAAACGTCCTTTCTGATTCGCGGGAGCGCCAACCTGCAGTGGTCCGTCAATCGGACCGAGGACACGCCTGCCAACGCCCGTGCGCACCCGCTTTACAATGCGTACTGGGCCAGCAAGGAGTGTGATCTGGAAGCGATCGAAGTGCCCGCGTTCGTGGTGGCGAGTTGGTCCGATCAGGGACTGCATACGCGCGGCACCCTGGAAGGTTATAGGCGCATTTCATCGCGTCAGAAATGGCTCGAGGTCCACGGCCGGAAGAAATGGGCCTATTACTACGATCCGTCGAGCATCAGCAAACAACGGGAGTTCTTCGATCGGTTCCTGCTGGAGCGCGCTACCGCGGTTTCCGCGTGGCCGAAGGTGCGGATCGAAGTCCGCGACCGCGCCAACGTTGGGGAGTTCCGGGCGGAAAACGAGTGGCCGCTCGCGCGCACGCAATATCGCCAACTCTTTCTGGATGCCCCCGGCGCGGCGCTTTGCGATGCGCCCGTTGGTGTCGCCGGAGCCGCGGCCTACGAACCGCTGAGCCCACAAGGGCGCGCCGTCTTCGACTACGAGTTCACGCAAACGACCGAGCTTACAGGCTACATGAAGCTGCACCTGTGGGTGGAGGCGGTGGGCGCGGACGACATGGACCTGTTCGTGGCGATACAGAAGATCGATCGCGACGGGAGCCTCGTCCCGTTCGTTTTCTATGCGATGCAGGAGAACGGTCCCGTGGCGCTCGGTTGGCTGCGTGTCAGCCATCGGGAGTTGGATCCAACACGCTCCCGCCCCGAGCAGCCCTTTCATCCTCACACCCGGGAATGGCGGCTCCGGCCCGGCGAGCGAGTCGCGGCTGATATCGAGATCTGGCCTTCCTCGACTCGATTCGAGGCCGGCCAACGACTGCGGCTGGTGGTGCAAGGCCGCGACATCATGACCGAAGCACTCCCCAATACACCGTTCGCACGGCATGAAGATACACGCAACCGCGGCACTCACCTCATCCACACCGGAGGGGAGTACGATTCCTACTTGTTGATCCCGGATGTCACGCCACCTCGCCCATCGCCGTGAGGGGTTACTGAGTCTTACCCTGACACGCGCTCCAGAACGCTAGCCACATTCGCGATACGCCTGCGCACATCCTTCGAAATGCGCTCCAGTGACTGGGTGCCCCGCACTCCATTTTTCTGAGCACAGGCGGAAAAGGTGGCGGCCGCCGCAACGACTTGCTCGATGATGATGTCAGCTCCCGCTACATCCCATGCATGTGCCAGCTCCAGCAGCCCTGGGCGATTCGGACATGCGGGAGAGGTGTTGAATGACAAAGTATGCTCACCTCGGCCGGTAATATCCGGAACCAGATCGAACGCTGGGGCGAGCCGGTACCCTTCCGGTTTCGCGAGCATCCAGAAATTCTTTAAATGGTCGTCGACGTTGCCGATCGCGGCGTTGAACACCATATGACGAAACAGAGCCGCTACATCTGCGGCGGGAGAAGCTGAGTGCTTCCGTACCGCGCTGGCCAGGTTGCTGTAGCTGTGTACGTATACGCCCGGGCGCTCGCGACAGAGTGTCCGCAAGCTGATCATATGCAGGCGCCCGCCTACTGGAGTAACATCAAACCGCTTCACCATCAACACACGCCGCGACCCGAGCTTCAATAGACGCGCCTCGGGTACTTCCAAGCCTGCGAGTCGGCCAAGGGCAAGGCAGGTGGCTTCCAGTGCGACGACATCATGACCTGCGTCGCGTTGGGTGCTTGGAAACTTGATGAGCCATTCCCCCCGGGCGTCGTGGGCCAAAGCTTTCGGTCGTGCGCCGCCGGCGCGGCTGCTGCCTTCGACAAGCCGGCGGAATTCGTCATCGAATGGCAACGTGCCCGCCTCGAATTTTTCTGCTGCTCGCAACAATGCGCGTAACGCGGTGCTTGCAACTGTCGTGGTAGCCTCCGGCGGTGTGCGCGTGTCGCTGAAAATCAGAGCACCGGTACCGCCGCCGCGCATGCGCAACAACATCTCCACCGGGGCGGGTCTGCGACCCTCGTTCCGCAGCATCGCGGTCAGCAATGCTCGACCCCAGTCATCAGGCAAACTATCATCGAAAATCGACAGCGGCGGGTAGAAGAGATCGGCGCCAAAACGCCGCGTCCCTATGTGCAGCGGCAGCGATTCGGGATCCAGCGCGAAGGACCTGCCAAATTCGGCCCAGTCGCGGGCGTATTCGAACTCCGTACGGAAGTGTCCATTGTGGACAGTCGGCTCGGTGGCTCCCAACTCACCGACAAGTCTCAAGCTCGCGTCAGGAAGCCTCATCCAAACGAACAACCTGTTCATCCCGGCCGTCTCGAGGCGCGTTGCCGACGCCGCCCCTTTTCGCGAGCCCTGAGGTGATCAAGTACACTGTCGCGCGGCTCGAGCAGGTGACCCAGTGCATCGAGTTGGTTCAATATCCACAGGGCGTTGAGCCATATGCCGATCTGCACTGTCGGGAGGCCGCGCTCCATGGCGCGGACCGTCCCGGCCGAAACGCCTAAGCGCTCGGCAAAAACCGACATCGTATCGTTACGCTCGATCCGCGCTGCGCGCAGACGCTCGCCAAGTATCCGTAGCACATCATTGACTTCTTCAATATCCATTATAGTAGAGATTATAGCTCAGAATCGCCGATAACATCATTTATACTATGGATTGTGGCGCGAAACGTACGCTGCCGCCATTCGCGGCTGAGCGTGACTATGACGTTCTGGTCATGGGAGTATTGTCCCATCGTCCAGGCGCGGTAGCACTCATGGGCACACTGACATCCAAGCTGGTTGACTCGCCCAACTGCGAGTTCGTGCTGGTAAAGCCCAATCGCGAGGACTGAAATGGACTGCGGTTCCCGTGGGCTGTTGCTCGACCTTTATCAGCTCACCATGGGCCAGGCGTACTTCCAGCACGACATGCGCGAGACCGCCGTCTTCGAGCTCTTCACCCGCAAGTTGCCGCCGTCGCGTCGATTTCTGATCGCCGCAGGACTTGCACAAGTCGTTGAATACCTCGAAACCCTCCGCTTCAGCGGCACCGAGATCGAGTACCTGGCGAGCCTGGGGACCTTTCAGCCGTCGTTTCTCGATTACCTGGCCGGGCTGCGCTTCACGGGCGAGTTGCATGCCGTGCCGGAAGGGACGCCCTTCTTTGCGGACGAGCCCATTCTGCGCATTACCGCGCCCATGATCGAAGCCCAGCTCGTCGAAAGCCGGATACTCAACCTCCTGCACTTCCAGACGGTGATCGCCAGCAAGGCCGTGCGTTGTGTATTGGCGGCCGCTGGACGGAAGGTGATCGATTTCGGGATGCGCCGTGCCCATGAGGGCGATGCGGCTCTGTATGCCGCGCGCGCGGCGTACCTGGCCGGATTTCATGCGACGGCGACGGTCGAGGCCGGCCGCCGGTTTGGCATTCCCCTTTCGGGCACGATGGCGCACTCCTTTGTCCAGGCACACGATCGAGAGGAGGACGCCTTCCGGGACTTTGTCGCGAGCTATCGAGGCGAGGCAACACTCCTGGTGGATACCTACGATACGCGGCGTGCGACCGAATTGGTGGGCAACCTCGCCCGGGAGCTTGCGACCCGCAATGATCCAGGACGTATCCGAGCCATACGCATCGACAGCGGTGACCTAGCGGAAGATGCGCGAGCTGCGCGGGCCATTCTCGATCAACACCTCTGTCACGATGTTCGGATCGTGTTAAGTGGTGGGCTCGATGAGCACAGTGTGGATGAGCTCGTGCGCGCCAACGTTCCTGTCGACGCTTTTGGGGTTGGTACGTCTCTCGACGTGTCCGCGGACGCGCCAACACTGGACATGGTCTACAAACTTCAGGAGTACGCAGGAAAGCCGCGCCGCAAGCTCTCGCCGGGAAAGGCTACGTGGCCCGGAACCAAGCAGGTCTTTCGGCAACGCGATTCGCGGGGCCAGATCTCGGGTGATCAGATCGGACTGGCAGATGAAGCACTTCCCGGGCACCCGTTGCTCATTCCAGTGTTGTCCGCAGGGCGCCGCGTTACCGCTCTACCCCCCTTGACGGGGAGCCGCGAGCACTGCGCGCGTCAAGTGTCGGAACTACCCGGCTGGGCGCGTGAGCTAGGGGGTGAAACGACCCATTCAACCCCTCCGGTGAGTATCTCCGCGGGACTCCAGGCGCTCACTGCGGGCTTGGAAAAAGAAGGGCGGCGGTGAGACCGTCGCCCTCCAACGAGGTCGAGCTGAGGGGGGTAACTCAATCGACCTTGATGTGCTTTGGCTGTTGTTTGGGACTGTGTGCCTTGGGAATATGGACCGTGAGCACGCCGTCTTTGCTTTCGCAACGGATCGCGTTCTCGTCGACGGTGTCTGGCAAAGAGAAGCTGCGGGTGAAGTGGCCGTAGAAGCTCTCCACGCGGTGCATTTTCTCGTTCTTGTCCTCTTTCTGTTGCTTGCGCTCGCCTTCAATGGTAATCATCCCCTCGTCGACCGTCACCTTGACGTCTTCCTTCTTCACCGCAGGCAGCTCCGCGCGAATCAGATATTCCGTTTCGGTCTCGCTGATGTCCGCGGACGGTGCCCACTCCACGCCCCCACCGTTGCTGCTGCCGAAGCGGGACGGCAAGCGGTTGAACATGGTTGGCATGAGACGATTGAACAAGCTGTCGATTTCGCCGAACGGCTCCCAACGAACGATGCTCATTTGACTGCTCCTATGTTGGCTTGAACTGCGTTACCTATGACACCTTGCGCTGGTTCGAGTTGCCGTGAAATACGAGGTTCTACATACGCGTGTCGAGCGTACAGCGCCACGACAGCACAGCTCGCCAACCGAGCTCGGACGCTGTCGGCGCGGCTTGTCAGGATGATCGGGACCCGCGCTCCGAGCACGATTCCTGCTGCATCCGCGTTGGCCAGAAATGTGAGCTCCTTGACGAGCATGTTGCCGGCTTCCAACGTTGGAACCAACAGGATGTCCGCATCCCCCGCAACGGTGGAGTTGATGCTCTTGACGGCTGCCGCGGCGTGATTGATCGCGTTGTCCAGCGCGAGCGGGCCATCGAGCAGGGCGCCGGTGATCTGGCCGCGGTCGGCCATCTTGCACAGTGCGGCGGCATCGATCGTTGAAGGGATCTTGGAGGTAATGGTCTCAACGGCGGACAGAATCGCCACCTTGGGGCGTTTCAGGCCGAGCGCGCGCGCGAGGTCGATCGCGTTCTGCGCGATGTCGACCTTGTCTTCGAGGGTTGGAAACAGATTCACCGCCGCGTCAGTGATGAAGAGAGGTTTGGGGTAGGTCGGGACGTCCATGATGAAGACATGGCTGATTCGGCGGGCGGTTCGAATACCTGTGTCGTGTTTGACCACCTCGGCCATGAGCTCATCTGTATGCAGGCTGCCCTTCATGAGTGCACCGACTGCACCTGTGCGCGCCAGCTCGACACTTTTTGCGGCTGCCGCATGACTGTGGGGAGTGTTGACGATGTCCACGTGCGTGAGGTCGAACTGCATCGTGGCAGCGAGGTCGCGAATGCGGGCTTCGGGGCCCACCAACACAGGGTCGATGAGTTTGCCGACAGCGGCTGCCATGGCGGCTTCCATCGAGCTCCCGTCGCAGGGGTGGACCACGGCCGTGCGGATCGCGGGGATAGAACGGCAGGCGCGGATCAGGGACTCGTACTGCGCATGTGAGCTCATGTCAACACTGTCGCAGACGGACCGGGGCTGGGCTATACGTGAAGACCGATACCGGAAGAGGCTCCCGCAGGGGGCCAATATCACGCCATGAGCAGCGCCTTTAGCAGGTCCAGGAGCTCTTCGGCTTTGATCGGCTTACTGGCGAAGCGTAGATGCGGGTCCCGCGGGAGCTCTTTGATGGCCGTCGAGGTGTCGCCCGTGATCACAACCGCTCGCAGCGAGCTTCGCAACACTTCGCGCAGTGCGGCGATGACCTGGATGCCGGTCTCCCCGTCCCCCAGGTGGTAGTCGGTCACGAGCAGGTCGATCTCACCGACCTCACGTACCTTTTGCAAGGCCTCGGCGAGCGATCCGACCGAGAGAACCTGGTAGCCCTCGACTTTCAGAAGGAGGCGGGTCGCATCCCGCACGGCCAGATCGTCTTCGACCAGGAGTACGCGCGCCTTCGCAACCCTTTCCGGCCGCGTGGGCTGCGCCGGCAGCGGGCGACCTGCGGTGGTCACGAGTTGGTTACCGACAGGCAGAACGAGCGCGAATGCAGATCCCTTGCCAACTTCCGAGTGCACATCCAGTCGCAGTTCCAGCAGCTTCACGAGGCGTTGCACGATGCTCAGTCCGAGACCATATCCCTCGCGCGTGCTGTTGGTTGGCACACCTACCTGGTAGAACTCTTCGTAGATGAGAGGGATCTGGTCGGCGGGAATCCCGATTCCCGTGTCGATGACCTCGAGTCGCACGAAGGCGTTCTCATGCAGGCAACGCAGGCGAATCCAACCTTGCTGCGTGTACTTCACCGCGTTGGAGACGAGATTGCGCAGGATCTGCTCGACGAGCGACGGATCGCTGTGCACGCAGTCCTGGCAGGATTCGATCTCCAGGCGCAGTCCTTTGTTGGCCGCGAGGCCGGCGAATTCACGGCGCAGCTCCTCGAACAGGCTCGCGACCGTGAAATCCGTGGGCTCGGGCTTGATTGCTCCGGATTCCAGCTTGCTGATATCCAACAGCGCATTCAGCAGGCGTGACATGGCTCCTATGGCCTGGTCCTGCTGGGCGAGCGCCTCGGCGCTCTCCGGGTCCGCATCGAGCCGGCGCAGCGCGCCATTGAGAAGCGCGAGCGTTTGCAGCGGTTGCCTCAGATCGTGGCTCGCGGTCGCCAGAAAGCGGCTCTTTCCCTGGTTGGCGCGGTCCGCAAGATCCCGGGCCTCATCGGCGATCTGGCGCTGGTGGTCGGCTGCGACGCGGGCTCGCTCGGCCGATTCCCGCGCTTCGATGAGCTCGGCTTCGACGCGCTTGCGGTCCGTCACATCGCGGATGGCGGCGGCCGTGAGGGTCTGTTCCCCTCGTTCGATAGGGCTCAGACTGATTTCGACTGGGAATTCGCTGCCATCGCGCCGCAATCCAAACAGGGCGAGCCCCTGTCCCATGGGACGGGGACGGACGCTGCGAATATAGCCCTCGCGGTGTCCAAGGTGTCGCGTTCGATACCGCTCGGGCATGAGTTGCTCGACCTGTTTGCCAATCACCTCGTCATGTGAATAGCAAAACAGCGCCGTGACCTGCCGGTTGGCATATCGGATCACCCCGCCCGAATCGATGATGATCATTGCGTCCGGCGCGGCATCCAATGCACTGCGGGCGAGCTCGGATGGAATGGAGAGCATGCGGCCGACTTTACGCCAAAAATCGTACGTCGACCAATGCTTGAGCGTAACGCAAACGACACACAAGGACTCCCCGGACCCGCGCCGCTCGGTACTTGTCCGTACTGACCGCGGAAGTGCGCGGGCCTACGATTCAGCCACTATCTGACCAAAGGGGACTCCCATGAATACCGTCGAATGGCCTCCGCGAATCGGCGCCTGGTACCTGCGCTGGGATAAGGGTGAGGTTTCCAGGTCACGAGTTACGATCCCAAATCCAACAAAGTGGTGATCGAGACTTACGACGGCAATATCGTCGGGATTGACCGGTTGACCTGGGACCGTCTGTCGCCCGCCTTGGCCGATCCTCCGCAGGAGTGGACGGGGCCAGTCGAGATGGTCGATGTCGTCAATTTTGGAGATGGATCCGAGGCAGTCAGTGAAGATGTGGCCGCTTGGCGCGCCATCGACTGGCGCCGCGGATGATCTGGCTAAAGCCACCGAGCTCGCACGAGCGAGTGTCATGCGCTATGGAATGAACGAAAAGTTGGGCCTGATCGCCTACGAAACCGAGTCACATGCTTTCCTGAATGTCGTCCCGTCGGCCGCCGACCGAAATTTCTGCGAGCAGACCGCGCGCGAGATCGACTGCGCGGTTCGTGATCTGGTTCACGATGCATTTCTGACAGCGACGGGCATTCTGACGCGAGCCCGCGCAATCGTGGAGCGCGGCGCGCGCTCGGTGTTGGAGAAGGAAAGCATCGGTGAAGCTGAGCTGGCGCATCTCAACGGGGACCTCGAGAGAGTGCCTGGGTTAGGTGACTCAGGCAGGATGGCTCCGCAAGAAGCGGGGTCATCGCGCGCGCGAGCTCTCGGCTAACGGCGCGTACGCGCCTCGTGCGACTGCTCCATCGAGACAACTTCGGTCAGTAGAGCTGTATCGGCAGCAAGGCGCCTCAGCATAGCATCGGCGGTCACGATGCCGACGAGCCTGCCTCCAGCCCCCACTACGGGAATGCGCCGTACACCCTGCGCTCGCATTCGCTCCAGGACCTGGCTCGAATCTTCTCCTTCCTCCGCGACCACGACCGGTGTGCGGATTACAGCGCCTACCGTCGTGAGGGCCGGGTCCAACCCCTTGCCGAGTACCTCCACAACAATGTCGCGGTCAGTGATGATTCCTAGCGGCGACGGCTTCTCCTCGTCGTCGGCGTAGCGGCTAGCGTCCGTCTTTGCGAATGAGCAGAATCGGTACAGGGGTGTGCCGCACGATGTACTCCGCATCGCTTCCCATCACGATTCGCCGTAATCCCCGGCGCCCGTGAGTGCCGCAGACGATGAGATCGGCCTGCCACGCGTTCGCGGCCTTGATCACGAGCTCGCCGGCCGGCGTGCCCATCGCCTCGATGAGCTGCGTTTCAATCGTCACCTCGTGCTTCGACGCGAAAGATTCGCAGTGTGTGAGGATCGAGGCTCCGGCCTTGCGCACGGAGTCGGTAATCGCATCATACGCAACACCGTAGAGCTGGGGCATTGCGGTCAGAAGCTCGTCGACGACATGAATGACACGAAGCTGCGTGCCTGTGTGCTCGCGCGCGAGCTTGCAAGCTTCGCGCAGACCCGCCTCCGCCGTGTCGCTGCCATCCGTCGGCACCAGAATTCGTTTGTACATGGGCGTCCCCGCGTTTGTTTTGAATAGATACCCACCGCTCTTACATGGATCATTTGACGGAAGCGGTGCCGATGCGATCCGCATTTACACCTACCGGCTGGGGGTTGGGCTCTCGGTACAACTGCGTACTGGCTCCTGTGAATGCGCCACGGCGGAAACTCTGTCGGCGAGCGCGCTGGCCTTGGTCACTCGTGGCTCCTCGGGCATCTGGCGTGCAACGGCTCTCAAGCTCGCGGACGCCGGCGCGCGAGTGCTGGCCGTCGCGCGCGATCCGGTGAAACTTGCCCAGGTCCGCGCCGAAGCCAAGGAGCGGGGCGGGTATCTGAGTACCTATGTCTGCGATCTGGCCGATCCCGCCGATTGCGAGCGCTTTCTGACCCGACTACGCGCGGAGCATGGACGCGTCGACATCCTGATCAACAATGCCGGCCGCTCGATTCGCCGTGCGATCGACAATACCTACGGGAGGATGCACGACTACGAGCGTCTCATGCAAATCAACTACTCTGCCGCCGTCCGCCTCACCCTCGGCCTGCTGCCGGCATGGTAGTCATGATATCCTCGATAGGCGTTCTCACCAATGCCGCTCGCTTCGCGAGCTACAACGCTTCCAAGGCGGCCTTGGAGGCCTTGGCCCGCTGCGCGGCCGGAGAATATAACAGCCGCGGTATTCATTTCGGCATCGTGAACTTGCCGGCGTCGCTGATTCCGGGATACCGGAACCTGAGACCCCGGAGCTCGCCGCGTGCACGTCGCTGATGCGTGTGGTGCACGGCTGACGGGCATGCGTCAGGAGCCGGTGAACGTGACAAGGCCCGATCCCATGAGCCATTCCATGGACCCGAATCTGCTGTTGAATGCGCAGCGTTCTGCCTTCTTTGTCGAAGGAGCTGTGACTTCAGGAGTACGCAGGGACAGGCTGACTCGCGCGATCGAGCTCCTGGTGTCACATGAAACCGCTCTTTGCGAGGCGGTAGCGTTGGATTTCGGGCAACGTCCCGCGAGCCTGACCCGTTTCATGGATATCTTCCCAGCGCTGCATGCGTTGAAATTTGCGCGCAGGAATGTGGAGCGCTGGATGAGGCCCCAGCGATGCGCGCTGGGATTTCCGAACCTGGCGCCGGGGTCGTCCGCCGAGATCAGGTATCAACCGCTAGGCGTCGTGGGCGTCATCAGTCCGTGGAATTTTCCGATCACCCTGACCTTCGGGCCACTGGCGGGTATTCTGGCGGCGGGTAACCGCTGCATGATCAAACCCTCGGAGCTGACACCGGCGACCTCGGAATTGTTGCAAAACCTCGTTGCAAAGTTCTTTGACCCGCTGGAAGTAACGCTCGTGACGGGAGGGCAGGAGGTCGCCGAGTCTTTTTCCAGATTGCCGTTCGATCACCTGCTGTTCACAGGCTCTACGCAGGTCGGCCGGCGCGTAATGGCGGCGGCCTGCGAGCACCTCGTGCCCGTGACACTGGAGCTTGGAGGCAAGTGTCCGGTCATCATCGGGCGCTCGGCCAATCTCGTCCGTGCGGTCGACCGCATCATGTTGGGTAAGTTGGCGAACGCCGGGCAGATCTGCCTTGCACCGGACTATGTGTGTGTCCCCAGGGAATCGCTGGGCAAATTTGTTGATGAGGCGCGCAGGTGGGCGCTACGCGCTTATCCGGATCTCATTTCAAACCCTGACTACACGTCACTCATCAGCACTCGTCACCTGCAGCGTGCCGAGGAGCTGCTCGCGGATGCTCGCGCGCACGGAGCCGAAATTATCGGCCTGTCGGAACCGAAGCCCGTGCGCAATGGCAATGGGAAGGTACTGGCCCCGGCGCTCATACTGCACGCCACGCGGGATACGCGCGTCATGCGTGAGGAGATATTCGCTCCGCTATTGCCTGTACTGCCCTATGATGACTTGGACGACGTCATCGGCGATATTCAGCGTGGCCAGCGCCCTCTGGCTCTTTACTATTTCGGTGCCGACGCAGCGGAAGAGCGGAAGATCCTCGATCGAACACTGTCCGGCGGTGTCACCGTGAATGACATCGCCATGCATTTTCTCGCCGAGGAACTTCCATTCGGTGGTGTCGGCCCCAGCGGGATGGGCGCCTACCACGGCGAGCACGGCTTCCGGCGGTTCAGTCATGCCCGTGCTGTCTTCCGGCAGAGCCGGCTCGATTTGGCCGGTCTGATCGGTCTGCGCCCACCCTACGGGGAGCGCCTGCGTCGCCGTTTGAGTTGGCTCATCCGGCGCTGAGCTCGCGCCGCAACACCTTGCCGATGTTGGTTCTGGGTGGAAAATTCCCAGCTCCTGTCTCACGGTGGACAGATAGCCACGCCCAATCCGCGTAAGGCGGCCATCGGCGTCCACTGCTGCCCAGGCGCCGGATCAGTGCTGGGGGGCGCTCTAAGCTGCACCTTGGCACCTACCTGCGCCCTGTGTATTTGTCCAGCTATCCTATATGCTTCAATGACTTGGGATGTGCCAACACGTGTGTGGTCGAGTAGCGCCCGTCTCTTGGAGAAAGATGGGGCTGGACTTAGCGCTCGGCAATCCTTATAAAGAACTCAGAGATTAAGAGATTAAGACTCTCAGGATGCCACCTATGTCAGCGCACGCCCGTGCAGACGATACTTATTTTCTAAACGCGATCGTGGTCCAAGATCACTCGCCGCAATCGAGAACTGGGGTGCTTTCGTCCGCCAACTTTGATTCGTTGCGCGATGAGCGTCTCGCGGCGATTACGATCGCGCCGCGCTCGGCAGTACGGACTGACTGGCTGTGGGAGGTGTTCATGGACGAGCCCGCTCTTTTCGGTCCTCTTCTGGAAGTCCCGCGCCACGCCAGCCGATGGATGCTCTATCTCAAACACAAGGATCACGAGCAGTTCCAGTTCAAAGAACTCATCGATCGCATCGACCGGTTCGCGAAGGAGCAAATGGCACTGCTTGAGCCCGGGTCGGCGCGAGCCGAAGCGTACGTTGTCGCGCTTGTACCGGAGGCGCCGTGGAGCTTGCAGCACAAGGATGTCATTCGTCGCGCGCTGGATGCGGCGTTCAATCATACGATTCGGGTGACGAAGAGGCGGGCCGAGACAGACGACGACGGGGCTTCCGATCGCGAGATGCTGATCCGCATCCGCAAAGAAATGCTGGACACAGTTGGGTCATACACCAGTGAGGATCTTGCGGCTGCCGCCGCCTCCATCACGAGCAATCCAAGCCAGTTCGCCGCCGACCAGCGTAGCACCGGCAGACTCTTTGGCGTGCGATTCGGCCAGGCCTGGCATTACCCCAAGTTCCAATTCGACTCCAAGCGCAACACGATCCCGGAGATGAAGGATGTTCTGACAGCGCTTTCGCCGGACCCCCAGGGTTGGGACCGCCTGCAGTGGTTTCTCGAGCCCCACGAGAGACTAAAGGGACGCACACCGCTTGAGGTGTGGAAGGCCGATCGCAAGAAAGTGATCGAGGCAGCCCAAACGGAACGTTGGAATGGTCGCGACTGACGGGTTCGAGCTCCAACCACCATCCAAGGAAGATCTCGAGGTCGCCGCGGCTGCGTGGCGCGATGGAACTCTTGCCCACGATATGCCAACTGGGAAGGTCCTTTGGAGGACCCTAAGGGCGCCTTCAATGGACAAAGCGCTCGAATTTGCCAGGGCCTGCTATGCGTCGGATAGTTTGAATCGCTTTTCGCCGATGATCGTGGGCGGCGCGATCGTGCCATCAGCCTATGCCGCTGATACTCAACGTGGCTCCCTCTGGGAGGCGGTGCTTCGCAACATTCGGCACGCGGGATTCAAGCGCGTACCTACGAAGGATATTCACCAGCGCTACGTCGTACAAATCCGCACGACGCGCGATCTGAAATTACTCAATCTCAGGCGACCCAGCATCTCAAACCTTGTCGATAGGGGTAAGCGCCCACCGGACCTTACGGCCGCTTGGCCTTGCGCATACGACACGACACGCGCCTGGGCTCAGGCTTTGTACGATCGGATTCCTGACCTCGACGGCTTCATTTACGAGTCACACCACGTTGCGAGTGATTGCGTTGTCATCTTCCAACTCGGTGGCCCGGATATCTTCGAGACTGTGGGTGGTGCGCGGCCTCTGGACGAGGATCCTGTGCGCGCAACACTCAGGAAGGAAGCCAGGCAGGCCGGCGCCGTCGTCGACTTTGGCGACCTGTCAGAGGATTAACTAAGAATTGTCCCGCGCTCGTGACATCGCAATAATGAAAAGGCCGCGGCCGCGTGAAGACCCGACACCACCCGGCGGTTGCGGCACTGGCTTGCGCTTGCCGGGATCTGGGCCCCTGTGCAGACCGGAAAGAACACTTGCCTTTTGACCGAAAATGTAGAAACATATCTACATTGAAGGGAAGAGAGCGCTATGGCCGTCACCACACTCACCAGCCGGGAATTCAATCAAGACACGAGCCGGGCCAAAAAGGCGGCCCAGCGAGGGCCGGTGTTCATCACCGATCGGGGCCGGCCGGCGCACGTGCTGCTGAGCATCGAGGAGTACCAAAAGCTGTCGGGCCGCTCAAAAACGTTGGCTGAAGCCCTGCACATGCCTGGGGCAGCGGAGGTTGAGTTCAGCCCGCCGAAGACGAATTGGATGCCGAAGCCTGCCGAGTTCGACTGATGTTTGTCCTGGATACGGACGTCGTCTCCGAGCTGCGTAAGGTCGAGGCGGGCAAAGGTCACCGGAAGGTCGCAGCCTGGAGTGGACAGGTGACCGTGGGTGAAACCTTTCTTGCAGCCATAACGATCCACGAGCTCGAGCTCGGTACCCTTTTGCTCGAGCGCAAAGACAAACGCCAGGGCGCCATCCTTCGCGCTTGGATGGAAACGCGGGTGTTGCCCGAGTTTGAAGAGCGAATACTGCCTGTCGACGTGGTTGTGGCACAGCGCTGCGCCAAGTTGCATGTACCGAACCCAAAGCCGATGCGGGATGCTTTGATCGCCGCGACAGCCCTGGTCCATGGCATGACAGTCGTAACCCGCAATGTGCGGGATTTCGAGCCCATGGGTGTTGCGATTCTCAATCCTTGGGAGTGGACGCCGGCGCCGTGATTCCGCCTCGAAGATCGAGACTGCGGCGCTGAGCTCGCTTACGGGTCAGGCCGTGAGCTTTCAGGTAGCGCCGGACACTCGGGTAGGAGGGACACAGCACGTGCGGATCGGCTTCTGCTCGGCGTGCGCCCTGGGACGAGTTGAGTTTCCCCGCGCGGCCTGCTTGAGAAGGAAAGCGGGCGCACCCTTTCAGGGGACGTTGCGCCGCAGCTCCTCCAGCCATACCTTGGCGGACACATCGCTCGGCGCGCGCCAATCACTGCGCGGCGACAGCGACCCGCCGGAGCCGACCTTCGGGCCGTTCGGTAGCGCCGAGCGCTTGAACTGACTGAGCGCGAAGAAGCGCACGATGAACACTTCCAACCACTGTTTGATCTCGGCCAGGGTATAGGCATGGCGATCGCCGGGAGCCGTCGACTGCGGCCATTCGCCGCCCTCGATATTCGACCACGCCTGGTGAGCCAGGAACGCAACCTTGCTGGGCCGGTAGCCGAAGCGGCTGAGGTAGTAGAGGTTGAAATCCTGCAACTCGTAAGGTCCGACGACGCTCTCGGCTGCTACGGAAGTATCTTCATCGTCACCTGCGCTCCCACGGCGGCTCTCAGCTGACTTGGAGGCGGGGATCAGCTCAGGCGTGCTGCGGGTCTTCAAAACGCGCTGCAGAGCCTCCGCCACGGCCGGGCCGAATTCCCCCTTGCGCGCGATCCAGTGGATCAGATGTCGGATCAGTGTCTTTGGCACGGACGCGTTCACCGCGTAGTGGGACATGTGATCACCCACACCATAGGTCGTATAGCCCAGCGCCAACTCCGACAAGTCGCTGGTGCCGACGACCAGGCCACCGTAAAAGTTCGCCAGCCGGAACAGATGCGAGGTGCGCTCGCCGGCCTGTACGTTTTCGAAGGTCACATCGTAGATCGGCTCACCGCGCGAGTAGGGATGCCCCAAATCCGCGAACATCTGCATTGCCGAGGGTTTGATGTCGATCTCGCGGCTGTTGACCCCGAGCGCGTCCATGAGTCGCAATGCGGTTTGGCGAGTGTCGCGCCTCGTTGCGAAGCCGGGAAGAGTGAAGCCGAGGACATTGGCGCGAGGCAATCCGAGGGCATCCACCGCTTTGGCGGCAACCAACAGGGCATGCGTGGAATCGAGCCCGCCGGAGACGGCGATGATGAGCTTGTTGATGCCTGTGGCTTCCATCCGGTGCACCAGTCCTTGCACCTGGATGTTGTAGACCTCCTCGCAGCGCTGATCGAGCGTGGCGGTCTCGGTCGGTACAAAGGGGTAACGGGATATCGGTCGGTCGAGCGCGACCGGGCCGACCGGCAGCTCCAATTCGACCTCGATCCGGCGGAAATCGCTGAGCTGCTCGCGATGTAGCTGCACGCAGTCGCTGAAGCTCGTCATTCTCATGCGCTCCTGGCGCAAGCGCTCCAGGTCGATGTCCGCTGTGAGGACGCCGTCCTGGTAGCGGAAGCGCTTCGACTCGGCCACGAGGTCACCATTTTCACACACGATCGCATGGCCATCCCACGCGAGATCGGTTGTTGATTCCCCGTATCCGGCGGCCCCGTACGCATAGGCCGCCACGCACTTCGCCGATTGCGAGGCGCACAGCAGCCGGCGGTAACCGGCTTTCCCCAAGGTCAGGTTGCTCGCGGACAGGTTGGTCAAAACGGTGGCTCCGGCCAGAGCCGCGTAGGTGCTGGGCGCGGCGGGAACCCATAGATCCTCGCAAACCTCCACGTGCAGGATGAAGTCAGCCCAGTCGGAGGCGCCAAACAGCAGCCGGCTCCCAAATGGCGCTTCCTGCCCGGCAATGGTGAGCGTGTCGCGCACAGCCTCACTCCCGGAGGTGTACTGGCGCTTCTCGTAGAACTCCCGGTAATTCGGCAGATAAATTTTTGGAACCGCACCCAACAGCCGGCCACGGTGGATGACCAGCGCACAGTTGAACAGCTTGCCTTCCGAGCGCACGGGCGCGCCGATTGCCAGGATTGCCGGCAGCGATTCGCTCGCCTTGATGACCTCACCCACGGCAAGCTCGACTCCGTCGAGCAGGGCGTCCTGTAACGCGAGGTCCTCGAGCGAGTAGCCCGAGATGCCCAGCTCAGGAAAAATCGCGAGCACCGCCTTGCACGCGACCGCGCGTTGCGCAAGCTCGATCGTCCGCCGGGCGTTGGTGGCCGGATCGGCCAGAGCTACGCGGGGTGTCCCGATCGCAAGCCGGAGAAAACCATGCCTATAGATCGACTCGAATGGCGCTTTGGGACTCACACTGCCTCCTGCGGCCCGATGGTTCAACCGTCGCGGTGATTGGGTGCGCCCATCATACGGGTTTTCCCTGATTATCGGCCACGCGGCCACGCGGCCTGGCGGCGAGTCTCGGCTACTACGGATATCGGATTCAGCCGCTGCCATGCGATGGTTGCCGTGTCGCACCCCAGCCCGGAGACACACAAACGTGTGCACAACCTGCAGTGATGAGAGCCGTGACGCGCAGCCGGTCCCCGGCACGACGATCTTCAATGGTGTCGAGGCGCAAAAGGGCTACGCGCTGAACACGATGTGCTACTCGTTCAACGAGGCCGCCAATCGGCGCGCTTTCCTGGCGGACGAGGAGGGCTATTGCAGCCAGTTTGGGCTGACGGAGCAGCAGCGCCGGGCAGTGGAGAAGAGGGACGTTCTTGCCATGATCGAGGCGGGAGGCAACATCTACTACCTCGCCAAGCTCGCCGGAATCTTCCACCTGAATGTGCAGGATCTCGGTGCGCAGCAGACGGGCTTGTCCCTGTCCGAATTCAAGGCAAAGCTGGAAGCGGCCGGGAGGTAACTCATGGCGCGCATCATCGGAGCCGTCACCACATCCCATGTGCCCGCGATCGGCGCCGCCATCGCGCGCGGCCAACAAGAGCAGCCTTACTGGAAGCCGTTCTTCGAAGGTTTCAAACCCATTCACGAGTGGCTCACACGGATGCGCCCGGATGTGGTGGTGGTGTTCTACAACGATCACGGTCTGAACTTTTTTCTCGACAAGATGCCGACTTTCGCCATCGGCGCCGCGGCGGAGTATCACAATGCCGACGAGGGCTGGGGACTGCCGGTGATGCGGCCCTTTCCAGGCGAGCCCGAGCTCTCCTGGCACGTGATCGAGTCACTGCTCGAGGAGGAGTTCGATCCGACCACCTGCCAGGAGATGCTGGTGGATCACGCCTTCACCGTTCCGATGGCCCTGCTGTGGCCGGGCGGCGGGCGATGGCCGGTCCGGACGGTCCCGATCTCGATCAACACCGTGCAACATCCGCTGCCGTCCGCCGCTCGCTGTTTGAAGCTAGGGCAGGTTGTCGGCCGAGCGATCGAGAGCTGGCGGCGGGACGCGAAAGTGCTGGTTCTAGGCACGGGCGGCCTGTCGCATCAGCTCGATGGCACGCGCGCCGGTTTCATCAACCGCGACTTTGACCTGCTCTGTATGGACGAGCTAGTGCGCGATCCGGGGGCGCTCACCCGGTACTCGAACAGGGAGCTCGTCCAGTTGGCTGGAACGCAAGGCGTTGAGCTACTGATGTGGCTGGCCGCGCGGGGCGCGTTGCACACCGGCGTGCGCAAGCTGCACAGCAACTACCACATACCCATTTCAAACACAGCATCCGCGGTGATGCTGCTCGAGAACGCGGCATGAACAAATTGACACGAATATTGGCCGTCCTGGACGGCACCGATGCGGACGGTCTCATCATTGCGAAGGAGATCGGGCTGGCACACCAGCATGGCGCTGCCCTGGAGCTGTTTCACTGTGATGCGGAACGAGCGTACGCTTTGCTGCGCAACTACGATCAGAGCGGCGTCGAGGAATCACGGCGCAAATGTACGCGCGACTGGCGGCGTTATCTCGAATGCTTGCGCGATATCGCGGTTGGGGCTGACGTGCCGATCAGCGTGGACGCGAGCTGCGAGAGCCCTTTATACGAAGGCATCGTCCGCAAGGTTCTCAAGAGCCGGTGCGACCTGGTCATCAAGAACGCTTCCAGCGCACAGCCGCTACAACGTTTCGCCTGGGATGCGAACGATTGGCAGCTCATGCGGACGTGTCCCGCGACCTTGTTGTTGAGTCGCGGCAGGGCCTGGCAGCCCTGTCCGAAGTTTGCCGCGGCGGTGGATGTTTCGGATCGAGACACCGCGGAGCTCGGCGCCGAGATCCTGCGGACTTCGACGTTGCTATCGCTCGGTCTCTCAGGCGAGCTCGATGTTCTCTACAGCGAGCCGGCTGATGTGGACCAGCGCAAACACAAGGAGCATCTGGCGAGGCTCGAAGCGCTGACCCTCGATGCGGTGCCTCGGGGTACCACTGTGCAGGTCCTGGCGGGAAATCCGGAGGATGCCTTGCCGACGTTCGCGGCCAGCCGCGCGTATGACGCTTTGATCATGGGAGCGCTGACTCAACGCAAGGGCTCGGCGAAGCTGGTGGGAACCTTGACGGCGAGGTTGGTGGAGAGCCTCGAATGTGACTTCGTGCTCGTGAAGCCGAGCACCTATCGGTCCGAGATCGAGCTCTCGGGTGAGCGGGAGTGCGTCATCCCGTTCGTGCCAGCAGTCGCGGCCCATTACACCCATGCGGTACGCGGCTCCTGAATTGAGGTGGCTTCACGATCAGGAGGTCGCACGGCAACCGCTCCAGGAGACGCTCGGCCGTGTTGCCGATGAAGAGACGCTTCAATCCGGACCGGGACAGCGCGCCCAGGACGACGATGTCGGCGTGGATCCGCCGGGCTACGCCGTTGATGGCCGCCGTCGGGAAATCTCCCACCAGGTAACGACGATTCGGTGCGATCGGACTGTTTTCCAACAGGCGATTGAATTCCACCCTGGCCTGGCTCGCGGCGATGCCGTCGAGTCGAGTGGCGACACTCGCGCTCACTGAGCTCGCGGCTCCGCCGACCACCACCGGTGCATACGCGTGTATCGCGTGGAGCTTGCCTTTGAGAGTCGCTGCGAGCTGCGCTCCGACACCGAGGACCTCGCCATCGAGCTGTGCGGGTTTCGAGTGCGCATGGCAAGGATCGACCGCTACGAGCACGTTGGGATGGCGATACGGGTTCGATCGCTTTACCAGTAGCAAGGGCACCGGACTTTTACGCAGCAGCTCCCAGTCGGTCAGCTTCAACAGTCCCGGCGTCGTGCTCTGCCTGTGATGATGCCCGGCGACAATGAGGTCCGCATCGATGAGGCGAGCCCTGCGGACGATAGCGTCGCATGCCGGATAGTCGTATTCGACTGCCGTGGAGACATTGATGTCGTGGAGCCGCAGTCGCGTGGCGATTCTTCCGAGTCGCTGCAAGTAGTGGCGGTGTTCTGTATCGTGCAGGTCCGACACAGCTTCCTCGTAGGCAGCAGGGGTGTTCGCCCAGACTGATGCCTTGATAGTGTGGAAAAGCTCGATATGAGCGCCGCAGCCCCGTGCGATGCGTGCGGCTTTGGCCACTGCCGGCAGTGCCGCCGCATTAGGATCCTTGATGGCGACCAGAATTCGACGTATCGGACGCATGTGGCTCAGGTCCTGTCGAGAGAATAGATGCCACATACTGTGCGGTGGAAACACCACTTTGCACATACGCAACTGTGCGTAGTGACGACCTGCCGCCAAGCAGTTGAACTTGGCGCATGTCGCGCAATTCAGGGCCTCATAGGGAAGATCTCGCGCCCGAGTTGCGTGAGATCGGGGTGTTGGAGCCGCCTGCGGTGCTGGGGCGCCTGGGCACGTCCGAACAGGGTCTCTCCGCTGATGAAGTGGAGAGCCGTCGCGAGCGATTTGGTCTCAACAAGGTCGCAAACGAACAGCGCGCGGGATTGCTCCGGCAGGTCCTTGGACGCCTTTTGAATCCGCTGGTGGTACTGCTGGTGACTTTGGCGGGGGTCTCGATCGTCATGAACGATGAGGAGTCCGCCATCATCATCCTGACCATGGTCGTCCTCAGCATCTCCTTGAGCTTGATTCAGGAGCGCAAATCCGGACGGGCCGCGGAGAAGTTGCGCAAAATGGTGCATACCACCGCGACCGTCATCCGCAAGAGCGGGGAGGGCACGAGCGAGAGCGGCTCAATGGAGAATAACGTGCGTGAGGTGCCCATCGAGGAGCTCGTGCCGGGTGACCTCTTACATCTCTCAGCAGGCGACATGATCCCCGCCGACCTGCGACTGCTGACGGCGAAGGACTTGTTCATCAACCAGGCGGCACTGACGGGCGAGGCGCTGCCGGTTGAGAAGCATCCGCAAGCATTGCGCCAGCCGGCGGCTGACCTGAGCGGGTTGACGAACATTTGCCTGATGGGCACGGCGGTCGTGAGTGGTAGCGCGACCGGCGTCGTGGTGCTCACCGGTAGGCGGGCCTACTTCGGGAAGCTTGCGGCGGCCGTCGTGGGGGAGCGACCGCTGACCAGCTTCGACCGCGGCATCGCGCGCTTCGCTTGGTTGATGATCCGGTTCATCCTCGTGATGGCGCCCATCGTGTTCCTGATCAATGGACTCACCAAGGGGGACTGGGTCGAGGCGCTGCTGTTTGCGACGGCGGTTGCCGTGGGGCTGACCCCTGAGATGCTTCCCATGATCGTCACGGTGAACCTCGCGAAAGGCGCTCTCGCCATGTCCCGCCGCAAGGTCATCGTCAAACGGCTGAACGCCATTCAAAACTTCGGCGCCATGGACATTCTCTGCACCGACAAGACGGGCACTCTCACCCAGGATCGGGTCATCCTGCAGCGGGCGCTGGATGTTGTGGGAAACGACAGCCGCGAGGTTCTCCAGTATGCCTATCTCAACAGCTACTACCAGTCGGGGCTGAGAAACCTGCTGGATGTGGCGGTGCTGCACCACGCCGAAGCCGAGAGCCTGCTCCAGGGCGCCCGCGGCTATCACAAGATCGACGAGGTGCCGTTCGACTTCGAGCGGCGCCGGATGTCGGTGGCCATCGAAGGGGGCGGACACCGGCTGTTGGTCTGCAAGGGAGCAGTGGAGGAGGTGTTCGCGGTTTCGCGCGCCGGTCGGGCGGGGGAGCGCACCTTTCTTCTCGATCCCGAGCACGGCGCGCAGCTACGCAAGACCGTGGATGAGTTCAATGGCGAAGGGTTTCGTGTCATTGCGGTCGCCATCAAGGAGTTGCCTGTCGGCCAGGGGACGTGCGGCCTGGCTGACGAGCGCGACCTGACACTGGTGGGCTACATCGCCTTTCTCGACCCTCCCAAGGAGAGCGCCGGCCGCGCGATCGCCGCCTTGGCCGCTCATGGCGTGCAGGTGAAGGTGCTCACCGGGGACAACGAGATCGTCACCCGCAAGATCTGCCGCGATGTGGGCTTGAGTGTCGAACGAGTCGTGCTCGGCAGCGAGCTCGAGTCGCTGAACCCAACGCAACTCGCCGACCTCGTGGAGCAAGGACAAGTATTTGCCAAGCTGTCGCCCTCGCAGAAGGCGGCGGTGATCGCCGCTTTGCAGGCCAAGCGGCATGTGGTCGGATTTCTCGGCGACGGGATCAACGACGGCCCCGCTCTCAAGGCGGCCGACGTGGGCATCTCCGTCGACTCCGCGGTGGACATCGCCAAGGAGACCGCCGACATCATCCTGCTCGAGAAGAGCCTGCTCGTGCTCGATGAGGGCGTCATCGAAGGGCGCAAGGTGTTTGGCAACATCGTCAAGTACATTCGCATGGGCGCCAGCTCGAACTTCGGCAACATGTTCAGCGTCATCGGCGCAAGCGCCTGGCTGCCCTTCCTGCCCATGGCGCCGGTACAGGTGTTGACCAACAACCTCCTGTATGACTTCTCCCAGACCGCGATACCCACCGACCATGTCGATGAAGAATATCTCGCCACGCCACGCCGCTGGGAGATCGGCAACATCGGGCGCTATATGCTTTTCATCGGGCCGATCAGCTCGATATTCGACTACGCCACCTATCTCACGCTGTATTTCGTCTTTGGCGCCTCCACCGTGGCGCAGGCGCGGCTGTTTCAAACCGGGTGGTTCGTGGAATCCATCATCTCGCAGACGCTGATCATTCACGTCATCCGGACGCGACGCATGGCGTTCATCGAGAGCAGGGCGAGCGCGGCTCTTACCCTCACCACCGGCGCCGTGTGTCTCGTTGGTATCTGGCTACCTTACTCGCCGTTTGCCGGGGCGTTGGGATTCGTACCCTTGCCGTCGGCGTATTGGCCGATTCTCGCGGTCATGATTGTCGTGTACCTGTCGCTCACTCACGTGATGAAACTGTGGTTTCACCGGCGCTTCGGGCTCAGTTGACGTGATCTCACTGCAGGCGATCCCGGTTCAAGAGCGCGGTCATCTCCTCGAAGGGCACGGGACGGCTGATCAGATAGCCCTGCATCTGGTCGCACCTGACCAGGCGCAGGATCTTCGCCTGCTCTTCCGACTCGACGCCTTCGGCGACGACTTCGAGTCTGAGTGTGTGGGCGAGCGAGATGATGGTCGACACCAGGGTCATGACACTCGGATCATCGAGCATGGAGACAATGAACGAGCGGTCGATCTTCAGAACCGACACGGGAAGCTTGGCGAGGTATCCGAGCGAGGAGTAGCCCGTGCCGAAATCGTCGATCGCGATCTGCACGCCGAGATCACGGATGGCCACCAGCTTGGCGATGTTGTCGGCGGCATCCTGCATGATGAGCGACTCGGTCACCTCGATATCGATCCCGGTCTCGGTGCCGTCGGCGCGTACCGTGTCGTTCACCATGCGAACGAAGTCACTTCGCCGCAGTTGTCGAGTCGAGACGTTTACAGCGACGCGCGGCGCCTTGAAGCCCAGCTCGAGCCATCTCGAGTAGTCGCGACAAGCCTGGCGCAGGACCCAGGCGCCGGCGTCGATGATGATGCCGGTTTCCTCCATGAGCGGAATGAACTGCGAGGGCAGCACCAGCGTCTGGTCGTCCGGGTTCAGCCAGCGGATGAGCGCCTCGACTCCCGCCAGCCGTCGGGTCTCGAGATCCACCTTGGGCTGATAATAGAGTCGGAATTCCTCGTTCTCCAGGGCCCGGCGCAACCGACTCTCCAAGGCCAGCTTCTCGGAGCCGCGCTCCGAGAGATGTTGTGTGTAGAATAGATATTGGTCGCCGTTCGCGCGCGCTTTCTTGAGCGCCGCTTCGGCGTGCTTCAGCAGCGTGTCCGCATCGTCTCCATCGGCAGGGAAGATGGCGATGCCCGCGTTCGCGTCCAGGCGCAGCTCGTTACCCTTGATCTCGAAACCGGACCCGAGCCACTGCGGCCACCACCGCTCCAGCGCGTGCACGACATCCGCCTCATCCTCGATCTCGGGGATCACGATCGCGAACTCCCCAGGCCCCGTGCGCGCCACGGCGTCCCCCTCACCAACACTCCGGGTCAAGCGCCCGGCGATCGCGCGGATCAGTTGATCCGCTGCCGTCCTCCCAAGGGTTTCGCCGATAGACTCGAAACGCGCGATCTGCGTGACGATGAGGGCGAGCTTGCGCGTGGCGCGGCCGGCATTGTTGACGAGGATGGAGAGACATCCGGTGAAGAAAGTCAGATTGGGGAGTCCCGTCAACTCGTCGTAATAGGCAAGATAGTTCAATCGCTCGGCTTTCTCGATGTGATCCAGGGCGAAGGACAGATCCCCGGAGAGCTCGACGAGCAGCCGCAACTCTTGCGCATTGAAGAAGCCCCGCTCGCCGGTCGCCAGGACCAGGCAACCCACGGACCTCCCCGTGACCACCAAGGGGAACGCCGCGATCGATTGATATCCACGGGCAAGCATCTCCGCGCGGTAGACCGCCAGGAGTGGATCGTTCGCGATGTCGTCACAGATCCGCGGCTGCTGAGAGCGCATCACCGCCTCGATCAGCGGACCATTCTCACTGAGCAGCCCGGCGAGCCCAGCGCTATCGCCCGCCCACGCGGCGCTGCGGATCTGTGGCTCCCCGGACTGCGACCAGCCACACCAGGCGAATCGGAAGTGACCGTGCTCCACCGCGACCCGGCACGCATCCTTCAGCAACTGGTACCGGTCCTGGGCGCGAACGATCAGCGCATTGATCCCGCTGAGAACCGCATACACCCGGTTGAGATGTTGCAACTGGGCGGCGTGCTCCTCGATCTCGCGATAGAGTCGGCCGTTCTCGTAGATGCGGCCCACCTGTGCGCCCAGGGTGGTCAATATACGCTCATCCTCCGCGGTAAAGCCGAGAGCGCCTACCTTGTCGGCCAGGCAGATCCAACCATAGCTGCGCGTCAGCGAGCACACGGGCGCAGCCAGGTAGGCCTGCGCAGGGGGATAGCCCTCCGGGAGCCCTATGTCCGACACGACGCCGTCTGATTTGAAGATCCGCAGCGAGCGGCGCTGCGAGAACACAGGTCCCAGGGCTCCCGCATCGACACGCGGCGACTGGCGATCGCCGCGTCGGCCTTCCATTCCGCTCGTCGCGAAGCTTGCGGCGCCCGGGTTCTTCGGGTCAGCGACCGCAAGGACCGCATAGCGCGCACCAAGGAGATCGCGCGCGGCATGACAGACCTTTTCCAACAGGACCCGTGGATCGCGTTCGGAAGCCAGTTGAATATTGAGATCGGTCAAGGCGGCGAGACGCGCATTGGCGGCGCGGAGCTCGTTCGCGCTCTCCGATAGCTTGTTGGTCACCAGGCGCAGGTGCTCGCGATCGAATTGGGAATCGACCGGTCGGGCGGGCTGCGGCGGTGCTCCGGTCAACACTTGCTGTACGGCTGCCAGGATCTCCGCGGCCTTGGCCGGCTTGGCGAGCACGCGCTCGACTTGGCAAACCTGCGCGAGGTTCCGGGCCTCGCGCTCGTGATAGTGGGCGGTGTGGAAGATGACAGGCGTCCCGCCGGTCTCGGGCTCCGCACGCAACTGTCGCACGAACTCGTAGCCGTCCATGGTCGGCATCAGAATGTCCGACATGACCAACTCAGGCCGCTCGGCGCGAACCGCCGCGAGCCCATCGGCGCCATCCCGCGCCTCGATCGTCTCGTGCCCTTCGTGCTCCAGAAGGGTCGCCAGAACTTTCCGGTTCGTGGCGTTGTCATCGATGATCAATATCTTCGCCATTTTCCCTGGGGAGGCTGAAGAAGACCGCCCCGACTCCCGGTGTCGCATCCGACCATACGCGGCCGCCGTGGCGGGCCACGATCCGTTGCACATTGGCCAATCCAAGTTGGTCATCCGCCGCTCTCGCGGCGCTTGCCGTCAAAGGATCGTGACAGAGCCCGTTGTCACGCACGTACGCGACCAACTCGTTGGCCCTGCCTTTGCGGCACCCGACTTCGATGATCGCAGGCGATCGTCCGCGGGCGTACTTCGCGGCGTTGCGGATGAGAGTCACGAACACCTGCCGCAGCAGGATTGGGTCGCCATATGCGTATGTCAGGTCGCGGCGCTCCCACTCGATCCCGAGCTCTGCCAGCTCCGCATGCAACGTCGCGATCACCTCTTTGACGAGAGCGTCCAGATCCAGCATGACACGGTTCAGGGGGGCGTGTCGCAGGCGCAGGAATTCCGCCAGCGTCTCGGCCAACTCGTCTGTGCGCCGTGCCGCCGCGACGGTACGCGAGATGGCTTCCAGCTCCGCGTTCGCCGCCTCCAGGGCCGTCGTGTGTTGGGAAATCCGGGTTTCGAGGGTGCGATTGAGCTCGAGAATCTCTTCGTGCGCGCGGTGTATTTGCGCCAACGATTCTTGCAACTCCTTGTTGCGCGTCTCGAGTTTGTGCACGAGCGCGCCGTCAAAACGCTCAAGCAGGTAGGCCTCATCGGCCCGCGCCGGCGGGTGCAGAGCGGCCAGGACGACCGCGGCCGCGGCAGGTGTGCGAAAAATGATGCCATCCACACTCTGCCGCTCGAGGACGCCGAGCGCATCTTCACCGTTCACAGCCTCGGTTACGGCGTGCCCCTCGGCCTCCAACTGCGTACGTAATAGCGTGCGACTCGTCGTGAGATCTTCGACGACCAATAGGTTCATGGCTTGCGCATGAATCTTCGCTCGGCACACTGCGGCGCGAGTGCGGCTTCCTCTTTCATCATCGACACCCAACCTCCGAGTAGGGCGCATGCATTCTGCGCGCCGCTGTTTTGCCGACGCAAGCCGCACCGCAGCGCTTGTTGAAGATATGGTGCAGTGCAGCGATAGAAGGAGGGAGCGATAAGGCGAACCGCGAGCGGTTCTGTAAGTATAATCCTCGTCTATGTTGAGGCTCGCATTGTAGGAGGAGCATGGTCGAGTTACGGCCGACTGTCTTCATTGTCGATGACGATGAGCAGATCCGGCTCAGTTGTGAGGCGCTGGTGCGGCAGGCCGGGCTCTGCAGCGAGCAGTATTCCTCGGCGCACGCATTCCTGGACGCCTATGACACCACCCGGCCGGGCTGCCTGGTGCTGGACGTGCGGATGCCGGATATGAGCGGACTGCAGCTGCAACAAGAACTCAACCGACGCGGCGCGGTGATTCCAGTCATTTTCATCACGGGCGTCGCCGAAGTACCGGAGGCCGTCGAGGCCATGCAGCATGGGGCGTTCGATTTCCTTCAGAAGCCCATCAGCGCGCAAGGGCTGTTGGATCGGCTGCATCGCGCGTTGGCTTTCGATGCCGCCACGCGCGCCTCCCTCATGGAGCGACGGAAGATGCAGGCGAGGTTCGATTCATTGACCGATCGGGAGCGGGAGATCCTTTCGCTGGTCCTCGAGGGGCTATCCAACAAGGAGGCGGCCGCTCGTATGAAACTGAGCGCGCGCACCGTGGAGATCCATCGGGCGAGCCTGCTGCGGAAAGTCGGTGCGCGCAATACGGCGCATCTTGTGAGGATGGCTATGGAACTGCGTGCTCCCGGGACGGAG
>CAYNTW010000060.1:30084-33093 GCA_964400085.1 uncultured Steroidobacteraceae bacterium | reverse complement strand
CAAAACAGTCTCGAATGGTATACGGAAATATTTCGCTGGATGGACCGTTGGACCCGGTAGAAAATAAGCGCATGTGGAAAAATCCGGCGTCGAAAAAACGCGGCCCTTTCACCTTTGCGGTGGGGGCGGCGGCGGTCATGATCGGCTTGCTCGGCCTGTCATTCATTTGGCACGCCCTCGATGTGGACACGCTCGAGCGCTCCCGTGCGCGGGCGGACCGCGAGTTGGCAAGCGGCCATTATTCCGCCGCGCGAGCTATCTACGCGAAGCTTCTGCGAGAGATCCCAGGCCACCCCGGTATAGAGCTCCGCTACGCCAGGAGTCTCATCGGACTCGGTCGCCTGAGTGAGGCCGCCGCTGTCTACCGCGAGCTGTTGGATGAGGGCTTCGGCGCCATTTTGACTGACGAACCCGACTTCACCAAGCTCGCCGCGCAGCCTGACTACGCCGCCTTGTTGGCGCGAGTCAGGGCGCAAAGCGTGCCGCACGCCCTCGCCCGCGCGGCCTTCGAGATCCCGGAGCCGCGATTCATTGCGGAAGGCTTGGCCTTCGATCCAAGTTCCGGACGATTCTTTGCCAGCAGCACCTATTTGCGCAAGATCGTCGTACGGGAACCCGACGGTCGCTGGCATGATTTCGTGCCCTCCGCCGACCACGGGCTGCTGCAGGTGCTAGGGATGAAAGTCGATTCCGCCCGCTCGCGTCTGGTCGTGCTGACCGCCACCGATGATGCGCGGCTCGTCAACTTCAAACCGGCGGATCTGGGTCGCTCCGGGGTCTTCACCTACCAGCTCCCCACCGGCCGCTTACTCCAGGCGACCTGGCTGCCGCCCGGTGGCAAACACCTTTTCAACGATCTCGTCCTGGACGCCGAGGGCGCAGCCTACATCACGGACAGCGACGAGGGTCGCCTCTATCGTTTGTCTGCGGATGGCCAGCAACTTACGGCAATTACGCCGCCCTCGGTGTTTCTCTACCCGAACGGAATCGATATGGACGGAGCGCGGCGCCGTTTGTTTGTAGCCGACACACGCGGTGTATCGACGGTCGACTTGGCCACAGCAACCGTAAAGCCACTCCCTAAGGCGCAGGGAATTTCCACCATTGACCTGGATGGCCTGTACCTGCACGGGGACGATCTGATCGGCGTCCAAACCCTTCCCAAGCTCGAGCGAATCGTAGCCTTCCGCCTGTCCCCGGATCACGAGCGAATCGTGTCCGCGGAAGCTCTGGACAGCGTGGATCCGCGTCTATCCGCGCCAACGGAAGGCGTTGTGGTCGGCGACGACCTTTATTTCATCGCTCAAAGCTTTCAGGACTCTGTCGATGAGAAAGGCGTCATCGCCGAGCCGCAGAAAACCGCCCCCACCCCGGTTCTGGTGCTGAGCTTGCCCGTCAGATCGTCCTCGATTGCACCTCGTCGAAACTGACGTCGGGCACGGAACGGCAGCCGAAGGATCGGAACTGCGCAACTCGATCGAGCGCGTAGGCGGTTCCAGGCGGCAAGCGCATGCGAAAGAAATCCGCGCCGGCGACGTCCTGCATCCACACTGCCGGCCGTTCATCCGCGGCGGCGGTCTGGATCTCCACATTGCTCAACTCGATATTGCGCGCGTGGCGAATGAAGAAGCCGCTGGCAGGCAAGTCCCCAAACATGCTCGGCTCCGGATACGCGGCCTCGACTTCCGGCGGCTGGCGCTTGGCGAGCTCGCCGCTGCCGCCACCGGCCTGGCGAAGCAATACATCGCTGATCTTCACATCCTCGACGAAGTGACCTTCCACTCCGGCGAGGATCGACGGTAGCATCGAGACGCTCTCACTGGTGATGTTGCTGATGATCACCCGCTTGAGCGTACCGACGGGCGTCCCCTCCGGCCCCCGCATTCGTCGGCCAAGCCGCAAAAACAACGGAGAATTCACGATGCCGCGCATCGTGATGTTGGTGATCGTGATGTCCTCGATGCTGGCCCCGTCGACCGATTCGAGCGCGATACCGCGACACTGGTCGAACACACAGTTGGTGATGGCAATGTTCTTGAAGCCACCGTTGGATTCGGTGCCGCACTTGATACGTCCCGTGGCATGCGCGGCCAGTGCCTGCGGCAGCGGTTTCCAGGTGCCGTCCAACACGGAGCCGATTTCGTAGGCTCCCGTGAGATAACAGTCGGAAATCGTGACATTCTCGGTTGCCCGCGCGTACCCGAGCGCATACGAGCTCTTCGGGCAGATGCCGTCATCTTTCGGTGAATTCACGGTGCAATTGCTGATCCGAACGTTGCGACAGCAATCGATGTCGAATCCATCGCGATTGGTGTCGACGAGCACGTTGTCGATCGTCATGTTATCGACGCCCGTCGCCAGCAGAGCGAACCAACCGCCTTCGAGGATCGAGACATCGCGCAGCAGCACATTGCGACACCGCTTGAGCGCGATCGCCTTGTTGCCTTCACCTGTCGGCCTGGAACTGCGGAACTCGTCTGGGGAGCCCGTACCCGAGCGCAAACCCTTTCCCCAGATGAGACCCCTGCCGAAAATGCCGATGTCGTGCAAGCCCTCGCCCCAGATGAGGCTGTTTTGCCAATGGTTGTGGCCGTAATCCTGATAGGGCTCCCACGCGCCCTGGGGTTCCGCGGCATCGTACCCGCCATGGCGAGTACTCTCGGGCAGAACCGGCGCGGCGAGAATCGTCGAGCCTGAATCGAGGTGCAGGAAAACGCCGCTCTTCAGCCGGATCGTATAACACGCGTACGTACCGGCCGGAAAATGCACGACCCCGCCGCCATGCGCGGCGACGTAGTCGATGGCTTTGTTGATGGCAGGGCTATCAATGGCCTTTCCCGTGCCTTGCGCGCCGAATTTCCGCACATCTATCCACGATTGCGGTACGCCGCGAGGCGCGCCGGCGGCGTCTGTTGGAGCTCCGGCCCCCAACACGGAGCGGGTGGAAAAGAGGGTGGCGGGAATCAGGAGCCCCGTGGCCGCAGCGCTGCGGAAGAACGCCCGCCTGGA
>CAYNTW010000060.1:0-29984 GCA_964400085.1 uncultured Steroidobacteraceae bacterium | reverse complement strand
TCGATACGCCCTGAAATTTACAATGCATCGGGAAACAGCGCCAGCCAAACGTAAGCAAGCTCCTCAGCTGTCAAGGTAGTTCGGCGAGCGGCAACTCTCACGCAGCAATCGATATGGAGCCGCTGCCAGTGTCCTGGCGCGGAGCACTTTCGTCAGCCACATCGTAGCGCTCGACAAGTGAGGACAGCTGCGCGATCTGCTCAATGATGGCGGCGGTTGCCGCAGAGGTCTCTTCCACGAGGGCGGCGTTCTGTTGGGTCATGGTGTCCATCACGGCCACGGCTTTGGTCACCTCTGCGATGCCATGCGCCTGCGCCTGGCTAGCATCCGCGATCTGGGTCACGGCGCCCGTTACTCGTTCAACCGCGGTACCGATCTCACCCAGTGCGCCTCCAGACTGCTCGACCAGTCGCTCGCCGAGCTCGATACGACGCACACCGTCGGTGATGAGCGCCTTGATCTGCTTGGCGGCGGAGGCACTGCGCCCCGCAAGGCTGCGCACCTCGCTTGCAACCACCGCGAATCCGCGACCCTGTTCGCCCGCGCGCGCCGCCTCCACGGCAGCATTCAACGCGAGCAGATTGGTCTGGAACGCGATCTCATCGATCACTCCAATGATCTCGGCAATCTTGCGGCTGGCGGTGCTGATGTCTCGCATGGCCGAGATCGCATCCGCGACAATGCCGCGGCCGGCTTGCGCCCGCCCCTGGGCGACCAATGCCAACTGGCGTGCCCGATCGGCGTGATCGGCTGCATACCGGACGTGTTCCGCCATCCGCTGCATGCTGGCCGCGCTTTCCTCCAGGCTCGCCGCCTGCTCTTCCGTGCGCTGACTGAGATTCGCGCTGCCGAGTTGGATCTCGCCCGCGCCGCTTTGGACTCGTGCGGTGGCCTGTTTGATCCGATCGACGACCTTCATCAGATTGTCGAGTAATGCGTTCACGTGGGTCACGAGCGCCTCGGTAGGACCCGTGCACGCGCTACCCCCGATGCGTGCCGCGAGATGCCCTTGCGCTGCCGCCTCCACCACCCCCTGTATCTCCTTCACCGCGGTGTCGAGCGCCTGCTTGATCCGGACTTGCTCGGTGAGATCGCTCGCGAGGTGGATGATCTTGTAGGGTTCGCCAGCCTGATTCAGAAGGGGGTTGTAGCCGGACTGCAGCCATCGCTCGCTGCCATCGCGGGCGCGCCATTTCCGCAACTCCGCGATCGGCTCTCCCCGAGCGACCGCGCTCCATAACGTCTGCGTGCGGGAGCTGGAGCACCCGTTGGCCTCCACCAGCGTGTCCTGGTGACGGCCCACCACATCACCGCGGCCATACCCGAATGTGCTCAGAAAGTTGTCGTTCGCGGCCAGGATGGTGCCGTCGACGTCGAGCTCCAACACCAGTTGCGCTCGGCTGATCGCACTCACCAGCGCCTCGCAATCCTTTGCACGGACGGCGGCCTCCCGCAATGCTCGCTGTGTCTCCTGCAACGAAGTCAAGAGCTCACCCACCTCTCCAGTAGCGTCGACGCTTATCTCGCCCTCGAGATTGCAGCGACGGATGTCGTCAAAGTGCGCAATGACTCGCTCGAGCGGGCGCTGGATGGATCGTGCGTTGTGGAGAGCCAGGACCGCGGAGACGAAGAGTGTCGCCACCAGCATCAGCACCAGGAGAAGGCGACTCGACTGATAGGTTTCCATGACCTGGAGTGTCGAGTGCGTCATGAGGCGCTCCTCCACCTCCCGGAGCTGACGCAAAACAGCGAGATATCTGCGCTGCGGTTCCTGCGCTTCTTTCAATAACGTCATTCTGGCCTGGGCGATCTGACCTCGCGCACTCAGTGCGAGAACCCGATCTTCCAACGGCCCATAGGCAGCGCGCGCGGCCAGCGCCCGGTTCAGCACGACACGCTCCTCTGGGGAAACTTCCGCCGTTTGGAGCTCCGTGAGTTTCCTCGTCGCATTCGCATCAGCGGACCTGATGGCCTGGATCTGGTCCGGCATCTCGTACTCATCGGCCACAATGAGCGCGTTGCTCGCCAAACGTGCCGACTGCTGGACGCAGTCCAACCACTGATCCGCGAGCTCCAGATGATGGAGCTGCGGGCCGGTGACGATACTGACAGAGGCGTTGAGATGTGAGAGACGGTTGATACTCAGAGCGGTTGCTGCGGCAAACACGACAATGACTGCCCCGAAGGAGAGCAGCAAACGCATCGCCAGGGATTGGGGAAGCCACATCGGATTTCTCCGCCGGGATGTTGCACACGCGGCTTCTTATCGGCGGCACCCCACGGAGCTTGAGCTTAACAAGGACACCGAAGTATGCTGCGACGCGTTAGTGCGCGAAGTACGCTAGCGACGCTTTACCTTCTCGTCCGGTCGCAAACCGGAGACGACCTCGATGTCGATACCGTCGGATACGCCGGTCTTGATCTCGCGCTTTACAACCGTCTGCGGGGTGGACTCAACTTCGACGAAAGTTGCGTTATCCTCGACGATCAGGTCCCCTTCGTTGATGGCCAGGACGTTCTCCTTTCTTTCGAGCACGATGTCCGCATTGGCGCTGTAGTTGGATCGCAGGAACAGGTCGTTCCGTAGCTTCACCGCGGCGCGAATGGTGAATTTGATCGTGCCTTGATCGGTTACGCCCTTGGGCGAGATATATTCGAGGCGCGCCGTAAAGGGCTTGCCCTCCAGAGCGCCGACGTTCAGGACCAACTCCATCCCCTCGCGCAATTTCCCGACTTCTGCTTCATCCACCAGCCCCTCGAAAATCATATCCTTCATGTCAGCCAGGGTGGCGAGGCTGGTACCCGACTGAAACGTGCTGGTCTCGACGATGAAAGATCCTTCTTTGTTCGGCACATCCAGCACCATGCCGTCGATGGTGGCCGGAATCAGGTTTGAAACCATGCCGGAGTTCCTGGTGGAGCCCGTTCTCAGCAGCAGCAACGAGTCCTGGGCGGCATCCACGGCCTCTTTCTGGACGTCGTAGTTCATCAAATACTGATTGTACTGGGACTCGGATATCAACCCCTGAGCCGCGAGCTTCTTGTAGCGCTCCAGGTCCAATGCCTGGTTGCGCAGGTTGATCTTTGCCGTCTCGAGTTGTGCTTCCGCGGAGCTCAGGCTCAGCATGTTCGGTCGCAACGAGATCCGCGCGATGATGTCGCCCTTCTTGACGGTCTGCCCCGCGGTCACAAACAGCTTGTCGACGACTCCTGACACCTGCGATTTCACCTCGATCTCGCGGCGTGGAATGATTTTGCCGATGGCCACCGTCTTTTTGACGATGGTCATCCTCGCGGGGGTGTCGAATTGATAGACCACCGTGGACTGGTGCGACTTCCTGTAGAGGAAGACGAGAGTGCCGACGAACACCACTGCGACCACGGCCAGTAGGAGGAACCAGATGACTCGCTTCACCTTGTTTGTTGTCCTGTCATCGTTTGCAAAAGCTCAAAACGCGCGGGGGTGACCGTTACTCCTCCTGGAGCGCGACGATCGGATTCACGGCAGCGGCCCGCGCCGCCGGCATCAAGGATGCCAGCACGCCTGAAATCATCAGCACCCCCAACGCGAACAGCGCCGTTCTGAAATCGACCTCCGGGTGGCTGAAGGCGCCCCGGCCGCCTCCTCCGGTCTCCAATAACTTCCCAACGGTCTGCAGCAGAAGAGTACCTACCACCAAACCGGTATAGCCTGCGACGGCCGTGATGAACAGCGACTCCTGGATGATCATGGATACGATGGACGCAGGGGTAGCGCCCAAAGCCTTGCGGATGCCGATCTCCCGAGTCCTTTCCTTGACCACGATCAACATGATGTTACCTACACCGATGGCGCCCGCGAGGATCGTGCCGATGGCGACCACCCAGCTGAAGGCGCTCATCCCGGCGAACAGCCCCTGAACCTTGTCATATTCGTTCTGCAGATTGAAACTGCCGAATGCGCCCTTGTCGTCCGGGCTCACCCGTTTGCGCTTGGCGAGATAGCGCTTCACGTCCTCCTCGACGACACGGGCTGGCACCCCGGGTTTCGGCAGCACCACGAGATTTGCTACCCAGCCGACCTGGTTGAAGGCATAGCGCAAGGTGTCATTCGGCACATAGATCGTCTCCTCCTCCTGTTGTTGATTGCCGGGTGACGAGGAGCGGAATACCCCGATCACCTCGAAGCTGATGCCGTTGATGGTGAGATTGGCGCGGAGTGCGGTTTCGTCCTTGCCGAAGAGCTGATCGCGCACGCGTCCACCAATCAGAGCCACCTTGCGTCGCTGCTGCTCGTCGAATGCATCGAACGAGCGCCCTTCGACGATACGCATGGTCTGAATGGTCTCGATACCGGCGAAGGCGCCCTGTACCGTGTACGCGCCGTTCTTCGATTTGTAGACCGTATAGGGGGGACTGCCGCCCCACATGCCCACGTAGTTCTCCCCCTTGACCATGCCGACGGTGGCGACATTCTTGCGGATCGCCTCGATATCATCCGCGTGCAGCTGAACCTGCCTTCCCGTCGGCAACCCCTGATAGGGCAACTGGGTCGCTCCCTGCGGCCAGATGAAAACAGAGTTCGGGATAGGCGGAAAACCGTCCTTGGCGCCGTTCTGCAAACCTTTACCGGCGCCCAACAGCACCGTGAGCATGAAGATGCCCCAGAAGACGCCGAACGCCGTCAGGGCCGTGCGCAGCTTGTGCCGCCTGAGGGTATTGAAGATCTCCTGCCATTTTTCAACATCCACGAGCATGGTGGCTGCCGTGCGCTATTGCGCGCGCATGGCCTCAATGGGCGTGATTTTTGCCGCCCGCAATGCCGGCGCCAGCCCCGCGAGAATGCCAACGCCCACCAGCAGAGCGATGGCGGTGATCGCGATCCGGAAATCGACCTCCGGGTTGAGGAAGTACGGCAATTTGAGCCCCGCACTGCGCAACCCAAGCGAAATCAGCTCCAGGAGCACCACGCCGAGCACCAGCCCCAGATAACCCGCGATCCCCGTGACCAGGGTGGACTCGACGAGCAACGTGGCGACGATGGTGAACGGAGTGGCCCCCAGCGCCTTGCGGATACCGATTTCGCGAGTTCGTTCTCTCACGGTGATGATCATGATGTTGCTGATTCCGACAATACCCGCAGCCAGGGTTCCCAGGCCCACGAACCAGATGAAAACGTTGATGCCGATGAACAAGCGATTGACGTTCGTGGCAGGCTCCGCCATGTTGAATGAGCTGATGCCGCGCCTGTCATCGGGCGCCACGCCGTGGCGGCGCTTGGTCAATTCGACGACCTTCTTCTCCAGCTCGAAGCCATCGGTACCCGCTTCGGGACGCAGCCAGATGGCGTCGATGCGATCGCCACCGCCGAAGATCTTCTGATACGAGGTTTGTGGAATGAAGACACGCTCGGAGTTACGTCCCTGGTTGCCCTTGTCATAGAAGACGCCGACCACTTTCATGACGACGTCCTTGACACGAATATCCTTCCCCACCGGGTCGCTGCCGTCGGGAAACAGCCGTTCGGCCACGGTGGTGCCGATCACCGCCACCTTGCGGATTTCGTTCAGATCCAGCGGATCCACTCTGCGGCCGAAATTGAAGGGGATGTCTTCCTTGATCTTGAAATACTCATCCGGAATCCCCCGGATATCGGCATTGCTGTTCCTGCCCGCGTAGGTGATCGTCCCGCTACCCAGGGATCGCTCCGCCGAAATGAGGCGAACGCCCCTGATCTGACTCCTGATGGCTTGCACATCGCGCTCGTCGAGGTGGATGCGCCGCCCCAAGCCCATGCCATGGTAGGCCACACTGGTGTCACCGGACTCCACCACGATGAAATCCAACACGTCCGATCCAAATTGGTCCATCACCCCGTGCTGCATGCCCCGCCCAAAGCCCAGTAGCAGAACGAGCATGAAGACGCCCCAGAAGACGCCGAACGCGGTCAATAGGGTGCGCAACTTGTTCTGACGCAGGGTGAAGAGTATCTCCTGCAGGCCGTCAAACATGCCGATCCGCCTCAGTTTGGCCCGCGTGCAGGCCGTGGGTCTGCGTAGCGGGCACGATGAGGCCGTCCTTCAGGTGGATCTGGCGTTGAGTCTGAGCGGCGATATCCTGCTCGTGGGTCACGATGACGAAGGTGTTGCCGCGTTGGTGGATCTCTTTGATCAGGGACATGATGTCCTGGCTACTGCCACTGTCGAGCGCCCCCGTGGGTTCATCGGCAAGGATCACCTTGGGCTGGGTGATGAGCGCGCGGGCGATGGCGACCCGCTGCTTCTGGCCGCCCGACAATTGATTGGGCAGGAAGGACTTGCGCTCGGACAAGCCCACCAGGTCCAGATACTGCTCCGCGCGGTAGTTTCGCTCTTTGCGGCCGAGTCCCTGATAGTAAAGCGGCAGGGCGACGTTTTCGGCCGCCGTCTTGAAAGGCAGCAGGTTGAAGGATTGAAAGACAAATCCCAGCAGCCGGTTGCGCAGCCGCGCCGCTTCCCGTTCCTTCAGGTTGCGGATTTCCTGGTCCGCCAGGCGATAGCTGCCGCGGTCATAACCGTCGAGGACGCCGAGAATATTCAATAGGGTGGATTTGCCGGAGCCCGAAGCTCCCATGACGGACACCAGCTCACCGGGGCGGATGTGCAGATCGATACCTCTCAACACGTGCAGAGGCTGCTCCCCGGAGCGGTAGTACTTGTGGAGATTCTGCAACTTGATCATGTCGGCGTTCGATCCGCAGGCCGCGGCGGCTTTAGACTATCAAATGGCGAAATCCCCCCGCCACGGGCCGCTTATTGCCCCCAATAGGTAGACTGACCCAGCCGAAACGCATCCGACCAATGAAATAACGGCCGCGCCTCTTGCTCTTTTTTCATGTCGAGGCGCCAAACGCATGCGACCGAAGTCCAGTTTCCCGTATACGGCTTAGGTGTTACAACATGTCACAGGGCCGTCCGCCCGGTTTTTGGGGATGGCGTGATCAGTGACGTTGCTGCCGACTATAAATGCCAAAAGAACTGCGAAAAGTCTGGAGCTGTCCGCTCGAATTCGCGCTCGGCCTGCTGAGCGGTAAATGGACCTCCTTGATCTTGCTCACGCTCGCCGAGAAGCCGGCGCGCTTTGGGGAACTGCGCGCGCGCCTGCCGGATCTGAGCGACAAGGTGCTGGCCGAGCGGCTGCAGGATATGGAAAGGAAAGGGCTCATCGCCCGAGCCATCGGCCGCGACAGTCCCCGCTTCCCAACCTATCACCTCACGGAGCGGGCTCACTTGCTCCAGCCTGTCATCGAAGCGTTGACGGGCTGGGGAAACGGGGTGGCCGCCCAACTGGGCGTGTCCATTACCGGCGCGCCGCCACCCTGCTCCGGGCTCGAAGAGCAGCGCCGCTGGAGTTGAGAGGCGCGCCACTACTCATATCGCAGTGCTTGCGCCGGCTTGGATCGTGCGACGAGCAACGCATGTCCTGCAACGGTCAACACCGCAATGATCAGCGCAAGCAGGCCAGCCGCGACGAACACGAGCGGGCTCACATCGACATGGTAGGCGAAACCCGCCAGCCAACGCCGCATGAGCAGGTACGCCGCCGGCCAGGCTACGACGTTCGCCCACAGCACCGGGCGAGCGAATTCCCAACCCAGAAAACGCAGGATATCCCAGCGGCTGGCGCCCATGGCTTTGCGCAATCCGATCTCTCGCGTCCGCCGCTCTGCCGTGAACACGGCGAGACCCAGCAAACCGAGCGCGGCTATCACTACAGCCACCGCCGAGAAGGCCCAGAACAGCGTCTTTTGCCGTAGGACATCGACGTACAGGTCGTTGACATACTGGCTGAGGAACATGCCTTCCAGGGGAGTTGTCGGGAAGTGTTTGGCCCAGAGCTCCCTGACGGCCCGCATTGTCTGGGCAATGGCGCCACCGTCGAGCTCGAGGACGACGTCATCCGCAAGCGTTGGGTCGATGTAGTAAATGGTCGGCTCGATCGCCTTGCGCACCGAGCCGGTCGAGAAGTCCGGAACCACTCCAATGATCCGCGAGCTCAGACTCTCCCAGCCCCGCAACACCCCGTCGATCACCTCGATCCGGCTCCAGCTCGCGAAATGTCCTACTGCCGCGGCCGGTGCCGTGAAACCCAGTGCTCGCGCGGCGGTCTGGTTGATCACGATCGAAGGATTTGCGCCGCTCGCGACATTCTGAAGCAATTCGTTGTCCTCATCACGATCGGCGGCAAACAGGCGTCCGGCGAGCGGCGCCAATTCGAAAGGCCGGAAGAAGCTGGCATCCCGCACTGGCGCAATGCGGACCACGACCTTGGCGCGGTCGCCAGTCCCCAGAGTCGTCCCGAGTCGCGACCAGCCGATGGCCGAGTCCGACGCGCAGGCCGAGACGCGGACGCCCTGAAGTCCTGCGAGGGCCTCTTTGAACTCTTGCCGGCACCCGCCCTTGACCAGATAGATCTGGTCGGTGCGCAGGCGCAGGCGATCCTCCAGCACATATTCGCTCTGCCGCTCGACCGTGAGCGCCGAGACAATCAGGGTGATGAGCGTTGCGAATTGGAACGTGACCAGCAATGGACGCAGGCGTGCGGAGCCAACTTTCGGAAGCAACACCATCCCCCGCAGCACGGTGCTCGGCCGGAACATCGATAGAACCAACGCCGGATAGGCTCCGGCCATCAGCCCGGTGATCAACGCCGTGGCGACGAGGGTGGCGCCGAGGATAGGGTCATGCACGTAGTCAAATACGATGTCACGCTGCACGCGCGCGTTGAACACGGGCAGTATCAGCCCGACTACGATCACGGCAAGTCCGAGCGCCAGGAACGCATAGAACAGGCACTCGCCCAGGAATTGGGCGACGACCTGCGCCCGCGTCGCTCCCACTGCCTTGCGGACGGCGACTTCAATGGCCCTGCGCGAGGCCCGCGCGGTCATCATGCCGACAAAGTTACTGGCGGCCGCGATCACGATCAACAAGGCGATTCCAATCATCACGTGAATTGTCTGGGGATCTCCGGCGGGCTTCATGTCGATAGCGCCGCCAGTGTTGAGGTGAGTGTCGGCTAAGGGAATCAGGCTGAACGCGGGGAATGGCGCCAGGGGAGCTCCATCGACCCGGGTGGCGCGGTGCCGATCGACCAGGGCGCGCAGGGCCGCATTCACTTTTGCCACTCGGGCGCCAGGATAGAGCTCCACATAGGTGTAGACCTCCTCCATCTGGACCGCCTCGGAGTTGCGACCTAGGGCATCCAGGGCGAACAGTTTGGAGAACGGCGCCAGCCCTGAGGCGAACACCTTGACACTCAGGTGTGTGTTGGAAGGTAAATCCTCGATGACCGCCCGCACCCGCATCGTATGCGCGTGATCGAGCTCTACCGTTGCGCCTAGCACGTCATCGCGCCCAAAAAATTGGCGCGCAACGGCCCGGGTGAGCACGATACCGTCGGGCTGACTCAGCGCCACGGAGAGATTTCCCGAGAGGGTCTTGAAAGGAAACAGGCGGAAGAAATCCGGATCGGCCCATCCCACGGAAAAGGTGCTCTGCAGGTCAGCGCGGCTGAGGACTGCCGGTCCTAAAGTCAACCGCGTTGCGATGCGCACCTCGGGAAAAGTGTGCTCGAGCTGCGTGGCGATATTGGAGAAAGTTGGGAAAGTGTTCACCGGTGCGCGGTCTGGGAACCACACTGTTTCCAACACGCGGTAGATACGCTGGTAGCCCGGAAAAAACCGGTCGTAGCTGTATTCGTCCCGCACGAAGAGCGCGATCAGAATGGCCGCCGTGAAACCGAGGGCGAGGCCACAGAGATTGATTACGGCATAGGCGCGATTGCGCAGGAGATTGCGAATGGCGGCGGCGAGATAGTTTCGCAGCACCCCGATCAGACCTCCGCCGAATCCACGAGGCGGCCATCGAGCATGTAGATCACGCGGTCGGCGCGTTTGGCGTGCACTTGCGAATGCGTGACCATGACGACGGTCGTGCCCCTTCTCGAGAAGCCCGCAAGCATTTGCATCACCACCTCTCCGTTGGCGGAGTCGAGATTGCCGGTCGGCTCGTCCGCCAGGATGAGCTTGGGATCGGCAGCGAGCGCGCGAGCCAGCGCCACCCGCTGCTGTTGGCCCCCGGCGAGCTGCCTGGGCATGTGTTTTGCGCGATGAGGGAGATCCACCGCCTCCAAGGCAGCCATCACGCGACGGCGGCGCTCGCCACGCGGCATGCGCTTGTAGATCAAAGCGACCTCCACGTTCTCAGCCACATTGAGGTCATCGATCAGATTGAAATTCTGGAACACGAAGCCGATTCCGGCACGGCGCCGCAGCGTCAACTCCTCCTCCGAGGACCGGGCAAGGTCCTCGCCCATGAACCAGTAGGCTCCCGATGTGGGAGAGTCGATGAGACCCAGAATGTTGAGCAGCGTCGACTTTCCGCAGCCTGAAGGTCCCATGACGGCGAGAAATTCACCGGGGCGCACCTCGAGTGACAAATCCTCGAGCGCCGCGGTGGACACATCCGCGGCTCGGTAGATTTTCGAAACATGATCGAGCTTCAGCACTCCGTGGCCTCCGCGGCGGTATCAACCTTGGGTTCTAACGCGTTTTGCGCTTCAGCTTGCCGACAATCGCGGCCAATTGTTGCGGGTCGATCAGGGCGCCCTCCACCAGCGCCCTCAAGACCCGCTCCATGGATCCGCCGCAGAACCGGTCCACGATGCCTTTCACCGCGTTCGCGGCCGTGGTGTCAGCCGACTCTTTTGGGCGGTAGACGAACGTGCCGGTATCCACCCAATGATCCACGTAGCCTTTGTCCTCGAGCCGTCGGAGCACTGTGCGGATCGTGGCGTCCTTGAGCTTGCGAGCCATATGCTTGCGTACCGCCACCGCGGTCATCTCGCCATGAGTCCATAGGATGGTCAGCAGCTCGTGCTCGAGATCGCTCAGCGGCGGCAGCTCGTCCCTCATGGTGTGACAACGCGCAACATGTGACGAGTTGTAATATCACGAATCGCCGGCGGGGCAACTGGACTTCGGTCCCATAGTCAGCCCTTCGCCCACGGCGATGCCGCGTCGATCTCACGCCATTCGCCGGGGGCCAGGCTGTCGATTTTAACCAGCCCTATGGCCGCTCGCACCAGGCGCAAGGTTGGGAAGCCGACGCGTGCCGTCATACGGCGGACCTGGCGGTTTTTGCCCTCGCGCAAAGTGAGCTCCACCCAGGTTGTCGGAATCTTCGCTCGATAGCGAATCGGCGGATCGCGCGCCCATAGGTTCGCAGGCTCATTGATGACTCGTGCGCCTGCGCGTTGTGTCGTGAAATCGCCCAGGTCCACGCCGTTACGCAATGCGGTGAGCGCCGCCTCGGTCGGAATGCCTTCGACCTGCGCCCAGTAGGTTTTCGCGAGCTTGTGACGAGGGTTCGCGATGCGCGCCTGCAAAACGCCGTCGTCAGTCAACAACAGTAGCCCTTCGCTGTCGGTGTCGAGTCGGCCTGCCGGGTAGATGTGCGGTACGTCGATATAGTCGGCAAGCGTGGACCGCCCGGGCTCCGGGCGAAACTTGCAGATCACGCCGAACGGCTTGTTGAAAGCGATCAGCACGCTCCAGGTGGCTCAGCCGAGAAACCGGTCGATCAGGTCCGGCGGTACGGTCGTCCTCGGCACGTCAACCGATGCACCACGAACGCCGCGCCGACGACTACCCCTACGACGCCCGCCCGGAGGATGTGATTCGAACCACTCGCGCACATCGGTATCGAGCCCTACGCCATGCATATAGTTGTAAAGCGCCTTGCGCAGCCCTCTCCCCAGGAAATCGTGATCAGTACCTACGGGATCGTCAAACTCGAGGTCATTGTGTGCAAACAGGATGTTTTGCGGCGTCCGCAGGGTGATGCCGTAATTTTCCGGTTGGAGGCCGATTGGCGAGTGCGCGGTCGCCGTGAAGCGATGCCAGTACGCCGACTGGATGCAGCCCGCCGCGAAAAGCTGACGTACACGCTCGAGGGCATCGACGGTGTCCTGGACGGTCTCCGTGGGGAAGCCATACATAAGATAGGCATGCACCATGATGCCGGCATCGGTGAAAGCGCGCGTCACGCGCGCCACCTGCTCGACAGTGACGCCTTTCTTCATGAGCTCCAGCAGCCGATCTGAGGCCACTTCGAGCCCGCCGCTCACCGCCACGCAACCCGATTGGGCGAGCAGATGGCAAAGCTCGGACGTGAAAGTCTTCTCGAAACGAATGTTCCCCCACCATGTGATGGTGAGTTTTTCGTCAACGAGGCGTTTCGCGAGAGCACGCAGACCCGCTGGCGGCGCAGCCTCGTCGACCAGATGAAAGCCGGTTTCGCCGGTCTCCGCGATCAGCGCTCGTATGCGCTTCAGGATGAGATCCGTGCTCGCCTTGTCATAACGGCCGATATAGTCGAGCGAGATGTCGCAGAACGAGCATTTCTTCCAATAGCAGCCGTGCGCCAGCGTGATTTTGTTCCAGCGGCCGTCTGACCAGAGGCGATGCATCGGGTTCAACATCTCCATGAAGGACACGTACTCCTCGAGCGGCAAGCCGTCGTACGTCGGGATGCCCGTGTCGCTTTGCGGAATGTCATGCTGTGTCACATCGTTCTCGAGCACCACTTCGCTGCCTCTGCGGACGTATGTCCGCACGAGCGTAGTCGGGCGGCCACTCAGTTGAGTCAGCAGGTTCAGCAGCGGGCGTTCACCGTCATCGAGAGTGACGTAATCGAAATAGTCGAACACCCGCGGATCTCGCAACGAGCGCAACTCTGTGTTGACCCAACCTCCGCCAAGGATCAGTGTGCTGTCAGGCGAGACTTCGCGGATGGTCTGGGCCATGCGGAACGCGCCATACACATTGCCTGGAAAGGGTGCGGTAATGGCGACGACGTCAGGGCTGGCGGCCTCAGGCCGCGGCGCCATCAACTCGCGTGTGAGATCGTCGAGTGTCACATCGATGAGTGTCGGCTCGCCCGTCAGGGCCGCATGTAGCGGGTCGAACGAGGCGGCGCTCGCAGCCAGTCGCTCCCCGTAACGCGCCAGCTCGAAGCGCGGATCGATACCAACTCGCCAGACATCAGCGAGGTCATCGATGTACAGGCTCGCCAGGTGACGCGCCTGCTCCGTCGTACCCAGCGCGCCGAAAGCAGCGAGTAACTGCTCGTCAGGCTCAGCGGGTTCGCCCGGTGAAAGCGGAGCCAAATGCGCAAAGCGCGGCCCTTCGGGAAGAAACGCGCGCCCCACGATACGAAAGGCCAAGCTCGGATTGCGACGTTGCAGGAACCGAATCGTAGGTTCCACCGTGTCGATGTAGCGCTCAGCGTGGGTGAGAAAGTGGGCGATTGACGGCGGAATCGAGGCGTTCTTCCCCATGAGCCGCGCCCGCCGCCGCAACTCGTGCGCCATGGTCGCGACGAGCTGCGCCGAAAACAGCCGTAAGAACAAGGCGAGCGAGGCATCGGCTTGTGTCACCTCGAGCCCCAGGTCGGCGGCGTGCATGCGTAGAAAGCCCATCAGATACGCCGTCGCGGGATACGGCGTATTGAGCTGAACCATCGGGGGAGTGAGGAGCAAGCAGCGCATGAGGCGCTAGCGTAGCGCACGCGCAGGCAGATCCCCACCCCGTGCACGGCAGGGCCCTTGACTCTGGACCACGGTCCAGGGTCTAAGCTGCCGCGGACGTCTCCGGAAGGAGTCAGGTGCATCATGCAGGATCTGGGAATTGGTGAGCTCGCGAAACGCGCCGGCGTGGGCATCGACACGGTCCGATACTACGAGCGCAGCGGGCTGCTGGCGCCGCATACCCGCCTCCCCTCCGGCTACCGCCGCTATCGCGATCTGGAAGTCGCGCGATTGCGCTTCATTCGCCGTGCTCAGGCGCTCGGCTTCACACTGGAGGAAATCAAATCGCTGCTGAAACTGTCGGCGCAACGGAACGTCGCCCAGGTGAAGCGCTCCGCGCAAGCAAAGCTCGAGGACGTCGAGCGCCGGATCAAGGAGCTGCAGCGCGTCCGAGACGGACTGGCGCAGCTCATTGACCAATGTCCCGGGCATGGGCGAACGGCTGATTGCCCGATCCTGCGTGCGCTAGGCGGGGAGGAGATCCAGTGAACAGTTGCTGCCACGCAAGCCAGCGATCGGGTCACACGCCTGCGCACGGGCACGCATCGCACTCGCATGGACCTGTAGGCCACGCCCTTCCGAGCACGATGCAGGAAGGCACAACCTACACCTGCCCGATGCATCCCCAGATCCGCCAAGTTGGACCTGGGACCTGCCCCCTGTGTGGCATGGCACTCGAGCCCGTCATGCCCACGTCGGTCGAGGATCACTCGGAGATTCGCGATGTCCGGCGTAGATTCTGGATCAGTGTCGCGTTCGCGATCCCGGTCATCCTGCTGGCCATGGTGCCGCACCTGCTCGGGTTACATCTCTCCGCTACCTCGGCTCTGGTCGCGAGAGGACTTGAGCTGCTCGCGAGCGCACCGATCGTCCTCTGGGCTGCCGCCGACTATTACCGGCGCGGGTGGCTGGGCCTGGTAAACCGAACACCCAACATGTACAGCCTGATCGGAATCGGAGTCTGGGTCTCCTTTCTCTACAGCCTCCTCGCCACGCTCGCACCGGGCATCTTCCCTCCAGAGATGCGCGATGAGCACGGCATGGTGGGAGTGTACTTCGAGGTCGCCACCGTGATCGTCGCCCTGGTGCTCCTTGGGGAATGGCTGGAGCTGGCTGCGCGCGGGCGCACGAGTGCCGCCATCCGTCAGTTGTTGGCATTGGCGCCCAAGACGGCCCGGCGCGTTGGTCACGATGGTGCTGAAGAAGACGTTCCGATCGAGAGCCTCGTAGTCGGAGATCAGGTTCGCGTCCGGCCAGGGGAAAAGATTCCAGTGGACGGTACGGTCCTCAGTGGGGAATCCAGTGTCGATGAATCGATGCTGACGGGCGAGCCGATTCCGGTAGACAAGAAAGCTGGCGACCGGATTGTCGGAGCCACCGTCAATCAGACCGGAACCCTGGTCGTCAGAGCCGAGCGCGTGGGTGCCGAAAGCATGCTGTCGCAAATCGTGGCGCTGGTCGCGCAGGCGCAGCGTTCGCAAGCGCCGCTGCAGCGCCTCGCCGACCGGGTGTCCGCTTGGTTTGTGCCCTCTGTCATGGTCATCGCCGCCGTCACGTTCATCGCATGGTGGCAACTCGGTCCGGAGCCGAGGCTGGCCTATGCGCTGGTCAATGCCGTGGCCGTGCTGATCATCGCCTGCCCCTGCGCGCTCGGACTCGCAACGCCCATCTCCATCATGGTGGCGAGTGGCCGGGGCGCTCAACTGGGAGTGTTGTTCAGGAACGCGCAAGCTATCGAAACCTTGCGCGATGTTGACACGCTGGTCGTGGACAAGACAGGAACTTTGACCGAAGGCCATCCTTCGCTCCGGCGTATTGTCGCAAGTGAGGGGTTCTCTGAATCCGACGTACTCGCTTTCGCGGCCGGCCTGGAACATGCGAGTGAGCATCCAGTGGCTCGCGCCATCGTTGCAGGTGCGACCGCCCGCTCTGTCGGCCGTGCCGAAGTGGTCGGTTTCGCCTCTGTAACCGGCCAGGGAGTCACAGGCACTGCAAAGGGCCACCGCCTCGCCCTGGGAAATGAGGCGCTGATGCGTGCCAAGGGCGTGCAAGTTGATAACAACGCCACGGATATCCACGCGCTCCGTGCAGCGGGCGTTACCGTCATGTACCTGGCCGTCGACTCCAGACTCGCCGGTATCATTGCGGTCGGCGATGCTCTGAAGGAAACAACGCGCGGAGCACTCGCGGCGCTGCAGGCCGAAGGACTTCGCATCGTGATGCTGACAGGCGATAACCAGGTGACGGCCCGAGCCGTGGCTCGCGAGCTCGCTATTGACGAGGTGATCGCAGAGGTCCAACCAGCCGACAAAGGCAAGATCATCGCCCGGCTGCAGAAGGAAGGCCGACGTGTGGCCATGGCCGGCGACGGCATCAACGACGCGCCGGCGCTCGCCCAAGCGGACGTGGGCATCGCGATGGGAACTGGCACCGATATCGCCATGGAGAGCGCTCACGTCACTCTCGTCAAAGGAGATCTGCGCGGGATCGTGCGCGCGCGACAGTTGAGCGGCGCTACGGTCCGAAACATTTACCAGAACCTGTTCTTCGCGTTCGGCTACAACGCGTTGGGCATTCCGCTTGCCGCCGGTGTTTTGTATCCCTTCACCGGACTACTCTTGAGCCCGCTGATCGCCGCGCTGGCCATGAGCTTCTCATCCGTATCGGTGATCTCCAATGCCTTGCGACTGCGCAGCGTATCCTTGTCCGCGTGAGTGGCTCGTCGTGTCGCGCCGATAGTGTTTCGTCGCTCAGCGAGGATACAGTTGCCTGACATGGCCCAACAGTTCCACGTCGGGACGTGCAGCCTCCGCCGCGCACCAACCTTCTGCGTCAGGCAGCACACCAAAATGCACAATGACCTTCCCGTCGCGGCGTGCCGCCCGTTTCAAGCCGGTGGTGCCGACATGAAACCCGGCACCCTCTCCGGGTAGAAGCGCCGCAGAAGGTGCGGCGATGCGCCTGGCGCCTGCAGCGCGCAGACGGCGTGCTTCGGAGCGACAAACTTCGTACCCGTCGGGGCTGGAACTGAGAGCGGGCTTCGGGAGCTTTGGCTCATGCATCTCAACATCATCGATCTTGACGGCCCAAAGGCGAGCCGAAATTCCCGCCAGATCCGCTGGATCCGTAATCTCCTCGTGCCGTAAGAGCTCCGACCACGCACCTGGAGGTGTATCCGCAAAGTATTGGACCGGCCCCTCGCCCTTGCCGTGCCAGCGAGCCGGATGCTGCAGGGCGCCGCTACTGAGCGTCCATAAAAAAGGAAAACGGGAGTCGCATACCCGAAAGACAATCACGACGACTCATGCCTACGCTTGACAGACTCGCAGGTCACGTCGCACCCAGCTCTTGCAAAGATTCAGCCGCAGCGAGAATGCGACGCGCGGACTCGTCGTGCGGGGACCAACCAGGCCCCAGAAGTTGGCGGGCTGTCTGGCCGTCAAACACCGAGCGGGTCCGCTCGAACCAGCGGCGCACGCCGAACTCGTTATAAATTCCCGCGAGCGCCGCAATCACGGCCGTCAAGAAGTGAGCCCGCTCGGCGATAGCATCCGGGGCCTGTCGCTCACCGCTCTGATACCGTTGTAGACTCGCCAAAGAGATCTCGAGCAGTCCGGCCACCAGCTCGTGACCGAGCGTTGCATCGAGTTTGGCCAGCTCGGCGGAGGGAACGGGAGACTCGTCGAGCGCCAGCAGCGCCGCATCGAGATAGCGCGACCACTCCCCCGCGGATGGTTTTCCGGTTGTGAGGCGCGCCGCGAGATCACTCGCCAGCCCGCGCTCAGAGAGTCTCCGGGCCACCTTGCGCACCACCTCCGGGCTCAACTCCCTGATCGGCTCATCCAGCAGTCCCATCGCATCCGCCCGCCGCAAGAAGCGGGTCGCTCGAGGATAAAGGTCTTCCTGATCAAGCGGATGGACTACGGAAGTAATTTGGACAGTTGCCACATCCACAATGTATCCGATTTCCTGCCAAGGGTCCAATAGGGCCTGCCAGGGTGCTCCCCTAGCGGCGCAAGCGCTGCTTATGAGCCCAGATGATCAAGTTGGCATAGCGGAGCCCGGCGTGGCGTACGGGCGAGTTGCCATCGTGGTCCAGTGCAAACCCGACTGACAGGATCACGATCGCCAGCAGCAGAGGGAAGGCTCGCACGAGCGAGATCAGATTATTGCCTGTGGTCACTGAAGCAGCGGCCCCCAGCAGACCTTCCCAATAGGTTAGATCCTCAATCGAGCAACGCCGTTGAGCGATGAACAGCATCACTTGAATCAGCGCGATGAGCTCGAGCGACTCGATTGCCTGAGTACGTACAAAGTTGTCGCATGTGGCCACTAGCCACAGCATCGGGCTCACGCTCAATGTGATCATGAATACCCACACGTAGACGTGAACACACATCGGTGCCTCGAGTTTCTCTCGCGCATTGGACTGTCGCTTTGGACACTCCCCTTGTCCAGAATTGCCTTGCACGCTATGCCCCCCGGGTATCACCCGATCAACGGTCCAACTTACCTGGCTGCGGCACGGGAGAGAAGCCCTCATAACGGGCGGATAGCGGCAATTATGCGAAGTAAGTGAGTCTAATCGGGAGCGAGCCGGCGCAGGAGCGGCGCGAATGACCTTCCCAAGTTGTTCCGCTCCAGGCCGAGGCGGCCGCTGAGGTCGGCGGCTGATAGTTTCTCGCCGAGCAGCCCTTTATATTGCGCGAGCGCTTGCAACGTCGTGAGCGCGCCGAACGTGGAATGTCGGTGCGCGGTTGTGAGCTGGCAATCCGGACGCGGAAGTTATCCAAGGAGACTCTCAATGATTCAACAGGATGATGATGGACATCAGCATCACGGGACGCAAAGCAGTCGGATGCGTCGTTTGGGAATTGCAATTCTCTGTTGTGCGCTCGTTTCCCCGCATGCAATGGCCGGCCCGCAGGTGCATCTCGGTCCACCAGTGCATGTCGGTTCGCTGGCGCCCCTGAATGTCGAACAAACGGCGCCGACCGATGCTGCTTGCCGCCAGGCAGGATTGGGGCCGTGCTATTCGCCCCAGGAGATCGCCAAAGCCTACGGCATCAAGCCGCTCATCGATGCGGGCTTCGCGGGCGCCGGTCAGACGATCGTGATCATCGACTCCTTCGGCAGCCCCACGATCGCGGCGGATCTGGAAACGTTCGATGCCGCCTTCGCCCTCCCGGACCCGCCGTCCTTCCAGGTGCTCGCGCCGCTGGGGACAGTTCCTTTCGATCCTACCGATCCATTTCAGGTCAACTGGGCAGCCGAAACAACTTTGGATGTCGAATGGGCGCACGCGATGGCCCCCGCGGCGAACATCGTTCTGCTCACGAGTCCCGTCAACGCGACCAATGGGACGGTGGGTTTGCCTGAATTTCTCGCCCTCCAGCAATACGCCCTCGATCATCAACTCGGCCAGATCATCTCCATCAGCTGGGGCGCGACCGAAGACACCCTGTTGGACGCCGCCGGTCAGCAGGTGATCGCGGGCTTCGAGGCGTTCTACAAGCGCGCCCGCGCGGCGCATGTCACGGTCCTCGCGGCCGCGGGAGATACGGGGAGTACCGCACCGGAATTGGATCTCACCACCTTGTATCCGCACCCGGCGATCATCTATCCCGCCTCCTCGCCCTCGGTGACGGCCGTCGGTGGCACGAGGCTCAACCTGGACACCGCGGGTAATTTCCAGTCGGAGACTGTTTGGAACGACCCCGGCCAGGGCGCCGGCGGGGGTGGGATCAGCAAATTGTTCAAGGAGCCGAAGTATCAGGTCGCGACCCTACCGCCGAGCGCAAACCAACAGTTGAACGGCGCGCGCGGCATACCGGATGTGTCCCTCAACGCCGATTTTGTCAATTCCTCGATTCTCATCTATCTGAGCTTCCTCGGTCCGGCACAGGCCACCTTCTTCCAGGTTGGCGGCACCAGCCAGGGGCCGCCGATATGGGCGGGACTCGTGGCCGACCTCAACCAGTTTGCCGGCCAGCCGCTGGGATTCCTGAATCCCTCTCTCTACGCGCTCGGCGGCCTCGGTCAATTCAAACTGCTCGGCCGCGATATCACCGTGGGGAACAACACGTTCGCCGGAGTGCCCGGATTCTCCGCGACCGTCGGTTGGGATCTGGCCAGCGGTTGGGGAACGCCCAACCTGGGTCTCGCCGGCGTCCTCACCGGCCCGCCGCTTGCGCCGCAGCCATAGCCGGATGACGGTTCATCGGGGCCCCGCAATGGGGTCTCGATGGACTTTCATTGCGCAGCAAGGAGCGGCTGCGGTAGGAAACCCATGGCTCACGCGCGGCGTTCTTGGAGAGAAGAGATCCAAACACACCTCGAGCGCCAGCTTCTGTCTGGAAGGACGAGTACTATGCAAGTCAGTGAAGTGATGTCGCGCAACGTCAGAGTCGCCAGCCCAACGGATACGCTGCAGCAGGCAGCAAAGATAATGGCCGAGTTGGATGCGGGCGTCTTGCCGGTTGCGGAGAACGATCGCTTGGTCGCGATGGTAACGGATCGGGATATCGCGATCCGCGGCGATGCCAACGGCTGCGATCCCAAGCAGACCGCTCTGCGGGAGATCATGACCGAGGAACGGGTGAAGTACTGCTTCGAGGATGAAGACATCGAACAGGTCGCCAAGAACATGGCCGAGCAACAAGTGCGCAGGATGCCGGTGCTGAACCGGGACAAGCGGCTGGTGGGCATCGTATCGCTTGGAGACATTTCGGGCCGCGCACAGGCATCCACAGCGGGGGATACCCTGCGAGGGGTCTCGCAACGCGGCGGCCAGCATTCGCAGTCGGCCAGTTAGTCCGTCGGCGCGACAGCCCCCCGATGGCGCCCGACGGCCATCGGGGGGCGCCCGCAAGGCAAGCGGCGGCGCTGCTTGCGGCATGAGGTCGTCTGCAAGGTCGGAAGCGGCCGCTCAGTTTGCGAATTGTGCCTTCATCCAGCTGACGAAATGGGACCCGGCGGCATCACTCGTCCAAAGCAACCAATAACTGCCCGGGCCTTCGACCACCCACGGAAAGGGAGCTACCAGGAGCCCTTGGGAGCAAAGAGAGGCAAAGAGCACGGGCGACAGTAGCGCCGCTCCGACCCCTTGCACGGCTGCCTGCGCCTCGAGCTCGTAGTTGGGAAATCGCGTGGCCACGAACCGCGGCTTGGCATTCGGCAATCCCGCGAGCTTGAGCCATTCCGACCAGCGGGGATCGGGTATCAGCGGTAATTTCAGGAACTGCTTCACTGTGGGGCGGTTGGTATCGGACAGCCACTGGGGACTGACCATGGGAGTGCCCTGTTCCGCCAGGAGCCGCACGCTATTGTAACCGGGCCAGGGGCCGACTCCGTTGCGGATGGAAACATCAAAAGCCCCCATGGGCAACATGACTTGCGATGTATCCAACACGATCGGATCGGCGCCGAGGAGCGAGTGATACGTCGACAGCCGTGGCACCAGCCAGCGCGCGGCAAACGTCGGCGCACAAGTCACACGCAGCGGACGCTTGACACGTAGACAGTCGTCAACGGCGTGATGCATGAGCGACAACGCATGCTCGAGTCTTTGCCCGAGCGCTCGGGCCCGATCGGTTGTCATCAATTTGGGGCCATGGCGTTTGAAGAGCTTGACTCCGAGTTGCGCCTCGAGAGCCCGCATCCGTTGACTGACGGCCGTGGGAGTGATCCCAAGCTCCGCAGCGGCGCGCGAAAAATTCCCGTGTCGCGCGCAAGCGGCCAGCACGCGCAACGAATCCAATGGCGGTAGCTTCTTGGCCATGTGTCATTTGAAGCCACGATTCAAATGAACGTCAAGACTTATCGTTATGGACACGGGGTGCAACTCGATACACTGTCGCGGTGAAGGGAGTTTCGGGGGCTGACGATGGGACATCGCACCTATACAGAGATAAAATCGGGCTCGGTCAAGGCTCTGGCAGTAGCACTCAGCATGGCGGGACTGTGCGCGGGCGTAGATGCCTCGGAGGCCAATGCGCCGACCGGGGTGCCACCCGGATACTCCACATCGCGTACTGGGGACGTACACGACTTCGATTTTTTCGTCGGCGGATGGGTTACGAAGCAGCGTCGCCTGAAGGCGCGAGCGGTTGGTAGTAGCGCCTGGGAAGAGTTCCCGGCAACACTGTGTATGGCGCTCTACCTGGATGGGCTAGCCACGGTCGACGAGATGTACATGCCCACGAAAGGCCGGGCGGGCCTGACACTCCGGACGTTCGATGTGAAGAAGAAGCAATGGTCCATCTATTGGGTGAGCAGTGTGGACGGAACGCTTGGCGTGCCTGGGGTGGTAGGTGGGTTCCAGGGCAATCATGGCGAGTTCTACGGGGACGACGACGATGACGGAAAGCCGATCAAAGTCCGATACATCTGGACCAAGATCGATCACGACCACGCCCGCTGGGAACAGGCATTCTCCTATGACAATCGGACCTGGGAGACCAACTGGATCGGTGATTTTGTGCGCGCCGATCCCGCGAAGGTCTGCGAGGGCAATCGTCCGAAGCGCCAGAGCGCCATGAGCGGACCTGCCACGTCTACCCAACAAAGCGGCCTACCGCCGAAACGGTAGTGGGATCTCCAGGCCGAGTTGCACGTGTGCCCTGACGATCGGTATCTGTGCCTGAGACTGAATATGGATGCGGTACATCTGTACATCTCGGAAATAGCGCTGCAGTCGGTCGCCGCGCCGGGCCACGGACGCGCCTACAGTGTGGAACAACATTTCAACCGCCTCACAAGCCGCGCGACAGCCTTCGCGTGCGGTGCCCCAGACTTTAGTCGTGTCGTCCGGTGTAATCGCTGCCCGCGTCCTCATCCATCTGTCGCACTGCTCGACATACAGCCGCGTCGCTGCCAACGTCAAAGCCTCCGCAGCGTCCGCGCGACAAATCGCTTCGCCTAATAAACGCTGCAGCTCGGGTTCGTGCATACGCAGACGTGTCGGGTCCGCAAAGCTCGGCTTCGTCCGCAACTGCCGCTCGTACTCCTCGCATGCGGCACGTGCCGCACCTGTCAGAATGGCTCCGAATTCGCAACTGAACCAACTGAAGATCAGTCCGAGGAACAGTCCCTCCTGGTGAAGGCGCGTGCCCGGGGTTCCGTCGGGCAACGATTCAGTGGATAGCCTGACGATCGGCGAGGGAATGATGTGGCGGTCGGGCACGAACACCTTCGTCAGCCGCACGCTGTTTGAGCCGCTGGCCTGCATGCCCATTGCCGACTCACCGCCCCAATCGGGCAATACCGTCACGCTCTCCCGAGGCACCACGAAAGCAACCGCGCTCGGCCTGTTGGAAGCGTCCGCAATGACCGCGCCGCCCAGAAAGTGGTTTGAGACCGGAATTCCCGACGCGAATGGCCAGAGGCCACTGACAACATAACCGCCGTCGGTCCGCTCGAAAGTCGGTAGGCCGGCAGGACCCGCCGCATACGCCGCGCGGAAGTCGCCTTCGGGGCCGAACAGCTCGCGCTGGACCTCCTCGCTGAAATGCGAGCCGAGGACCAAGGCGTGTGAGGACGCCAGCGTATAACACCATCCGCTACCTGGATGGCCCCGCGAAAGCTCCATGATGACGCGAATGTAGGTCTCGCAATCCGTGCCGAAGCCGCCAAACATCCGAGGTTGCAGGATCCGGTAAAAACCCCCGTCGAGCAGCCTGCGGTGAATGGCGTCCGAGTAGCAGCCACGGGTGTCGCTTTCGTCCTGCTCGTTGCGGAGCTGCTTGGCGATTTCGGTGGCCTCGGCGATGAGCCACTGCGCCGACGGCGGACTGGGGCGAGCTGTCGAGCCGTTTTCCTTGGCCGGGCCGGTGGTTTCGGTCTTCTCGAGCGTCATCGGGCTCCCCTCTCGCCGCAACTGCGGCTCCAATGCTATGCCATCATCAGCCTCAACGCTTGCTAGCTTTCTCGAGCAGCCGCTGTGTGAGCGTGCGCTTCTGCGGGGAGAACTGCTCGATGCAGGCGCGGAGGTAAGGACTCAACTGGCGCTTTGCATAGGCCAGATACCCTACCTCCCGGAGCTCCTGCAAAGTTTGCGCGTAGTGATCGAGAATCGCCGCTGAAACGAGCTTCCCCGTACGCTTCGCGCCGACCCGTGCCGACGTTGATAGCCAACGGGCCTTGCTTGGGAGCACCCGCACGGCAGAGATCGCCATCACGGACGAGAGCTCGAACACCGACCTCCCCTGTCGCTGCGACTCCTGCTTCAGTTCCTCCCATTGCTCGCGGATCTGCCGCCGCGATGGCAAGTCGCTGGGTGTCAGGCTGCGCGCGGACTCCCGGATTGCCGCCCACTCCCTCCGCAGGCTCTCGACATCGAGGGGTGGAGTGTTGAGCGTTTGGGCGAGGCGGGAAGAGGTCCTTTCGAGTCCGTTCAGCAACTGGTCCACGCTCACGAACTGTGCGTCCTTTTCAAGGAGGCCCTGCTCCTTCAGCGCCTCCGTGATTTCCGGAATCAGGCGCCTCCCCAAACCACTCAGATCGGACAGCGCCGCGAGCACCCACACTGGCGAGACGCGAAACGCGACAATGCCGAGCAATTCCACCGCATGACCTGCCCCCCGCCTCGCGATGAAGTCCTCTGGCGGCCGCTCTTCGGCGGGAAATAAAGTTTTGGCGCCACCGACTCGTTCGATCAGGTAGCGCAGCGTCGTCTCGACGAGATTCTTGAATAGCTGGCTGCGGCGCACGCCTTTCGGTAGCACGACTTCGCCAACCTCACGGAGCAGGCCCGCGCCGAGGCCAAGCGCCGAGCGAACTACACGCTCAGGAAGCGACAGGACGTAAGACTTTGAAACCATACTTCACTACAGCGGCAACGGTTGCACTCCGATCCATCGAGCATGCAGCCAATGAGCGAAAACGAAATAGAGCGCGAGACCGGCCACGACGGCAATGACGTCATTGAATTTCCCCGGCGGAGCCGCGTGAATGGGCCGCTGCGTGCGCCACCCATACGAGGCGCGATCTGCAACGGCCCATGCAAGGAATGCACCGAACAACACAACGTCGGCCACCGTACCGATCGCAATGAGGTGAGCCACCGACCAGAACATGACGCCGAGGAGCATCGGATGCCGGAGCGCACCTTTGATGCGACCCGGGAAATAGGTTGCGAGCAACAGTGGAAACACGGGAAGCATCAGAATGGCAGTGACGTACCGGGTCCACATCGGCGAGGTATACAGCAGCACTGGGGTCTGGCGTGCGATACCGTAACCCCAGATGATGAGAACGAAGCCGACGATGGAGATCAATGAGTAGACGCCTCTCCAGCCATTTCCCAGGCGCGCGGCGATACGGTCGCGCCAAGCCGGAGCGGCAATCGATATCGAATGCACCCCCAGGAAGAGGATCAGACCGAGCACGAGGTACACCATGCGCGCGACTCCTTTGTCCTTGCCAACCGCTGCGGCTCAGATAACGCACGGATGACCGGTGAGTCAACCTGGATGCGACAACACGGCGGGGCTGGTGACAGCCCGGGCAGCGAAGCCCTCGCTGCTGCTATCAGTATTTGATAGAATCGACGCCCATTCTCTCTTCTCAGCCTAACATGGCCACGGGGGGTCCTATGTCATTACGTATCGGGGACGAGGCGCCGGACTTCACCGCACAGACCACGCAGGGGACGATCCGGTTTCACGAATGGATCGGCAACGGGTGGGCCATTCTCTTTTCACATCCGAAAGACTTCACCCCGGTCTGCACGACCGAGCTCGGGTACATGGCGCGCCTGAGACCCGAATTCGAGAAGCGCAATACCAAGATCATCGGTCTGAGCGTCGACTCGGTCGAGGATCACCGGCGCTGGATTCCCGATATCGAAGAGACTCAGCAGGCTCGGGTCGAGTACCCGATGATCGGTGATCCGGAGCTGAAGATCGCGAAGTTATACGACATGCTCCCGGCTGAGGCGAGCGGCGTGGCGAGCTCTCGCACGCCGAACGACAACGCTACCGTGCGCTCGGTATTTCTGATCGGACCTGACAAGAAGATCAAGCTCATCCTGACCTATCCGATGAGCGCCGGACGCAACTTCGATGAAGTGCTCCGGGTGTTGGATGCGATCCAACTCAACGCGAAGCATAACGTAGCCACACCCGTGAACTGGAAACAGGGACAGGACGTCATCATCCCGACGAGTATCTCCGACGAGCAGGCGAAGACGAAGTTCCCGGCAGGATGGAAGGCTCAGCGACCGTACTTGCGCGTCACACCACAACCAAAATGAGGCGCAGGGCGCCCCGGCGAACGCAGTAGGCGCCAAGCCGGGCCGGGGCGACCGCCAGTGCGAAACTCATTCGGGACAGGCTGTACCCACGCCGCCATTCGCATGCAACCGCTGCTGTGCGAGGTGCTGCATGAACTGATGCAGCTCATCGCCATGTTGGCGGTAGAAGGCCATGTTGGCTGCGCTGACCGGTAAGCTCGTAGTCCCCTGGGCGATTCCAGGGTGCTTCTCGCGCAAGTCCTGGATTCCAGCAGCGGTCAGGTTCGAAAGCGCAAGGACCACCTCGCGTGCGGTCAACCCATGGCTGGCCAGGTAGGCATGCATTCCAGGTCGCGCGTCGTATTCGCGGACCATTCCATCAAGTGTCTTCGCGTGCAAAGTCAACGTCGTCAGGTTGCACTGGGGCGCTTTCGGGTCCTCGTTGATCGCTTTCCACTTGTCGAGGAAACCGGTCGTCAGGGTGTAGTTCCGAAAAGCTGCCAGGTCCGCGGCGGATAGCTGATCGGCGGCCCGGGCGGGCGTAGTGGAACCGAGGGTGAGCGCGGTTGCCAAAATGGCAACCGCAAGAGATCGATTCAGCAGCATATCCTGGCTTGCTCTTTCGTGAGGACCGACGCGAGCGCGCGATTCCCGCGCGCGGCATTTCAATCCTAACGGAGAGCTTTCATCGGGGGCAAGCCGCCTTCGGCGAAAAGGGCCTGTCCCCTAGAGATCGAACTCGACTCCCTGCGCCAGCGGCAAGCTCGTTCCATAATTCACTGTCTGCGTTTGCCGACGCATATACGCTTTCCAACTGTCCGAGCCTGACTCGCGGCCGCCTCCAGTCTCCTTCTCGCCGCCGAACGCGCCGCCGATCTCGGCGCCGCTGGTGCCCATATTGACGTTGGCGATGCCGCAGTCGGAGCCCCTCGCCGATAGAAATAGCTCGGCCTCCCTCAGACTGTTCGTCAGAATGGAGGAAGAAAGACCTTGTGGCACGTCCTGCAGAGTGCGCAGTGCATCGTCAAACTCGCGATACTTCAGCACATAGAGAATCGGCGCAAACGTCTCGCGTTTGACCACATCCGTTTGACTTGGCATTTCCACCAGAGCCGGTGTGACATAGTAGCCCGAGCGGTCCAATCGAGCGCCGCCAAATACCTTTCCACCATCGGTCCGCGCCTCTGCCAGTGTTGCGTGCATGAGCTTGCACGCGGCCTCGTCGATCAGCGGCCCGGAGTGTGTCCCGGGGTTGCGAGGATCGCCAATCTCGAGCTTTGTATAAGCACGCTTTACTGCCGCGATGACAGGGTCGTAGATATCCTCGTGAACGATGAGGCGCCTCATCGTGGTACACCGTTGCCCAGCGGTACCCGTAGCGCCAAATGTGATGGCGCGCACGGCGAGACCTACATCCGCGGAAGGAGTAACAATGCTAGCCGCGTTGCCGCCCAACTCGAGGAGACTACGACCGAAGCGGCCTGCCACTGCTATGCCGACTGCGCGGCCCATCGTTGTGCTGCCCGTAGCGGAGATCAAGGGAACACGAGTGTCGTCAACCAACGCTCTACCCACATCCGCGCCGCCTATCAACACCGCGCTCAGTCCTGCGGGTGCAGCCGCGAACTCCCGAGCAGTCCGCAGCAGGAGCTCGTGCGCCGCTCGTGCGACCAACGGAGCTTTCTCAGACGGCTTCCACAAAACAGGGTTGCCGCAGACGAGCGCCAGCGCCGCGTTCCACGACCACACCGCCACCGGGAAGTTGAATGCAGAGATGATTCCGACCGGACCGAGCGGGTGCCACATCTCACGCATGTGATGATCGTGACGCTCGGAGGCGATCGTCAATCCATAGAGTTGGCGAGACAAGCCTACGGCGAAATCGCAGATATCGATCATCTCCTGCACTTCGCCCAAACCCTCGGATAGCGGCTTGCCGACCTCCAGGGTCACCAGCCGGCCGAGCGCATTCTTGTGCCGGCGCAACTGCAGTCCGAACAGCCGAATCAGTTCCCCCCGCACGGGCGCCGGAACAGTGCGCCAAGATTGGAAAGCCTCACGCGCCGCACCGACAGCGGCTGCAACATCGGAGGGGGAAGATACCTGGACGCCCGGCATCAGCGATTCATCGATGGGCGAGACCAGGCGCACAGCATCACGCGAAGTGGATGTCTCGACACCCATCGATCGAAACAACTCGATCGCCTCGTCAGCCGCCGAGATCTGCGTCTGAAGTGACATCAGGCCGCCCTTGCAGCGACGGGCTGCTGCGGGGCATAAGCCGCGCCGAAGCGGTTGGCCAGAAACGCATCGAGCGGAATCTCTTCCTGCCGTACAAAGCCCTTTTGGGGGAGCTTGCCGTGCGCGAGCAGATCCAGGACAGCGCAAATGCCACTGGCCGTGGTGATCTGGATCGCGCTACAGGGGACGCCGGCAATGTCACGGCCGTAGATCTTGTTCGCGTACGTCTCCTGCAACAGCCGGCCCTCCTTCTGTCCGCTCACGGTAACGAACACGAGTACGACATCTTGCATGGTGCCGGGAATCGCGTGCTCGAGAATATCTTTCAACACCTGTGGCCGCTGCCCCAAACGAAGGTCGTGAATGAGCGCCTTCATGATGTCGCGGTGTCCGGGATAGCGGACGGTCCGATAGTTGAGCGTACGCACCTTGCCGCGCAGCGTTTCACACAGCGTGCCGAGGCCGCCGGAGGTATTGAATGCCTCATAACGCACGCCATCGAGCGAGAACTCCTCCAACTCCTCCAACGCGGGCACCTCGCGCAGCACGCCGTCTACGATCGCCTCGCACGGTTGCAGGTACTCGTTGATGACACCGTCGGTGCTCCAGGTCAGGTTGTAGTTCAGCGCGTTTGATGGATACTGCGGAAGAGCACCGACCCGCAGCCGCACACAGTCGAGATTATCGAAGTGCTGGGCCAGATCGTGAGCGACAATGGAAATGAACCCGGGGGCGAGGCCGCACTGAGGAATGAAGGCGGTCGTCGCATCCGTTGCCAGGGTCTTCACCAATCGTGTCGTCGCGACGTCTTCGGTCAGATCGAGATAGTGAACATTTGCCAGCCGGGCGGCGCGCGCAATGTGGCTCGTGATGTCGTAGGGTGCGGCGCTCAGGACGGCGAACTGACCCCGCAATGCCTCGACGAGCTCACCAGGATAGGTAAGGTCGAGTACGCGCGTGTCGAGCCGCGCATTCCGCGGCAAGCAGGCCAACTGCGCGGCGGACCGGTCCACCACGGTAACGTGATAATCGCCAGATGAGGTGAGCAGACTGGCAATCATGCCGCCAATCTTGCCGGCGCCCGCCAACAGAACTCGTTTCATGATGCGCTCCCGGGGAATGAGAAGGTCAGTGTGGCTGGCGGGGCCGTCTGGATTGAAGTGCGCAACTTGTCCGGCCGCGTGCGGTAGAATTGACAGAATGTCTAGGCCAAAAGACACTTTGCTTGACGATCTGGATAGCCGGCTGCTCGCGCTCCTGCGCAAGGATGCGCGCATGCCCATCGCGAGGCTGTCCAAGTCACTCGGCGTCTCCCGAGCGACCCTCTACTCACGGCTACAGAGACTGCAGCAAAGCGGGGTGATCGAGGGATTCACGGTCCGGCTCAATGTCGAGGTCGATCGCCGGCAGATCCGGGCCCATGTCCTCATCAAAGTGACGGGGAAGCTCGCGCGCGGGACGGAAAAGCAGTTGCAGGCCATACCGCAGATCACTGCGCTGCACGCCATCAGCGGAGTGTACGACCTGATCGCCGAGATCGAAGCCTCCAGCGCCGCCGAGCTCAACGAGTTGATCGATCGCATCGGCGAATTGGACGGAGTCGAGAAGACGACCTCGTCGATCCTGCTCGCCACCAAGTGGGCGCGGCGCGGGCCGACCCCTTGAGACCCAGGCTCCACCTCTGGTGAGGAGCATCGCTCCCCCCTTGGGGAGAGCGCTCGCTCCCCTGGCGTGGCTCTGTTGCTCGCGCTCTCGAGCCCTTACCTTGCGTGGCAGGGCAGCGAATCTCGAGACACGTCGGTGTCCTCGCGTGCCGCCGACGAATAACCCCACAAGTTACTCCAGGACATGACAATGACCAAACCAGTCGTTTTGATCACAGGCGCCCTCACGGGCATTGGCC
>CAYNTW010000059.1:6499-34512 GCA_964400085.1 uncultured Steroidobacteraceae bacterium | reverse complement strand
AGTTGCCGGGAAGCGGCTTTCCCAGAGCCTCGGCCAGACGCACCACCCCTTGGCGAATGGTCTTCTCGTCAAAGGAAGCGAACCCAAGCAGCAACCCCCGCGGATCGGGCTGTTGCAAAGTGAAGCGATCGAGACCCCTGGTCTCGACGTTGTGGGCGATAGCGGCGGTTTCCGCTTGGCGCGAGGTCATGCGATTCCGCAGGAACGCGGCCGTGTATAACCCTGACTGCGTCTCCGCAACGTCGAGGAGACCTTTCAAGTACCGTCGCCCGCCTTCTTGCAACGCCTCCAATCGAGTTGCGTAAAGCTGTCGCATCCGGCGCAAATGCCGGCCCAGGTGCCCGTCCAGGATGAAATCGCACAAGATGGCCTGGTCGAGACCTACCATGCACAGCTCGGTGCCACGCCGAAATTTTACGCAGGCATCGACCAGGGCGGCGGGCAAAACCATGTAACCGAGACGCAAGGAAGGAAAGAGCAACTTGGTAAAGGTTCCGATGAATATCACGTTGTCATTGCGGTCGAGCCCCTGCATGGCCGGTATGGGCTGTCCACAAAAGCGGTATTCACTGTCGTAGTCGTCCTCGATGACGAAAGCTCCGTGGTTGGATGCCCAGTCCAGCACTTCCATGCGGCGGCTGAGAGGCATGGTCACACCGAGTGGAAATTGATGAGCCGGTGTCAAGAACACACCCCGCGCTTGCGCGCACATCTCCACGCCCGCGGATACGGACAGCCCGTGTTCATCCACGGGCACGGGAATGATCCGCGCGCCCGCACGTTGAAAGGCGATTGCGGGACCGAAGTAGCCCGGATCCTCCATCCAGACCGGATCCCCCGGAACCAACAGCAGCCGCGCGAGCAGATCCAGCGCCTGTTGGACGCCCGACACGATCACCACCTCATCCGCGGTGCATCGCACCCCCCGCGAAGAGCCCAGATAATGCGCGATAGCTTCCCGCAGCGGTCGGTAACCAGCGCCGTCATCTGGCTCGCTCAGCCATGACCGGAAGGCCCGCACCCGCTTGGTGGCGATCCGCGCCCAGACCTTGGCGGGAAATTCGGCCAATGCCGGATTGCGCATCCCAAATGGCTGGACTCCCTTTACCCTGGGCCAGCCGACGAACGGTTTCGGCTGCTTATATCCGGACACGACACGCCGGATGTAGTCTGGTGTTCTCACCGCACCCTTGCGAGCAGCATCCTCCACCATGACGTTGGCATTGACCCAGGTTCCCAACCCAACCCGTGAGCACAAGTAACCCTCATCGTGCAGTCGCTCGAACACGCGCACGACGGTGCCACGCGAAAGGCGATATCGACCCGCGAACTCTCGCGAGGCGGGTAACCTGACCCCCGCTTTCAAGCGGCCGTGCAGAATCGCGGCGCGCAGCTCCAAGTACAGCCAGTGCGCGATGGTCTGACCTGGCGGACGTTGGTTCAGAGAAAGCTCGAACGAGCTGACTGACTTGGCCATGCGGCCCTCGCGTGGTACATCATTCTGGGTAGAAAATGGCTCTACCGATGGTACCAATTCCGGCGCTATAAGGGCTCTCGATCAGTTTGAGTCCAACGGCCGGGGGAAAATGGAATGCGTAAGCTCTGGGCGATCGTTCTGGGCGGTGCCGCCGCGGGATTCCTCGACCACATGTCGGCGCTCGCAACCTTCCTGCCGCAAGGCGCCAATCCAATGCGCCTCCATCAATACCTGGCGAGCGGGGTTCTCGGCGAGGCGGCGTTCGCGGGCGGCTGGGCAACCGCCGTGCTCGGCCTGTGCGTGCATTTCACGCTGACTACGCTGATGGCCGGGATTTTTGTGGCCACCTCACAAAAGTTTCCGGTGTTGTTGCGACACCCGTGGCCCGCGGGTCTGACCTACGGCATGCTCATTTATTTCGTCATGAACTACGTCGCGGTGCCCCTGTCAGCCGCTCCCAACTGGAAACCCGGACAGGGGTGGGCGATGGTAGGAGGACTGCTGGGACATGCCTTGTATGTGGGAGTTCCCATCGCCGCGATCGCGCACGCGCTACTAGCCGACCGCCCGACAGCGGCACCCGCAGTCACCGACCAACAGCAACTGCGAGCGCTCCGCGAGCGCGGCTCTCATCCCTGATCGAGCCACTTCGCAACACCACCGTGGTGCGAGCACGCGCCTGTGTGATGCTTTGCGTGAGAGTAGGTGCCGTCCTTACATTGAGCCGTGGCGCCGGTTGGGTCGGTGTTGGCCGCTTTGTTGCCCCCGGTCGTGGGTGCCGGCGTGTGGGTGGACTTCATTGACGGCTGGGACGATGGAGCCGGCGCCGGAGGCGTGGCGGGCGCAGGGGTGGGCGCAGCCGCCGTCGACGATGCATTACGGTTGACACCTCCATGGTGGCTGCAGGCACCACGACCGGCTTTCGCCGTCGTGCCATCCTTGCAAGTTACGCTCGACGCGTCCTGTGCGAACGTCGGGGCGGCTGAAAACAGCAGGGTGGAAGCTGCGAGGAAGGCGACGAGTGTTCTCATAGGGCACTCCTGTAAAACCGCTAGGCCTGCGCCAACAAGATACCATCATCGCGGCCCGCGAGGGCCTGCACAAGCCCCCGCGCACCTGACACCCTGCTCCAGTCAGCTTGGCGGCGACGCTCCATATACCGCCGCCATCAAGTCGGGGACGAATCGGCCGAAGAGCCCTTCAACGGCGGTGTTCGTCAGTGCGACGACGGTAAGCTGACTAACGGGATCGACAAACCAGTGATGGCCGTACACGCCGCCCCACTTCCAGGTGCCGACCCCTTGTGGCACGCCGGCGAGTTGCCGATCCACCAGCACCGCGCCACCAAATCCAAAGCCCCACGAGGGAGTTGGCTCGACGTCGATCCGGAGGGAGCCGATCTGGTTGCTCATCATGGCTCGCGTGCTGTCAGTCCTGAGCACCCCGCCGCCGCCACTGCGAATCGCTTCGAGAAACCTGAGGAAGTCGGGCGCGGTGCCGGCCATCCCGGCACCACCTGATGGGTACGACCGCTCGTTGAAAATCCGTGAAGGCGAGTAGCGGATTCCACTCCCCTCCCCGAAAGGAACCACGTCCGGGTCCTGCATACGCCGAGGCGGAGGACCGTCGACATAGGCAACGGCGAGTCTCTTCGGATCGCGGACGACGAACGCGGTATCGGACATGTGAAGCGGACCCGTAATAAATCGCTCCACGAGCGTCGGCAGAGAAGCACCGCCGGCGCGAGCAATGACTTCACCAAGGACATCCAACGCAAGTGAGTAGCCCCACCGCTCGCCAGGAACGTATGCCAACGCAACGCTTGCCAGGCGCCTGAGCTGCTCTTCGATCGTGAGCCCCGGCTCCGCGATTCCATCGGAAACGCCGGCGCGGTGATAGGGCCCATCCGCCGGCTGGAACATCCTGTAGGTGAGGCCCGCTGTATGGGTCAGAAGTTGCCGGATCGTGATGACCGCTTCCGCGCCCTGGGGCGACTTGGGACGGAACTCCGGAATCCAACGCGTCACGGGCGCATCCAGATCGAGTTGACCCCGCTCGAGCAAAGCCATTGCCGTGGCGGACACGATCGGCTTGGTTAGAGACGAATAGCGAAAGATGGTGTCTTCGCTCATGGACCGCCGCTCTTCACGATCGGCCAATCCGGCCGCGCGGTGATAGATAAGCTCGCCGTCGCGTGCGATCAACACCACCAGGCCCACCAGCCGCTGCTCGCTCAATGCCCGCTCGATCGCGCCGTCCACGTCCTTCGACAGACGTCGTGTGTCCAGGATGGACGAGCCTGTTTCCTCGGTGCTCATGATGTGTCCTCTTCCAACTCTCTCCCGCGGATGCGGGACGGGCCAGAACGTTATCATGGATTTGTAGGATATAATCTAGAGAGATTCGCCGAGCACTGTGGAACGAAATTCAATAATGAGTCCCTATGAAGCCCGAAAGCCTTCAAGGCATCCTCCCATTCGCCTACGCGGTCGAAGCCGGTAGCTTCACCCTGGCCGGCCAACGCCTGGGCGTAACGACCTCCGCGGTGGGTAAGTCCATCGCGCAACTGGAGCGCCGACTCGGAGTCCGTCTGCTCAACCGCAGCACTCGGAGTCTGAGCCTGACGAGTGAGGGCGAGGCCTATTACAAAGCCTGCGTCGCCGCGCTTGCGGAGATCGACGCCGCGCAAGCCTTGCTCTCGGCACGGCGCCAGGTACCCTCCGGAAGATTGCGAGTTGACTTGCCGGTAGCCTTTGGCCGGCGCTGCGTCGCGCCGATTCTCTTCCAGGTCATCAGTCGCCATTCACAGCTCGCGTTGGAAGTCGGTTTCAACGACCGGCGCGTCAACCTGATCGAGGAAGGTGTTGACGTGGCGGTCCGCATCGGAGGTCTGGGTGACAGCACCGGTTTGATCGCCCGACGACTGTTTGTGCAACGCTCGACTCTGTGCGCGACTCCCGCCTATCTCGAGCGGCATGGCAGACCGGAGAATATTGGCGAGCTGTCCAGGCACGCCGCGATCGCTTACGGACGTGATGGGTCGGTAAGTCCGTGGACATTGAAGGACCCGAACGGTAGGTCCGTAGTGATCGATCCGCCGGGACGCATCGTTCTCGGCCATGGCGAGCCTCTGCTGGATGCCGTGCTCGCCGGGTTGGGCATCGCTTACCTGCCGACATGGTTGGCCGCCGAGCACCTGCGCAGTGGCGAGATCGCGCTGGTCTGGCCGGAGTATTTCATCGAGAACGAGCTGGTCCACGCTCTGTGGCCAAAGACTCGAACGCCCGCGCCCAAAGTTCGCGTCGTCGTGGATGCGCTGGTAGAACGTTTCTCGGCGCCGCCGTGGGACCGGCTCTGAGAAACACGATGTAGCTTGACGTTTCCGAACCTCGCGACTAGATTACCAACATGCTTCGACTCGTCACGCGCAAACAGCAACAAAAACACCACTTCAAGGCGGTGGTTGCGCGCGTTTACGGCGGAGCTGGGACCTAGCGGGTCCGAAACTTCATCGAACAACTCTCGCAAACCCCGCCTCCGGCGGGGTTTTTGCTTTAGCTCCGTCGCAAGGCTCACCCCAGGAGCTTCCATCATGGCGCATTTCTCATCCGACTCCGAGATACACCGGATTGCCGCGGGTCTGATCGACCGTTCGCTACCCAAACGCGAGTGGACCCATGCCGCTCACTTCGCCGCCGCATTCTGGGTGCTGCGGCATCCTGACATGCATGCCATGCGCGACATGCCTGGCCTGATCCGCGCCTACAACGAAGCCACGGGCGTGCCTAACACAGACACCGGGGGATACCACGAGACGATTACCATGGCCTCTTTGCGGGCCGCCAGAGCGTGGCTCGCGGCACGGCCGCATGCGCCGCTGCATGAGGCATTGAACGAGCTGCTTGCCGGCGAGTACGGCCGTTCGGACTGGTTACTGTCCTACTGGTCCAAGCCGCTGCTGTTCTCGGTTGCCGCGCGTCGAGCCTGGGTCGGGCCCGACTTGAAACCGCTGCCCTTCTAAAGCGCAGCCCCCATCGCGAGTATGATAAGAATGCATCATGTCTCAGTCCTCAAACGCGCCTCCCCCCGGGCAGGTCCGGCAGCTGCTGGCCGCCGCCGCCCAATTCCTCAACGCCAGGCGACCGGCCGATGCGATCGCGCCACTGCGCGAAGCGGCACACCTGCAGCCAGCCGACGCAACAATCCAACATGACCTCGGCTTGGCCTGCCTGGAGGTTGGCTCCGTGCCGGAGGCGATCGCCGCATTTCAACGCGCGGTCGCGCTTAATCCGCGTTACGCGGACAGCTACTTCCGCATGGGAATCGCTCTGGAAAAACTGGGTGATATGCGCGCGGCCGTCGCGGCCTACGATCGCGCCACCGGGTTGCAACCGACACTCACGGAGGCGTGGTTCCGCGCCGGCGCACTGGTCTACACCATGGGTCATCTCGAGGAAGCGATCGGCTGCTTCCGACGCGCGGCGACCTCGGGGCCGAAGTCGAGATTCGGACGACTCGGAGCGGCACGGGCGCTCCTGGCCGAAAATCGTGATGTCGAAGCCGAAAGAGCTTTACGACAGATGCTGACGCTCGATCCCGGCAATGCCCTGGCGCAGGACCTGCTCGGTAACCTGCTTGCCGAATCCGGCCGCTTCGAAGAGGCCCGTGACTGCTTCATGCGCGCCGTCACGCTCGCCCCGCTCATGGCGGGAAGCTACTACGACCTCGTGCGATGTCGTCCCATCTCCAACGCCGATGCGGACTTGGTCGCGGCAATGCAGGCTGCCCTCGACACGCCAGGTCTCGACGCGGCACATCGCATGCGCGTTCACCTCGCTCTGGGCAAGGCGGCCGACGATCTCGGCGATTACGGCCGAGCAATGCAACACTTCGATTCCGCGGACGCGCTGCGCGACGGGACAGCGTCGTTCGATTCCACAGCGTTCGGTGTTGAGGTCCAACGTTTAATCGAACGGTGCGGACCCAACCTCATCCGTCGAGCCCCGGAATTAGGCATCAGTGACAGCACGCCAGTCCTGATCGTGGGGATGCCTCGTTCGGGTACAACCCTGGTCGAGCAGATCGTGTCCAGTCATTCTCAGGTTCGCGCCGCCGGTGAGCAGAATTTCTGGAATGAGCGCGGGGCCGCTTGGCACCAGCGGGGCCGCCCGGATGAAGCGCCATTCCTCCGCCAGGCTGCAACCGACTATCTGCGCGTGCTGCGCGCGATGGGGCCCAAGTCGATGCGGGTTACTGACAAGATGCCGTTCAACTTCCTCTGGGCGGGTCTCATCCATCTCGCCTTCCCACGCGCCACGTTCATTCACTGCCGTCGGGCAGCGATCGACACGGCCCTGTCGATCCACCAGACGCTGTTCCACCCGAGTCTCGCCTTCCCGACCGGGGGCGCCAAACTCGTTGCGTATTTTCGCAGCTATCAGCGGCTCGCGGATCATTGGCGGAAAGTGCTTCCGGCCGAACGGTTCATCGAGGTGGAATACGAAGAGCTGACGCGAGACCCCGAGCCCACTATCCGGCGCATCATCGCAGGCTGTGGCCTACCGTGGGACGACAGGTGCCTGCGTCCCGAGCTCAACCCGCGCTCAGTCAAAACACCGAGCAAGTGGCAAACCCGCCAGCCCATCTATCGCCACTCGGTGGAGCGCTGGCGACGGTACGAACCCTGGCTGGGTCCGCTGCGCGAGCTCCTCGACGGCGCAGCGCTCGAAAAGCGATAGACGATCGCGCACGGACGGTCACGCCCAAGCCGGGGCGAACGCGAACATTCATCCGACTGAAATATTCCTTGCACCAAACGCCTCGATACTCCCCGGTGCGCTTGCAACAGACAGGGGAGATTCGCAATGGCCCGTAAAAAGAATCTGGCTCGAAATCTGGCTCGACAGAAGCGACTACGTCCGTTGGCCGGCCTATTGGCGGTGGGCCTGACTGTACCCGCATTCAGTGAACAATCCGTGCCTTTCCCGACCTACGTGACCGGTCCACAGGCCGATGGATCCTACATTGTAGGAAACGGCCAGCGCATCACCCCCGCGGGCGTTCAAGTCGGCCTGGGTATTCGCGTCCGCGCCAAGGCGATTGCCTTAAACCCCAACACCGCGAGCCATACCGCCGCGGTGCTTACTCTGGGTGCGAAGGAGGCCGTCGAGGTATTCGATACCCACACGGGGATGGTTCTGCAGAACTATTCGCCGTTTGGCGATTCCAGCGGGAGTTACAGCGGTATCACCTATTCCGCTGATGGCAAGCACCTGATGTTCAGCCAGGATAGCAGCAACGTTGCGATTGCCAATGTCGCATCCAACGGTCTGCTCAGCGATGACGCCCATGTCTCGGTGCCGCCGAACAACAGTTTCGTCAAGTGCTTTCCGAATAGCCCCATCGGCGACTATGCCGCCCCGTGCGGGACCTTCTACACGACCAGCACTTCATATCCAGGCGGAGTTGCGTTCTCCGAGGACGGCAAGAGCGCCTACGCGCTGCTGAACCAAAACAACACGGTCGCCAGGATCGACTTGACCACAGCGACACCGACGCAGGCCACCCAGATTCGGGTCGGCAACGCGCCGCACAGCATCCTGATCAGGGGCCAGACCGCCTATGTCAGCAATGAGGGCGGTCGGGAAGCGCAGCAGTCGGACTTCCAGGTCTTGTCGGCAGGCACGCCCATCGTGGCCAATTCCGTGAACGGCGCGGCGATCACCGGTACCGTTTCGGTAGTGGACCTGAAAACCATGCAGGTCGTCGATACCATTTCCAGTGGCATCGGCCTGCACCCGACCGGGATGGCGTTCTTCGGGGACGCCTTGCTGGTAGCCAACACCTACAGCGACACGCTCTCGGTGATCGACACCGCAACCAACAAAGTGATGCGGACGATCGATCTGGGCCTGCCGATCAAGGTGCCCGGAGAAAAGCACGCCGCCTACGGCGCCGGGCCAAACTCGATCGCGGTCGACAACAAGGCCGGCGTGGCTTACGTGGCGCTCTACAACGCCAACGCGATCGCGGTCGTGGACTTGAGCGGCTCAGCACGCGAGCCGGTCCTGGGCATGATTCCGGTCGCCTATGCGCCCTCCTCGGTCGTCCTCGACCAAGCCGATCACCAGCTACTGGTCGCGAATGACAAAGGGATCGGCACGCGTCTGTCGTTCGAGACCGACTATGGCGTGAGCGGCTATAACACGCACCAGGACAACGGCACGGTCAGCATCGTTCCGCTCCCGAACAGGGAGACGCTGGAGTCGATGACCCGCCAGGTCTATCAGAACAACCACTGGGACCTGCGGCGGAACATTCTTTCGGCAGGCGGTGGCGACCATGATGAGCAGGCGGTCCCCATCCCGGAGAAAATCGGTGATCCCTCGTTGATCAAGCATGTCTTCCTGATCATCCGTGAGAACCGCACCTACGATCAGGTCCTCGGCGATGTGCCGGCGGGCAATGGCGACCCTTCGTTGGCGGTATTTGGCGGAGCCGCTACGCCTAACATGCATGACATCATCAAGCGTTTCCCGCTGCTCGATAACTTCTATACCCCGAGCCGTCAGTCGGCCGATGGTCACCAGTGGATCGTGGAGGCCATGGCGCCTTACGCCGATGATATCCAGTCGCCAGACTGGGTGCGCAGCTACCCGGGCGGTAACGCCGGTGACGCGCTGGCCTATACGAAGAAGGGCTTCCTGTTCCAGGAGGCGGCGGCCAAGGGCCTGCGTGTGAAGATCTACGGCGAATATGTCGAGAACGAGTTCTTCCCGACTGCCCAAGGACACCCGACCTGGTCGCAGTTCTTTGCGGACTCGCAGAAGTTCGAAGCCGGCAAGGAGCCGACGCTGACCTATCAGAACGCCATCAACGTGGAGTCGTCGGTTCCCGTCGTATCGCAACACCTGGTCAAGAACTTCCCGCAGTTCGATCTGAACATTCCCGATCAGTTTCGCGTCGACCTGTGGGTGCAGGATTTCAACAAGGATCTGCAGGCGGGCACTGTGCCGGCGCTGAGCATCCTGTGGGTGATGGACGACCACACCGGCGGGCCGCCGAGCGCGGACGCCCAGCAGGCCGACAACGATCTCGCCCTGGGCCGCATCATCGATTACATCAGCCACAGCAGTGTCTGGAAATCCTCCGCGATATTCGTCGAGGAGGACGATTCACAGAATGGAGTCGACCACGTCGACGGCCACCGCAGTCCGGGCTATGTCATCAGCCCGTACGCTGTCCAACATGGGCCGACCGACCACACGTACTACACGCAGGTCAACATGACCCGCACGATCGAGCAGATCCTCGGCCTCCCCCCGATGAACCAGTTCGACCTCGTCGCCTCACCCATGAGGACCTGCTTCCTCGATCACGGCCTGGAAGACCGGGATGACGTCGCGAAAGAGTATTTCAAACCGTTCGATCATCTGAAGAATCAGATCCCGCTCGACAAGGGTGTGACGCCGGCCACGGCCGCACTCGGCAACATGGCCAAGGCCTGGCGCAAGGCGAAAATCCAGATCTTCGCCGGCAAGTCGACCCGGCCTGACGCCGAGGACCCGGATACCGTCAACCACCTGGCCTGGTACGAGGCGACGAACTTCAAGCGCCCGTATCCTGGTGAAGCCAAGGTTCGTCCGCCGAGCGATTTCATCAACCTGCTGGCAACCAACAAGGACGAAGACGGCGATTGATTCGCTGCAGCTTTGCACCCTCGCGGCCCTCTCCGGCAGCGGAGAGGGCCTCTTCATCTGACTTTCAACGGTCGTGAGACCGGGAATACGAATATGACTACGAGCAACAAGAGCAAGAATGACGTGCAAGCAGAGCAAGACGGCCAGGCACATGGCTTGAGCCGGCGAGGTTTCTTCAAGGGAGTCGGCGCCGCGGGTGTAGCTGCCGCGGCCGGTGTCACAGGAGCCTCGCAGGCGCAAGCGACTCCTGTACCCGATGGAACTCCAGAGCAGGTCCATCTGACCTGGGGAGATGATCCCAGCAGCAGTGTTGTGGTCTCCTGGGCTTCGATGGCGCAGGCGGTGAATGCGCGCGTCCTATATGGGACTGACAGAGCGCACCATAGCGAGGTCGTGCACGCGATCCAGCGTGTCTATACAGACGGGCTCAACGGAGAGACCGTCTTCACCTATCACGCGCACCTCCGCGGGCTCAAAGCGGGCACGACCTTCCACTACTCGGTAACGTCGGACAACGACAGCAATGCCGCCGAGCCGTTCAAGGCAAGTTTCCAGACCGCGCCGCGCGGCCGCGCCCCATTCCGCTGGACGAGCTACGGCGATCTCGCCACGCCGAACACGAAGTGGGTGCTGTCCTCACCGCAAAGCCAGTTTGCTGTTGCCGCGGTCGAGCAGTTCAAACCCTTGTTTCATCTGCTGAACGGGGATCTTTGCTACGCCAACTTGAATCCGTCCGCCCAGCCTGCCGTGTGGCGCGATTTCGGCAACAACAATCAGTCCTCGGCCGCCTATCGTCCATGGATGCCCTGCCTGGGCAACCACGAAGTGGAGTTCCACAACGGGGCTCAGGGATTCAGCTCCTATCTCACGCGCTATTGGTTGCCGGAGAACGGCAGCACCGGGTTTCGGGGCCGGTGGTATAGCTTCCGCGTCGGCTCGGCGTTGTTCATCTCTTTGGATGCTGACGATGTCATCTACCAGGACGGGGCGGCCTTCGTTGCCGGACCCAACCCTCTGACACCTGCCGCGAGCACTGGCAACCCGCCGGTTGAGCCCGGTACCTCATTCTACATCCGCGGTTATAGTGCCGGCGCGCAGACGCGCTGGCTCGAACGGGTGCTGCGGGAGGCAGCCCATGATGAATGCATCGACTGGATCATCGTGCAGATGCACCAGGATGCGTTGAGCTCATCAAAAGCCGGCAACGGATCTGACAAGGGGATCCGGGAGGCCTGGCTGCCGCTGTTCGATCGTTACGGAGTCGATCTGGTCCTGTGCGGGCACGACCATGACTACGAGCGCAGTTGGCCGGTGCGTGGCTGCAATCACGATGCCGGACACGACATCAGCACGGGCATGGTCGTCGATACCCTGCAACCGAAGCCTGTCGTGACCTCGGACCCTCCAGATGGAGTGTTCGATTCCTCCGGGGGCACCATCCATTTGATCCTCGGCGGCGGCGGCACCAGCGCACCGCTGGATGTCTACGGACTCGACAGCTCGGATGGCAAGCCCCAGGCGAAGATATTCACCAAACCGAATCGCCCCATTCCGGGCGCTACGCCTGGGACGTTTGTGCGCCCTGCCGCCGATGCGCTCGAGGACGCAGTCTGGTCCGCGCGTCGTGACACGACGACCGGCTACGGCATTGCGGTCTTCGATCTCGACCCAGGCAAACCGCACGGCAAGACCACGATCACGGTCCGGTACTACCATGCTCCAGGCGCCGATAAAACTCCGACTGGAACGTACGAGTTGTTTGAGACGATCGTGCTTTCGAAGGCGCGCCGCAAGGGCGCCGATTCTGACGACGGACCGGGCGACACCGACTACCAACCGAGCCGTGCGGGATAGGTACCACTGCGTATCCATTGCGACAGCAGCCATTTCTCTCCGGCTATCACCGGCAGGCCCGCATGCAGAGTGTCTCTGTGACCGAGTCCGTCCGCACCCAGGTTATGGAAATGCAGCATGTCGCCAGGGCGGCCTTTGATATCCAGCTCCAGTTTCGGAAAATGCGTGCTGCCGCCGGTGTAATCGTCGTTCAGGTACGTCAGCACGGTTTGCGCGCGCTGCCCGCCATCCGCTAACGACTGAGGTGTGCCGGCGCCGCTTTCATTGAAGTAGTCCACGTGCAGCCTGTATTGCTCACCGGGGCGGTAACGCAGTATCTGCAGGAACTCGCTGTTCAGCGGAGGCAGCCCGGAAACGCGGCTGATACAGCGCTCTACCGCTTCGAGGACATGATCGTGCTGACGCGGACTGAGCGTGACGTGCGAACTGGTACGCATGGGGTCGGCGCGCGCCTCACCGGTCCGAGCATCGACGATTTGCGAGCGCTGCACGAGTGGCGCGGCAAGATTTACGATCGTATCCAACAGCAACGGGTGTAGCACGCCGGGTAGCCTGCGAATGAGCGGCGTTTGGCACAGTATTTCGGCGGTGGGAAGTCGTATATCGCCAGCGAGTTGCGGCAGCGCATCCTCCAACGAGGGCCAGTCCACATTCGATGTCGGTGGCTCCGAAAGAGCGCGACCCGGATTTCGTTGCTGGAGCGCCTGCTCCAGGCGCGGAGTCAGATATTGAGCGCGCGCAGCTCCACTGCGGCAAATCCTCATCGCCAATGCAGGTTCCGGGCAGCCACCAATCCCCTCTGCATAACAATACGCAAGGGCGTAAACGGCACCGCCGTCGCCACGGCGGGAGGCGGCGTCCAACAATGGACGCAACAGATCCCAACGCTGCTGACAAGCACAGAGCAGCGCGAGTTGGCGCAACGCACCCGGCTCCCCCATGCGTGCCGCGGTCAGAAGGTACCGCAAGCCAGTTTCACGCTCACCGACACCCAGTGCCGCAAAGCCGTACAGCTCACTCAGTAGAAGATTGGCCTGAATTTCGGTGGTGGCCAGGGGCTCCAGCAAATGGATGGCCTGTTGGAGATCGCGCGGGCAATGACGCCCGTCCACCAGGAAAATGGCCAGTGTCATTTGCGCGGGAGCCAGTTTTTGCGCCGCCGCCAGACGGAGCCAGTGCAGGCTCTCAGCGAATTGTCCGCGCTGGTGTAACAGAGAGCTCAATGCATACTGGGCGTCAGCGTTGCCCGACTTCGCCAGTGCGACGGCTTCCTCAGTTGAGATACTCTGGGCCATCAGTAGCCCTGGCTCGGCAGTTCAGGAGGCGAGTCCATAACCGCGATCATAAGACCAGCGGTCCCGAGGCGGCCATCGTGGGTCGTTCCCGGCGACGGTCGGCCGCCTCGAGGCACAAATCCGCGATGAGGTGTCGATCCGGTCCCATGCCGTTCGTATAGGTATCGAGGAACCGGCGAGGTGCCGGCGCCGACATACGAAAGGACGAAATCATGAAACAATATCTACTCAGCGTCTGCTACCCCCCCGATGGAATTCAGCCGGCTCCCGACACGCTGAAGAAAATCATGCGGGACGTCAATGCTGTGCGCCAGGAGATGGTAGCGGCCGGCGCATGGGTGTTCGCGGGAGGGCTGCACCCGGCCAACACCGCGACGGTGGTCCGGGTTCAGAATGACGAGTTGCTCACGACGGATGGCCCCTTCGCCGAGGCCAAAGAGCACGTGGGCGGAATCTCCATCATTCGCGCACCGGATCTCGACGCCGCGCTGCAATGGGCGGCCAAACTTGCCAGGGCGACCACCACCGCGATCGAAGTACGGCCATTCCAGGACGACGGCAGTCACTGAGCCATGTCGAACCTGGCCATCACAGACATCGAGCGGCTCTTCCGGCAAGAGTATGGCCGCGCGGTGGCTGTATTAGCCCGGCTCTGCGGCAGCATCGACTCGGCGGAAGAAGCCGTTCAGGACGCCTTTGCCGAAGCACTACGGCGCTGGCCATCCGCCGGGCTCCCCCCGAGCCCGGCAGGATGGATCATCAAAACCGCACGTAACCGCGCCATCGACCGCCTGCGACGGGAAGCATCGCGCGATGAACGGCACGCGGCGGCGATCGCGCTGTTGGAAAACGATGAGACTCGAGAGGAGAACGTCGTGCCCGATGACCGGCTGCTCCTGATGTTCACCTGTTGCCACCCCGCGCTGGCCCAGAGCGCGCAGGTCGCATTGACCCTGCGCCTGCTGGGAGGACTTACGACGACCGAAATCGCGCGAGCGTTCCTCACGCCAGAGACAACGATGGCGCAACGGATTGTCCGCGCGAAGGCAAAGATCCGCGCCGCTCGTATTCCTTACCGGGTACCCAACGAGGAGGACCTTCCCGCGCGCCTGCGCGCCGTGTTGGCGGTTGTCTATCTGATCTTCAATGAAGGCTACCTGGCCAGTGGCGGTGATCGCGCCATACGCGATGAGCTGTGCGACGAGGCCATTCGCCTCGGCCGAGTGTTGGTCAAGCTCATGCCCGATCAACCTGAGGCGATGGGCCTGCTCGCGCTGATGCTACTGATCGACTCGCGTCGCGCCGCTCGCCTCGGGCCGGACGGCGCTATCGTGCTGTTGACACAACAGAATCGAGCGCTTTGGGATCAAGGACTGATCCGTGAAGGTCAAGCCCTCCTCAAACAATGTCTGCTGCGCAATGAGCCCGGCCCATACCAGCTGCAGGCCGCAATCAACGCGGTCCACAGCAGCGCCGCGAGCGCGGATGCCGTGGACTGGCGACAGATTCTGCAGCTTTACGACCACTTGCAATCCCTCCAACCCACACCCGTCGTAGCCCTCAACCGTGCGATCGCCATAGCGGAAGTCGATGGACCGGCAGCGGCTCTTACCGTGCTCGAGAAGTTGGATCTCCAGACTTATTACCTCTTCCACGCGATCCGCGCCGATCTGCTGGCTCGACTGGGACGACGTGACGCGGCGGCTGATGCCTATGAGCGAGCCATCACGCGCACCGAGAACGCGCGAGAACGGGAGTTCCTGTTACGGAAGCGTCAGGCGCTGCAGGCGACCTGAGCGTCTCACACTCATCATCATGTACTTTCTCCAGTACAACTGTCGGCGCGCAGAGACACAAAAGCGTTGCGACAAAAGGCTCGCCCCGCAGCAGTTGACCCCACCTGTTTTGGGAACTTTGTTTTTCCTCCCTCGTTGTATGTGATCGACGCGCGTAGCTGAGCTCGCGCCAGCGGCTGTGGAATCGCACTTCGCCGCCAAATGCGTTGCGTTCGGACTTGCACACCACGTGTGAAGCCAAGCATTCCGAGCGCACTGCCCCATGACAACAACGATCGGAGAGTTCGCATGCAGCGACTGAAAAGCGTTATCCTCGTTACGGCGATGCTGATCGCCTGCGTCGGTTGTGGCGGCGGGAGCTCGACGCCGGCGAGCTCAACCACGACGCCGGTGGGCTCATCCAGCGCGGCGCCTACCAGCTCAACACAAATCAACGACACGGATCCGTCTATCATCTACAGCCGGGGCAACAAGTCGATTCAGAATTGGCACTACTATCAGGGAACGCCTGAAGATCTCCAGCAAGACGAGCACTCCAGTAACTTTGTACGCGGCGGAGGGCCGATCTCGGGGGTTGCGGCCGTGGTCAACTTCAATGGCACCGGTATCACCTGGATCGGTAAGAAGGGCTCGAAGTACGGAATAGCTTCCTACTCCATCGATGGGGGCGCCCCCCAGACAGTGGACAACTACAACTCCACCGGGATGGACCAGAACCCCGTCGTGACGGTTTCCGGGCTTTCCGCGGATTCCCATGTTTTGTCGATTTCGCTTCTGGAGCGCAAGAATGCTGCGTCCGTCGGCTACTGGCAGACCATCGATGGGTTCAAGATCGATGGCTCACCCCTGAGTCCCGCGCAAGGAACCGCAGCGGGGTACAACTCGTCCGAGCTCGTGTTTACCGGAAAATGGCAAGGCGGCCAGGTTACCGATGGATCGGATCTTTCCGGTGGTCACTATTGGTCGAACGAGGCCAATGCGAGCCTCTCCTGGACGTTCATCGGTAGCCTGATCGAAGTCTTTGGCCGACCGGACTACGAAAACGGCTACATGGACGTCTACATCGACGGGGACCCCAGCCCCGTAGCCTCGATCGACGGCCATTGGGGCTCCTCCGACGACGACACCCTCAACTCCTACCTGCTTTTTGCGAAGCGACTCGCTCCGGGACAGCACACGATCAAGCTCGTCGTGTCGGGAAAACACGATAGCAGCGCCCGGGACAACTATGTGCAAATTGACGAGCTCATCGCCTTTCAGTAGTTACTTCGGGACGATACGGATCTCGAACAGCTTCGGCCACAGCTTCCCGGTGACGAACAGGCGGTCTTTGCTGCTGTCGTATGCGATGCCATTCAACACATCGGTGTACCCCGGGATCCGGTCGCGCCCGGGCAGAATCCCGGCCAGGTCGATCCATGCAACGACTTCACCGGTGCTGGGGTCGATCCGGGCGATCCGGTCGGTCTGCCAGATGTTGGCCAGCACGCTTCCCTGCATCCACTCCAACTCGTTCAGTTGATCGACCGCTCTGCCCTGTGCCGTGACGTGTATGCGCCGCACTTCGCGCAAGGTGTTCGGGTCCAGGATGCGCAGGTTTGACGTGCCGTCGCTCATGATGATCTCTCGATCATTGCGTGTCAGCGCCCAACCTTCGCCCGGGTACGCGAAACGGCCTTCGACGGCGAAACTGCGCAAGTTGTAGATAAACCCGACTCTCGATTTCCAGGTCAACCCGATCAGGCGATTGCCCCAGTACGTGATCCCCTCTCCGAAGTACTCCGGCGCCACGTCGCGGGAAAGAACAATCTCGCCGGTCTCCAGGCGGACTTTGCGAATGCTCGAGTGGCCCTCGATTCCCGTGCTCTCGTACAGGTAACCGTTCAGGTAAAAGAGGCCCTCCGTAAAGGCGTTCGGGTCGTGCGGATAAACATGCACTACCCTGTAGGTGTAGACGGGGATCGGCGGCTCGCCTGCGGCATATGATGCGGGTGCCGCGAGTGTTGCTGAGGACGCGAGAATCGCGAGCATGCGTCGGCTCATGCTCGTTAGCCGCTGCGCTGCTCGCTCGCAATGCCAATATCTTCCGGTTTTCAGTCCCATGCCATCAGAATAGGTGACGAGGCAGCTGCCGTGCGACCGCCGCGCGAACCGGCAGCAGTCAAAAGATCATATATCCCACGACCACTCTGTGGTGGTCTCAATCGCCCCTCCAATTCCGTTTCGGTCTGCTCATCGAACTAGGCTGCCGCCGTTCCTATTTACTGATTTTATTGGAATTTTTTCAAACAAATCGGCTTTTCAAACAATTTTGTTTGCGACCACTACTAATGTGAAGTTGGTAGCGCTATCCTCTTTGCGGAGGGCTCGCGAGGAGATGTAGCAGGAGTCAATCCATTTTTTGACTCGAGGGGGGGTCTCGTGACGAATAGCAGGTATCGTGCGTTAGGAACGGCAGGTCTTGCCTGCGTGTGCATCGGGTCAGGGGTGGTTCGGGGCGAGGACTCCAACGGGTCGGACGGCCCGCAGCCCGCTGGCACCGCGCCTTATGCCGACATCCAGGAAGTGACCATCACCGGCTTTCGGGGAAGCCTGCAGGAGGCGACCACTGCGAAACGCGAGTCAATCACCTTCACCGATTCGGTGTTCGCGGAGGACATCGGCAAGTTTCCGGATCTCAACATCGCCGAGTCGCTGAACCGCATTCCCGGCATTCAGCTCACCCGTGATGTGAACGGCGATGGTCAGCAGATCGCCATCCGCGGTCTGAGCACGAATTTCACCCACATTCTGCTGAACGGCACACCGGTCGCTGTAGCCGATAACGGTCCCATCACCGGTGGGGAGCAAAACCGCGAGGTTGACCTGGATTTGTTTCCGACAGAGCTGTTCACGCGCCTCGACGTCTACAAGACCCAGATGCCCAGCATTCTCGAAGGTGGCGCCGCGGGCACCGTCAATATGCACAGCGCCCGGCCGTTCGACAATCCGCAGCGGGGTGCGCATTTCATGTATCAGTTCCAGGAAGGCTACGGGCAGATCGGTAGAAACTTCAGCCCGCGCGGGGCTGCGACCGCAAGCTGGACCAACGATACGTTCGGTGTCTTGGCAGGTCTGGCAGCCGTGCACAACAAGACGAGCACGTCGGGATACGAGACCGTGGGGTGGACGAATCCAATCATCACCTCCGGGATGTGCGGCGCCCCTCCGCAGATCGTCGCAGGCAAGCCACCCAACTATGCGTTCAACCCTCCGGCTTGCAACATGACCGGCGGTGACGGCTGGGGTTTCCCGGGAGCGGGATCGAACACCGCCACCGGTATTGGCACCGTTCCGCCGGGGGCTGGCGCAGGATTGGTCGCCGGTACGCCGATCGATGGCGCGTTCCTGTTGGCCCACAACCCAGGCTTGACGCTCGAACAGATCAGCGATGCCATCATCCCGCGCCTCGGCCGGCCTGTCTATGTCAGCGGCAAGCGCGATCGCGTCGCGGCTCTGCTGTCATTCGAATACCGCCCCGCGGACGAGCTGCACTTCTACCTCGATACCTTGTACGCCAAGGCGCACCGTGACTACAGCCGGGAGGACATCGACCTGGTCGGCCGCGCCGGCGGCCTGATTCCACTCAACGAGAAAGTCGATGCCAACGACGTCGTCACCAGCGCCACGTTCGCCAATGCACAGTACTTCCTCGAAGCACGTCCCTACAAGGAGTACATCAACTACTACAACCTGAATCCGGGAATGCACTACCAGCCGGCCAGCTGGATGGGCGTGGACTTCCAGGCGTATCGTAGCGTCAGCACGTACTATCGCGAGACGCCCACCATCCTCGTCAACACGCCGCTCGGCCAGGGCGTCACGGTCAACTATACCAACGACGGCTTCGTCCCGAACACGACCAACACCAACATCAACCTCGACGACCCGAACAGCGGCTGGACCTGGACCGGGGGGCGTGTGAACCTAGCGGACGAGCGTCGGGATACGCAGACCAAGGGCGCTCATCTGGATCTGCAGTTCGGCAATGATCCAATCAACCTGAAGGTAGGGGGCGCGTACGACGAGGCGTCGCGCACCATCATGGGGATCGACAACAGCGCCGCATGGCAATTGGCTGTTTGCGGCGGCGGGGGTACCTTCGTTCAGGGCGCACAGCAGCCCCCCTGCAAGGGCGGGCCGGGCTCGTTGATTCCGCAAGCGTCCGTTGCCTCGTACCTGCATCCAGGGCGGGCCGGATTCATTACCGTTGACTACAACAAGTTCTTTGCGGACTCGAACTACGGGTTTTTCGACAGCACCGCGCCGGTGGCAGCCGGCTCCAACACCGGCGCCTTGAGCGGCTTGATCCGCGAGAAAAACTGGGGGACCTATCTCGAGCTCAACGCGCACGCGCAGATCTGGGGTCGGGAGCTCCGCGCCAACGCGGGCGGGCGCTGGGTCACCACGAATCAGACCGTCGCCAGTCCCGTCGTCATCGGCGGCATCACGCAGGCGGTGCCCTGGCAGAGTCTGATCACGAACTACAACAAGTTCCTGCCGGCGCTCAACCTTACCTACAACCTTACGGATAGCCTGGTCACCCGCTTTGCGGTCTCGAAAACCCTGACGCGCGCGAATCCGAGCGCGATGATCCCCAGCACCGGATTCGGTGACCAGTCGGGCCAGCTCGCGACGCAAGGCAATCCGAACCTGCAGCCCTATATATCCAAGAATTTCGATCTAGGCGGGGAATGGTATACCGGGGCGGAAGGTTATATCGGTGCGGCACTCTTCCAGAAAAGGCTCACCGGGTTCACCGTCAACGGCAACACCACGGAGCCATTCAACTCACTCGGCATTCCCTTTGCGACCCTGTCCCCGACCCAGCAGGCGGCTATCAATAGTAGAGGGGGGCCGGACCTTGCCACCGTCGTCGTGACCCAGCAGGTGAACGCTCCGGGCGTGTTGACGATCCGCGGCGTCGAGTTGAACTGGGTGCAGCCGCTCGGCCGGTGGCTCGATGTGCTGGACGGATTCGGCTATGAGATCAATCACACCCATATCGCTCAGACTTCCAGTGGTTCAGGCGCCCCGGCGCAAGCGCTCGGGGTCTCCCCGAACAGCTACAACGGTACCTTGTACTTCGAGAAGTATGGCGTTTCGATCCGGGTGTCCTACGTGTGGAATGCCGCGCAGATCGCCCTGGGTCCGAACCAGAATGGTATCCCGCTGGCGGAGCTGTTTTCGGATTCCTATGGCGAGTGGGACCTGTCGGCAAGCTACCAGCTGCCATGGCTGCCGACCTCCCCCCAGATTACCTTGAACGCAATCAACTTCACGGATTCGAAACAGCGCGGGACATTCGAGTTCGAGAACGCCGCGAACTCGGTGTACAGCCCGGGCTATCAGATTCTGCTCGGCATACGCGGCAAGTTCTGAAGCCAGCGTCATAAAGTCGATCGACCGCTTTACGTCGGAGGTAATTGACGGCAACCATCCCAGCGACCAGGTTTGCAAGCGCTCGCGCAAAGCCAAGGAGGTTGCGATGTTCCGCCCGAGTGCCGCGTCCCTGATCCTTATTCTCTTCCTGTCGCTCTGCGCCCATGCGGACACCGCAGCGTCGCCAGACCAGAAGGCGGTGCTGGTAACCGGCGCCAGTACGGGTATTGGACGGAAAGTCACCGAGCGACTGGCCGCCGCCGGCTACTTCGTCTATGCGGGCGCACGCAAGGAAGCAGATCTTGCAGCGCTCGGCAAGCTCAAGAACGTTCAGCCGGTGCGCCTCGATGTCACCAAACAGGAAGAGATCGACGCCGCGGTCGCAACGATCACCAGCGCGCGGCGCGGTCTGTACGGTCTCATCAACAACGCCGGTATCGGCACTGCGGGATCCGTGGTCGAGGGTCCGCAGGAAGAGTTCGACTCGACGATGCGCGTCAATGCATACGGGCCGTGGCGAATCACAAAAGCGTTCGCGCCGCTCATCATTGCCGCCAAAGGGCGCATCGCAACGACGGGCTCCATTTCGGGGATTCTCGGGGGAGCGAACCAGAGCGCGTATGTCATGAGCAAGCACGCGGTCGAAGGTTTCACCGACTCCTTGGCCGCCGAATTGGCGCCGTACGGCGTCGAAGTGAGCATCGTGGAGCCGGGCACCTACAACACGGAGATCTTCAGGAATGCAGCCCGGCGCCTAGGGGGGCCATACACGGCGCGAGCCAATGACCTCGACAAATATGAGCAGCCCGACGCGGTGGCTGCTGCCTTCGTGGCGGCGCTCTCGGAACCCAAGCCCAAACGCCGTTATCTGGTCGTGCCGACCGAAGATCAGGCCCGGCGGACGATCAAGAAACAGATCGAGCAGTTGGTGCAGTTGAATGAAGGCCAGGCGTTCACGTATGACCGTGAGGCGCTGATCAAGATGTTGGACGAAGCACTCGCCGGATCCCGGCCGCGCGTTGCCGCCGGACCCTAGCATGCTTCTAAAGCGGCCGTCCCGACTAGATAAACTCGGTAAGATCCGTCAAAGTTCGTCGGGTGAAGAATGTAAGTGCGCGCGCCCTGTCATCCGCTTGCCGAGCCCTCTCCGGGACATTGCTATCCGCGATCTGCTGCTACGTTCTATCGAGCGTAGGGTGTCCCGGCTACGCACAAGCAACCCCACGGCCGATCACCCCCAGGGGTCCTTTGACGCCAGAGGAGAGGAACAATATCGCGGTATTCGAGTCCGCAAAGGGCTCTGTCGTGTACATCTCCACCAGCGAGCAAGTTCTGGACTACTGGACGTTGAGTGTCCAGACGGTCCCGCAAGGGACCGGATCGGGATTCATCTGGGATAACGCCGGCCATGTCGTCACCAACCTTCACGTGATCGCCGACGCGTCGGTGGCCACCGTCCGACTTGCCGACGGGAAAGACTATCCGGCCACTCTGATCGGCGTCAGTCGCACGCACGACATCGCCGTTCTGCAGATTCGGATTCCCGCCAGCTCCGCGGTGCCGATTCCCATCGGCACGAGTCACGATCTGCAGGTCGGCCAGAAAGTCTACGCCATCGGCAATCCCTTCGGCCTCGACTGGACCCTGACGAGCGGTATCGTCTCGGCGCTCGATCGCTCCCTCACTGGCGAAAACGGTGTTCTCATCCGACATCTCGTGCAGACGGATGCGCCCATCAACCCGGGAAATTCCGGTGGCCCCTTGCTCGACAGCGCCGGACGTCTCATCGGTATGAACACGGCGATCTATAGTCCCTCTGGAGCCAGTGCCGGTGTTGGATTCGCCGTACCCGTCGATACCGTGAACCGGGTCGTGCCCGAAATCATCGCGCAAGGCCACTACGCCTCGCCCAGCCTCGGCGTCCAGACGGACGAAAACCTGAGCCGCGCGATTGCCCGCCAGCTCGGTGTCGAAGGGGCTGCCATACTGCGTATCCACCCCGGCGGCCCTGCGGCGCGAGCCGGTCTGCGCGGTGCGCGCTTCGGCCGGCGAAACTCGATCTATCCTGGGGATGTGATCGTCGCCCTCAATGGCAAGCCCGTGAGCAACGTGGCGAGTCTCCTGGCTCTGTTGGATGACTGCACGCCGGGAGAGATCGTCCAACTGACGATATGGCGAGATGGGAAGGAGATCCGCGTCCCTGTCACCCTGCGCAGCGGTGAAGACGATAACTGATATCTCGAGGCCCCCACACATCAATTGGTACGCGGCGTCCGAAATCGTTAAGCTAGCGCTATACAGGCAAACGCGTCAGGCCGGATCAGGCACACAAACCGGCCTTTGACGTACGCGAGGAGTCCAATGCCCCCGCTTTCCTCTGGAGCCGCCAAGATGCCAGCGCCGTCGACTCGCCCCATGGAGTTGGAGAATTCGCGGCTGGGCGTGATCTACTTCCTCGGCAACCTGCGCGTGGATTTCTCGCCGGAGGAAAGCGCCACAGCGCTCAAGAACAAGGCTCTCACCCTCCTCCAGGGCAAGGTGGGCGACGGCAAGGTCATGACGGCCGCGAAAAAGGTCGGCGGTGTCGTGGAATCCATTGACAAGACGGTGGATCAGGTCGCGCTGGCGATACAGAAGTGGCTCGTGGAGAAGTTCAATTTTTCACCGAGCGACGCTGAGCTCGCCGTTCAGCACGTTCGATACAACCTGCCGCCACTCATCTATGGCATCCAGGACGAGATCCGAAAAACGGCAAAAGACTTCGGGGTCACTGGCGTTGCCTCAGGCCTCTACACTGGAATCACCAAGAGCATCGAGCTCTTCAATCTCAGGCACGTCGGCAAAGCTGTGGCGCTGGAGTCTGGTCATCCGGACCTGGTCGCCGCCTCCATCAAACGATCGGTTGCCAAGAGCGCGTTGGTGGGCCTGGCGGAAGCGGCCCTCGCGGGCGCGAAGGCGGCACTCGCCGCGTTCACGGGCGGCGCTGGACTCATTGTCAACAAAGTTGCCGGTGTGATCGAGCTGCTCCTGCGCTTCGCGGTGCGATTCTGCGACGGGCTGACCCTGCGGAAAGTGTTCGCCGACGCTCGCGAAAAGTGGGCGTGCCGCGGACAGAGCGACGCCTTTCAGAAGCGCGCCGGCGACTTCGCCGACTGGTTCAAGACGACCATAGACCGCGCTCCGATCGTTGCCGCTCTTGTGATGAATTGCGGCATCGCAGGCGATGCGATGCGCTTCCTGCAGGTGACCACCAGCGACGGAGTCGTGCTCACCCAGGGCCAGTTCGACAAAGGCGTCACCTATCTGAACACCCTCAAGTCGTCGGCGGGCGACCTCATCATGCAGATTCAGCAGGAGATGAGGATCTCGAGCTCCGATCCCATGACCAGCGCCCTGCTCAAGCACTCGGCGCAGATCGGGCTCGTGCAAAAGGAAGCGGGGTCGTCCTGGCGAGCCCGGATATTTGGTTGGAGTAACCAGGACAACAAGAAGAGCCAGGCACTCAATTGGGTGCTCGACAAAGTGGGGTACAAGCAGAGCACGCCATTCGGAAGAGCCTAGCGGGATTCTTACCGCCGACCTTGAGCCGGATTCTCGCGCAGCTCTGAGGGCCTCAGGATGCGTAGGCGTTGCAACTGGCTGGGAATGCCGTCCGGGCCGAGTACGTGCAGCTCTCCAATCGCGACAAAATAGGTTCCATCCTTTGTCAGGAGCTCGCCTATCTTGTGCGCCCACCATGAGTTTCGCCGCATCTGCATGACTTGATAGAGCTCCGGCATCCGGGTCCGCATGCGATCGAGGGAGCGCTCGGCCACTACGGGCTTGCCACTCATCCAATCAAATTCTGATGCGTTATCGGCCCCCTTCTTGTGCTCGTCGAGGAAATCGAGAAGCCACTCGATATACTGGCTTTGAGCCTCACGGGGCATTGCTGCCATGTATTGCGCGAACGCCAGCCCGCTGGGCATTTCGTAGCCAACCTGTTTGCCGCCGCGGGTCGCTAGTTTCCACAGCACCTGATCCACATTGACGGGCTCGTAAGGCAGCTTCGCTCGCGACCAGAATGCTCCATTGAGTTTGTAGTAAGCCCACCAGGGACGCAGCGACTCCACGGCGTCCTTCTTGACCCCCAGCTCCTCCATGTACGCCAACGTCCGCTCACGGACGCCGGGGTCCAGCTCATCGAAAAAAGTATGGCCCGACGGCTCGTGGCTCAGCTTCTCATACGCAGCGTCAGCCCTGGCTTTTGAGGCAGCGTCCTGGCCAGCGGATGCTTCCGGCGGGGCCACCTCCAACCAGAGCTCGGAGCTGTCGTGAAACGCGCTCCGGATCGATGGAGTAAACCAGGAATCATCATTTGCCCGGGCATCTCCAAAACCGAGCAGAAAGACGCGTGCCTTGCCTCTTGCGGCAAGCCAGAACAGCGGGCCGCGAGTGGAGTTGTCCAAAGCCGGTACGCATGGCGACAGAGCCATGAGCGCCATGCCGATATTGAATCGTCGACGCAGCATCATCCACTGATTGTCGTTGGATCGCCGATAGCAAAGTATGCCACGTCAGATGAGCATCGAGCCCATCGGCCCGGCTCGGAAAAGCCCCCCTTTGTCGAGCGCCCGTCATCGAGGTCGACAGGAGGGCGGCAAGTCGGTTGTCTTGAGTCCTTCACCATTGGTGCAAACCCAGAAGACGCGGCCTTCGGAATTGGTTTGCGGCACGAAGATCAGCTCGCCCTGGCGGGTGCGCACGCTTAGGCGCATGTGCTGCGAGTCCAACGTCAGCGCTGAGCCATCCGCCAGGGTTGATTCGACTCCAATCTCGTCCAGGGACCGTGGCACCCGGTGGGTCGATTCGTAGTATTGGGCCAGCTTGTCACGGCCCGTCTGGGTCTGCATGACCACTGCATGCATGAGCGCCCTGTTTTGATAAGCCTTGTAGGCCGGAATGCCGACGGCGGCACTCACGCTGATGATATACACGAGAATGATGAATCCGAAGCCTGCGCCGAGGCGCCCGGCGTACGGAACGAACAGCGCCAGCAGGTACGCGAAAGGATTGCGGGGTGACGTGGATGCGTTGGCGTCCATCACACGTGCAAAGCGTTTGGACAACCAGGGATAGCCCGCCAACAGCTCGTGGAATGACATCCAGAAGCCGCCAGTGTCGTTGGCCTGTCGGAGGTAAGCGGCGGTGTCTAGCTTGGCCCAGCGCTTTGCGCCGCTGGACAGCGCTGCGAGCGCGTGCGCAGCGCTCGCGGGTGAGCTACAGCAGGCCAGGCCATGGCGATCGCAGGAGCTTTCTTTCGCACGCGAATACGCAGCACCCAGCAATGGCAGCCAGAGCACGGGCCAACGCAAAAGATGCCCTGACAGGTGTCGCAGGCGCAGGTGTCCGAGCTCGTGGCCAATATAGAATCGAACGCCCTCGGCGTGCCGATCCATGGCATCTATGACATCCGACATCAGAACCACGTACTGCAGGCCGAGGAATTTCGTCGCGAACGCATTCAGCGTGCCATTGCCGTTGAGTATGTAGGCCTTCGGACGGGTAGGCAGTTGCAGGCGTTCGCAGCAAGCCTGGAAGTGTGCGTAAAGGTCCGGGAACTGTGATTCGGAGAGCTCGACCCCGTTGCCTCGGATATGGGCGATCAGGGCGGACTGCACGAACAGGTAGGCCACGAATCCCAGCAGCAGGATGAACAGCGCGGTCCCGAACGTACCGATGATCAGCAGCAGCCAGGCCAGCACTCCCAGCACGAGGGTGAGGGTTCCGAGGCTACGTTCGCGAGGATAGATGAGCGCATCCATGGCTGGTCCGGCGACACACAGATCTGACACAACCCGACTTGTAACCGATCCTCGTGACCGGAACCGCGAGCGAGGTCACGACTTTGACCTCCTCCGCCGCAATCTGGGCAGTGTCTCACACTGGTGTCGTGGCCCCTGGTGTCGGAAATGGACGGGATCGCACGTCTTTAGGGTGTACTGCCGGCGCTCTGCCGGACTAGCTGGAGTCTAGTCATGAAGCTTTACGAATTCGGCCCCACCCGATCGATCCGGGCTCGCTGGATACTCCAGGAGCTCGCCGTGGATTTCGAGGCCATCAGCGTCAATCTTCCAGCGCGCGAACACCAGAGCCCCGAGTTTCTCGAGGTCAATCCTGCGGGCAAGGTGCCAGTCCTGGTTGACGGCGATCTCGTCCTCAACGAGTCCGTCGCCATTGTCCTCTACCTCGCCGAAAAGTATCCCGACCGCGGCTTCATCCCCACTAACCCGGCGCTGCGCGCGGATTTGTACCGTTGGATTCTGTTCGCAGTTACGGAGCTCGAGCAGCCGTGGTGGCGGATTGCCAAGCACACCCATCTGTACCCGGAGCAGGACCGCCTTCCGCACGATGTAGTCCTTGCCCGCCGCGACTTCGCGCCCATGGCGGCCGTGCTCGAAAAGCACATGCAGGGTCGGAGTTATGTCGTCGGCGACAGTGTTACCGCGGCCGACTTCATTCTCGCATACACGCTCGACGTGGCAGACGAGATGCAGATGCTCGGCGAGTGCCCGGCCCTGCGCTCCTACGTGGAGCGCATGTACGCGCGGCCGCGCGCGCCGCGGCGCATTGCTGACATTTTCCGCGCGATGCGAGCGGGAACGGCAGCATAGGAGGCCTGCAGCTCTCGACATATGACTTCGACTGTTGTGACCCGGGCTGCTCCGGCGGTCTACGCCGGCCGATAGATCTGTGCCACAGTGCCCCGAGGGAAAGCGGTAGAGCTCACAAGCTCGAGGGCTCTGGGCGCGGGTAGGCCGGCGAACAGCGGCAGACCCCTGCCAAGCGCAACCGGGTGCACCAACAGCGCATATTGGTCAACCACGCCCAAAGCAACGAGGCTGCGCGCGAAGCTGGCTCCGCCGTGCGCAATGATAGGCTTACCCTGCTGGGCTTTGAGCTTCGCGATTTCCTCGTTCAGGTCTCCCGTTGCGACATAGGCCTGTGCCCAGCTGTCGGCACCTGACTGGAGGGCGCCACGCTGCTCGGGCCGAGCGTTAGCGCGGGCATCTCTCAGTGCGGCTGTTGTGTTGGTCCCCGAGAGGATCGACGTGCCCTGCTTTGAGAAGACCGCCTTGGGGATCTGGTTCATCGGCTGTGCGTAAATTTCCGTAGATGTGGGCCAGTATGCGGCCATGTCATGGAAAGTGCGGCTGCCCATGATGTGCAGGCTGGCGTCCCATACGGTCTTGACCGTCCATTCTGCTGCCTTGTCGTCGCCAGTGTCGAAAATCCATTTGACTCCCCCGTCGGGGCTGCCCACGAACCCGTCGATCGAGATGGACATCTTCAAAATCAGTTCTCTCATTGCTGTCCTCCTGCTCTTCAAGGCGCGCTCGAGCGCGCGGTGGGTGACTATCCGCGGTTCCCCCCTTTACCCAGCGCGCAAGCGAAGAATCGCTTTGACGTCGATCGCGTCGGCGTACTGGCG
>CAYNTW010000059.1:0-6399 GCA_964400085.1 uncultured Steroidobacteraceae bacterium | reverse complement strand
GCGGTGTTGTTGGTGCCATTGGGGTTGTAGAGCCCATACCACAGCTCTACGAGTTGCCCGTCGCGGTAGACGACAATACCCGATCCAGAATGACCTGGATTGGGATCACAGGCGCCATCGCAGTAGATCTGCACCCCTTCGGTGGCCACGGGAAGCGCGCGAGGTTTCGAGGTACGTCCAGCGGCGGCCGATGCGGGGCGGTTTCCTGCAGACGAGGGTGCCCCTGCTTTGAACGCCTCTTCTGCTTCGGGACGACTCTCGAAGGATTTGAACCGGGCGGCGGGGAATCCATGGACCTGTCGCTGGGTGGTGGCCCAGTCGGTAAATATGCCGGTCTCCCGTCCTGCCCATACAACGTAGAATTTTTTCGCCAAATCAATGTCTCCATCGCCGAAAAGCACTCGGCGCGCCGCAACGTGACTTCAACCTGGAGGAAGACGACCAGGTTCGCTGTCCTCTCCCGACGTCCGTATGCCGTTATAGGCTAACATTTCTGCGTCGGTCGGCGGCTCCCACATTTGCTCGACAAAGTCGAACATCTCACGGCTAACGTCGAATCCGAGCTGGTAAGTCGGGCCTTTCTGGGTGTTCCGACCCTCCACCCGACGCCACCGTTCCACCGCGGGCACGTCGATGAAGTGCAGTTGAACCGAAAATCCGGCATCTCGGGCGAGCATTGCAAACCTTGCCCGACTCTCTGCCTGTCCAAACCCAACATCGAGTACGCACGGAACGTTCACCTGCGCAACACTCAGAGTTACGCGCCATATTTGCTCGAGACATCTTTCGACTCGTTCAATCGACCAGGCAGGATCGAGCGGCTGCGGTGTATCCATCCAGAACAATGAAGCCATCCATTCATCGATAGAAAATCGAACCGCTCCAAGGCGGCTGCTGAGGCGCATGGCATATGTTGTCTTGCCCGCCCCCGTCGAACCGCATATCAGATGAATCAGATAAGGGTGCATAGTCCGTCAGTCAGTGGCACTGAATTGCCGCGATTGATCTTACCGCCTCCGCGCTGAGCCATCAGTCGCGGCCGGCCATGCCCGAATTATTGATCATCAGCCCTGAGTCAGCAAATACGGCAAATTCGCAACAATTTCCGTGCGATAATCCGTTTGACCCCAAACAACAGGATGAATGTCATGACCGATGGGAAAGACGATTACGTAATGGGCAGGAATCCGCATGAGACGGATCGTCTTCAAAAGCAGGCGCTGTTGTATGAGCCGTTCACTCGCAGCTTGTTCGAGCAAGCCGGAATACAAGCCGGAATGAGAGTCCTCGACCTCGGCAGCGGAGCTGGAGATGTGGCGATGCTCGTAGCCCAGATGGTCGGCCCCACAGGCAGTGTGGTCGGCGTCGATCGAGACCCAGTGATTCTCCAAACAGCGCGCGAGCGTGCGCACGCCCGCGGAATGACACAGATTTCGTTCCTCGAGCGCAATCTCGAACAAGCAGAAGTCGAGGGCCAGTTCGATGCCGTCGTGGGTCGACTCGTCCTGATCTACTCATCAGATCCGAGTGCCCTGCTGCGACGGGTGACCAGTCGATTGAGAGGGCCTCGCATCGTCGCGTTCCAGGAGCTCGATTGGGGAATTGGCCCCGTGTGCACGGTGCATTCGCCTTTGTTAGAACGCGTGTGGTATTGGGTTCCAGAGATGTTTCGCCGAGCAGGACTGAACGAACGGACAGGGATGAGCTTGCGCGAGATCTTCCTCGGAGCAGGCCTGCCAAATCCCTCGATGCGCATCGACGCTCCCGCCGGCGGAGGCGCCGACTTCGTCGGATTCGAATACATGACGAGCGGTCTACGAAGCAATCTACCCGCCATCCTACGGCACGAAATCGCAACCGAGGATGAGATCGGAATCGATACCTTCGAACAGCGCCTGCGCGCGGAGATCGCTGGTCAGAACGGCACGATGGCTCTTCCGGCGTTCGTCGGAGCGTGGTCGCGGCCGGCCGGCAACTAACACCGACACTGCGATCGGCATGCAAGATATCGGACGTCTCGACCTTAATTTGCTGGTTGCCCTGAATGTGCTGCTCGAGGAGCAGAGTGTCACGCGGGCAGCGGATCGCCTGGCACTTACGCAACCGACAGTCAGTGGCATGCTCGCCCGGCTGCGCAAGCTTTTCGGCGACCCGCTGTTCGTTCGCACTCAACGTGGAATTTTACCGACCCCGCGCGCGGCGGCACTGGCACCCAAGCTCAAGCAATGGTTGGCCGAGGCTGGCGCGCTGGTCGTGGACGAACGTTTCGAACCGGCGACAACCGATCTGACGGCGCGGCTGTCTGCGAACGACTATATCCAGTCGACGTTGATCGTACCGTTCATTCAGCGTTTGCGCCGTGAGGCGCCGAATGCTCGTCTGGCTGTCCGATCCTCCGCGCTTACTGACATACCCGCTATGCTGGCCAATGGCGAGTTGGACCTGTGTGTCACCACGACACCGGACATCCCCTCTGCGGACTTGCTTTCACGCAAGCTCTACGAGGAACGATACATCGGTGTTGTGCGGAATGCGCACCCATTAAAATCAAGAAAGCGGATTACTCTCGAGCAATTCTGCAAGTATCCACACGTAGTGGTATCGCCGAGCGAAGGACGATTCACAGGGCCGACAGACCGCGCATTAGCTCGTACTGGGCGTCGACGAACAGTGGTGCTCTCGACACCCGGTTTTCTAATCCTTCCGGAGGTGCTTCAAACGGACAACCTCATCGCAGTCGTCCCGGAGCGGGTGCTGCGGGGACGCATGTCCGGCCTGCGCACGTTCGTTCCCCCCGTGGCTGTGCCCGGGTTCGACGTCGTGCTTCTGTGGCATCCGCGGTTGCATCACGATTCGGCGCACCGCTGGCTGAGAGAATTGATGGCAATGACTGCCCAAGGATTAAAAGGCACACCCTCGGCCGCCGTGCGGCATTCCCCTCCAACGGCGACGCTCCCGACTGATATCGATTAGATCGATAACTGAGAAGAAAAATCATGATTGGGACGGGCTCGGCGCAAGTCCTATGCTAGGTCGTGCGTCGAATGGGCACGCAAGGAGTTCCGCAATGAGTTCAAACGGCAAGACGGCTTTGGTAACCGGATCCTCGAGCGGCTTGGGGCTTGAAATAGCGCGAGGTTTTCTCGACAGCGGATGGAATGTCGTGTTGAACGCTCGCAACGAGGATCGACTGCGCGAAGCCGCCAAACGTCTCGGCCATACAGCGCAGGTAGCAATGGTCGCAGGATCCACGGCCAACCGGGAGACGGGCAAGGCGATGGTCAGCGCCGCGCGCGAGCGATTCGGGAGTGTCGACGTCCTCGTCAATAACGCCGGCGAGTTTCGGCCCAAGCCATTTCTGGAGGTCACTGAGCAGGATCTCGAGCACTACTGGCGTGTCAACCTGCAGGGCACCTATCTGACGACTCAGGCAGCCGTGCGAGCAATGATCGACCAGGGGCGTGGCGGCGGCATTGTGAACATTACTACCGTGCTCGTCGACCAGGCTTTGAGCTGGGTGCAAGCGACCGCACCCTTGATATCGAAAGGCGCCATACGCGCGCTGACTATCTTGCTGGCTGCAGAGCTCGCCCCGCATGGCATTCATGTCAATGCCGTGGCGCCAGGTTTCATTCGCACGCCTCTCATGGATGGCGCGGATCCGGCGCCGTTCGAGTCAGCGGCGCTGGTGGGCCGTATCGGGCAGCCTGCAGACATCTCGGCCGCGGTTCTCTATCTGGCGGAATCGACATACGTGACAGGCCACGTTCTAAACGTGGACGGTGGGTTCGTAACTGTACGGCGGTAAGCCGGCACTCCTCTAGGCCATCCGCGCCCACTTCACCAACGTCCCAAAACTCGGCGGCTTCCCCTGCATCAGCAACCCAATCTTAAACACCTTCGCCGCGAACCACACCGCTACTCCAGCTCCCACCAGCCCGGTCGCCATCGCCCCAAACACCTGCCATAGCGGGGGCGGAGTGCCCGACGCCAGTCGAGCAAGCACAACGAACGAGTTTACGGGCGGCACAAACGTCATCGCCACACTTAGCGTCGAATTCGGGTTCTGCCCGATCATCGGCACGAGTGCATAGGGCGCGATCAGCAGGATCATCACCGGGCCCATCAGCGACTGCGCGTCAGCCACCTGGTTCACCGCCGCGCCGATCGACATCATCAGTCCCCCATAGACCAGCGACGCCAGAAGAAAAAAGATCACGAAGTACACCAGCAGCATCGGATCAATCAATCCCGCCATCGAGTACTCCAGCAGAGCAAGCATCCCCAATCCGACGTACACCACGACAGTTATCAGCCCCACCCCAAGCCGACCGAGCAACTTGCCCCACATCAGCTCCAAAGGTGACACGGCAGCCAGCAGCACTTCGATCACGCGGCTCGACTTCTCCTCAATCGTCGAAGTCATCAGCATCTGTCCGCCCGTCATGACCCCGATGAACAGCAGGATGCCGCACAGAAACGGCAGCATCCGGGTGAACCCGCGCCGCGTCTCACGCTCACTACCGACCCCAACCGATACAGAAACCGGCCGGACGACGTGCATGGCCGCATCAACGGCCGCCTGATCAATACCGTTGTCCTTCAACCTGGCACTGACCAGCGCCTGCCGCATGGCATCGTGAATCACCGCCTCGGTGTTCTCATCCAACCGAGCGGCGATGTATAGATCGTAGGAACCGTACTCGGGCCTCCCTTCAGCACGTTTTACCGCGTCAGGGTGAATAGCGATCACAGCCAGATGCCGCTCGGGAGCATCCGGCGCCTGAAGCAGCCAGTTCTTTGCAACCTGAAGGTCCTCGGCTGAAGGTTTCTCAACCACCGAGATATTCGGAATCGGCGGACCGTCGAGTTGCAAAGGATTTCGAGGTCCCGCCTCCCGCGCCCGTCGAGCGGCGATGGCCGACGGCGCCAGGTCTAACCGCACCTCGGAAATCAAGCGTCCAGTCGCATCCATGACCGCGACCTGGCCTTCGACAGCCGGACTCCTCGCGTTGAGGATCCGAGGCATGAGAAACACAACGATGCAGATCAGCATCGGCATGAGCAGGATGCCGAACAGAAAACCCTTGTTGCTGACCGTCACCGAGAAGTCGCGCGCGGCGACCATCCATACTCGCTGCATCATGATGCGACCCCCACTCCGCTCAAACCCTGAAGGTGAGTCCGCAGAGCCTGCCGCGACTCCTCGGACCCCGACCCGCTCCCGACAATCCTGATGAACACGTCTTCCAATCGGACTCGCGCCAACTCGATGCGCGCCGGCGCAACGGTGCCAGCAATGTTGCGGATCGCCGCTGCCGGATCTGTGCCCGCAACCAGCCTGATGTCACACCCTTCGTCGGTAAGTTGAACCCGCTCCACGCCGGACATTGACTTCAGCACCATCAGATCCGCCGTCGCATCGAGAGGCTCGAAACGAATCGTGCGGGTGTCGTACTGACGCCGCAAACCCGACATCGGCTCGTCCAGCACCTTGCGACCCTTGTGAATCATTACGATCTGCTCGCAGAGCTCCTCCGCATGCGCCATGACATGCGTAGAGAAGATGATCGTCGCGCCCCGCCGCTGCTCATCAGCAATAACCTCCTTCAACACCCGGACACTCAAAGGATCCAACCCGCTGAAGGGCTCATCGAGAATCAACAGCTCGGGCTCATGGACAATGGCCGCCACGAACTGCACCCGTTGCAGCATGCCCTTGGACAGGTCCTCGCACTTCTTGTTCACGGCTTCCGCGAGCCCTAACTGGCCGAGCAGCTGGGTCGCACGCGCATCGACTCTCGAGCGCTCGACCATCTTCAGCCGGCCGATGTACGACAGGAACGCCCGCACATTCATCTTGCGATAGACGCCCCGCTCCTCCGGCAAATAACCGATGCGGTTCTTGGCCTCCATGGCCGAGGGCTTCCCCAGCACCGTCATCGACCCGGAATCGGGAAACAGGATCGACATGATCATGCGGATCGCGGTCGTCTTACCCGCTCCGCTGGGGCCGATCAGGCCGTAGGTGGCGCCACGCGGAATGACGAGATTGAAGTCATCGATCGCACGGTTGCTCCCAAACGCCTTGCTGATACCGCGAACTTCCAGTGCAGTGTCCATTCCAACTCCATTACATGGGTTTGAACCGATACTGAAACGCGCTGCTCACGGGCAGCACGTCTGTGCGACCCTTGACGCGGAGATTCAACTTGCCGTCGGCATCCAACTCGATTCGATGAATCGCCGCCGCCCGGACGATCACACTCCGGTGGATACGCCAGAACGCCTCCGGATCCAGCGCGGCCAACAGCTCCCGCAGCGGTGTTCGTATCTGCACCTCGTCTTCCAGAGTGGCAACCCGGACGTACTTGTCCTGCGCCTGGAAGAAGAGGACCT
>CAYNTW010000058.1:17543-34838 GCA_964400085.1 uncultured Steroidobacteraceae bacterium | reverse complement strand
CCGAAGTCGATGATGCGCACGTCGCTATCCTGCGTGAGCATGATGTTGGACGGCTTGATGTCGCGGTGGATGACTCCGCGCGAGTGCGCGTAGTGCAACGCCTTCGCGCACTTGAAGATGATCTCGACGGTATCGTCGATGCGCAGCAGGTTGTCAGCCCGACAATACGCGGCGAGCGTCCGCGCGCCGTGCACGTGCTCGGTGACGATATAACAGTGACCGTTCTCCTCGCCGGCATCGTAAATCGGCAGGATGTGCGGATGTTGCAAGGCTCCAACCAGGTGCGCCTCCGACAGGAACATCTTGCGCGCGATCCGCGCGCGCTCCTCGTCGGTACCGTAATCGCTGTTGTAAACCTTGATCGCGACGTCGCGCCCGTAGTATCCGTCGTGCGATAAGTAAACTATCCCCGTGCTCCCGCGGCCGACCTCCTTGATGACCACGTATTTGCCGATCTTTTCCGGGATCTTGCGTGGCGTCTGCTTGGACGGCGGGTTGGACTTGGAGGCCGGTGCTGACATGACTCGCGAACTTGGCAAAACCGCACGACAGGATACTGTCAGCATCCGCAGGGTGACTGTGATGCACGCCTCACCGGCCGGGGAGCCGGACTCGCGCCGCTGCGATCGACCCCTAACCGCCGAAGTGGTCGTACCCGGAATGCGAGAACTCCATCACGTTCCCATCCTCCATCACGACCGCCCCGGGCGCCTCGCGAACGCTGCCGATCGGACTATAGCCCCATCGCTCCGGCGGCAGCTCATGTCGTAACTTCCCGACATTGTCGGGGTGGACTGTGAAGCACAGCTCATAGTCGTCGCCGCCCGTCAGCGCGAGCTCCCGAGCACGCGCATCTCCGACGGCTTCCACGAGCGCCTCGGAGACCGGAAGCTCATGATAATTCAGCTCGACACCGCAGCCGCTTGCGTGGGCGAGCTTGCCGACATCGCCGAGCAAGCCGTCGGAGATGTCGATACAGGCGCTCGCGAAGCCTCGCAGACACTTGCCTAGCGCCATGCGAGGAGAGGGAAAGAGAAAGCGCTTGCGCAGATAACTGGCGACATCGCTCGTCGTCGCGAGACGTCCTTGTTCCACCGCCAGACCCCCGGCGGCATCCCCAGGAGTGCCTGAAACAAACACGAGATCGCCAGGCCTGGCCCCCGAGCGAAGCAGTGCTCGTGAGCGCGGCACGTGACCAAGCACCTGTACGGTCGCGCACAGCGGACCTGATGTTGTATCGCCACCGACGAGGGCGACATCGTGCCCGCGCGCCAGGTCGGAAAAGCCGGCCGCGAACTCTGACAACCAGGCCTCGTCGCTGTTGGGAAGCGTCAAGGCGAGCAGCGCCCACGCGGGGCGCGCCCCCATCGCCGCGAGGTCGCTCAAGTTCACTGCGAGCGCGCGATGGCCCACGGATGCCGCGGGGCAGCCGCGGGGAAAGTGGATACCCTCCACGAGCGTGTCGATCGCCGCGACGAGATCGCATCCCGCCGGAGAGTCCAGCAGCGCGGCATCGTCGCCGATGCCAAGCCGCACGTCGGCGCGTTTCACTCCGCAGTTACGGAAGTAGCGGTCGATCAGCGCGAATTCGGATAGCGGCATGTCGGGATCTCACAGGCATGATCCATGATGCGCAGCGCCGCTGCTCTAGTGCTCGTGCGGCCGCACTTGCTTGGCGGCGCGATCCAACACGGCATTCACGAACTTGTGGCCGTCGGTCGCGCCGAAGCGCTTCGAGAGACTCACGGCCTCGTTGATCGCCACCCGGAAGGGAACCTCGGGCTTGGAGGTCAGCTCGAACAACCCGATCAGCAGCACCGCGTGCTCGATCGGATCGAGCAGCTCGGGCTTGCGATCCATCCACGAGGCGAGCTGGTTGTCCAGGCTCTCCCGGGAGCGCCACACACCCTCGACGAGCTCGCGGAAGTATTCCCGGTCCGCCTTGGGCATGTCCTCGGCGTCCCCGAACTCGAGCACCAGGTCTTGCCAGGGTCCCTCGTTGAGCTGCCAGCGATACAGGGCCTGGAGCGCCAATTTGCGGGACACCGAGCGGGCGCCGGCGAACAGGTGAGCGGGATCCGGCTTCATGGCAGTCGGCCCATCAGATCGGCCATCTCCAGCGCGGTATCCATTGCCTCGCCACCCTTGTTGCCAGCCGTGGTGGCCGCCCGCTCCAATGCCTGCTCGACGGTTTCGACCGTGAGCACGCCGAAGATCACGGGGACACCGGTTTCCAAGGCCACGAGATTCAATCCGCGGGCGCATTCGCCGGCGACATAGTCAAAATGCGGCGTGTCGCCGCGAATGACGCAGCCGAGAGCCACCACGGCGTCCCAGCGGCCGCTGGCGGCGAGTTTCCGGGCAACCACGGGCAACTCGAACGCGCCTGGAACTCGCGCCACGAGCAAATCCTCGGCGGCGCCTCCGCGCTCGAGCCACGAGGCCGTGGCGCCCTTCAGCAAACTCGAGACGATAAAGTCGTTGAAGCGTGCGGCCACGACTGCAACCTTACGACCTCTGGCGCTCACTTCACCTTCAACACCTGCCGACTCGGCCATTTCAGGCTTCTTCTCCGACGTACGCTTCGACTTCCAGATCAAACGCCGAAATGCCATGCATCTGTTTTGGCGCGGACAACACGCGCATCCGGCGAACCCCGAGGTCCTTCAGAATCTGCGCTCCGACGCCAAATGTCCGTAAGACGGCGCCTTCGCCTTCCGTCTTGGCAGCACGTTCCGTTGGAGCGCCCGTTTGGGTTGCGGAGGCGAGCATTCGAACCGAGTCGATCAGCTCTCGAGGGGACTCCTGCTGACGCAGTATCACGACGACCCCATTGCCCGCTTCGGCGAGACGCTGCATGGCAGCTCGCAATGTCCAAGCACGCTGCGCGCTGCGCACGCCAACGAGATCACGCAGCGTGTCAGGCAGGTGTACGCGTACGAGCGGCACATCCGGGCCGTCGAGACGCCCCCGCGCGAGAGCGAGATGGACATCGTGATTGACACGGTCCTCGTAGGCATAGAGCCGGAACTCCCCGAGGTCCGTCTGGACTGTTTGCTCCGCCACGCGCTCGACGGAACGCTCGTTGCGCAAGCGGTAGCGGATGAGATCGGAAATGGTCCCGATCTTGAGGTTATGTCGCTTCGCGAACGCCTCCAGTTGGGGACGCCGAGCCATGGTGCCATCATCGTTCATGACTTCGCACAACACCCCGACGGGCTTCATTCCGGCGAGCCGGCACAGATCCACGGAAGCTTCGGTGTGTCCTGCTCGCACCAGGACACCGCCCTTGCGCGATCGAAGTGGAAAGATATGACCCGGGCGCGCGAAATCCGCCGCGGATGCGCTCGGGTCGGCGAGCGCGCGAATCGTCGCAGCCCTGTCGGCGGAAGACACACCGGTGGTCACGCCGACTTTCAGATCCACCGAGACCGTGAACGCCGTGCGATGTGACTCGCTGTTGGCCAGCACCATCTGCGGCAGGTCGAGACGGACGAGGCCCTCCTCCTCCATCGGCACACAGATGATGCCACTGCTGTAACGGATCATGAATGCGACCGCCTCGGGCGTGGCACGCTCGGCTGCCATGATGAGATCGCCTTCGTTCTCGCGATCCTCGTCATCCATGATGACGACCATGCGCCCTGCGCGCAGCTCCGCAAGGATCTCTTCGACAGAATTCAGGCCGGGCGATGGCGAAGGCTTGCCAGAAAGAGGGAGGACGTTCGACATGGCAGACCGCCAGGGCTTGGGATTAGAGGCGCCAAGTATACCTGACGCCTGGATCTGGCGGGTCCGGCGGGGACCGCCGCCCGTGCGCCGCACGCGGTTATGTCGCTAATCTGGAGCAGCTTCTACCGCGGATGAACCCAACGCGGCGCCGGAGCCACTTACAAGCGAGGCGGCTACGGCTTGTAACCCGAGCTGAGCGTCCCCTTGGCCGTGGCGATCGGCAGCAGTGTTGGATAGAACTGCACGAAGGTGGTGTCCACGGCGGCATGGTCGCGATGACAGGAATAGCAGTCCTGGGTCATCGGGATCATCTGCGCTGGCTCCGGACCGCGGAAGCTGAAAAAGCCCCACCCGCCCTGGAAGCGCTTGGTGTCTTTCACGTGCACCTCGAAGCCCATCAACTCGCCCGTCTGGAACTTCCCGTGCTGATTGATCGAGCCCTTCTCGGCCGCGGCCCGCACCTCCAGCGCCAGTAGGGTGCCGTCCGGCCACAACCCCGTGCGCACGAACTCCCGGTAAGCTTTCGGCTGCACAAATACGTTATCGAACATGGAGTGTCCCATCCCGCCACCCCGGTCCGAGTAGCTCATGTCGAGCCCCGAGCTCACGTAAACCCACTCCCTGTAGTCCTGCGGGTACTCCAAGCGCCCTTCGGCCGTAAAGGCCGGCGCAGGTCCTGGCGCCTCCGCATGAGTCACGACTGCGACCAGAATCAACCAGCATGGTGAAAATCGCGCGAGCCACCGGCGTTTCATAACAGAACTCCCTTCACACTCCCCTTTTGCCGTAGCATAAGCCAGCAGCTTATGTTGCGTAACGGGGTGCGACGAAATGCCGCAGGGAATGGACGTCACACGACAGTGTCGGCGGACGTTCCCAACAACCTCTCCACGTACCGGGCGACCTGATCGATCTCCAGGTTCACGCGAGCGCCGACTTTGAGCGCTCCCAGGGTGGTTACCGCCTGCGTGTGAGGAATGATGTTGACACCAAAGGTAACACCCTCGACTTCATTGACCGTCAGGCTGACACCGTCGACGGCGACAGAGCCCTTGCGTGCTATATAGCGCGCGAGGTCGGCAGGAACTGCGATCTTCAGCCGGGTGGAGCGAGCGTCGCCGCTGATGGCGACGACTTCCGCGAGCCCGTCGATGTGACCTGACACGAGATGCCCCCCGAGCGCATCGCCGGCCTTCAAAGACGGTTCGAGGTTTACAGGTGAACCCACGGCGAGATCACCCAACGTGGTCAAAGATAAGGTCTCGCGCGAAACGTCCGCGGCAAAAGCACCCTCCGGAAGCTCAGTGGCGGTAAGGCAGCACCCCTGTACACAGATGCTATCGCCGATGTGGAAGTCAGCGGAGCGAAGCTGATTGAAGCCAATGATCATGCGAGCATCGCCCCCGCGATCCTCGCGAGCCAACACTTTACCGACGTCCTGCACGATTCCTGTAAACACAATCCAACCTCACAAAATCACCGCGGCCGCAGCCGCAACCGCAAATCGTCCTCGAGTCGCTGCACACCCGCGACACTAAAGCCCAACGCGTCCTGCAGGTCGGTGAGCTCCGGCAAGTCGACCAGCGGCAGACCGTGGGGACCTAACAACTTGGGCGCAACGTAAAGCAGCAATTCATCGACCAACCCCTGCCGCAGGATTTCGCCAGAAAGTGTCGGGCCCGCTTCAACCAGTAGCTCGTTCACTTCGAGCTCGCCCATGCGGTCGATGACCGCAGCCAGATCGAGCCTCCCATTGGACGCGGGAATGGCCTCGACCGAGACCCCCATCTCCGCGAATTCGGCACCACGTGTCGGATCCTCGGTGAGGATCAACACCTCGCCGCCCGTCGCAAACAGCCGCGAATCCCGCGGCGTGCGCAACCGGGTATCCAGGACGACGCGCAAGGGCTGCCAGGGCTCGTCATCCGACTTCTCCGGCGCCAACCGGACATTCAGCCGCGGATCATCGGCCAGGACAGTCCCAACCCCCGTCATGATCGCCGAGCTCCGGGCCCGCCAATGTTGCACGTCAGTCCGAGCCGCCTCACCGGTAATCCATTGACTCTCACCATTGGCGAGCGCGGTCCGTCCATCCAGGCTCATCGCGAGCTTCACTCGCACCCACGGCCGACCATAGGTCCGGCGCTTCATATAGCCGATGTTCAGATCGACCGACTCGGCTTCCATCAGCCCCGATTCGACCGCGATGCCCGCCTGCTGCAACAGCTCAGCGCCGCGACCGCTGACTTCGGGGTTAGGATCCTGCACAGCGTAGACAACACGCGCCACACCCGCGGCAATCAGGGCATCGGTGCAGGGCGGAGTCCGGCCGTAGTGACTGCAAGGCTCGAGTGTGACGTAAACGGTGCTACCCGCGGGCGATAAGCCGGCCGCACGTACTGCTTCCAGCGCAGCCACCTCCGCGTGCGCTTCACCAGCGCGCTCGTGCCATCCTTCACCGATAACCTTCGTTCCCTGCGCGATCACACATCCCACGCGAGGATTGGGGTGGGTGGTTTCGAGCCCACGCGCAGCCAGAACGAGAGCGCGATTCATCGCGAAGCGATCGAAATCGGTGATCATGAGTCGTCCTCCGACTTCGTACCGGTGGCCGCATTTTCGGTGCCGCCGGCTGAGCCTCCCTCCGTTGGCAGCAAGGAAAGCTGATCCCGACTGGCCTCGCGCCCCGGCTCCCGCTTGCCACGTCTGCCATCGCGAGCCGGCGCAAGCGCGCGTTGGCTGCGCAGCCGTTGGATCTCCTCATGAAACGCTTCGACGTCCTCGAAATGCCGGTACACGGAGGCGAAGCGCACGTACGCGACCTCATCCAACTGCCGCAGCTCATCCATCACGAGCTCGCCAATCGCCCGGGATTGCACTTCACGATCACCGAGACTGCGCACCTTGTGGGTGACCCGACTCACGGCCTCATCCAACAGCTCGCGCGGCACGGGTCGCTTTTCCAGCGCCTTTTCCATTCCCGCCCGAACTTTCGCCTCGTCATAGGCCTCCCGGGTGCGGTCTCCCTTGACCACCATGGGCATGACCAGCTCGGCCGTCTCGAAGGTTGTGAACCGCTCGCCGCAGGAAAGGCATTCCCGGCGGCGGCGGATCTGGCGTCCCTCGCCCGCGAGCCGGGAATCCGTCACCTTGGTCTCAATGTGGCCGCAAAACGGGCAGTACATGCGGCAGGATCAGCCTCAGGAACCGTAAACCGGGAAGCGGCGGCAAAGATCGATCACTCGCGGCCGCACCTTCTCGATGGCGGCCTCGGAGCCCTCCGCGTCAATGATCTCGGTGATGAAATCCGCCACCTGCTCGATCTCACGCTCCTTGAACCCCCGGGTGGTCGAAGCCGGCGAGCCCAAACGCAGCCCGCTGGTGATCATCGGCGGACGCGGATCGTTCGGCACGGCGTTCTTGTTCACGGTGATGTTGGCTTTTCCCAAGGCCGCGTCGGCGTCCTTGCCGGTGATATTGCGCCCAACGAGGCTCAGCAGAAACAAGTGATTGTCGGTGCCGCCGGAGACGATCTGGAAGCCGTTCTTCGCCAGGCGCGCCGCCAAGGCACGGGCGTTCGCCACGACCTGGCGCTGGTATTCCTTGAATTCCGGTTGCAAGGCTTCGTGGAAGGCGACCGCCTTGGCGGCGATGACGTGCATGAGCGGCCCGCCCTGGGTGCCGGGGAAAACGATCGAGCTCAGTTTTTTGGTGATCTCGTCGTTCTTGCGCGCCAGGATCAGCCCGCCACGCGGGCCGCGCAGCGTCTTATGTGTGGTCGTCGTCACCACGTCGGCGTGGGGAATCGGGTTCGGATAGAACCCCGTCGCCACCAACCCGGCCACGTGAGCCATATCGACGACGAGAAAGGCGCCCACACTCCTCGCGATGCTCGCGAAGCGCGCCCAGTCAATGACTCGTGAGTACGCCGAGAAGCCGGCCACGATCATTTTCGGGCGGTGCTCCTCGGCGAGCCTTTGCACCTGGTCATAGTCGATCTCGCCCGTGTCAGGACGGATGCCGTACTGCGCGGCCTTGAAGAACTTGCCGGAGAAGTTGACCTTCGCCCCGTGCGTCAGGTGGCCACCGTGATCGAGGCTCATGCCAAGGATCGCATCCCCCGGCTGCACCAGCGCGAAATAGGCCGCGGCATTGGCCTGCGAGCCCGAGTGCGGCTGTACGTTCGCGTAGTCAGCGCCGAAGAGCTCCTTGGCCCGATCGATGGCCAGTTGCTCGGCGATGTCGACATACTCGCAGCCCCCGTAGTAGCGCTTGCCGGGGTAGCCTTCGGCGTACTTGTTGGTCAACACCGACCCCTGCGCCTCGAGCACCCGCGGGCTCGTGTAGTTCTCGGATGCAATGAGCTCGATGTGCTCCTCCTGGCGGTGTCGCTCGCCCTGGATCGCCTTGAAGAGCTCTGGGTCGAAACCCTCGATGGTCATCGTCGTCCGGAACATGCGGAGCCTTTGCTAACGGGTGCGGGAAGGGAGGCGAGGATTGTACCGGAACCGCGCGACGGTCGTTTGGGAGCCAAGCGACGCCGATGTGCCTGCCGGCGTCAGGACAGCGATCCTCAGGGTGAGGCGCTCGCTACGCGCTCACAGCAAGCTTTCCACCACCGAAGTCCAAGCCTGCGCGATATTGGCGCGATTGTATCCCCCACCACCCAATGCGAGCACCCGGCCATGCCCGAGACGCTCAGCCAGCGCCGTTAGCTCACGCGCCGCGAAACCATGGGTTTTCGAGGTAAAACGGAGATGCGTGATGGGATCACCTTCGATACTGTCCGCCCCGCACTGCAGGATGATGAACTCGGGTGCAAAACGCTCGAGGTGGGCTATCACCCGCGGCCAGACACTCGCGAATGCGGCGTCATCGGACCCTGGCGGCATCGGCAAATTGAGCTTCGTTCCCTGCGCGGCACCTCGCCCTGTTTCCTCCGCGGCGCCTGTGCCCGGATAAAGATAACGGCCATCCTCATGCACGTCCGCGAAGATGACAGAAGCGTCGTCTTCGAACGCGTAAAACACTCCATCGCCGTGATGCGCGTCGATATCGACATATGCAACGCGTGACAATCCAGTGTTTTTGCGTAAATGCTCGATTGCCACGCCGCAGTCGTTGAATACGCAAAAACCCGCGGCTCGATCCCTGGCCGCGTGGTGAAGCCCGGCTATCGGCACGAAAGCGCGGCGGCATTCTCCTCGCATGATTGCATCTGTTGCGTTGAGCGTCGCGCCGACGACGCAGGCCGCCGCTTCGTAAACACCTCGAAAAGCTGGGGTGTCGCCCCCATCCAGAAGTCCTTGACCGCTTTGCGAGCGCTCGCGTACGAACTCGACGTAGGCCGGAGTATGAAATGCTCGCAGCTCTTCCTCAGTGGCGAGTCTGGGCTCGAGAATCTCAACGCGTTTGTCCAAACCGCGGGCCTGGAACTCACGTACGAATGCCGCATGGCGGTCCGTGCCGAAGGGGTGACCATCGCCGAAGCCGTAGCGAGCCAGGCGATCGCTCACGACCACTGCCACATTGAATCTCATACCTGCGGCAGGCGCTCGGTCATAAAGGGGACGCAATCGCGTGGACAATAGGGGAGTCGTCAGCGTAGCACAGGGCGCGGCGGGTGGAGCGGTGCGACGCTCGAGACACTGTATGACACCGTTGCCGGGCGCGAACACCCGGGCTCTTCAGGCATCGCCAAGCGGGGGTAACTTGATGATAATGCACGCCCGGCGCGGGAGCCCGAAATCCCTGATCCACTGAACAATATGGCCCAGTATATCTACACAATGAGTCGCGTTTCGAAGGTGGTCCCCCCCAAGCGGACCATCCTTCGCGACATCAGTCTCTCCTTCTTCCCTGGCGCCAAGATCGGCGTGCTCGGCCTGAACGGCTCCGGGAAGTCCTCGCTCCTGCGCATCATGGCCGGAACGGACCCCAACTTTGATGGCGAAGCGCGCCCGCAAACGGGCATCCGCGTCGGCTTTCTGCCGCAGGAGCCGCAGCTCGATGACACCAAGGACGTGCGCAGCACGGTCATGGAAGGCGTAGGGGCAACCTTCAAGCTGCTCGAAGAGTTCAACCAGATCAGCGAGAAATTCTCCGAGCCGATGTCGGACGATGAGATGAGCGCACTCCTGGAGAAGCAAGCCAAGCTGCAGGACGCCATCGACACCGCCGGCGGTTGGGAGCTCGAACGCAAGCTCGAGATCGCGGCGGACGCGCTGCGATTACCCCCCTGGGAGGCCAAGATCGGCCCGCTCTCGGGTGGCGAGAAGCGCCGGGTCGCCCTGTGCCGACTGCTGCTGTCCGCACCGGACATGCTGCTGCTGGACGAGCCCACCAACCATCTCGACGCGCAATCCATCGCCTGGCTCGAGCGCTACCTCGAAGAGTATCCCAGCACCGTCATCGCGGTGACCCACGACCGTTACTTCCTGGACAACGTGGCGGAGTGGATCCTGGAGCTCGACCGGGGCCACGGCATCCCCTATCACGGCAACTATTCCTCCTGGCTCGAGCAGAAGGAGAAGCGCCTCGCTCTGGAAGAGCGAGAGCGCGAGGCGCTACGCAAAACCCTCGAGCGTGAGCTCGAATGGGTGCGGCAGAACCCGAAAGCACGCCAGGCCAAGAGCAAGGCGCGCCTGCAGCGCTACGAGGAGCTCGCCTCCAAGGAATTCCAGGAGCGCAACGAGACGAACGAGATCTACATACCGCCGGGCGAGCGGCTCGGGGACATGGTGATCGAGGTCAAGGGACTGCGAAAAGCCTATGGCGACCGACTGCTCATCGACAACCTGACATTCAATCTCCCACGCGGCGGAATCGTGGGAATCATCGGTCCGAACGGCGCGGGCAAGACAACTTTGTTCCGCATGCTGACCGGCGCGGAGAAGCCGGATGCGGGCGAGATCCGCGTCGGGCCAACAGTGAAGCTCGCCTACGTCGATCAATCGCGGCAGGCGCTCGACGACAAGAAGACCGTCTGGCAGGAGATCTCCGGCGGTCTGGACATCATCAAAGTCGGTACCTACGAGACACCCTCCCGCGGTTACGTGGGTCGCTTCAACTTCAGGGGAACCCAACAGCAGCAGGTGATCGGCGAGCTCTCCGGTGGCGAGCGCAATCGCGTGCACCTGGCCAAGGTGTTGAAACAAGGCGGCAACGTGCTGCTGCTCGACGAGCCGACGAACGATCTCGATGTCGAGACGTTGCGGGCGCTGGAGGATGCGCTCCTCAACTTCCCGGGCTGCGCGGTGGTGATCTCGCACGACCGCTGGTTCCTCGACCGTATCGCGACGCACATCCTCGCCTTCGAGGGTGACTCGCAGGTAGTCTGGTTTGAAGGGAACTACCAGGAATACGTCGAGGACTACAAGCGGCGTACGGGTGACGATGCCTCCCAACCTCACCGTATCAAGTACAAGCCCCTCACGCGCTAAAGGCCCCGCTCCGTTGACTGGGTCATCGGTACCCGCGGGCGAGGACTTACAGCCGGAGGACAGGAGCGCCTTCCGCTGGGTTGGGCCCATCGCGGCGCTTCTGGTATTCGCCGGGGTTGTATGGGTCCTGCATCGTGAGCTGGCGCACCTGCATATTCGTAGCGTCTGGGCTCACCTGCACGAGATCCCCCGTCGCAACGTTGTTGCGGCCCTGTGCTTCACGGGCCTGAGCTATTGGCTCCTGAGTACCTACGAGGTGCTCGCGCTGCGCTATCTCGGCAGGGCGATCGCCTACAGCCGCATCGTCTTCACCTCGTTCATTGCCTACTCCTTTGGCCACACTCTGGGATTCGCGGCATTCACAGGCGCCGCGATCCGCTTCCGCCTCTATGCGACGGCGGGGGTCACAGCGGTGGAGGTCGCGACGGTCTCGGCGTTCTGCAGCCTCTCCATCGGCATCGGGCTCGCGTTGATCGCGGGCTTCTCACTGCTGCTCGCGCCCGACCAGGCGGCGCTGGTGCTGCATCTGGGCCGGCTCTGGTTGATGTTGATCGGGGCAGTGCTCCTGAGTGTCGTGGTCGCCTACGGGCTCTGGGCTTCATTGTCAAAAAGCACGCTGGAGATCCGGGGCTGGGCGCTGCGCGCCCCGGGACCTTCCGTGGCTCTACCGCAGATCGCGCTCGCGATGCTGGATTTGAGCCTGGCCGGCGCGGTGGTCTATTCCCTGCTACCCGACGATGCCAACATCGATTTCATCACCTTCCTGGGCGCCTATGCCGCGGCGGTGATTGCCGGCATCGTCAGCCACGTCCCGGGCGGCATCGGGGTCTTCGAGACCGTCATGATCCTGGCTCTGCCCAACGTCGCGCCGGACGCCCTGTTGGGCTCACTCCTGGCCTACCGCGCGATCTACTATCTCGTGCCGATCCTGTTCGGCGCGATTCTGTTCGGCGCCAAGGAGTTGAGCACCGCGAGCACTCGAATCGCACGCGCCCACCAGTTGGCCTCCGCCTACATCGCCCCCGTAGTCCCCCAGGTCGCGAGCGCCCTGGTGTTCTTATCCGGCACCGTCCTCCTGATCTCCGGCGCCACACCAGGTATTAATGAGCGGCTCGCCTTTCTGGATCGTTTTCTGCCCCTGACGGTGCTGGAGGTGTCGCACCTCGCCGGCAGCATCATCGGCCTGGGGCTGATCATCCTGGCACGCGCCCTCTATCGCCGCGTGGAAGCGGCCTACCACATCGTGTTCTGGCTACTCGTCGCCGGCATGATCGCCTCGCTGTTGAAAGGACTCGATTTCGAGGAAGCGATCATTCTCGCCCTGGTGCTGGGCGTGCTCGGTCTGGGGCGGCCGTCCTTCTACCGGCCCACCGCCATCCTGTCGGAACGATTCACGCCGGCGTGGATCGCGAGCATCGTGGGCGTCATCGTCATGGCGATCTGGATCGGATGGATGGCGCACCGGCGCGTGATCTATTCACAGGAGCTGTGGTGGACATTCGCGCTCGATGCCAACACTCCGCGAATGTTGCGAGCCTCGCTTGCGGTCATTGTTCTTGCAGCGGCGTATCTCCTGCTGAACATGTTGCGCCCCGCGCGTCCTGAGCCCGCGGTAGCGGGACCGGAGGATATCGAGCGCGCGCGCCGGGTGATCGAGCTCTCGGACAATACCCTGGCGAACGCGGCGCTCGCCGGCGACAAGCGGCTGTTGTTCTCCGAATCCGGCGATACATTCGTCATGTACCAGATCGCCGGCCGCAGTTGGGTCGCGTTGGGTGATCCGGTGGGCTCGGAAAAAGGCGCCGAGGATCTGGTCTGGCGTTTCCGCGAGATCTCCGATCATCACGGTGGTGAGACTGTTTTTTATCAGGCGAGCGGCGATCGCCTCTCGCTGTACGTGGACCTCGGCCTGGCGGCCCTGAAGATCGGCGAGGAGGCGCGCGTCCCGTTGGCGGAGTTCGGCTTGGAGGGCTCCGCGCGCGCCGATCTGCGCCAGGCGCATCGCCGTGCCGAGCGCGACGGCGCCACTTTCGAGGTGATCCCACCGGAGCGTCTCGACGAGATCCTGCCGACGCTGAAGCAGTTGTCGGATTCCTGGCTCGCGAGCAAGTCCACCGGCGAGAAACGTTTTTCAGTGGGCGCCTTCTCGCGCGAATACCTGCGCCATTTCCCCATCGCTCTCGTGCATTGCGAGGGCACCCCCGCGGCTTTCGCCAACCTGTGGACGACGGGTACGAAGGAGGAGCTGTCGGTGGACCTGATGCGCTTCGGGCCCGACGCGCCACGTAGCGCTATGGATTACCTGTTCATCGAGCTCATGAAATGGGGCAAGGATGGCGGCTATCGTTGGTTCAACCTGGGCATGGCGCCGCTGGCGGGACTGGAAACCCATCCACTGGCGCCCGCCTGGCATCGGGTAGGCAACTTCGTGTTCCGTCACGGCGAGCACTTCTACAACTTCGACGGGTTGCGCCGGTACAAAGCGAAGTTCGATCCCACCTGGGAAGCGAAGTACCTCGTGGCGCGCGGCGGTATCTCGTTGCCGCGGGTGCTCGTGGACGTGTCCGTGCTGATCGCGGGCGGCATGAAAGAGCTCTTTGCGCGCTGAAATCGGAAAACGTGCCTTGAAACGCAAGCTGTTCGCCGGCGCATTGCCGGTTGTTGTCATGTTGGTCCTGACGGGGAATGCGCCAGCCGCGGTGCCCGCGCTCGCGCAAGCGGGCGCCCAAGCCACCGAAGCCCCTACGCGCCTCCCGGCCGGCCGCTTCGGCAAGGTCACGGTCTACATTCCCGAAGGCACCCCCCAGAGCGTCGCCATCTTCGTCTCCGGGGACGGAGGTTGGAATCTGGGCGTGGCCAACATGGCGCGCGCGCTGACTGACATGGGCGCCGTGGTCATCGGCGTGGATATCCGACAATACTTAGGAGCCCTCGGCAAGGCCGCGCAGCGTCCCAACGCGCCGTGCCAGCTCATCGCCGGGGATTTCGAGAATCTCAGCCACCAGATCCAGAAAGAAATCGGCATGTTCGTTTACCACGTGCCGGTGCTCATCGGGTATTCCTCGGGTGCAACAGTGGTGTATGCGGCGTTGGTCCAGTCCCCTCCCGGGACCTTCGCCGGCGCGCTCAGCATGGGCTTCTGCCCGGACCAGGATTTCGCCGGCGCCGCGCTCTGCCCGGGGCCGGGCGCGGGACTGCACTATACCCAGGGGAAAAAGAACGATCTGATCTTCGAGCCCGCCAAGACCCTCAAGCAACCCTGGATTGCCTTTCAAGGTCAGATCGACCAGGTGTGCCCCGCGGCCGCGGTGGACACGTTCGCGGCTCAGACCTCCGGCGCGGAGCTGATCAAACTCCCGCACGTCGGCCATGGATTCTCGGTCGAGCGCAACTGGATGCCGCAGTTCCAGGATGCCTACAAAAAGCTCACCGCGCACGTCGAGACACCGCCCGTGCGACCGGCGGAGATCAGCGATCTTCCAGTAAACGAGGTACACGCGGAAGACGGCCATTCGGACGAGCTCGCCATACTGCTCACGGGTGACGGCGGTTGGGCCGGCCTCGACCAGGAGCTCGCCGCTCACCTGGCGGCGAGCGGCGTGCCCACCGTTGGTCTGAATTCGCTGAAATACTTCTGGACGGAGCGCACACCGCAGGAAGCCGCGCAGGCCGTAGCGAAAGTCATGCGCCACTACCTCGCCGCCTGGAACAAACAACGCGTGCTGCTCGTTGGTTATTCTTTCGGGGCGGACGTGTTGCCGTTCGTGGTGAATCGGCTGCCGCCCGATCTGCGCGCCCGTGTCGCCACCATCAACCTGTTGGGTGTGGACTCGAACGCCTCCTTCGAGATCAGGATCGCCGACTGGGTCGGCTCGGACGAGGCAGGACCGCCGACCAAGCCGGAAGTCGCGGCCATCACCGGCGTGCCCGTATTATGTGTGTACGGTGAGGGCGAGACCGACTCGATCTGCCCCGACCTGCCGAAATCCCCGGAACATACGCGGGTCGCGCTGGCCGAGATCGGTAAGGGACACCACTTCAGCGGCGACTACACCGCGCTCGCGGAGCGGATCCTGGCATTCGCCCGCGGCGAAACAGCGTCCGCGCCGGATGGTGCCCCCAGGACCTAACCCACTGATAAATCGTGCATTACATAACGTGGGCGTGTGCGCGACAGTGCGTCGCGATGGCGGCGAAAGAGGCTCTGACGATGCGAATGATGGGTTAGACTCTCCCAGCACTGCGGACCCAACAACAAAACTCGCCGCTACGACATAATGTCAGTTCACATCGATCTCGCCAGCCGCCTACAGCACGACCAGGCCGAAAACCTGGCCGTCACGTGCCCTCATTGTCAGGTCGTGGCGCACATCACCCCGGTGGCGGTGCCACGCTTCGAGGACCTAACGGTTCACAAGCCCAGGCAAGTTGGCATCGTCTATCTCTGTGACAATTGCCACGCGCCGATCTTCCTGCGGTTCACGGCGCGCGCGTATCACGCCGCGAGTATCGAGCTCTCCCCGCAGTTCGTGGAGGTCGAGCGCGCGCGCGAGAAATTCACGTATACCTATCTTCCCGAGGAGGTCGAGGTGCTCTTCCGGGAGGCGCTGTTATGTTTCTCGAGCGGCGCCTACAACGCTTTCGCCTCGATGTGTCGGCGCACGGCGCAGGCGGTCTTTACCGACCTCGGCGAAGCCGGAAAAATGCGGCTGTTCGACGAGTTGAACAACGTGCGCGAGCTCGCCGGTCTCGCCTCCGATCACTTCAACAAGCTGCGCAACATCCTGTTTGGCACCGAGAACGACGCGCGCTCCAACATTCCGCTGCTCGACAGCTACGAGGCCGGGATCGTGGTCGAGGCGGTCAAGGATCTCCTGTACGAAGCCTACGTGCGCAAGGGCAAGCTGCAGCAGGCCATGATGGTGCGTCGTTTCTTCCAGGAGGAGACCGCGAGCCAGTTATCCTCGTTGGCGACCACGAACGCGTAAGTGACCTTTGGTCTTGCCTGACGGGATGTCCGGCCTGTCGCTGTTGTTCCTGACTCTAAAGTCCTCCATCGACCGGCCGATACCTCCAGTAGCAGCCGTTACGGCAGTGGAAGCCTATGACAGTAGCCGTTCCATACACCGCGCCGAGTAACAACAGCGCGCCTGGCTCCCCGGCGGATGGGCTCGCGGCCGGTTGTGATCTGACGTGGACGCTCATGGACGCGGCGCTGGAGCGGCTCGAGGCCGCGCGGGGCTGGGACGAGGAGTGCTCGGCCGCTCGCGTGGATACCCACCGTCTGGACGCGGCGGTCCCGATTATTGTCGAGCTGCGAGCCACGCTGGACCTTCACCGGGGAGGGGCCATCGCGGCAAACGTCGATGACCTGTACGATTACATGTGCCGACGCTTGAAGAGCGCCGGCCTGCCGAATGGAATCGCGGCACTGGATGAGGTGTCGCACTTGCTGCACGCGCTTCGATCCGCTTGGGCCTTTGTTCCCCCAGAGGTGGTGCGCGCAGCGTCAGGGAACTAGCGCTGGCGCCAGGCGGCGCCTACCGGGAGAATTACATGTTCGACGGCGCCGACACAGTCGTTCTATACGAAGAGCTGGCCTTCCAGGACGTATTACCCGTCGTCTGGCGCCAGATGCCCAACCCTGCCGATCGTGATATGGCGGCCGGTTTTATGGAGCGCAACCTCCAGGTGCTACAGGCCTGGGACGCCATGGACGAGCACGGCCCCGTGGACAAGGCGGATGAGAACGCCCCCTACGCGGCCGACATCATGCGCCTGGATCTGAAAATCAATCTGCTGCTGGACATGGTGGGGCAAATTCTTGCCGCCAACCGGCCGCGCCCACCCGCTGTGCCGGTGCGCTTCAATGCACTCGGAGGGATGTGGCGAGGCACGGCTCCACTGCCTGAAGCTGGCGAGCAAGGCGTCGCCGAGATTTACCTGCACGACTGCCTCGCACAACCGCTTCGCCTGCCGGGTCGCGTGACGAGCGTCACACCCGATGGCCATGTGAAGGTGAGATTCGCACCAGTCGGTGAGTCGGTTGCGGACCTCATCGAGAAGCTTGCCTTCCGACGGCATCGGCGTCAGATTGCCGGCGCCCGCCAACCGCGCCGCT
>CAYNTW010000058.1:0-17443 GCA_964400085.1 uncultured Steroidobacteraceae bacterium | reverse complement strand
CGCCTGTGAATGCCATCACGGAGGGACTGTCGAGCGTACAGTCCAAGTCCGATGCGCTTCACAGCTTTTACCGTCTGCCGCAAGCAACATAAGCGCCGTGAACGGGCACCACTCGTTCCAGTTCGAACAAAGCAAGAACGGTGTGAACGGGGGCGGAGAATACATGGCGGCGGTGGAATCAATTTTGGCGTCCGAGCTCAACGGTAGCGAAGCTAAAACGAGCAACCCGGGCGTCGTCACTCCCATCACCGCAGCCGTTCGCCTTCCCACCGGTACCTCCGCGGCGATCCGCGAGGTCATCTCCCTGATCCGCCAAGTCGCGGCGTTCGACTCCACAGCCTTGGTACTCGGCGAGTCCGGTACCGGCAAGGAAGTCGTCGCTCGCGCCATCCACGACTTGAGTCCGCGTCGCGGCCGCCCCTTCGTGGCGGTGAACTGCGGCGCGATCCCCGCCGACCTGCTCGAATCCGAGCTGTTCGGCCACGAGAAGGGCTCCTTCACCGGCGCGATCGCCGCGCGCAAGGGGCGGTTTGAGATTGCCGAGGGCGGTACGCTCTTCCTCGATGAGATCGGGGACATGAGCCCGTCGATGCAAGTGAAGCTGCTGCGCGTCCTGCAGGAGCGTGTATTCGAGCGCGTCGGTAACCATGCGCCGATCCGTTGCAACGTCCGCATCATCGCGGCGACTCACCGCAACCTCGAGGACGCAATCGCCCGCGGCACATTCCGCGAGGACCTCTTCCACCGCATCAATGTTTTCCCAATCGAGATGCCGCCGCTGCGATCACGCGGCGAGGACATTCCGCTGTTGGTTCGCGACTTCATAGCGCAGAACGCCTCCGCGGGCCGCGGCCGACTACAACTCTCGCAACGCGCGCTCGGGGCGCTCGCGCTTCATCCGTGGACCGGCAACGTCCGCGAGCTCGGTAACCTGATCGAGCGACTCTCGATCGTCTGCAGCAATCGCGTGGTGGAAGTGCGCGATCTGCCGCCAAAGTATCGCCCACCCGAGGATTGGACCCTCGAAGTCAAAGCGCTCGACAGCTCCCTGTGTGTATCCGCGTTGGATGATGCATCGGAAGCGATCGCGGTCGAGGAGCAAGTGCCGCTCACCGACGAAGCCGCGCTCACGGTGTTGGAATCGGAGGCTTTCGAGCCAGAGCCTCTCGAGCCCAACGGCTCGGCTCCAACAGCCATCGAAGCCGCCACTCTCGATCCCTTCGAGGCCCTGACCATCCTGCCGCGGGAAGGTCTCGATCTACGCGCGCATCTCTCCGCCATCGAGCGCCGCCTCATCGAGCAGGCGTTGGAACGCGCGAACGGGACTGTCGCACACGCTGCCCGCCTCCTGAACCTGCGTCGCACTACTCTCGTCGAGAAGCTCCGCAAGCTCGGTATCGCCGCCGACGCGGATGCCGACGCCGAGGCCGCGACGGAAGATTGACGCTCGCGCGGCGAATCGTTGCCGCGCTTGTGACGCCTCTCACGCTTTGCGGCCGATTCCAACCCGGCACGCCTTTTGCACCTCCCCTGGTGTGTGACTACACCACCCACGACGTGGGAGGGCCTAATGACCGAAGACTATACCGACAAACAAACTGTCGCAGGCTGCGCGACCCGCGTAGAGGCCGAGCCTGTCGCCTACGCCGCGAGCTCGCAGCGTTTGATCGAGCTCGCGCGCCGTGTTGCGACGAGCGACTGCACGGTGTTGATCGTCGGAGAGTCCGGTACGGGCAAGGAAGTCCTGGCGCGATTCATCCACCGCCGCTCGCCGCGCGCGGCGCAACCGTTCGTGGCCGTCAATTGCGCCGCCATCCCGGAAAACATGCTCGAGGCCATGTTGTTTGGCTACGAGCGCGGCAGCTTCACCGGCGCACAGACCGCGCACGCCGGAAAGTTCGAGCAGGCGCAAGGCGGGACGCTCCTGCTCGATGAAATCACCGAGATGCCGCTCGCCTTGCAAGCGAAGCTGCTGCGCGTACTCCAGGAGCGTGAAGTCGAGCGCATTGGCAGCCGCACTCCCGTCGCCCTCGATGTGCGGGTGTTGGCGACCACGAACCGGCGGCTGCGCGAGGAAGTCGCGGCAGGTCGGTTCCGCGAGGATCTCTACTATCGATTGAACGTCTTCCCGTTGGCCCTGGCGCCTCTGCGCCTACGGCGCGACGACGTGCTTCCGCTTGCGATGCAACTTCTCACCGGCCGATGCCGACCAGGCGACAAGATTCCGGCTCTCAGCGCCGAAGCCGCGCATTTGTTGCTGACCTATCCCTGGCCGGGCAACGTGCGGGAGTTGGACAATTTGCTGCAGCGGGCGCTGATTCTCCTCAATGGGCCGGTGATCCGCCCCGAGCACATTCAGTTCGAGCTCGCCAACGAGGGCGCCGCTGCCCCGGGCGTTGTTTCCGGCAGCGCGCTAGCGGCGCCCGGCGAGAGAGCCGCGAAGCCGACCGCCGCAAGTACTGCCGAGGCGGGCTCGCTTGCCAACTCATTGGGCCAGGCGGAACGGGACCTCATCCTGGATGCGCTGCGCAGCGGCCAGGGTAATCGCCGCGAAGCGGCCGAGCGCCTCGGGATCAGTCCGCGGACCTTGCGATACAAGCTGGCGCGACTGCGCGAAGCCGGTATCGACGTGCCGGCGGCGTAAAGGAGATCGCGTTCATGAGCTCCATGGAAATCAATCGAGTCCTCGAGCAGATCCGCTCGCTGCAGTCGCAGACGAAGGTCGCCAGCGCGCAGCCTACCGCGACACAGCAGGTCGGCGGCCCGAGCCAGTTCGCCAACATCCTGCGCGCGGGACTCGACCAGGTGAACCAGACCGAGCAACGCGCCAACCAGTTGTCCGACGCGTTCCAGCGCGGCACCCCGGGCGTCGACCTGCCTCAGGTGATGTTGGAAGTGTCGAAGGCCAGCATCTCGTTGCGTGCGGTATCCGAGGTACGTAATCGCCTCATCAGCGCGTACCAAGACATCATGAACATGCAGTTGTGATCTAGCCCATGGCGGAAGCGACTACAGTATCAGCTCCTACAGCGCTCACGGCGAGCCTCAAGCCCATCCTGCTGTTGGTAGGAATAGCGGCCGCGGTGGCGGCCGGCGTGACCGTCGTCTTGTGGACTCGCGGGCCGAGCTACAGCCTGCTCTACGCCAACATCGCCGCCGAGGACCAGTCGGCCATCGCCCAGGCGCTCGATGCGGCGCAAATTCCCTACCGCATCCAGCCAGGCTCCAACAACATCGAGGTGGCTTCCGAGCGGATCAGCGAGGCGCGCATGAAGCTCGCGGGCCAGGGACTTCCTGAAAGCAGCGGCGGCTTCGCCCTGATGGACAAAGACCCCGGCTTCGGTGTCAGCCAGTTCATGGAGACCGCGCGCTATCAGCACGCGCTCGAAACCGAGCTCGCCCGCACCATCGCCAACCTGCGCCCCGTCGAAGGCGCTCGCGTGCACCTCGCCATCCCGCACCAGACCGCGTTCGTACGCGATCACCATCCGGGCAGCGCCTCCGTGTTTGTTCAAGTGAAACCGGGCCGTCGTCTCGAGGAGGGCCAGGTCCAGGCGATCATCAACCTGGTGGCCTCCAGCGTTCCGGACATGGAAGCCAACCAGGTGACCGTGGTCGATCAGCAGGGACGGCTGCTGTCCTCGCCCGAAGGACATGACGAGTTCGCCTTGCGCGAGCAGCAGTTCGACATGGTCCATCGACTCGAGGAAGACTACAACCAGCGGATCGAAGCCCTGCTTACACCCATGGTCGGCGCTGGGAGGGTCCGCGCGCAGGTCGTGGCGCAGATGGACATGTCGGTCAGTGAGGAAGCCCACGAGCAATACCGACCGGACAGCCAGATTGTCCGCAGCGAGCAGATTTCGGAGCAGTCCAGCCATGACGGCTCAGCGGCGGGCGGCGTTCCGGGCGCGCTGACCAATCAACCACCACCGGCCGGCGTCGCCCAGCAACCGCCGGCGAACACGGCAGCCGCCAACAATGGCGCGCCCGCCAACGCGGCCAATGGCGCGAACAAGCCCCCCGCCGGCGCGAACTCTCTTACGCAGCCCGTCGGTAGCGGCGCCGACGGCTCTTCGTCCAAACAGACCACACGCAATTACGAGATCGATCGCACGCTCGCCTATACACACCAGCCCGCAGGGAAACTGAAACGCCTCACAGTGGCCGTGCTCGTGGACAACATGCGGGTGACCGACAAGGAAGGCAAGGTCAAAGAGATACCGCTGACTCAACAGCAGCTCGAACACGTGACACAGTTGGTGAAAGACGCGGTCGGCTTCGATGAGGCGCGCGGGGACAACGTCAACGTGGTGAATGCCTCTTTCACCGCGGACGCGCCCGCGAGCGATGGGGAACTGGAGAGCCCGGCTTTCTGGGAATCGCCGCTGTTCCTGAATATTGCGAAACTGCTTGCGGGCGCCACCGTGCTGCTCGTTTTGGTGCTTTCAGTGCTGCGGCCGATGGTGCGGACGCTGGTCGGTCCCGCGCGCCCGTCGGTGCAGCTCATACCGCGCACCGCGGACGGTACCGGAGCCACAGAACCCGCGATGTCGAACAACACACCGGCTTTACCCGGGGCAGACCCCAAGGCCGTAGCCCTGACTCATGAGCAACAGGTCGCCCACGCCCGCACCCTCGTCAACCAGGACGCGAAACGGGTAGCGCAGGTTGTGCGTGGCTGGGTGGCGCAAGACGAGTAACGAGCGATGAAGGAAAAAGATTCGACCCGCACCGGTACGGAGCGGGCTGCAATTCTGCTACTGACCCTGGGAGAGCAGGAAGCTGCCCAGGTGCTCAAGCACATGGGCGCGAAAGAGGTGCAGCGCATCGGCTCGGCGATGTCGAAGCTGGCGAACGTCTCACGCGAGGAAGTCCACAGCGTCATCACGCAATTCAGCGCAGTGGTAGAGGATGAAACCTCGGTCGGCGTTGGCACCGACGAATTCCTCCGCAAGGTGTTGGTCGACGCCCTGGGCCAGGACAAGGCGGCGAGCATCATCGACCGCATCAATATCGGGCGCTCCACCAAAGGCCTCGAGGCGCTCAAATGGATGGACTCGCGCGCGGTTGCCGAGCTCATCCGCCTCGAGCACCCGCAGATCATCGCCATCATCCTGGCCTATCTCGATGCCGATCAGTCGGCGGAGGTGCTCGCCCATCTACCGGCGAACATGCGCGCGGACATCGTGGTGCGCATCGCCACGCTCGACGGCGTGCAGCCGAGCGCGCTGAATGAGCTCGATGACATCATGGAGAAGCAGTTCGCGGGCAAATCGAGTGCCAAGACTTCCTCCATGGGAGGGGCCAAAGCCGCCGCGAATATCATCAATCTCCTGGAGCCCAGCCAGGAGACCCTCATCATGGAGCAGATCACCAAGGCGGATCAGCAACTGGGCTCGCGGATCCAGGACCTCATTTTCGTATTCGACAACCTGCTCGAGCTCGACGACCGCAGCATGCAGGAGCTGATGCGCCAGGTGCCCAGCGACCGGCTGCTGTTCGCGTTGAAGGGCGCCGACGATGAGTTGAAGGACAAGATCTTCAAGAACATGTCGCAACGCGCCGCCGAGATGCTCAAGGACGATCTCGAAGCCAAGGGACCGGTGCGTATCTCCGAGGTGGAAGGTGCGCAACGAGAGATTCTACAGATCGCGCGCAAGCTCGCCGACGCCGGTGTGATCGCGCTCGGAAGCAAGGGCGAGGCGTATGTCTGATCCGCAACGCACCTTCACCCCCGGCGCCACGATCGAGCGGTGGGCACTGCCCCAGGTCGAAGGCAACGTCATCGGCCGCCCGATCGATGAGCGCAAAGCCAAGGCCGCCGCGGAAGCCATCGCTCGCGTCGCCCGCGAGCAGAGCGAAGCGCGTGGGTACGAAGCCGGACTGGCGAAAGCGAAGGCCGAGACGGACAAGCGCATCGCCGAGCTCGACACCCGCATCAAGCGACTCGACACACTGTTGGGATTGATGGCGCGACCGCTGCAGGAGCTCGACGCCGAGGTCGAGAAGATGCTGCTGCAGTTGACACTGACCGTCGGTAAGCAACTCGCCCGGCGTGAGTTGCGAATCGACCCGGCGCAGGTCATTGCCATCATCCGCGAATCCCTGGCGGAATTGCCCCCGGCAGCCCGCGAGATCCGGGTCCATCTGCATCCAGAAGACGCGGCCGTAGTGCGCGAGCGCCTCACCGCGCCCGTGACCGAGCGCGCGTGGACGATCGTAGAGGATCCGACCATGTCCCGAGCAGGATGCATCGTGCGCGCGGAGACCTCGCAAATCGACGCCCGCCTGGAAAGCCGAATCAATACCGTGATTGCACATGCTCTGGGCGATGAGCGTGCGACGGAACGATCGTCGGCCCAGGCGCCTGCGGGAGCCGAGGGCCCACAGTGACCGACTCGGATCTGACCACAGCTCGCAATCCGATCTGGAGCAGTCGGCTCGAACGCCGCCTGCGCCGGGTCGAACGGACGCCGCCGCCTCCCGTCGAGGGCTCCCTTACCCGTATGGTGGGACTGACACTGGAGGCTGTGGGTTGCCAGGCCTCCATTGGTGATACCTGCGATGTCATTACGGGTGACGGCACTCGCGTCGAATCCGAAGTCGTTGGTTTCGCCGGCGAGCGCCTGTATCTCATGCCGGCCGGAGACTCGCATGGCCTGGGACCCAACGCGCGAGTGATTCCACGCCGCGGCGCTGGGACGGTTCCCGTAGGCCCTCAGCTCCTGGGAAGAATCATTGACGGCGCTGCGCAGCCGCTTGATGGCCTTGGGCCTCTCGACTGCGAAGAGCGGGTGCGTTTGTCAGGCAAGCCCATCAATCCGCTGGCGCGACAGCCCATTTCCGAGCCGCTCGATGTGGGAGTTCGCACAATCAACTCCCTGTTGACGATCGGTCGCGGCCAACGCGTTGGGCTCTTCGCCGGCAGCGGCGTGGGCAAGAGCGTGCTGCTGGGCATGATGGCCCGCTATACGAGCGCCGATGTCATCGTCGTCGGTCTCATCGGCGAGCGCGGCCGCGAAGTGAAAGAATTCGTCGAGCGCATTCTGGGACCGAAGGACCGCACGCGAGCGGTAGTTGTCGCTACTCCTGCCGATCACCCACCTCTGATGCGTTTGCACGGAGCGTGGCTCTGCACAGCAATCGCCGAGTACTTCCGCGATCAGGGCGCGAGCGTCCTGTTGCTCATGGACTCTCTCACGCGTTTCGCACAAGCACAGCGTGAGATCGGCCTCGCGATCGGTGAGGCGCCGGCCACGAAGGGCTACCCTCCTTCGGTGTTTGCGAAATTGCCAGCGTTGGTGGAGCGTGCCGGTAATGGTGTCGAAGGCGGTGGCTCGATCACAGCGTTCTACACCGTCCTGACCGAAGGTGACGATAATCAAGATCCGATAGCGGATTCCGCCCGCGCGATCCTCGACGGACACATTGTTCTGTCCAGACGCATCGCGGAAAGTGGCCAGTATCCCGCGATTGACGTTGAAGCCTCCATCAGCCGCGTCATGCAGGAGATTGCCGCGCCCGATCAGATCCAGGCCGCGCGGCAGTTCCGGCAGACCCTGTCGACCTACCAGCAGCATCGGGATCTCATCTCCATTGGGGCCTACCAGCGCGGCAGCGATCCGCGCGTCGATAACGCCATCACACTCTGGCCGCGAATGCAGCGGTTTCTGCAACAGGACATGCGCGAGCGTGTCGATTTCGCGGCTAGCCTCACAGCGCTGAAGTCCGTCGTGGCGGACAGTGAAGCTGCGAAGGCGTAACGGCTGACCATGGGGAATACCGCTATGAAGCGCATCGAGCGTTTGGAGATGGTCAAAAAGGTCGTCGACGATTTCGAGCGACGCAAGGCCGAGGCCCTCGCCGCCAGCGAGCGACGTGTGACCGAAAGTGAGAAGAAGCTCGCAGAGCTCGAGATGTATCGGGACGGCTATGTGCGCGAGTTCGCAATCCGCGCCCAAAACGGTATGAGCGGGGCGGCCGCGCGCGATTACCAAGCCTTCCTCGCACGACTCGATGATGCATTGCGTCAACAGCATCAGAACGTCATTGGCACACGCGCGCAGCGTGACGCCGAGCTCCAGAACTGGCAGGACGCGGCGCAGCGCGCGGAAGCCATCGGCACGACGGTCAAACGTTGGCAGAGCGAGGAGCGCCACGCGCTCGAGCGACGCGAGCAACATGAATCCGACGAACGCTCCCAGCGCATCTGGGCGCAAGGAAGAACAATCCGTGGCGCTTGATTCCATATTGTTGAATCCGATCATTCCGCCGCCGGCGAAATCAGCAGCTCCGCAAGCGCCGAGCCCGATCGACCCCGGCAGCACGAATGGTTTTGGCAACGCGGCTCGCCTCACCAACTCAACCGACACCGCGGATACGGCCGGTAGCTCTGGTGGACCCGCGGCCAACCGCGGCGCCGGCAGCAATGGCTCCACAACTGCGGACGCGGCCAAGCGCTCGAGCTCGGGTTCTTCCTCCAGCAGCTCGACCGATACGAGACGCCCAACACGCTCCTCTAGCACGTCCGGCTCTTCCTCATCCAACTCCTCCAGTGCGTCCAGCTCTTCCGGCGCAAAAACGCCCTCTGGAAAGGCGCGCGACAACGGGAGCCCGCGGGACAAGACCGACAGCGCGCAGCGCGGCAGCAGGACACAACGAGGCATAGCCAGCGCGGCGGGCATCGAGCAGGGCCAGAGCACTGGCCCCACTTTCCTCCAGGCATTGGCGCAATCACAGGCTGAGGCGCAAGCGCCGGACGCCAACACGGACACCGCTGCCGCTAAAACTGCGGAACGCGGCAAGCCCAAAAGCACGCACGATGCTCCCCAGGACGCCTCTGCCTCTTTGGCTTTCCTTCCCCAATCGCTCGCTGCTGCAATGGCCGGCGCGCAAGTAGCAGCGCAACCACAACCCACCGCGCAAGCCTCGACCAGTTCCGGCGAAGATGATTCGACAACGGAGGCCATCCCTGGATCCGGCGGCTCCGCGACTCGAGCCGTTCTCGCCAGCCTGGAGAAAGGCGCGGAGGATCTGAAAGCCACGGCGGGTGCCGCCGATGGCGTGCAGAGCACTGCGCAAAGTTCTACGACGCCGGCCGGCGCGACGACCCCGGACGGGACCAACGCTGCCGCCATCGCTTTCCAGGCGCATATGAGCGTCAGCTCACACTTTCAACAGCCATCAACGGAGGTGAATGCTCACAAGGTGGAAGCGCCCGTCGGCACGCCAGCCTTCACCGACGAGGTCGGCGGGAAGATCACCTGGTTGGCGAACCAGGGTGTGCAATCGGCCTCCCTGCAGCTTTCACCGGAACACCTGGGCCCCGTGAATGTCCACATCTCGGTTCAGGATGGTTCCGCGACCGTTTCATTCAACGCCGCTCATGTCGACACCCGCACCGCATTGGAACAGGCGTTACCACGCCTGCGTGAGATGTTTTCCACGCAGGGCCTCACACTGACGGACGCCAGCGTGTCGCATCAGTCCCCGCGTGGGCAGCATCAGAAGCAGGCCATTTCCTCGATCAACTCCATCGGTGGTGTGAGCGACGACTCGAATGCGACTTCCATCACATCCGTTGCGAGCACACGCCTCGGTCTCGTAGACACATACGTCTGAGGTCCGAGCGCCAAGATTCCGTCGCATGGACTCCCGTGCGACGCGTTTCACACTCCTCCAACACGCACTAAAGTCTTATAGAACAATGCGTTAGACGCGTCTCGCCGCCCGTGGCATGCACGTTGCACCTGATGTCAGGTCAGTTGAATCCAAGCGTGCAGCAGCAGGAGTGATCGAGGCGATGGCCGATGTACCCGTACTCAACCCCGCGGCGGTAGACGCCCCCGTCGCCGGCAAAGGCAAGACCAAGCTGATCATCATCCTCGTGTTGGTGGTCGTGCTGTTGGCAGGCGGTGGCCTCGCCGCGTGGTTCGCACTCGCGCCGCATGGCAAGAAGACCACGGTCGCCAAGCAAGAGCCGCTCGCCCCGGCGCAATACGTCGCCCTCGACCCTCCGTTTGTCGTCAATTTCGAAGCGGACGAGCAGGTGCGCTTCCTCCAGGTCACCGTGCAGCTCATGTCCCGGGACCCCGCCACCATCGAGATCCTCAAAGCCAACGATCCAGTCGTGCGCAACGACCTGCTACTCCTGTTTGGCGGTCAGAAATATTCCGTGATCTCCACGCGCGAAGGCAAAGAAGCACTCCGGAACCAGACGCTCGCCGCCGTGCGCAAGATCGTGGCCGGCGCGGGCGGCAAGCCCGAGAAGGTCGAGGCGGTGTACTTCACCAGTTTCGTGATGCAGTAATTTGCGGGGGACGAGTCGGTGAGCTCAGAAAAGATACTGGACCAAGCCGAGATCGACGCACTCATCCACGGCGTCGACACGGGCGCGGTGAGCACGGAGCCAGCACCCACTGCGGGCGAGGTGCGCAACTACGACTTCAACAACCAGATGCGGATCGTGCGCGGCCGTATGCCGACGCTCGAGATGATCAATGAGCGCTTCGCACGCTTGTTCCGTGTCAGTCTGTACAACCTGCTGCGGCGCTCGCCCGAGATCTCCGTGGCGCCGGTCGCGATCAAGAAGTTCAGCGAGTACGTGCATACCCTTCACGTGCCGACGAACTTGAATCTGGTGAAGATCAATCCCTTCCGCGGCACAGCCCTGATCATGCTCGATCCGAAGCTGGTCTTCGCGGTCGTCGATAGCTTCTTCGGCGGCACCGGCCGGCACGCCAAGATCGAGGGACGTGACTTCACGGCCACAGAGCAACGCATCATCCACATGCTGTTGCGGAGTATCTTCGCGGACCTGCACGAGGCTTGGGCGCACGTGGCGACCATCGAAGTCGAATATCTGCAGTCCGAGATCAACCCGCACTTCGCCAACATCGTCTCCCCCTCGGAAATCGTGGTCATCACGAGCTTCCACGTCGATCTCGATGGCGTCGGCGGCGAGATGCACGTGACCATGCCTTACGCGATGATCGAGCCGCTGCGCGAGATACTCGATTCCGGTATGGCCAGCGATCGGGTCGACAAGGACGAGCGTTGGATGCATACCCTGCGTGAAGAGATCGAGGACGCCGAAGTCGAGCTGACCACCCTCCTGGGCCGCACCTCCATCACCCTCGGCGAGCTGTTGAATCTGAAGCCCGGTGACATTCTCAGTTGCGATTTCACCGGCAAAGTACTGGTCATGGCCGAAGATGTGCCGATGTTCCGCGGCAGCTTCGGCCTCTCGCGCGGCCACCAAGCGATCAAGTTCGAGGAGCGCGTACGCCGCCCGAGTCCCGTCACGATCGAACACCTGCCCGTGAAAAGAAGCTGAGATACCTATGAGCGCCAACTTAGAACCTCGCGCTGCCGAGTTCAACAACCTCCAGGATGAGGGGCAGAAGGGATCCGCCGAGGTCAATCTCGACGTCATTCTCGATGTACCGGTCACCCTTTCGATGGAAGTCGGCCGCACGCGCATCCCCATCCGCAATCTCCTGCAGCTCAACCAAGGATCCGTCGTCGAGCTCGACCGCGCGGCCGGTGAGCCGTTGGATGTATTCGTGAATGGAACCCTCGTTGCGCACGGCGAAGTGGTGGTGGTCAACGAGAAGTTCGGCATCCGCCTGACCGACGTGATCAGCCCGGCCGAGCGCATCCGCAAGCTCAAGTAAGCGCGAGATGTTTGCCGCACCCCAGACACCTGGCACCCCGCACGCGGTCGGCGTAGGCGGCTTGGGCGAGGTCGCCTTTGCCCTGATCGTCGTGCTCGCCGCGATCTTCGTCGTGGCCTGGATCGTTCGAAGAATGCGGCTCGCGAGCAGCCGTGTCGGGGGCGCGATTGACGTTCTCGCCGACGTGCCGCTCGGTCAGAAGGAGCGCGCGGTGCTGCTGAAAGTCGGCGGCACGCAGATCCTTCTCGGCGTCGCACCCGGCCGGGTCAATACGCTGCACGTACTCACCGAGCCGCTCGAGCTCACCAAGCCGCCGGTCCCACCCGGAGGCGATGCTGGCAATAACTTCCGGTCGATCCTCATGCGGAGTCTGGGGAAGTGACGCGCAAGCCACGCCGCACACTGTTGGCCTGCGCTGCGTTGGTATCGGCCGCGCTGCTGCCGCTGGTCGCCGGCGCCGAGCCCGGACTGCCCGCGCTGACGGTGCAAACGGCCTCAGGCGGCGGCCAGACCTACTCTTTGACCCTGCAGGTCCTGCTGTTGATGACGGCGGTGACGCTGCTGCCCGCCATCCTCCTGATGATGACGGCGTTCACGCGCATCGTGATCGTGTTGGGCATTCTTCGTCAGGCGATCGGCGCGGGCAACACTCCGCCGAACCAGGTCCTGATCGGCCTGGCTTTCTTTCTGACTCTGTTTGTCATGTCCCCGGTTGTCGACCGCATCAACGAGGACGCCTATAAGCCCTACGCCGCCGGCACGATCGACGGCTCGGTAGCGCTCGAGCGAGCATTGGTGCCGCTGAAGAAGTTCATGCTCGATCAGACTCGCGAGAGCGACATCGCGACCTTCGTGCGCATCTCCGGCGGCAAGGGTTACGCCACGCCGCAAGACGTGCCGCTCATGATTCTCGTGCCCTCGTTCGTCACCAGCGAGTTGAAAACGGCCTTTCTCATCGGCTTCCTGATTTTCATTCCCTTCGTGATCATCGATCTCGTGGTCGCCAGCGTTCTCATGTCGATGGGCATGATGATGTTGTCGCCGGTCCTGATATCGCTGCCGTTCAAGTTGATGTTGTTCGTGCTCGTGGACGGGTGGTCCCTCGTCATGGGCACGCTGGCCTCGAGCTTCTACTCCTAGAGCCAACCTATGAACCCCGAAACCATCATGACCGTCGGCGGGCGCGCGCTGGAGATCACGTTGCTGATCGCTTCGCCGCTCCTCATCGTCGGTCTCGTGACCGGCCTCGTGGTCGGCGCCTTCCAGGCGGCCACTTCCATCAACGAACAGACGCTGTCGTTCATCCCCAAGCTGGTGGCGACCTTCGCGACGCTCGTGATCGCCGGCCCCTGGATGCTCAAGGTGCTCGTCAGCTACACGCGTGAGCTGTTCGAGAGCATCCCCTCGCTCATCAATTGAACGCCCTGCCATGCTGAACTTCACCACCGGACAGCTCGAAGCCTGGCTTGCCCAGGTCTTCTGGCCGTTCGTGCGCGTGGGGTCCTGTTTCATGGTAGCGCCGGCGTTCGGCGCCCCGTTCGTGCCGCCTCGCGTACGGGTCGTGCTGGCGGGAGCCGTGGCGCTCATCATCGCCCCCCTGATTCCCACGGCGACTGGCATCGCGCCTTTCTCGGCGGCCGGGCTGGTCGTCACGGTCCAACAGGTCGTGATCGGCGTAGCGCTGGGGTTCTGCATGCAACTGGTGTTTGACGCCGTGACGTTAGGCGGGCAGTTGCTCGCCAACAGTATGGGACTGTCATTCGCGTTCAACATGGATCCCTTGCACGGCGCGCAGACGCCGGTACTCGGACAGCTGTATACCCTGCTGGTCACGCTGACCTTCCTTGCATTGAACGGTCATCTGCGGCTCATCGAGATCCTGGTCGAAGGCTTCCGTACGCTGCCCGTGGGCACCACCGGCCTCGGCGCGGACGGCCTTTGGACCGTAACGCAGTGGGGGTCGACCTTGTTTGCCGGCGCCCTGAGCATCGCGCTGCCGGGAGTCACCGCGCTCCTTATCGTCAACATCGCCTTCGGCGTCATGAGCCGCGCGGCGCCGACTTTGAACTTGTTCGCGGTCGGACTGCCGGTGTCGCTGTTCTTCGGCCTGGTCATCATTCTGGTGGGCTTGCCCACGGTGCAGTCCGGCTTCCTCAAGCTGCTCCAGGACAGCCTCATGTTGGTTCGCTCGCTGCTGGCAGTGGGAGCCTGACATGGCGGAAGGCGGTGACAGCGGGCAGGAACGCACCGAACAACCTACTAGTAAACGGCTCGAGGAGGCGCGGAAAAAAGGTCAAGTTCCGCGCTCCGTCGAGCTGAACGCAGCGGCCGTGATGCTGCTTGGCGGGGGCGCTCTGTACTTCACGGGCGGACACCTCGGGGAGCAGCTCTACCAGATCATGCGCTCCGGTTTGAGTCTGCCGCGTGCCGACATGCTCGATGAGCGCCTCGCCATCGCGAGCTTCGGCCATCAGATGCTGCATGCCTTCCTCGCCTGCGCCCCGGTCCTGGGTATCACGCTGGTGGCAGCACTTTTGGCTCCCATCGCCATCGGCGGCTGGAACCTCAGCTTCGAGGCGCTCGCGCCGGACTTCACCAAGCTCAATCCGACCTCAGGCCTCGGGCGCATGTTCTCCCCCCGCAGCCTGGTCGAGCTGGCCAAGGCGTTCGCCAAGTTCCTGTTTATCGGGGCGATCGCGGCCTGCCTGCTGTGGCACAACACGGGCGAGCTCATGGGACTGGGCGCCGAGCCGGTCGATGCCGCGCTCGGCCACGCAGCGCGCCTCGCCGGCCACGCCTTTTTGTTGTTGGCCGGAACGATGGGCCTCATCGCGGCCATCGACGTGCCCTACCAGCTCTGGCAACACAACCAGAAGCTCAAGATGACGCGCGAGGAAATCAAGGAAGAGATGAAGGAAAGTGATGGCTCGCCCGAAATGAAGGGCCGCATCCGCCGCGCGCAGCACGACCTCGCGCGCCGGCGCATGATGCAAGAGGTGCCGAAGGCCGACGTCGTCGTTACCAACCCGACTCACTTCGCCGTCGCGCTGCGTTATGACGAGAAGCGCATGCGTGCTCCGATCGTGGTGGCCAAGGGCGCTGACCTGATCGCTGCCCGCATCCGCGAGATCGCCACTGAGAACAACGTGCCGATCTTCGAGGCCCCGCCGCTTGCGCGCGCCCTACATCGAAACGTCGAGATCGGCGGCGAGATCCCGAGCAATCTCTACGTCGCGGTTGCACAGGTTCTCACCTACATCTACCAGCTCAAGAACGCACGGCGCTATGGGGCGGTCATGCCGCAGGCCCCTGCGATCGATCCCGGACTCGACTCCGACACCACCCAGCACTGAAGTGCAACGACACTGATCCATGGCTACGACCAGTACCTCAACACCCACCCCGATGCCCACGTTGCGCGATCTACTTCGCACCGGCGCCGGCGTGCCGTTGGGTGTGCTCGCGGTGCTGGCGATGATCGTGTTGCCCTTGCCGCCGATGGCGCTGGACATTCTGTTCACATTCAACATCGCGCTCTCGATCATCATCATGATGGCGGTGTTCTATGTGTCCCGGCCAGTGGAGTTCGGTGTATTCCCGACCGTGCTGCTGGTCGCAACATTGCTGCGACTCGCATTGAACGTGGCCTCGACACGTGTTGTGCTACTACACGGGCATAGCGGCCCGGGCGCCGCGGGCCGGGTGATCCAGTCGTTCGGCGAGTTCGTGATCGGCGGCAACTTCGCCGTCGGTGTCGTGGTGTTCTGTATTCTCACCATCATCAACTTTGTGGTGGTGACCAAGGGCTCAGGGCGTATCTCGGAAGTCAGTGCCCGATTCACGTTGGACTCCATGCCTGGCAAGCAGATGGCCATCGACGCCGATCTCAACGCCGGACTCATCACCCAGGATGAGGCACGCGCGCGCCGGGCCGACGTGCGTGCGGAAGCGGACTTCTACGGCTCCATGGACGGTGCGAGCAAATTCGTCAGGGGCGACGCTGTCGCGGGCATCCTGATTCTCTTTATCAATATCATCGGTGGCCTTGCTATCGGCATCATCGGGCACGGACTGCCGATCGCGCAGGCGGGCAAAACCTACACCCTGCTGACCATCGGCGACGGCCTGGTCACCCAGATTCCGGCGCTGTTGCTTTCGACAGCGGTCGCACTCATCGTCACCCGCATGTCTCGCGCCCAGGACATGAGCGGCGAGCTCACCAAGCAGCTCTTCGGCAACCCCAAAGCGCTCGGCGTGGCGGCCGGTTTGCTCGCGACCATGGGCCTGATCCCTGGCATGCCGAACCTGGCTTTTCTATTGATGGCCACGGTTTGTGGGGCCGCGGCTTACGCCTTGGCGAAGCGGCGCGCCATGCCGCCTCCGGAAGCCGCGGCGCCTGCCAAGGCGACTCCTCCCAACAATGAGCAGCGCGAGTTGTCATGGGACGACGTGAAACCAGTCGATCTCATCGGGTTGGAAGTCGGCTATCGGCTCGTCCCGCTCGTCGACAAACGCCAGAGCGGCGATCTGTTGGCCCGCGTGCGTGGCGTGCGCCGCAAGCTCTCGCAAGACCTCGGCTTTCTCGTTCCGCCGGTGCACATCCGCGACAACCTCGATCTGGCGCCCAATGTCTATCGGATCGTTCTGGGTGGAGTGCCGGTTGGCGAGAGTGTGATCTACGCCGACCGCGAGCTGGCGATCAACCCGGGGCGGGTATTCGGACCGGTTCAGGGAATCGCGACCAAGGATCCCGCCTTCGGAATGGATGCGGTCTGGATCGAGCCCGCCGCGCGCGATCACGCCCAGACACTCGGTTATACGGTGGTCGATCCCAGCACCGTCATCGCAACGCACCTGAGTTTCATCATGCAGACCCACGCCCACGAGGTGCTGGGCCACGAGGAAGTGCAACAGCTGCTGAACACCTTGGCCAAAACCGCGCCGAAGCTCGTGGAAGACCTGGTTCCTCGGGTCATTCCCCTGTCGACCCTGGTCCGCGTGCTGCAGGGCTTGCTGGCCGAGCGGGTTCCGATTCGCAACATGCGCACGATCATCGAAACGATCGCCGAGCAGGCGCCAAAATCCCAGGACGCGGCGGTACTTCAAGGTCACGTCCGGGTCGCGCTCGGTCGGCAGATCGTGCAGGACATCGCCGGGGTGAGCGCCGAGCTGCCCGTGATCACTTTGGAGCCCGAGCTCGAAAAACTGCTACAGGGATCACTCGCCGGCAATGCCGCCAACCCCGGTCTGGAGCCCGGATTGGCAGAGCGTTTGCAACAACGTCTGGTAGAGGCGTCGCGACGTCAAGAATCCGCCGGTGAGCCGGCGGTACTCCTGGTGCCGCCAGTGCTGCGACACACGCTGGCGAGATTCACGCGTTCGAGCGTGCCGAATCTGCACGTGCTCGCCTGGAATGAGATTCCGGACAACCGCAAGGTCCGCCTGGTTTCAGCAGTGGGTAGGTAGAGCCGAAGGCCCTGAGACACTATGAAAATTATCCGACACATCGCGCCCGACATGCGTCAGGCGTTACGCGCGATCCGAGGGCAGCTCGGAGAGGATGCCGTCATCCTGTCCTCGCGACGTATCGCGGAAGGCGTGGAGGTCACGGCTGCTGTCGACTTCGATGCCGCCAGCCTGCAAAACGCGATGAATGCGCCGGCGGAGAGCCTCACGGCGGCTCCACTGCCGCCGCAGCAACTTTCGGCTCCCGCGCCTGCGACCGCCTTCCGCTCAATCGCTCCTTCACACGCGCCGACCGCGAT
>CAYNTW010000057.1:0-34960 GCA_964400085.1 uncultured Steroidobacteraceae bacterium | reverse complement strand
CTGCTCGTATTCGTGGGTTTGTATGTGCGGCTGCGCCTGACCGAGACGCCGGCCTTCCAACAGGCGATCGAGAACAACGAGCGGGTTCGCGTGCCGATGTTGACGGTGATCGTCAATCATCCACGGACGCTCATCCTCGGCACTTTCGCTGCAACCGCGACCTTCGTGCTGTTCTACTTGATGACCGTGTTCTCCCTGAGCTGGGCGACCACGGCGCTTAAGTTTCCACGCAGCCAGTTCCTCATCCTGCAGATGATCGGGGTGGTGTTTTTCGCGGCCACGATTCCGGTATCGGCCGTTCTGGCGGACCGCGGCAACCGCCGCGGCATGCTGATCGCGGCAACGGTGTGCATCATTCTCTTCGGGTTGGTCTTGGCGCCGCTATTCGGCTCGGGCACGACGGCCGGAGCATTGGCGTTTTTGTGTATCGGGCTCGGGGCGATGGGGCTGACCTATGGGCCTTTGGGCACCATGCTGGCCGAGCTGTTTCCGACGTCCGTGCGCTATACCGGCGCGTCGTTGACTTTCAATCTTGCTGGAATCGTGGGTGCATCGGTGGCCCCTTACCTGGCGACGTACCTCGCTGCTCATTATGGGCTCGCGTATGTTGGGTATTACCTTGGGCTGGTGGGGGCAGTGACGTTGATCGCGTTGTTGCTCATTCGCGAGCGTTGACCCGTCGGGTGGGGTGGGGTGGGGCAAATGCCCCACCCGCACCTCCTTCATTCACCTGGCAAATCAAACACGATCACCTCGGCTTCCTGGCCGTCCGCGAGGGTTAGCGACGTCACGTCCATCAGCATCAGGGCATCTCCCGCCCCGAGCTTGGTGTCGTTCGCCGTGATCGACCCTCGCGCCACGTGGACATAGATCCGGCGGCCCGGCTTCACTTCGAGCGTGCTCTGCTCGGTGCCAGTGAACAGTCCGGCGTACACCCGCGCATTCTGGTGGATGAGAACCGAGTCGTCGGCGCGATCGGGAGAGGCGATCAGCCGTAGGCGGCCGCGCTTGTCCTCGGCACTGAAGCGCTTCTCCTCGTAGCTCGGCTCGATCCGCTGCTGGTTGGGCTGGATCCAGATCTGCAGGAAGTGCACGGGATTGCTGTCGGACGGGTTGAACTCACTGTGGAGAATTCCCTTTCCCGCGCTCATCCGCTGCACGTCGCCCGGGCGGATGGTCGACCCGTTGCCCATCGAGTCCTTGTGCGCGAGCTCGCCCGAGAGCACATAGCTGATGATCTCCATGTCGCGATGGCCGTGAGTGCCAAACCCTTGGCCCGGCGCGACGCGGTCCTCGTTGATCACCCGCAAGGGGCCGAATTCCACGTGCTCGGGGTCGAAATAGTCGGCGAACGAAAAGCTGTGGAAGGACTTGAGCCAGCCGTGGTCGGCATAGCCTCGCTCGTTGCTGCGTCGGATCGCGTTCATGGTCGATGCTCCTGGTGCCGTTCTGGAGAGGTACAGTAAGGTCGATTAATCGAATAAAAAAGCGCAAAATTCCGTGGATATCTATCTATATTTTGGATGCATTTGTGGCATTACCTCTGGCGAAGACCTCTCTCGAGCAATGGGCCGTACTAGCCGCGGTGGTTGATCAGGGAGGGTATGCGCAGGCGGCAGCCGCCCTGCATCGAAGCCAATCGGCGGTGAGCTATGCGGTGAGTCGGCTGCAGGAGGAGCTCGATGTACGGCTGCTGAGTCTCGAAGGGCGCAAGGCGGTCCTCACGGCACATGGTCAGACGCTGCTGCAGCGGGCGCGCGGTATTCTCCGGGACATGAATACTCTCGAGCTCCTGGCTCGCAGCCTCAAGCAGGGGTGGGAGCCGGAGTTGACATTGGTGGTGGATGCCGCATTTCCCCGCGATCACTTGATGAAGATTGTCGCGGAGCTGCAGCAGCTCTGTCCCAACACCCAGATGCAGCTTTCGGACGCTATCCTGTCGGGCGCTGAGGAGGCGATCACCGATGGGCTTGCTGATGTGGTCGTCACGGCTTACGTCCCGAACGGGCACTTCGGGGAGCGCTTGCTGGATGTGACTTTCGTTGCGGTGGCACCGCCCGGGCATCCCCTGTTTGGTTTGGGTCACGAGCTTTCGTTCGAGGATCTCACCCGGTATGTGCAGGTGGTGGTGCGTGACTCGGGGCTGAAACATCCGAGGGATGAAGGGTGGTTGGGCGCTGAGCGGCGCTGCACGGTGAGTAGTATGGAAGCGTCGCTTGCGACGGTGAAAGCAGGGTTGGCTTACGCCTGGCTTCCGGAGCATGTCGTTGCAGAGTCATTGCGCAATGGGACGCTAAAGCCGTTACCTCTGGTGACTGGGAGGGAGCGGCGCGTGCCGTTGTACCTGGTGCTCGTGCGGCCCGAGGTGGCCGGGCCGGCGGCGCGAGCTGCCGTGGAGTGCTTTCAGCGGCATGTGCCCGCGGTGGCGGTGGGCGCGGGGGTGGGGCCTTGAGGCTCGGGGTTGGGGTTGCCGGACATCACCATGGTGAGTTGTTTCAGGGTGCTCTCTCGCGGGGCGGGGAGGTGGTGCCGTGTTTGATCACGATGCCGGCGCGCGGTGTGGGCAGTACGGCGAGATACAGGCCTGCGGCGGATACACAGACAACGGCCTTTGCGCCGGGCGTTGCGCGGGCCGCTTCGCCTCGGATGCGTGGCGCGCATTCCGGCCCGGTTTTGGAGGTACTGCCACCTTGGAAGAAGAAAGCCGAGCGCGCGGCGCGGCTGGCGCTTGCTTTTATTGGGGCGCCAGTCTCTGGACACCTCGAAGTCGAATGCGCGGTGGCGACCGGAGTGGGGCTCGGCTCCTCTACCTGTGACGTTGTTGCCGCCATCCGTGCTGTGTGTGATGCGCATGGGGCGCGGCTGGGTGCTGACGATGTTGCTCGTCTCGCGATCGAAGCCGAGGGTGCGGCGGACCCTCTTATGTTTGATGAGCCCTTGTTGTTCGCACAACGCCAGGGGCGTGTGCTCGAGTCGTTTGGTGCCTGGGTCCCGGAGTTCACGGTCCTCAGTATCGACACGGACGAGGAGGGCGCTGGTGTTGACACACTGGCCCTGCCGATACCGGGCTACACGGAGGCGGACCTTGCTTGTTTTGAAAATATGATTGCTCGGGCGCGCGAGGCGTTTCGCCAACGCGATTCAGCGGTTATCGCCGCTGTTGCTACCGAGAGCGCGATGTTGAACCAGCGTTTCCTGCCCATGCGCAAATTTGCCGAGATTCAGGATTTCGCATCGGCGCAGCGCGCGCTTGGAGTTCAGATCTCGCATTCGGGAACGGTTGTGGGGCTCCTGTTCGACGCTCGTGTCGTGGCTGCCGTCGGCCCCGGTGCGGTACAACTGATGGATGAAGTTCGCACGCTCGGGGTGCGGCCCCTGGGCCTGTTCACCACGGGCGGGCCCAAATCAATCGGATAGATTTGACGCCATTGGCTAAGCGCCCTTAGCATGGCGATAGATGGTTCCTCGCAAGGATTAAAAAGGGAACTCGGTGCGGCCCGTTTCGCGGGCTCATGCCGAGGCTGCCCCCGCAACTGTAAGCGGCATTGCCCCAATGGGCGAGCCAGTCATCATCGAGCCACTGGGAAACCGGGAAGGCGGTGATTGGCGCAACGCCGCGAGCCAGGAGACCTGCCATCGCCGACGTCTCGCGAACATATTGGCCGGGGTGTGCTGGTAGGTTTGGTCATCCTCTTGTAGGGCCAGGCCGCGTTTGCGCTGACGACGTCAACGCAAAGAGGCGCGCTTGCAGCTCATTCAAGGTTCGTTCGGACGACGCGTAGGCGTATCGACGCAAGGCGTCATCTACGTTGTCCTGATCACATTCAATCTCGGCGTGTGGGTGTGGGCGCTGCTCGCGCTTCACGGGCAGCCTGTTCTTCTCAGCACCGCTATGGTGGCCTACGGACTGGGTCTGCGGCACGCCGTGGATGCCGATCATATTGCGGCCATTGATAACGTCACCCGCAAGCTGATGCAGGAGGGCAAGCAGCCGGTCAGTGTCGGGCTGTTTTTCGCCCTGGGGCATTCGAGTGTGGTGCTGTTGGCCTCGGTGGGCGTCGCGCTCACCGCTTCGTTTCTCGGCGGTCACGGGCTCGGCCTGGGTACCGGGGCCTCGCCCAAGCTCGCCATTCACGGGGGGCGTTCGGCCCTGTGGGGTGGCTCGTCCACGGTGGGCACCCTGGTCTCGTTCGGCTTTCTGTGGCTCATCGCGGCCGTGAATCTCGTTGCGCTGCGAAGCACCTGGGGGGCGTTCCGACGCGCACGCCGGGCCGGCGGCTACGAGTCGGAGGACCTCGATGGGTTATTGTTGAAAGGCGGGGTCGCGGCGCGCTTCTTTCGCCCCTTGTTTGGTCTGATGCGCCATAGCTGGCAGATGTTTCCGTTGGGATTTCTGTTCGGGCTCGGCTTCGAGACCGCGACCGAAGTCATGTTGCTGGGCATGTCCGCGGAGCAGGCCTCACATGGGGCGTCGTTGGCCTTGCTCCTGCTGTTCCCCGCTATGTTTGCAGCGGGTATGACATTGGTCGATACGGCCGACGGCGTGCTGATGATGCGTGCGTATGGTTGGGCATTCGTTCACCCCACGCGCAAGCTCTACTACAACATCGTCGTTACCTTGGCTTCCGCGGCCGCGGCGTTCCTGGTCGGTGGCATCGAGGCGCTCGGACTCATCAGCGATCACTTCGGCTTCACTGGTGGCTTCTGGGATGTCGTAACCAGTCTCAACAGCCACGTGGGCGTGTTGGGTTACGCCATGATTGCCCTGTTCGCGCTGTGCTGGCTGGTATCGGTGGCGGTTTACCGCCTGCGGCGGCTCGATGAATAAGCCTATCGTCTTTCTGACTCACGCCGACAGCGATCTCGCCGCGCTGGGCCGCGCGATGACTCTTCTGCCGCAAGAATTTCCCCCAGTCCGGGGATTCAGCTTGCAGAGCGTCCGTGAGCCTCGCGACATGGCTGAGTTGCTCGAGCGTGAGCTGGCGCACGCCCGTGTCGTGGTAGTGCGTGTGTTGGGGCCCCTGAGCGGAATACCGGGTTGGCAAGGCTTGTTGCAAACGGCGGGAGCGCGTAAGCAATCGCTCCTGGTGGTGAGTGGAACCGGCGAGCCGAATCCCGAGTTGGATGCGGTCTCCAGCGTCGCGCCGACCATTCTGCGGGAGACGCTCGCTTACCTTCAGGCCGGTGGCCCGCACAACCTCGCGCAGTGGCTGCGCTTTCTCGCGGACCACCTGCTGCTCACGGGTTATGGATTCGAGCCGCCCGTGGAGCTTCCCGAGCATGGGATCTACCATCCCGCGCTCGCGCAGCCGGCGTCGCTCGAGAGCTGGGGAGCTTTGCGTCCCCTCGATGCTCCCGTAGTTGGGATTGCCTTCTATCGCGCTCATCGTCTCAGTGGCAACTTGCGTTTCATTGACGCACTCGTCGCCGCCCTGGAGCGGCGAGGTTTGAAAGCGCTGCCTGTCTATACTTCCTCGCTGCGAGCCTTGAACGCTGCCGGGAAATCGGCGGCGCTGGCGTTCTTCCAGGGTGGACAAGGTCCACGGATCGATGCGCTCATCAACACGACCTCCTTTGCAATAGGCGATATCAACCCGGAGGGCCCTACGCTCGCGGGTTGGTCAATCGCTGCGATGGCGGAGCTCGATGTGGCCGTGTTTCAGGCGATGGTCAGCGGCATGGAGTTGTCGCAGTGGCAGGCCACGAGCCGGGGTCTGAACCCGCTGGATACCGCCATGAACGTGGTGATTCCCGAGTTCGATGGGCGGGTGGTCACTGTTCCTGTGTCGTTCAAGGAACGACGGGTGGCCAATGGATTGGAAATTGTCGAATACGCGCCATTGGCGGATCGCGTCGAGCGTGTTGCCGGAATCGTCGCAGCGCATGTGCATTTGCGCAGACTCCCCAAGAAGGCCCGCCGCGTCGCATTCATACTGACGAATTCCGGTTCCAAGGCCTCTCAGGTCGGTAATGCGGTCGGCCTCGATGCACCGGCGTCCTTGTTGGTTGTCCTGCGAGCCATGCGGGATGCTGGATACGACGTGTCGGGTCTTCCCGAGAGCAGTGACGAGTTGATGCACGCTCTCATCGAGCGTGGCTGTTATGACCTGGAGCAGTTGACAAGCGCGCAGTGCGCGAGGGCTCTCGCGAGGGTGCCCGCGGAGCGCTATGCGAGCTGGTTTGGGGATCTATCTGAGAGTTTGCGCGAGCGGATGCGAGCTCAGTGGGGGGAGCCACCGGGCACCGGATATGTCGATGAGGGCCACCTGGTGTTGGCGGGATTGGAGCTCGGCAACGTTGTCATTGCCCTGCAGCCGCCGAGGGGCTATGGCATGGACCCGGATGCGATCTATCACCAGCCCGACCTGCCGCCGACCCACCACTACCATGCGCTGTACCGTTGGTTGGGGGAGGCATGGGGCGCGCACGCGGTCGTGCATGTCGGAAAACACGGCACGTTGGAATGGTTGCCTGGCAAGGGTGTGGGATTGTCGGAGGATTGCTTTCCCGACGCATTCCTAGGCGACCTGCCGTTATTTTACCCGTTCATCATCAACGATCCTGGGGAAGGATCGCAGGCGAAGCGCAGGGCGCACGCCGTCATCGTCGACCATCTCACGCCGCCCATGACGACTGCCGAGACCTACGGAGTGCTGGCTGAGCTCGCTGGGTTGCTTGACGAGTACTACCAGGTCGAGATGCTCGACCCGGTCAAAGTGCCGCTGCTGCAGGGTCAGATCTGGTCGCTGGTGAAGGAGGCCCGGCTGGATCAGGACTTGGGGTTGATGGAGGCGGACAGACCGGCGGAGGGGGATTTCGGGCATTTGCTCGAGGACATCGATGGTTATCTCTGCGAGATCGGCGCGGCGCAGATCCGCGATGGTCTGCACGTGATGGGGCAAGCTCCGCAGGGGATGCGGTTGGTGGAAATGCTGTGCGCTTTGACTCGGCTTCCGAACATCGGGGTGCCGGCGTTGCCGGCCGAGGTCGCTCGCCATTACGGGTTGGAGTTTGAGGCGCTGTTGGAGGACAAGGGGAAGCGCCTGGATGAGCTTCCCTCGGCGGCACTGGCGCGAAAGGCGGGTCGCGCGCTCGTCACGCGCGCGGATGCGTTGGAGGCGATTGAGGCGGTTTGTCGGGAGTTGTACATCGGGTTGCAGGCGCGGGAGTTTTCCGCGCGGCATGTCGGTGATGTGATCGCCGGGTGTTTGGATGGAGTCGACGGCGAGGGCCGCGGACGCGAGCCGGTAGGACACGATTCCAGCGCCAATATTGCAGCGGTGCTGCGATTTGCGTGTGAGACGCTGGTGCCCAATCTGGCACGCACGTCTGACGAGGTTGGGAACCTTCTGCGGGCGCTCGACGGGCGCTATGTACCGGCCGGGCCGAGTGGCGCGCCGACGCGGGGTATGGCGCATATCCTTCCTACAGGTCGCAATTTCTACTCGGTCGATCCGCGAAGTTTGCCCTCGCAGTCGGCGTGGCGCGTCGGCCGCCAGTTGGCCCAGGAGGTGCTGCAACGGTATCTGAAGGAGACCGGTCGGTATCCTGAAAGTGTGAGCATCAGCATCTGGGGTACGAGTGCGATGCGTACCCACGGCGACGATGCGGCCGAGATCCTGGCCCTGCTGGGCGTGCGGCCCGTTTGGCAGGCCGAGAATCGGCGTCTGACAGGGGTTGAAGTCGTTCCATTGGCCGAGCTGGGGCGCCCGCGCATCGATGTCACCACCCGAATCAGTGGGTTCTTTCGGGATGCGTTTCCGCAACTCATCCAACTTATCGATCAGGCGGTGAACGCGGTCATTGCTCTGGATGAGCCTCTCGATCAGAACTTCGTACGCAAACACTACCTCGATGAGCTTGCCGCCCGGGTGGCTGCGCGAGAGGATCGCGCGCAGGCCGAACGGAGCGCGCGTTATCGGGTGTTTGGTTCCAAGCCGGGAACCTACGGCGCCGGTATTCTTCCGCTGATCCAGGAGCGCAACTGGCGGGACGAGGCGGATTTCGCGGCAGCGTATGTCAACTGGGGCGGCTACGCGTACACGGCCGAGGAGGGTGGGATCGATGCGCGCGTGGAATTTCGCCGCCGGCTGGTGTCTGTGGAAGTGGCTCTGCAAAACCAGGACAACCGTGAGCACGACATCTTCGACAGCGATGACTATCTGCAGTTTCATGGCGGCTTGATTGCGACAATCCGCAGCCTCAGCGGTCGCAAGCCGCACCACTATTTCGGCGATACACACAATCCCGATCGCGCCGTGGTCCGCGATTTGAAAGAGGAAGCGCTGCGCGTATTCCGCTCGAGAGTGGTGAACCCGAAGTGGCTCGAGAGTATTCGTCGCCATGGATACAAGGGTGCGCTCGAGTGCACCGCGACCGTGGACTACCTGTTTGGATTCGACGCTACGGCCGATCTCCTGGAGGATTGGATGTACGAGGAGGTTGCGCGGCGCTACGCGTTGGATCCGACCATGAGCGAGTTTTTCCAGGAGAGTAATCCTTGGGCGCTGCATGCGATCGCCGAGAGGCTGCTGGAGGCGGCTCAGCGGCAGATGTGGAGTGCGCCGTCGCCGGATGTGTTGGATGCGTTAAAGCAGACGTACTTGGCGGCTGAGGCAGCACTGGAGGCGCGCGGTGAAAGCACGCGCGAGGCGCCTTCGCGGAGGTCGCGATGAGCTCGGAAGGTCACGACTTTCCGCTCGCGGCTCTCGTCGGGCAGGAGCAGCTCAAGACGGCGCTTCTTTTGTGCGCGGTCAATCCCGGCATTGGCGGTGTTCTGATTCGGGGCGACAAGGGCAGCGCTAAAAGCACGGCGGCCCGCGGGCTCGCTGGAGTTATGGCTCCTATCGAGCGCGTCGTGGGCTGTTCCTACAACTGCGCGACGGATCAGCCGGCGGCGGGATGTGAGGTTTGCAACGGGGCCGCGCGCTCGCTGGAAAAGACATCGGTGCCGTTCGTGAACTTGCCGTTGGGCGCAAGCGAGGATCGGGTGCTTGGTAGCCTCGACTTCGAGCGGGCGCTGAAGGACGGACGCAAGGCTTTCCAGCCGGGGCTGTTGGCCGCGGCTCACCGCGGAATTCTATATATCGATGAGGTCAATCTCTTACCCGACCACCTGGTCGATGTGCTGTTGGATGCGGCTGCGATGGGAGTCAATCGCGTGCAGCGCGAAGGCTTGTCGATACAACATCCGGCACGAATCGCCCTGCTCGGTACCATGAATCAGGAGGAAGGGGAGCTGCGTCCGCAACTTCTGGATCGGTTCGGGTTAATGGTCGAGGTGCGTGCGCCGCTCGAGCCCAGCGTGCGCACCGAGATCGTGAAGCGCCGCCTGGCCTGGGAGGCCGATCCGGAATTGTTCAGCCAAACCTGGCGGCACGAACAGATGGCGCTTCGGGAGCAGGTGCTGCGTGCACAGGCGCTTCTGCCCCAAGTGGTGCTCACGGATGGGATACTGTCCATGATCAGTGAGCTGTGCTGCGCACAGGGTGTCACGAGTTTGCGCGCCGACCTTGTTATGAACAAGGCGGCGTGCGCGCGGGCAGCTCTCGACGGCCGCACCAGGGTGCGTCCCGATGACCTGTCCGAAGTCGCGCTGCTCGTGTTGCCTCACCGGCGTCGAACCAAGCCGTTCGAGCAGCCGGGGCTGGATGAGGAAGGGTTGCAACAGTTCATGCGACGCGCCGCGGCGTCCGAGTCCGCGGCGGATGCGCATGACCACGCCGGCGAGCCGCAGGAACGAGCCGAATCGGATGGGCGGCGCGACGGGTCGCGGGGGCGAGGCGAGTCGGATGGGCGGGGCGGGTCGCGGGAACGAGGCGACTCTGCGGTCGGGCGCGGTGCTCTTGAGGCCGAAGGACTTGCGGGCGAGGGCTCCGATAGCACTGCGGCGGGCGAGCCGCGCGAGGAAGTTTTTGCGCCGGGCGAGGCAAGCTGTCCGCCGCGGATTCAGGTGAAATCGGGCGCTATTGCACTGGGCGTCCTGGGACGCCGAAGTGTTTCGACCGAGTCACCCCGTGGTCGTGAGGTCCGGGCTGTTCCGCAGGAGCGGCCGAGCGAGCTTGCACTGACGGCCACCTTGCATCACAGCCTGTTGCGCGCGGGTGGGTTGTCGGCTGATGGACGGCTGGACGTCACGCGCGCTGACTTGCACCAGAAGATCAGGTCAGGTCGACAGGGTAACTTGATTCTCTTTGTCGTCGATGCCTCCGGCTCGATGGCGGCGCTGCGCCGTATGCAGATGGTGAAGGGCACTGTTCTGGCGCTTCTGCGCGATGCCTATCAGCGACGCGATGAAGTTGGCGTGATTGCATTTCGGGGTGCAGGCGCGGAGCTTCTATTGCCGCCGACGCGCAGTGTCGAAACAGCAGAGCGTCAACTGCGCGATCTTCCTACTGGAGGTCGCACCCCACTCGCCCACGCCTTGAAACTCGCCGACGAGGTGTTGGTACGTGCCTCCGGCCCGTCGCGTCCCCAGCCGCTCGTTATTTTGGTGAGCGATGGCCGCGCAAACGTTTCATTGGAGGACGGATCTGCAGATCCGTGGGAGGAGTCGCTCGAGTGGGCGAGGGTGCTCTCGCGGAAAGCGATACCCGCGCTCGTGCTGGATACGGAGGTTGGTTACGTGCGGATGGGGCGTGCACGAGAGCTTGCCGATGCCCTGGGAACACGCTGTTTGTCGCTCGAAGAGCTCGGCGCGGAGAGCTTGTCACTCACCATCCGGAGGCTGTCGTGATTGTCTGTGTTGGAGCCGGCCCGGGCAGTTTGGACTACATTACCCAGCGTGGTGCGGATCTTGTACGCACTGCCGATCTGGTGGCGGGATTCGATGCTGTGGTGAAGGTCGTCGAGCCATTGATCGCCCCCGGCACGCGCGTGATCACGATGGGATACAAGGATCAAACGGCGAGGCTGCAGGAGGTCGCCGAGGCGCACCGTGCCAACAAGCGTTGCGTGGTCGTGTTCATGGGTGACATCCATTTCAGCGGGTTCCAGTATCTGGAGAGGGTCGAGCGGGCTTGCGGTCACCCCGTGGAGACGGTTCCAGGCATATCGTCCGCCCAGATTCTCGCCTCGCGCGCGCGGGTCTGTTTCGATGAAACGACGTTCGTCACCTTCCACAGGCGGGGCGATCTCGAGCCGTTCAAACGCCACCTGGTGCGTGCCCTTGCCGATGAGCGCAACGCGATTGTGATTCCGAGGCCGTGGGATTTCATGCCCAAGGAGATCGCCTCGTTCCTGCTCGCCCAGGGAATCGCGCCCGAGCATCCGGCTGAAGTCTGGGAGAACCTCACGAGTCGTGAAGCGCAGTGGTCTGGAGCGTTGGCCGACTGCACAGCGATGTTCACGGACATGAGCATCATGCTGATTCGTACACTGCGCCCGATGCCAAGCCAGATAGAGGTTGCGCCATGAGCGCGGCCTCGCTCTTCGCCGGCGACTCTCCGCCGACAGCGGATTCCGGCGACTACAGTATTGTCGTTGCCGCACACGGTAGCCGGGATCCCGCTGCCATCGCAGAGGTCGAGACTCTCATCGCACTCATGAGAAGCTCCGCGCCAGGGCGGAACATTGCGCACGGGTTTCTGGAGTTCGCGGTTCCGACGATTGACGAAGCGGTGCAAGCGACCGTCGACAGGGGCGCGACACGCGTGGTCATGCTGCCCGCCTTGTTGCTTGCGGCTACGCATGCAAAGAACGACATGCCCGGTGAGCTATCTTGGCTGAAGCGCCGGTTTCCGGGCGTGGAGTTTCATTTCGGGGCGCCAACCGATCTGCACCCGTTGCTGCTGCGATTGGCGCAGCAACGGATCGTGGCAGCCGAAACGCAATCGGCAAAACCGATCAAGAGAAGTGATGCTTGCCTGGTCGTGGTGGGTCGTGGCACCAGCGATCCCGATGCGAATGCGGACGTATCGAAGCTCGCGCGCATGTTGGAAGAAGGTCTGGGATTCGGCTCCTCGTACGTGTGCTATGCCGGTACGGCCGAGCCTTCCGTGAGCCAGGGATTGCGCAAGGCGGCCCGACTTTCGGACCAGCGACTGGTCATCTTTCCCTACTTCCTATTTGATGGAGTCCTGGTCAAGCGCATCTACGCCGCTGCCGACGACCTGCAGGCACGGCATCCAGCTCTGGAGGTGTTGAAGGGAGCTTATCTCGGTCCGCACCAGGATGTTGCCAAGGTGTTCCTGGAGCGGGCGCGGGAAGGCATCGAGGGCAGGGCGACAATGAATTGCTCGCTCTGCAAGTATCGGGTGCAGATCGTGGGGTTTGAGGACCAGGTTGGGACGCCTCAGCGACCACATCATTTGAAGGTACGCGGGCTACATGGAGGCACCGGGACGAGAGGCGTGGAGCGTGGCGAAACGTTTCCGCCTTATGAGCCACATCCGATCGAGGCGGAGAGCTTCAAGATCATCGCGGCCGGCCGCGACTGGTCTGGAATGCCGGAAGGGCAGCGACGGGTGGCACAGCGTCTCGTGCACACCAGTGGCGATTTCAACATCGTGGATGACCTGTTCTTTTCGGCGGGAGCCGTGGAGACCGGAGTACGGGCCTTGCTGCGTTGTCGGCGTGTGGTTACTGATGTGACCATGGTTTCGAGCGGGCTCAAGCGTAGTCTCCTGCAGCAGCTCGAGATCGATGTCTGGTGTGGTGTACACGATCGCGAGACTCACCTGTTGTCCGAAAGCGCTGGGATCACGCGGTCCGCTGCTGGCATACGTCGAGCGTGGGAAAAGTGGGGTAATGACGTTGTTGTGGCGATCGGCGATGCGCCGACCGCGATTGTTGAAGCAGTACGTTTGATACGTGAGGCCGGTTGGCGGCCGCAGCTCGTCGTTGGACTTCCTGTGGGATTCGTAGGTACGAGGGAGAGCAAGGATGAGCTCCGACGTTGCCTTCAGGTCCCACGCATTACGAACTCAGGTACTCGCGGCGGATCGCCGTGGGCCGCGAGCGTCATCAACGCAATGATGATCTGCGCCGTGGACTATCTCGCGAAGGGTTGTCAGTTATGAGCCGTGTGGCTCTTGACCTGAGCGTGCCTGCCGAGAACGGCTTGCGACGTGGGCGTACCACGGGCACTTGCGCAACAGCCGCGCTCAAAGCTGCCCTGTTGCTGTTAGTGCGACAGGAAACAGTGGCTGAGGTGAGCGTCACCTTGCCGGATAGCCGATTTCTGGCGGTTCCAGTCCACGAGCTGCGGCGCCTCGAAGACGGCGCCGTGCGCGCGGCGGTTGTGAAAGACGCTGGTGATGATCCGGATTGCACGAACCGAGCCGTGATCTTTGTGGTTGTGAGAATCAATCACCGAGGCGAGTTGCGATTCATTGCGGGCCCGGGTGTGGGTACCGTCACGGAGCCTGGTATTCGAGTCCCGGTGGGTGAGCCGGCAATCAATCCCATGCCCCGCCAGATGATGCGCTGGGCCGCCGAGGAGGTGCTGGCCGGCGCTCCCAATCCCGGATTCGATGTGGAGATCGGTTGCGAAGATGGCGCGACGATCGCGCGAAAGACGTTCAATCCGCGCCTCGGCATCCTCGGTGGCATCTCGATTCTTGGCACGACGGGTGTGGTCGAGCCGATGTCGCTGGCTGCCTATATGGCTTCGATCGAGGTCTACATCCGTGTCGCGCTGGGTGGAGGAGCTGACAGCGTTGCCTATGCGCCCGGCAAAATCGGCACGGCCTACGCGCGCAACCACTTGCGTCTGGCGCAGAAACGAGTGGTGCAGATCTCCAACTTCATCGGCTTTGCGCTCGATTGCACGAACCTCGTGTTGGCGGAAGAGGGACGTCGTCTGGGGTTGCTGTGGTTGGTTGGGCATCCGGGGAAGCTTGCGAAAACGCTCGACGATATCTGGGACACCCATTCTGGAAAGAGCTCTATGGCTATGGCAGCGGTGGCGCGCGTCGCCGCCGAATGTGGGTTTGCGTCTGAGGATGTCGATGCGTTGATGAAGTCGAACACTGTGGAAGCGGTTGTGGAAAGACTACGTCAGCACGAGCGCGCAAATGAGCTGTGGCGCGCGATCGAGCACCGAATCGCAGCGGCGGTGCAGTCACGACTGAAGAGAGTGGACCGCGTCGAGGTGCGACTGTTCGGGTTGCACGGAGTGGCGCTGGGGCAGGCGGCATGAGTAGCAAACCCTTGGGACAGTTCTGGGGAATTGGTGTAGGTCCAGGGCCGCGGGGATTGGTACCGCTCGCCGCGGTCGAAGCACTCATGAGAGCCGACCTCGTCTACCTTCCACGTGCTCGCTCGAGCGAGGTCTCCATCGCGCGCCAGTGCCTTGCGGAAATCGATATCCCCGAGGCGCATCTCCGGGAGATCGAATTCACCATGGATCCGGACCGGACAGTCCTGCGCGAGCACTACGGCTCATTGGCGGCTGAAATTGGAGTGCAGCTCCAAGCCGGGCGGGATGTCGCTTACGTCACCCTCGGCGATCCCATGACGTACTCCACATATGGCTACACGCTTGCGGCGCTCAAGGACGTTATTCCGTCGGTGCGGGTGACGACCTTTCCCGGGATCACCAGTTTTGCGGCTGCCGCGGCTGCGATGGGCTGGCCAATTGGAGAGGGTAAAGAGCGGGTGCTCATCCTGCCTTGTCCGGATGAGGCCGAGGCGCTGCGGCACGAGATCGAGACGCACGATGTCGTCGTGTTGATGAAGGTCGGCAAACGTCTCCCCATGGTGCTGCAGGTCTTGGGCGATATGGGGATCAAGGAGCACTGCGCGCTGGCTTCACGTATCGGTTTACCGGGCGAGACGCTCTGCCCCGATGTCAGCGCTCTGCCGGATGACATGAGTCTCGGATACCTCTCGACCCTGTTGATCCGCCGTGCGGCACGGGAGAAGCGCCACATATGAAAGTCTTCTTCATTGGTGCCGGGCCCGGCGCGCAGGATCTGATCACGGTGCGAGGCGCCGCGATTCTCGAGCGCGCGCCATTGGTCATGTTCGCCGGATCGCTGGTCCCGCCGGAGGTGCTGCGCTATTGCAAGCCGGACGCGGAGATCGTGGATACCGCGAAGTTGGATCTCGATCAGCAGGAAGAATATTACAGGCGCGCGCGGACGCTCGACCTCGACGTGGCCAGGGTGCATTCCGGTGATCCTGCCATCTATGGCGCGACGGCCGAGCAGATGCGGCGGTTGGAAAAGCTGGGGATCCCTTACGAAGTGGTCCCCGGGGTGTCCTCGTTCACGGCCGCGGCGGCCTCACTTTGCAGTGAGCTGACCAAGCCCGGCCTCTCCCAGACGGTGATTCTGACACGGGTGTCAGGTCGCGCCTCTGCAGTTCCGGAGCGGGAGGCATTGGGGAAGCTGGCGCAATCAGGCGCCACGCTGTGTATCTTTTTGTCTGGGCCTCACTTGAGGCGCATCGTGACTGAGTTGAGTCCGCACTATCCGCCCGACACGCCGGTAGCGCTCGTGCATCGGGCAAGCTGGCCTGACGAGCGCCGTCATCGCAGCACCCTGGGGCGCCTGCTGCGCGAGGTGAAGGCGAAGGAGTGGCGGCTGACGACGCTGTTGCTCGTAGGCCGAGTGTTGAGCTCGGAAGAGGCGGCAGAGTCGCGCCTGTATGCCAAGGATTACCCGCATATCTTTCGGAAAGCTCGGCGACCACGTGTGGATAGGGGGCGAGCATGACAGGCGCCATCGGCGTCTGGCCGGTGCGCGTCGAAGCCGGTGGCCTCGGCGAACGGCTCGCACGAGAACTTCCGGGCGAGTTGTTTCGACCGTGGGACGAGTCTGGATCTCAGAAGGCTATATTTCGTGAGCGCTTCGCGTTGCATTCCCAGTGGGTTTTGATCATGGCTGCCGGGATAGCCGCTCGCTTCATCGACGGGCTATTGCAAGACAAACATCACGACCCCGCCGTTGTGGTGATCGACGAGGCAGCGCGTTACGCTATCGCGTTGGTTGGTGGCCACAAAGGGGGCGCCAACGCACTTGCCTATCGAGTCGCCAATGTAGTCGGCGCAACTCCGGTGGTGACCACCGCCACGGAGGCGACCCGGCCGTTGGTGGTTGGGATTGGCTGCCGAAGGGGAGCCAGCGCTGACCAGATCGAGGCGGCGATACTGCACGCGTTGAAGTTGCGCGCGAGCTTGGCGCAAGTCAGGGAACTCGTCACCGTCGACCTCAAAGCGGGCGAGCCGGGATTGTTGACGCTTTCGCAAAGAGCCGGCATTCCCCTGCGCATCATTGCCAGACACCAGATCGAGACGCGTGCGTGGGTGACAAAGCCTTCCGAGTGGGTTCGCCAGTCGATCGGGCTGGATGGGGTTTGCGAGCCGTGCGCGTTGATTGCCTGTCCTCGGGGCAGGCTCGTAGTACCCAAGACAACACTGGACGGAGTCGCGGTGGCGGTCGTTGAAGATGATTGGAGCCGTACTCCATGAGCGGAATACTGAATCTGGTTTCAGTTGGTCCTGGAACCCAGGATCTCATCGTGCCGCGCGCACGGCAGGCGCTCGAGCACAGTGACGTGATCGTCGGCTACGACCTCTACCTCACCTGGATCATGCCTTGGATCAAGGGTAAGGAGATTCACACGCCCCCACTGACCCTGGAGCGCGAGCGAGCGCTCCTTGCCCTGGCAAAGGCGCGTGCGGGAGAGCGCGTCGCGCTCATTTCCAGCGGTGATATCGGGATCTATGCGATGGCGGCGCTGGTCTTTGAGGAGATGCGCGACGACGACGCGTTCGAGCTGAACGTCGTCCCAGGCATTACGGCGGCGAATGCTTGCGCTTCTCTCCTCGGCTCCCCTCTATCGCATGATTTCGCGACGCTCAGTCTGTCGAATCTCATGTGCTCATGGGAGTGGATCGAGCAGCGCGCGCGTCATATCGCGGCTGCCGATCTGGCATGCGTTCTCTACAACGTCCAGAGCAAAGCGCGAACGGATGGAGTGTATCGTGTTCTCGACCTCTTGCTGGAGCACAAATCTCCGGAAACGTTGTGCGGAGTCGTTCGCAATGCCTATCGACCCGACCAAAGCGTTGCCATCCATCGGCTGCGTGAGCTGACTGCTCTGCACTTTGACATGCTGACGACGATCGTCATAGGCAATCGTTTTACGCGACGCAAGCGGAGTTGGATATTCACACCTCGAGGCTACAACGATTGGAACACGTGCCACGCGTCGCAGACCGCTTTCGATCCGCCGAAGGAGGCAGTCTGGGTCTTTTCGGGCACGAGCGATGGCAACGCGCTGGCACGCGAGCTGGCCGATCAGTACGGCCCGATTGTCGTCAGCACTGCCTCCGAATATGGTGGGGACCTCGCCCGACAGCGCTGCGTCGGGGTGACAGTCTGGGCCGGGCGGCAGGGTGTCGAGCGGCGCCGTCAGGCATTACATGCGAGCCGCGCCCGTGCGATCGTTGATGCCACACATCCGTACGCTCAACAGATGTCGGAGCAACTCATCGCACTCGCGAAGGAGCTCGATCTTCCCTATCTTCGCTATGAGCGGCCCAGTGCGTTGGACTGCGAGTCGGCATTGGTGTGCGACTCCGCCGAGGAAGCGGCGGGGCGCGCCATCGCGACCGGACGGCGCATTTTCCTTGCAACGGGATCGAAAGACCTAGCGACGTTCTTGCAAGCGCCCGGCGCGAACGAGCGTGAGTGGTTCCTGCGGATCACGCCTGATCCCGGCCTGATCCGGCGCGCAATCACGTTGGGAATTGCGCGCGATCATCTCATCGCGATGCAGGGGCCCTTTTCAGAAGAGCTCAACACGGCGCTGTGGCGGGATCAACGCATCGATTGCGTGGTGACCAAGGATTCCGGCGAGGCCGGCGGGTTCCGCGCCAAGGTCCGGGCAGCCGCCGCACTGGCCATTCCATTGGTGGTGCTCAGGAGGCCTCAGGTGGCCTATCCACGCAGCGCTGCTGATTTCGCTGCCGTGAAGTCACAATTGAGCTCCCTGGGTATTCGAGATCGGACTGTCGGGGTCGGCTCGTGAGCCCGCGCATTCCAGTCACGGTCGTCAGCGGTTTCCTCGGCTCTGGGAAGACAACTTTGTTGTGCGGCCTGTTGGAGCATCGGCGGGAGCGCCGTCTGGCGGTGTTGATCAATGAGATCGGTGAAGTGTCCATTGATGGCGCGCTGGCGCGTGCAAGCTCTCGCGGATCGGAAGCGGTCGAGGTAGTCGACTTCCCGAGCGGGCTCATCGCGTATGCCGATGACGAACGGTTCGTGCCTACGCTGCGGGCGATTGCGCAGCGCCCCGGCAGAATCGATCACGTGCTGATTGAGACCTCAGGTGTGGCGCTGCCTTCGGCAGCGATGACACGACTGCAGAGTCCGGAGCTGGCCGAGGACTTCGTCCTGGACGCCACACTGGTGGTCGTGGATACACCGCGTCTACTGGCCACTGAGCTCGACCCGTCCGAGCCCGCTGGACTTCTGTTTGATCAACAGTTGGCGGGTGCTGATGTCGTCGTACTGAACAAGATCGACGATCTCGAGACAGAGTCACTCCTTGCGGCTGAGGAGGAAGTGCGGCGTCGCGCGCCGAATGTGCGCTTTCTGGAGCTGGCCCACCATGCGAAGCTGGATGCGCAACTGGCACTGGGATTGCGACTCCACCAGGTCGCAATCTCGCCTCGGCACTTTCACGGACCCTTTGCGCCCATGCCCCGTTCGGATAGTCCGTCGTTGGCGGATCACCGTCGCGTCGACGGTCATAGTCATTCCGGCCTCACTGCGCACGCGCACGGCCTTGCCACCCACACGCACTTCCATGAGCAAGACCCTGGTTGGCTGTCGTTCACGCTTCGCAGCCAGGCACAGCAGAACGCCGATCGGCTGCGGATGGCGTTGGAGCGGATTGCCGCCGCGGAGCCGCTGTTGCGTTGCAAGGGGTTTGTCCTGTGCGCCCATGCCGATGTTCCGGTGTTATTCCAAGGAGTGCGTACGCGTGTGGCGGCGACGGAGGCGGTCACTTTGGGGGATTGCAAGGCATCGCCCGCGCCGGCTCTCAAACAATCCGAGCTGGTATTCATCGGCTATCACCTGGTTCGGTCTCGCGTGGCCGCGATGTTGAGACAACTGACTGACACGGACTGGAGATAACTCATGCGAACGGATCCCGAAGCGCACAAACGCATGACCCAGCGTCACAAGGAGGGGTTCGAGAAGAAGAAGGCCGCCGCGCAACGCGAAAAGGGACTGCTGATCGTGAATACGGGCACCGGTAAGGGCAAGTCCACGGCCGCCTTCGGAATGGGCATGCGAGTCCTGGGGCACGGCTGGAAGCTGGGCGTGGTGCAGTTCATCAAGGGGGCGCTCGATAGCGGTGAGCGCCGGTTCCTGGTGGCCCAGCCCAACTGTGACTTCCATGTGGTGGGCGCGGGTTACACCTGGAATACGCAGGATCGCGAGGCGGATATCGTCACCGCGCGTCGAGGCTGGGCGGAGGCGGTCCGTATGATCGAGGACCCAACCTATCGCATGGTGATTCTCGATGAGCTCAACATCGTCTTGAAGTACGAGTATCTCGATCTCGAGGAGACGCTCGCCGTGTTTCGCCGACGTCGCGAGATGTTGCATATCGTTGTTACGGGACGGCACGCGCCGCAGCGTTTGATTGACGAGGCCGACCTCGTGAGTGAGATTCGTCCCGTGAAGCACCCATATCGTGAGCAAGGCGTAAAAGCGCAGCCGGGTGTTGAGTTCTGATTATGGAGAGGCGACGCTGCCCTGCGTTGTTCGTGAGCGCGCCTGCGTCGAACCAGGGGAAGACCACTGTTACCGCAGCCCTGGCGCGCCTGCACGCCGCTCAGGGCCGCGTGGTGCGGGTATTCAAGACTGGTCCGGACTTTCTCGATCCCATGATCCTGGAGCGGGCCAGCGGGCAGCCGGTGTACCAGCTGGATCAATGGATGGGAGGGGAAGATCACTGCCGGGCATTGTTGTATGAGGCGGCGGGGAAAGCCGACCTGATCTTGATCGAGGGCGTGATGGGACTGTTCGACGGCACGCCCAGCAGCGCCGATCTGGCTCAGCTCTTCGGCGTGCCGGTGCTCGCGGTCATTGACGCCGAATCGATGGCGCAAAGTTTCGGAGCGATCGCTCACGGGCTGGCGTCGTATCGCGCCGGTTTGGCGTTTCACGGGGTGCTCGCGAACCGCGTCGCCGGTGCTCGCCATGCGGAACTGACTCGGCAAGGTATGCCGCCGCAGTTGGCTTACCTGGGCGCCATCATGCGAGATTCAGGGCTGGAGTTGCCTGATCGCCATCTGGGGTTGGTGCAGGCCGAAGAGGTTGGTGATCTGGAGAAGCGACTGTCCGCTGGGGCGGACGTGCTACGCGAGACGGGGTTGACCGAGCTTCCGCCGGCTGTGGAGTTTGCCGCAGCAAGCTTACAGTACGTCGCGCTGAGCGGGGGCGTGCCAAGATCCCTTCTCGGTATTCGGATCGGCGTTGCGCGTGATCGCGCGTTCTCTTTCCTGTACCCAGCCAATCTGGACCTCCTCCGGGCCATGGGCGCCGAGTTGGTCTTCTTCTCGCCTCTGGCGGACCGGGAGTTGCCGCAAGTCGACAGTGTCTACCTGCCAGGCGGCTATCCGGAGTTGCACCTGGGCGCCTTGAGTACCAACCGCTCGCTCGCTCAGGCGTTGAAGGTGCATGTGGAGGCTGGTAAGCCACTCTACGCCGAATGCGGCGGCATGCTCTATCTGTTTGAATCCCTTACCGATGTCGAAGGCCAACGTGCCAACCTCGCGGGTATCCTTCCAGGGAGCGCAACGATGCAGCCGCGCCTGAAAGGACTAGGCTACCAATCGGTACCCCTGCCCGGTGGCGCCCTTCGCGGACACACTTTTCATCACTCGACGCTCGCTACGACTCTTGTCCCCGCGGCACACGGTGAGCGTTTGTACAACACCTCGCCCGGCGAGGCGATTTACCGAAAAGGCCGGCTCGTCGCAACTTACCTGCATAGCTATTTTCCGTCGAACCCAACAGCCGCGGCAGACCTCTTCAAAACATGACGGCCCTACTGACCCTTATTGCGGTGTGTCTGGATGCGGCCTTGGGCGAGCCTCGGCGCTGGCATCCGCTGGTGGGCTTCGGTCGCTTAGCGCTCCGTGTGGAGCGCGTGTTGAACGCGAGCGCCGATGGCGCCGCGCGCTCGCTCACCCTGAGATTGCGCGGGATAGCTGCGCTCGTCATAACGATCGCCCCCTGGATACTATTGGTGGCAATAGCCGCAAGGGTTCCGATACTCCGCTATCTGGTGGGCGTTGTATCGCTTTATTTCGCTCTTGGCCATCAGAGTCTCAGGCAACACGCGTTGCGCGTCTATCGGGCATTGCAGGCGGGGGATCTTGCGGAAGCGCGCCACAGTGTTGGGATGATGGTCAGTCGAGACACAGGAAGCATGGACACCAAGGCTGTCGCGACGGCGGCAGTGGAGTCCGTTCTGGAGAACGGCAACGATGCCGTCTTTGGCGCATTGTTCTGGTTTGTGTTGGCGGGAGCGCCGGGTGCGGTCTTGTATCGGCTCGCCAATACCCTGGATGCGATGTGGGGGTATCGTACGCCTCGATATCTCTACTTCGGCTGGGCGGCAGCGAGGCTGGATGATGTTCTGAATTTCATTCCGGCACGACTGACGGCTTTGACCTACGCCTTGATCGGTAAAACCCGAGTCGCCTGGCGGTGTTGGCGCGTGCAGGCGGCTGCCTGGGAGAGTCCCAACGCGGGACCGGTCATGGCGGCAGGGGCGGGTGCATTGGGTCTGGCGCTTGGGGGAGGCGCGTACTACCACGGACAGTGGGAAGAGCGACCGCCTTTGGGCATGGGGATGCCTCCAGATGCCGTCGCCATTACGGCCGCCCTGCGTCTCGTGAGGTTGGGCGTCGTACTCTGGTTGCTCGCCACCATGGGGGTTGAGGTGATCGCGCATGCCTGAGCACGGTGGGCAACTCCTACGTGCAGTGGAACGCTACGGCTTGCCGCGCGAGCGCTGGCTGGATCTCTCCACCGGCATCAATCCTGTTGCCTGGGAAGGAGCGTCGGTTCCCCTTGCGAGCTGGAACCGCTTACCCGAGGAAAACGACGGTCTGTTGGAAGCGGCCGCAAGCTACTACAACGCTCCGGAACTGCTTCCGGCCTGCGGCTCCCAAGCCGCAATACAAGCGTTACCGCGCCTGCGAGCCCGATCCCGTGTCGGGGTACCGGCTTTGGGCTACAACGAGCATGGGTATCGATGGAAGCAGGCGGGGCACGAAGTCCTGCCGCTCGAGGTTGCCGATCTCGCGATGGCTTCGGGTGAGTTGGATGTTGTAGTGGTCTGTAACCCCAACAACCCGACCGGAGAGCGTGTGACGCCGGCTGAGTTGCTCGTGTGGCACGAGCGCTTGAGCAGTCGCGGCGGCTGGCTGATTGTGGATGAGGCGTTTGCGGATTCGACCCCGGAGAACAGCGTGGCGCGATTTGCTGGTCGCGAGGGTCTCGTTGTGCTGCGTTCATTCGGGAAGTTCTTCGGTCTAGCCGGGGCGCGCGTCGGTTTCGTGCTCTCGTCACGGACACTGTTACATGAGTTGGCGGAATGGTTGGGCCCGTGGACCATCGCGGGTCCGTCACGTGTGCTCGCTCGGGCGGCTCTTACCGATCGCAAATGGCAGGCGGCCACGCGCAAGCGTTTGCACGACGACAGCCGGAGATTGGCCACACTCCTGATGCGCTACGGGCTCGAGCCGTCCGGCGGGTGTGATCTCTTTCAGTGGGTCCGGACTCCAAGAGCGCTCGAAATCCACGAAGCACTCGCGCGTCAGGCAGTTCTCACGCGACATTTCGGAGCGGTACCGAGTCTGCGCTTCGGACTCCCCGGGACAGGAGAGGCCTGGAGCCGACTCGAAGCAGTACTGGCTGATCTCGTCTCGACTGGGGCGCTGCCATGAGTGCCCGGACTCTGATGATCCAGGGCACCACCTCGGATGCCGGCAAAAGTACGTTGGTTGCGGGTCTTTGCCGCCTGTTGAAGCGGCGTGGCTACCGGGTGGCGCCTTTCAAACCGCAAAACATGGCGCTCAACAGTGCTGTAACCGTCGATGGTGGGGAGATCGGACGCGCCCAGGCGCTGCAAGCGCAGGCCGCGGGTCTCGAGCCGACCATTGACATGAATCCGATCCTGCTGAAACCCAACACCGATCTGGGGGCGCAGGTGATCGTACATGGGCGTGCGATCGGCAACATGCAGGCTGCCGAATACCACCGATACAAAAGTGTCGCGCGCGAGGCGGTCTTGTCCTCACACCAGAGGCTCGCCGCTCGTTACGATGTGATTGTGACTGAGGGCGCCGGGTCCCCGGCGGAGATCAACCTACGAGAAGGGGACATCGCCAACATGGGCTTCGCGGAGGCGGTGGATTGTCCGGTGGTGCTCGTTGGTGACATCGAGCGCGGGGGAGTGTTCGCGCACCTGGTCGGCACCGTCGCGCTGCTGAGTCCCAGCGAGCAGGCGCGGATCGCCGGTTTCGTGATCAATCGGTTTCGTGGCGACCTGCGACTGTTGGAATCGGGTTTGTCCTGGCTCGAGGGATATGCGCGCAAGCCGGTGCTCGGTGTGGTTCCTTATCTACACGGACTCAATCTTGACGCGGAGGATGCCCTTGACCGTCGACAGGGGAGTACCGGGGCGAGTGCCTTCAGGGTTGTCGTACCGGTATTGCCGCGCATCAGCAACCACACGGATTTTGATCCGTTGCGTCACCACCCGCAGGTGGAATTGCAGTATGTGGGGCCAGGCCAATCTCCGCCACCCGCGGACCTGGTGATCCTACCGGGTTCCAAGAGTGTGCGGAGCGACCTGGAATGGCTGCGACAGCAGGGCTGGCCAGAGTACCTGGGCCGACATCTGCGTTACGGGGGCAAGATCATAGGCATTTGTGGCGGGTTGCAGATGCTGGGACGAGCCATTGCGGATCCAGCGGGGGTGGAAGGACCGCCTGGGGGCAGTCCTGGGTTGGGTTGGTTGGATCTGGAAACGGTGCTCGAGCAGGAGAAGCAGCTTCGCAACACTGCCGGTGTTCTGACGCTCGGTGGCGCGGCCGTGCGAGGTTATGAGATCCATATGGGTGTCAGTCGTGGACCGGCGTTGGAGAGACCGTCCGCTCTATTGGACGGAGGCCGACCCGACGGCGCCATATCGAGCGACGGGCGAGTCCTGGGCACTTACGTGCATGGTCTGTTCGAGCTGCCGGACGCCTCCGCGGCACTTCTGAAGTGGGCGGGGCTGCGTGAGCCCGAGATGATTGACTACAGGGACGTGCGAGAGCGAGCCATCGATCGGTTGGCTGACTGCCTGGAGAGCCATCTCGATGTGCCTGCGATTCGGGCTCTGATCGATCGCGGCGAGGCGCCGCTGGGAGCTGTTTTATGACGATGGAAAGACCCAAGATCCAGGACTACCGGCGCCATCTGCTGGTTTGCGTGGGGCCACGTTGCACTCAGGGCGAGTCGCAGCAGCTATTTGACAGTCTGGGTGAGAAATTCAAGGCGAGCGGATTGGATCAGGGGGCCTTGCGCGTGAAGCGCACGCGAGTGCATTGTTTTGCAGCATGCCGTGGGGGACCGGTCCTTTGCGTGCAGCCCGACGGAGTCTGGTATTACAACGTGACTTCGCAGAACATGGATCGCATCATCGAGCAGCACCTGTTGGGCGGGCGGCCGGTCGAGGAGCTGATATTTCACCGGGGGCCGGAGGTCGATATCGCCTGACGGCTGAGTGTCACTACAGAGTTTCGAGCCAATGCAAGACATCCCGGCGCTCTGCCGCAGGCAAACGCTCGAAGTGGTCTCTCGCGTTCTGCGCCTCGCCATCATGCCAGAGAATAGCTTCCTCCACGGAGCGGGCGCGGCCGTCGTGGAGGAATGTGGGATGGCGCTCCAAGGCGATGCGATAGCCTAGTCCCCACAGGGGCGCAGTTCGCCACCTGCTCGCAACCTTCTCGCCCGCGATACTCTCGTCCGCCAGCCCTTTGCCGAGATCGTGGAGGCGCAGGTCGGTATACGGTGCGATGGTTGCGGCGACAGTGTGCCCTTCGTTGTCAGCCAACTTGATAGACCACTCAGGTTGGTGACAGTGGCTACACCCTAGCTCGACAAAGTGCTTCCGCGCGGGGTCCGACTGTGCGGGCGGTGTGGGCGAGGCGGGAACCGCCAGCCAGCGCTGGAAGTTCACTACCGCCTCGAACAACTCATTCGAGATTTCGGGGGACCCTCCACCAGGCTTTTGCAGACATGCTGTTTGTGTGGCGGTGCAGTCGTCATGCTGGATGATCGTCGATGTCAGTCCCATTTCACGTGCGAATGCGCGTGCGGTCTGGTCGGAGACGGAGGTCGCGCTGGCCTGCCACCCGAAGCGCCCATGAGAGGATCCCTCTGGGTCGTCGATCGCATCCAGTAGTCCCGCGCCGAACAGGGCCGGGGCAAGGCGTGGTTTGAGAATCGTATGGGGCGATAGAGGACCGTAGCGGAGTTGAGTGAGCGTATAGCTCGGTATGCGTACCTTCCAGGGCGCACCGTCGGGGTACCGCCCCGAAGTCTCAGCGTAGACGACCGTGGCTACGCCTTCTGGCGGGAGTCCTTGCACTGAGAGCGTGTTGAAAACGCGCCCGTAGACCGGGTCGCCTTCGGGATCCGAAGGGTTGCTCGGTGAGGGTGCGCCGAGTTGAATCACGAGTGCCGCTGGAAGCGGTCCGTCATCCGTGGGGCCGCGCCCGCGAGCGCCATTGTTGTGGCATTCATCGCAGGAGGCGGCGTTGAAAAGTGGCCCGATACCATCCCGGCGACCGGCATTGGGGGTGCCGGCGACTACGAATTGGGTGTTGAACACCGCCATTCCCAGATCGTAGCGCGCAGCCTCGGCCTCACTCAATCTACGGTAGGGCGGAGGATCACGGCGATTGGGAAAAGGCAGGTTGACTATTGGCGGTGCGTTCGAGTCCGCCGGGGAGCTCGGTAAGGCCGCAAGAGTTGGTGCCGCCGCGAGCAGGGCGGCGCTCGCGAACGTCGACAGCGCCGCAAGTGTGCCCCGGCAGCGTGAAATGCTGCCGATGCCGGCGCTGCCCAGACCATGGCTCACCAGAGTGCCCTCCACGTACCGCGTCAGAACAGCGCGTCCATCGCCGCACGCTCGAAATCGGCGAGCTCGAATTCGAAAATGGACAGGGCATCGCGCATGTGAGTCGCGGATCGGGTTCCGGTGAGAGGCACGACGCCGATTTGCGTCAGGTAGCGAAAGAGAATTTGCGCTGGCGTCCTGCGGTACTTCGAGGCCAGGCCCGTCACGGTGGGATGCGCGAGAATGTGTGGATTGGCGCTCAGGGTCCAGAAGCTCTGATAATCCATCGCGTGTTGTCGGCAGAACGTCCTGATCTCACGGTCGTAGGCGGTGTCCGCGTAAAATCGATTCTGGACGATGGTGGGTTTGATGCGCGTCGACTCATGTAGAAACCGCAATGAGTCGAGCTGGTAACAATTGCTGATTCCGAGATACCGCACTGCGCCGGCATCCACCAGCGATTCCATCACCTGCCAAGCCTCCAATGTTTGTTCGGCGGTCCGCAGAGGAGAGTGCAGGATGAGACCGTCCAGATACTCTGTTCGCAGATTCCGTAACGAAGCGGCGAGAGATTGTCTCACCTGCTCGGCGACGGGAGCTGTCGGATCATACGGGATGCGCGCCGGGTCCTGACCGGACAACGGGGTAAATTTGCTCTGGATGTACAAGGTCGCCCGCGTAAGCTTGCCGCCAGATGCCTCATCGCCCAGGCACGCGGCGATTCCCGCACCGACCCCTGGCTCGTTATAGTGCTTCGGCTGGCAGGCGGTATCAATCCCACGAAATCCCTGCTGGATTGCTGCCCGGACGAGGCTCTCGGTATCCGCTTTCTTCCATGCGGTTCCGTAAAGAATCGGGGGCATGCGAAGGTTGGCGGCGCAGTTGCGGGGGTCGTCCATGACCCCCATTCTACTGCGCCCGGGATTGCAATCCAGGCATTTTCCTCAGAGGTTCCCCGTCACCCGCGTCAAGCTGTTCGAGTCTCTGGAGTTGAGTACATACAGGTCGCGTGTGGTCGGGTTGCCGGTGGACAGCGGATTTGTGGCTTCGAGAAAGCCAGTGTGTGAGCTCAGGCGGAAGTTACCGGTGAGAGCGGTTGCTGTGCTAACCGGGAGCGTGCCGACGGTCGTCACCACCTGGTTCGACGTTGTGTCGATGGCAACGAGGGTTCCGCCGCTGACGCTGTCCTCGGTATACTGATAACCCGTCGCCGGATTCGTCACTGTCACAGTCGAAAGGCCGCGCACCTGAAACACAGTTTCATAGGGAGTGTTTGTAGTTGTCGTATCGGTGTCCGCGGGCCAGGGCTCTTGCTCACCGCCGCTGACGAACGTTGAGCTGGCGAGAGGTGCCTGGACGACGGTGCCGTCGAGTCCGACGATGCCGGATTCAGTTCCGCTACGCGTCACGGTGAGCGTCGACGAATCCGTTGATGCGGTCCACGTCTCGTAATACACCGTGCTCGCCGTGGCAATGAACGTTCCCCCATTCTGGGTGCTGGTAACGAGTGTCGTTGCCGCCGTACTTCCAACGGGCAGAGCGCGGATGGTATAGGTCGGATTGACCACTCCCCACAGGAGGCTTGAACCCTGTACAGGGAAGGCCAGCGTCGCTACTCGCCCCGGCTCGCTATCCACTACCACGGGAACGGCCGAACCGTCAGCGGGCATCGAGTAGATGGCCATCGCGGCGGGTGTCGAGCCGGAAGGTGGCGTGTTGATGGAGAAATAGAGTGTTTCGGGCGAGGCGGCGAACAGTGCTCCGGCGTTGGTAGGGCTCCAGTTGGGAATGGAAAACAGCGGCTCGGAAATCGAGCGGGCAACGTAGTCCACGTAAACGATGTTTCCGTCCACGACGTAGAGCTGACCCGTGGGATAACCTTGTGTTGTTCCGACGGGCAACGCCACCGCGACGTCAATTGGCGCTGCGAAGGTGCCCAACACAATGGGATTTGCGAAGTTGCTGTCCACGAGCACGAGCGACGCTCCGCTCTTCACCACGAAACCTGCGATTCCACCTTGCGCCGTGCGCACAGTGGCAACTGGCATTCCTGAGGCTGTAATGGGTGTGTCGCCCGGTGACATTCCCGTTTTCACCATATGAATGACGTCATCCGGTGTGTTACAGACACCGTCCGGGCCCGGCAGCCGATAGATATATGAGGAGTTGGTGGGAACCTGGAGATCGGCCGTGAAATACACTCCCACATAGTCGTAGTTCGCGCCTGGAACCGTGGTGCCCGAGAGCGTGCACGTGTCATCGATTGTGGCGGCAAATTCACTCGATAGCTGCTGCTGTACCGGCGTATCGGTGTTTGTCAGGTCCAGCGCGTAGATACGCCCATCGTTACCTTTATAGACTTCGACGCCTGCGGGCTGACCTAAGTTCTGGCCGGTCAGAAAATCCACGGTGCCTCGCAGACTCTGTTTTTTGCCCGCATAACTGTTCATCGATGCCGCGGAAAATTCACCGGTCGTATCGTCCACCCACGCTGCAAACACTCCAGTGGTGCCGATGTAGCTCACCAGAGGAGGTGGAGGTGGTGGACCACCACCACCTCCACCGCCGCCGCCGTCACCACTGACGTAATCGGCCGATCCAGATCCTCCGCAGGCGGTTAGACATGTCGCTGTCACGGTACCGAGCGCGAGAGCGGCGAAGAGGCGAGGCATGAGTGAGATCTCCCTTTCTGAAGTGCAGGTTGTTGGTCCGTGCACAACGAAACGTGCTGCAACAGCGTCGGTTGACTGACCGGTGTTGTCGCGCGGCGTTCAGCTAACGTTCAGAAGCGGAGAAAGGTGTTCGAAAGGTGAGCGGGTATGACTTTAGTCCCGCGCGGCTCCCAGCGGGACATAGAGGAGCCGACCGTTACGTTCCACCTGCAGAACGAGTGGTGCTCCGCCCGGGATTCCTTTCAACACCTCCCGGAGCTTTTCAAGGCTGTCGACATCCTGTCCGTTGACTTGGTAGATGATATCGCGCACTTGCAGGGCATCCCCGCTCACGTGCAGCGTACTGCTGCGAGCGGCGACCACTACACCGTGCGGGTATCGCGTGGGTCCCACGGCGAGCTCGATTCGTCTGTTCAAGGGGAGGCCCAGGATTTCGAGCCGGCGAATGAGGTTTCTGCCTTCATTCACGAGAGCCGCCAAGGGCACGGGATCGCCTTCGCCAAGCTCGGGAACGACCTGAAAACTCTGCCGTTTGCCAGCCCGCGATACGTCCACGCTGACAGGTACACCTGGCTCGAGGGTGTTGAGGAGCTCGGAGAGCTCTACCGTCGTGGAGGCGTTTCTGCCATCAATACTGAGAATCGCATCCCCCGGCTTCAAACCGGCCCGATCCGCCGGGCCGCCGAGCTCGACGTCCTCCACGAGGATTCCGGAGCTCATTTCCAGGTGCAAGGCTTCCGCGAATCCCGCGTTGAAGGCAAGTGGTGCGATTCCAAGAGTCACGCGGTCGACTCTGCCGTGCGCGATGAGTGCCTCGGTAACCTCACGCACGGTCAAGGAAGGGATTGCCAGCGCGATGCCCTGGTTTCCGCCGGTCTCGGAGTAGTTCATTGTGTTGATGCCGAGCAGACGACCGCGCACGTCGACCAGCGGGCCTCCGGAATTGCCTGGGTTGACGGCCGCGTCCGTTTGGATCCACATCCTGGGATCATCTGGCTTGATCTGCCGGTTGACCGCGCTGATGATTCCCATGGTCACAGAGCGGTCCATTCCATACGGATCGCCGATCGCGAGCGATATCTCGCCTTGTTTTGCCTGCGCCACGTCCTTCAAATCGATAAACGGCAGGCCTTGTGCCTCAACACGCAAAACCGCCAGGTCGCTGGTCTGATCAATACCGACAATCTTCGCCGGCTTTACCTCGGTTTGCGTCTCGGTGCGATAGATGAATGCTCGTATGCGGTGACCACCCGTGACCACGTGAGCGTTGGTTACGATGTAACCGTCCGCGGAGACAAGGATACCGGACCCTTCCACCTCGCTCGCGGAAGCGGGGTTGCTGTTTAATTGGGCCCTGTCGTCGTACGGTTCCTGCTCGGCTAGAAACGTCTCACCCGTGATGCGCACCACGCAGTGCATGACGTGTGAGGTAACCTCTTCCAGTGCGGCGCTCATCGTACTCAGATTTTCGACCGCCCTGGAGACTTTGGCCGCTGGTGCCGCGCAAGGGTGGGCGGCCAGGATCAGGAAGGTGAAAAGCGTCACCCATCCGTGGCGAGACGTAAGATCGTTCAAACGCGAGAGCTCCTTGAAAACCCATATTATAGGGTAACTTTCAGTGCGGCGGAGCGGCGGCGGGTGTGACCGCGACACGGACATGGTCTTTTGCCGCTCCGCTGAGCTGCAATACCAGGTCCTCGCCGGCGGGCAAGTTGTACTGCACGATCTTGCGCGGAGCGCTGCAATCGTGAGCACCGGTGAAGTCTGTCGACTCGATGAGCTTCTCGTGATTCACCACATCGACCCAGAGCCCCTGGTCGAGAGAGACGCGATACGGTCCCGCGGTCGGCACACGGAAATGCAACATGCCGGCGAAAGCCCCGTCCGGCAGCCCCTTCTTTCCCGGTGGCGCGCTGAATTTTACGCTTTCTTGCGGAGCGAGCGAGACCTCGTACAGAGTCTTCGTTTTCAAGGCCGGCGCGGAGGAGGCGTCAGGGCCGGCCGTGACCGAATGAGGCTTTTGCGAGAAGACGGCGCGCTCCTCGGTGACGTTCCACTTGAACGCGCCACAAGGATCGTCAGCCGCGACAGCCGGGAGGGCGCTGATGCTCACGAGCACCCATCCCGTCAGCCAAGCCAAAGCTATTGATGTCGAACGCATGACACACCCTCGTATCAGAAATCAACACGCACGTTCAGGAAGTATTCGCGTCCCGGACCGTTATACCCGTCTTCAATGACGTAGTCGCGGTCGAGCAGGTTCGTGCTTCCCACCTCTATGGTGACCGGCTGGACCGGTTGATACGCGGCTTTCAGACCGACCAGAGTGAAACTGCCACCACGATAATAGTTCAGGTTGTTGACGGCATTCTGCAACCACCGCTTGCTCTCCACGTCGACGTTCGGTACCACAGCCAGTTGTGGCAAGGGATGCCACTCCAGGTAGGCAAACAGCTTTTGCCCCGGCGTGTCGGTCGGCACCGCCCCGCCCGATAATTCCACCCGGATGAGGTCGGAGAAATTCATCCCGCAAGCCAAGGTCGCGAGCAGTTGGCGCGACAGCTCGATGTCGAAACCCTGCTGGCGCTCGGCGCCGATGTTCTCGCTCTCACTCACGGTGGGAGACACCGCGACCGGAGTGATTGCGTTGGTGATCTTTGCCAGGAAGGCATTGATGGTCACGTGTGTCTCGAAAATAGTGTCGGCTATGCCGACCTGAGTGTAGTGCGAGCGCTCGGGTCTCAGGTTCGGGTTGTTGATGAACGTTCCGAATCGCGTGCTATACATCTCGAATAGCGTTGGAAAGCGCCACCGGTCGGCGTAGCTGATGTGCGCGGTGCCCGTATCGCTGTAGGAGTAGATTGCGGCAATCTCGCCGTTCAATGCGTGTTTGTCCGCCACCGGATATGCGAATGAATGTCCGAAAGGCGGGGTCGTGCCCTGGCCGACCCATTGACTGTCCCCAATCAGGTGGCGGGCGTCGTAGCTCATGCCGGCGACGAATTGCCAGGAGTTCCAAGGACGGTAGATGTTTTCGACGGCAACCGAATAGGTGCTCTCTTCGGCGGTCTCCCAGGGCTGCTGGTAGAACGGCGCGCCCGGAGCGTTGCGAGTGCTCTCCGTCTCGTTGTGCTGGTCCCATCGGTAGTGAGCCGCCACACGAATCGTGTCCGCGCCACCGGCGATGGTCTCGCTGAGCTCAGCGCTGCCGCCCGCCGCTTTATCGTAGTAGGTACTGTTGAAGGACTTCGGCGTGTTCTGGGTGTTGTAGGCGATGGAGTCGTAGGAGTCGAGCTGATTGAAAAATCGATCGTAGTAGAGGCGCACCTTCACATACGAGCCCGAGTCGTCCAGGGCGTTTTGCGAGAGCCAGTACAAACTTTTCTTGTTCCAGGCGGGCCAGGTCCAGTACTTCACCGCATTCAGCGACGACTTCGCAATGGTGCTGTCAGGCGGAGCGTTGTCCTTGCGACCGTGCTGGTCGATGTAGTTGAGGCTGTAGTCCGTGCCTGGGCTGGGGTCGAAACCCGCCTTGAGATTGATCTTATAGTCCTGGTGGAATGAGTCGATGCGGTCACCCGGCCCTTGCAGCGTGCCTGGGGTGAAGTCATCCGAAAGCCGCAAGTGCGAGCGACGATCGAAGGAGCCGGCGCCTTGGATGAACCAGTTGGATTGGCGGGTTCCGAGAAAAACGTCCGCGATGGACTCGGCATGCGAGCCGCGCGAATCGAGGTTGTCTTCATAGCGCGCCTCGCCCTCGAGCTCCTTGGACACCAGTCGGCTGACGAGGTTGACCGAGCCGCCCATCGCGCCCGGCCCGTCAATGACCGAAGCGAAGCCTTTCGAGATTTGCACCGAGTCCAGGTCGATGGTGCTGAAGCGACCGAAATCGATGCGGTTATCCACCGGGAGATAAACCGGGATGCCATCCTGGTACAACGGTACACGCCAGCGATCGAAACCGCGGATCCAGATGTCGGTCTCGTTACGAGCGCCCACTATGCTGACGGAAGTCCCCGAGGCGAGCGCGAATGCTCGATCGAGTGTGTCTCGGTTGAAGAGTTGCATGTCCGCGCGCGTGATGATGACACCGCCAAGCGGCAGGCCGGGACCATTCGGCGCGTACACAGTGACCTCTTCGAGGCGTGGCAAACTGCGTGCCATCGAATCAGCGACCATGACGTCCTGCGTTGCGGGAGGACTCTCATCCGCAACCGCCGGTTGCAAGATCACACAGCTGACGCCGAGCAGGCCGCAACCCACGGCACCCCGAATTCCGCCAGACCCCATTCGCGCCACCTTCCCCGAAAGCGCGATATCCAATCATATACAGCGAACAGTTGCAACGTTCCAAAATGTCGCGAGGTGCGCCGCAGCCGCTTGGCGTTGGGTGCTCGTGGGATCCAGGCCGAAAGCGAGCGCGCGACCGACTCACTGCCGTGTGCAGCGCGCGGCGAATCTTCGTGTGGCGCTATGGTCGTGGGGACCAACGTGATGTGTGCGGCCGCCTCGGTGGTGGTGGCCTGGTGGTATCTACCCTCGTCTACCGAAATCCAAGGCTTGCGTGAGGAGCGCGATGAGCTACTCGCCGGCGTCGAGCGCCTCAATAAACTCAGTGGGCGCGTGGGCCTGCAGCACTCCGGTGACGAGCGCTCTCGGCCATTCTGAGACGTTCGAAGAATCGGCACGCTTGCTTCGAAGCCGCCATACCGAACCATGGAAGGACCTGAGACGGTAGCTGCGACCGTCCCAACAACCGCAGTGGATACACGCCGCGCTACGTACGTCAGTCTCCCACGTCAGTTCCACAGTGGTTCAGACGCGCAGCTCGCGGGACGTGTTGTATCGATGTGCGAAACCAAAATTTCTGGCCTAGCACTGGTGTCCGTGGATTTCCACGTAGAGTCGTTGGGTCTACAATGTGGAAAGGATTCCAGGCTCAATATCGCTGTTGATTCATGAAGCTAGAAAAACGGCCCCTGACAAGCCGAGCGGCAGCGACAGCGCCCGATTTTCCAGGGCGTGAGTCCGAATTTCGCGAAGTTGTCGATCTAATCCGCGGCGCGCGTCAACGCGCCTTGCAAGCGGTCAACGCGAGCTTGGTCGCTCTTTACTGGGAAGTGGGCCGATACATCAGTTTGAAGCTTCAAAAGGCGATATGGGGCGAGGGTGTCATTGACCAGCTGGCGCGTTACATTTCCAAATGTCATTCGGATCTTCGCGGATTCGAGCGCCGCAATCTGTTCCGCATGCGGCAGTTTTACGATGCGTACAAGGATCACAAAGCTGCAGCGCAATTGGTAAGACGTGTCAGCTGGAGCGGCAACCTCCTCATACTCAGCCGCTGTAAATCTGCAGAAGAGCGAGAATTCTACTTGCGTCTCGCTCATCGGGAAGGATGGGATAAGCGTGAAACGGACAGGCAACTGCGCGGCGCACTTTTCGAGCGCGCCGTTCTGGGGCGCCCAAAAGTGTCACCAGCGGTGACACAATTGCACCCGGATGCCGAAACCATCTTCAAAGACAGTTACCTCGTGGACTTCCTGGGCCTGCCCGAAGCGCATTCCGAGCAAGAACTGCAGTCGGCGATAATTGCAAACCTGAAGCGATTCCTTCTGGAGTTGGGGCGAGACTTCGCGTTCGTCGGCGAACAATATCTGCTACCGGTCGGGGGTCAGGACTTCCGGCTCGACTTGCTGTTCTATCACCGGGAACTACAATCCCTTATAGCCATCGAGCTCAAGGTCGATGAATTCAAGCCCGAATATCTGGGGAAGTTGGAGTTTTATCTAGAGGCTCTCGATCGCGACGTACGCAAGTCACACGAAAATCCGGCCATCGGCGTATTGCTCTGCGCGTCGAAGGACAATGAAGTCGTGGAGTACGCGTTGAGTCGTGCTGCCTCGCCTGCTCTAATCGCGGAATATCAGACGCGCCTGCCAGATAGAAGAACGCTTCAGCGCAAGTTGCACGAGTTCTATGAGCTCGCCAAACCCGGAACCCGATCCGTGGCAAAAGGGGCGACTCGCCGCCGACGAGTCTCCGCACTGGGGCGCAAAGGTCTTGCGTCCGGCTATGGTCGTCAGTGGCCGCCCGCGTAGGCCTTCTCCCCGGCAACGACAGCAACTGTCAGCCTATTCTCCGACGGCGGTACCGGGCAGGTGAATTTCGAATCGTATGCGCACAGCGGATTGAAAGCA